>NZ_LIUQ01000017.1 GCF_001276715.1 Planktothricoides sp. SR001 | reverse complement strand
GTTGTGAATATGTAGGGGCGAATGCGCTCGTCGCCCCTACTGTGGAACCAGAAAAGAAACCCGGTTTCTGAGGTTTCTTAAGGGGGCGATCGGGGTAGATGGGCGAGCTAATGAGTGGTATAATATAAAGAAACACACAACCAGAAACTCAAGTATGTTAGAAAAAGTAACAGTCACTTACGATGGTTCAGCGTTTTATCCAGAAACTCACCTCAATCTAGAACCCAATACCCGTTATACAATCCAGATTATTTCTCAAGAACAACAGACTGAACCAACGGATAAAAATGCTTGGGATTTGCTAGAAGACATGGCTGGAACTTATGAAGCACCGGAAGATTGGTCTAGCGAACACGATCATTATTTATATGGTACACCCAAACGAAACAGTAAAAACCGTAAAATATGAGCAAAGATAGACTTTTTTTAGACACGGTGTTCATTCAAGCAATTCTTAATCCCCGTGACCAATATCATTCTCCAGCCATGCAACTACTCCCTCGGGTCAAAAATGCACAATAAGTCTGGATCACCGAAGCCATATTCATGGAAGTTGGTAATGCACTCAGCACCTACGATCGTCATAAAGTGGCTGCTTTTATTCAAAAATGCTATAAAACTGATAATATTTCAATTGTAAATATCACGCCTCAACTCTTTGAACAAGGATTAAATTTATATGAGTCCAGATCCGACAAAAAATGGGGATTAGTCGATTGTCTTTCGTTTATCGTTATGGAACAGCAAAACTTAATTGATGCTGTCACCTCAGATATTCATTTTATTCAAGCCGGTTTTCGGACATTATTACGATAAAAGATCGAGCGAGACGCTATTAGTGGGCGGTAAGCTTTCTCTATGCGGTTAGGCACAAGCAAAGAAACCGGGTTTTTTTTATGAATATTTAGGGGCGAATGCGCTCGTCGCCCCTGCTGTGTCACCAAAAAAGAAACCCGGTTTCTAAGTCACTTGAGAGGGCGATCGCCTGTATCGAATTTAGATCAAAAAGCACGCCGTCTTTTTTCTACAAAGCAAACACGGTTCGGAGAGCATTATCAATTTTTAGCAAAAGTTCTGGTTCCAGTTCACCTCGAATTGCCACCAAGCGAGAGCGATAATCAATCGGGCGGGTTTGCAAGCAATCGGCAATAGATTGTTTAGTCAATCCATTCCCTGACGAAGGCAAAATCTCGACATTTGTTGTAATTTTAGCTTTTTTGTCGCTCCATGCGGTAATTGGGACAACTTGAATCACCGGAACTCGCTCGTTGTAAGTGTTATTTGTCACCACAATACAAGGTCTAATTTTTCCCGTTTCTGAACCTTTAGTGGGGTCGAAATTAACATCAATAATTGTCCCACGCTTGAGCTTTATTCTTTCGGCCATTCTTCTAACCCGGCTTCAGTTAGTGCTTGTAACTCTGGCTCCTCTTCATAGATTTCCGCATAGAGGGTGGCTGATTCCTCTAATTTAGAGGATTCTAAAGCCGAGCGCAATCTTTTAAGCGCTGCCATAACCAGTTCCCTCGAATCTTGAAAACCATAGTCTTGGAACTGTTCAACAAATTGACCGATTGAATCATCCAGTTTAAATGTATATTCTTTCACCTTTGAAATCCTATCCTCTAGAGCGTAAATAAAAATCACGCTGTCTAAAGCAACAGCAACACCCTCCAAGTATTCTAATCGCGCTATGACTCCCGTTCCCCCCGGACGTATGCGATCGCATCAACTCCATCCCAGAGATGGCGATGCTTTGCAAACAGACGGGAAGTATGGCTGGGAACTGGCAGCATCACCACTACACCATCTACTATAGGACTTACGCAACGAATCTATATATGGGGTATTGGTGCGTTTGCCTTATTTTGCGGGAATCGCTTTTTTTCCAACAAAAGAAACCGGGTTTCTGTGGTGGATATCACAGTTAAGTGTGGAACCAAAAAAAAACCCGGTTTCTAAGTCCCCAAGAAAAGAAACGGCGGCGATCGCCCGAATATTTTATCACTTATATTTTATAGATATCTTATAATTTAGGGTGTTCGTTTAATCGAGCTTTCATGCCATTTTCCTAAAAGTAAGTTTGAGAAAGCGTTCAAAATCAAAAAAATCAAGATTCCCAGCCCACTAATCATCACTAAAGCCGCAAACATACGAGGAATTTGTAAATTATAACTAGCGATGAGCATTTGATAAGCTAATCCCGAATTCGTGCCTCCGGTTCCGGCGACAAATTCGGCGACGACGGCGCCAATTAATGATAAACCACCGCTAATCCGTAAGGCGGATAAAAAATAGGGTAACGCACTAGGTAGTCTTAAATACACCATCGTTTGCCAGGGATTCGCTTTATACAGACGAAACAGATCCCGCAAGTTCGGATCGATGCTATTCAGACCAAAAGTGGTATTAGAAATGATGGGAAAAAAGGCGACGATCCAAGCACAAAGTACCAAGGCAGCAAAGGTATTGTTTCTCAGCCAAATAATGATTAAAGGCGCGATCGCCGCGATCGGCATTGTTTGCAGAATCACCGCATAAGGATATAAGCTTTTTTCAATCCATTTGCTCTGAGCCATAAGCATGGAAATTAATAACCCTAAACCGGCTGCATAAAAAAAAGCTATTATAGTAATTTTTATGGTAATCAGCAAAGCGGGGAATAAAAGAAACCAGTCACTAATTAAGGTTTGGATAATTCGACTGGGAGAGGGTAGAAGATAGGGAGGTATCCCAGTAAGATTTACCAAAAACTCCCAGGTAAATATCATCAAAATTCCTACTCCAATCGGGGCGATAATATCTAGAGATAGTAAATCTTTAACTCTGATTTTTTCCCGGAATAATTTTTTCAACAAATTCATACAATCCTTTCTCCAGTTGTTGTAAATAACCGTCAAATCGACTCTTGACCCATCATTCCTTGAGATAATTCATGGGCTACTTGCTGACAATATTGGGAATAGAGAACGGAAGTACGAAATTCTTCCGAACGGGGATAGGGTTGAGCGATCGCAATATCCGCCACCACTCGACCGGGACGGGGTGCCATGACCACCACCCGATTGGATAAATAGACCGCTTCATAAATATTGTGGGTGACAAAAATAATTGTCCAACTTTGTTGACTCCATAAATTAAGTAACTCCACATTTAATTGAGTGCGGGTAATATCATCTAAAGCCCCAAAAGGTTCATCCATAAGTAACACCGTGGGAGAGGTCACTAAAGTTCTGGCAATGGATACCCGCATTTTCATCCCTCCAGAAAGCTGACGGGGATAAGATTTAGCAAACTTTTCTAACCCAACCAATTGCAGGGATTTGTTAATTGCCGGATCCGCAATATTTTTCGAGATTCTGGCTAATTTTAGGGGTAAACGGACATTTTCCCGCACCGTAGCCCAAGGCATCAATGCCGGTTCTTGGAAGACAAAGGAGAGATTTTCTTGAGCAGTAATATCATGCCATTGAATCGTGCCTGAACTGTGATTAGTCAGTCCGGCAATAATCCGAAGTAGGGTACTTTTTCCACAACCGGAAGGCCCTACCAAACTAACAAATTCACCGGCATTAATTGCCAGGTTTAAGTCAGTCAGGGCGACGGTGCCATTGTCGAATAACTTATTCACCTGACTTAAGGTAATTAAAGGTTGAGAATTCATCGGTGATTCACTCACTCTATAGATCGGGTATATATCCAGTATATATCGGGTATATTGGCCTAGGAATTTTGATAATAATCCACGCCCTTATTCACAAACTGGAGGGTATAAGCCTGTTTATAATCCGTGTTCGCATCAAAAACACCCACCGCCACTAAATTTTGAAATAAATTTTCCCAGCGTTGGTCGGTCATCGCCCCAATGCCCAGAGTTTTGGCATCTCCTGATATAATTACCTCATATTCTTTTAACTTATTGAGTCCATAATCGATCAAATCGTCGGTCATTTCCGGGTTATCTTTTTTAATCAGTTCATTTGCGGGTTGAGGATTTTCCAGATAACTATACCATCCTTTAATTGAGGCATCAACAAAGCGTTGCACTAAATCTGGATTGGTTTCGACTAATTTTTTGGTGGTTTCTATGGTAAAGGCATAAGGATTATATCCCGCATCGGCTAAAAGTAAGATATTGGGTTTAAATCCGCCTTCTTTTTCAATGGTATAAGGTTCAGAAGTTAAAAGACCTTGTTGGGCGGAGTTTTTATCCACTAAGAACGGGCTTACATTAAAATTGTAAGGGCGTTTTTGGTCATCACTTAACCCATACTTAGTTTTGAGTATCTGCCAATAATAAGCGCCAATAGTCAGATAAATTGGTTTTCCTTTTAATTGCTCAAAAGAATCATTGCCGACTCCGGGATGAGTTAAAAGAACTTGGATTTCTTTTTGAAAAATAGCCGCCACTGTTATTTTCGGAATCCCTTCTTGTACTGCTTTAATAGCATCAATACCACCTCCGATCGTAAAATCAATCACCCCTCCCATCAACAACTGGGTTGTATTAGTTTGCGGACTCCCCGGTTGAATGGTGACATCTAGTCCATGTTGGCGATAAATTCCCGTTGCTAATGCTTGATAAAAGCCGCCATATTCTGCTTCGGCTTTCCAAGAAAGCAGAAATTTAATTTTATCCAGTTTTTCGGTTGATTCTGAACTGGAGGATGGAGAATTTGACTGAGTACAAGCGGTGAAAAGGCTACTGCCTAAAGCTAAAGAACTCAGTTTTATGAATTGGCGACGTTTGATTGGATACGATTTGTTCATAGTGGGGCTTGGCTCCCATAAGTTTTCACGGATTTATACAACTATAACTATTGTTAATGGTTTAGGGTCGTTTTGGCAATAGCCAACTCGGTAATTTCATGGCTTGCTCATAATTAAATTCCCTGATTCAGGTAATTAGTGTTTGCTCAGAGGGTTCAGAACCATATATGAAGCATATATATTTAGTATATTTAGGTTAATGTAAAGATATGTTAATTTTTGGCGATCCCCCGTTGAATTGTATAGTTAAATATCTTATGTATCTTGAAGAATTACCGGGGCGATCGCCTCGACCAATCATCAGCAAAACTCTTGATTAGGATTGATTGATGAGGATTTCGGAATTTTAATTCTTCTGAGTACAATCCGATGACTAAATTTAATCTTAATTCGCGATCGCTCGGTGAATGTCCGTTGTGAACGGTCAAAATCTAACCACAATTGCAAAATCATCAATGTAAAAACATCAATGCAAAAACATTTTCCATTGACGACTGTAGGCGCACTCGTCGTGAATTCTCGCGGACAAATTTTGATTGTCAGAACTACGAAGTGGCGCGGCACCTGGGGAGTCCCAGGAGGGAAAGTAGAATGGGGGGAAAGTCTGATTGACGCTGTGATTCGAGAATTCCAAGAGGAAGTGGGTCTAGAGTTGACCCAAGTCCGCTTTGCCTTGTTACAAGAAGCGGTTCTCGATCCACAGTTTTTTAAAGAAGCCCATTTTATCATGGTGAACTATTATGCACTTTCGACCCAGGAAACGATTATTCCCAATGAAGAAATCGAAGCATGGGCTTGGGTGACTCCCCAAGAAGCAATGGAGTATCCTCTTAATACTTATACTCGGATTTTAATTGAGGACTATCTCCATCAAAATATTGCTCAGTTATATCTGAATTAGATCGATTACCTTCAGCAGAGTTTAATTGCTCTAAAAGTTGCGCGATCGCCATACCGGAAACGGGTTCGATCCAATGCGGAGCAATTTCCGCTAATGGCCTCAAAACAAAATCTCTCTGAGTCATGCGGGGATGGGGGATCTGCAACGTTGGACTTTCCAGAATTAATTGATCAAATAGTAATAAATCTAAGTCTAAAGTTCGGGGTCCCCAATGCTCTAGGCGAACTCTCCCAAACTGACGTTCAATTCCCAGTAAAGTTTCTAGCAATTCTTCTGGAGTTAGCTGCACTTCTAAAATAGCACAACCATTGAGATAATCCGGTTGTGGCGGCCCAACGGGAGCGGTTTGATACCAACTGGATTTGGCTTTAACGGTAATCCCAGGAGTTTGATCAAGATTTTTCAGGGCGGATTCTAGTATCACTAGAGAGTCACCCAGGTTGCTGCCAAGGGCGATCGCACTAAGCATAGGTTCTGTGTCCAATTTTTCAGTGTGATCAACCATAAACTCAAAAATAAAGCAGCTAAATTGACCACATAATTTTATTGTATCGAGATTTGTCAAAAAGCTCATTTTCTGGTTTGGTAGATTAATAGACATCATCTAAAAAAGACAATGGATTTAAATAGAAAAGTCGCCCTGGTTACAGGGGGTGGCATTCGGATAGGACGTGCGCTGGTGATTGCTCTAGCTAAAGCTGGGTGCGACGTCTTTATTCATTACGGCAACTCTGCGGATGCGGCAGCAGAAGTTAAAGCCCAAGTAGAATCCTTGGGACGGCGTGGAATTACCTACTCCGCAGATTTGGCAGACCCCTCTGCCACGGATATGGTAATGCCCAAAGCTGTTGAAGCCTTTGGTCAAGTTGATATCCTGATTAATAGTGCTTCTATTTTCCCAGAAGAAGATAGATTTAACCAGATTGACGTTGCTTTGTGGGATAAAATTTTGGCGATTAACCTGCGTGCGCCATTTCAACTTTCTCAAGTCTTTGCCAAGCAAATTCCCCCAGACAGTCAAGGAAAAATCATCAATATTAATGATGCTCGCATTCCCCACCCCAATACAGACCATTTTGCCTATCGTTTGACCAAACGGGGCTTGTGGGATATGACACAAATGATGGCTTTAGAATTAGCTCCCCGGATTACCGTAAATGCTGTCGCACTCGGACAAATTCTTGAAGACCCGATGGCCCCAGACCCTAAAAAGTTTATGGAAGATTATGCACAGCAGCATATTCCATTAAAAATTCCTGGTAATACTAAGGTTGTGACAGATAGCGTGCTGTTTTTACTCGAACAAGATTTTTTGACGGGTAGCACAATCACTCTGGATGGGGGTGAATATATTAGACCTCTTGCCTAAATTACCATAAATTAGGTTTAAACATATTGATTTTGCCTGTAAAATTCGACGACAAGAGCTAGATTTATAGGGATGTTTCGGTTATTTCTGTGGCAAAACATCTTGAAACCATTGCTCTAATCTATCTCCAAAGATTGATAAAGAATATTCCATCTCTGCCCGTTGGCGACAGATATGGCGATCGATTTGGTTAATCCCCTTGATGGCTGCAATTAATTCATCTAGGTTATCAGGTTCTACTAACCAACCCGTTCGACCATCTACCACAATTTCTGAGGGGCCACCGCGACGATAGGAAATCACCGGAACCCCGCAAGCAAGGGCTTCCAGTGCTACCCTACCTAAAGCTTCTACCCACTTATGGGTCATCAGTAAAGCTTGACATTTTCCTAATGCGCTTTGAAATTCTTTGGTGGGTAAAAAGCCCATATACTCTATGGAAGCCTGGGGATAGTCCCGGCAGATCTGTTGCCAATATTCTGGATCTTGAAGATAGCCAAATACTTGTAGATGAATACCAGTTTTTTGAGCAGCAGCAACTGCATCTTCGAGTCCCTTTTCTGCTGATATTCGCCCTGCCCAAGCTAAACCATTTCCAGGTTCTGGGCAAAATTGATATTGAGTTAGGTCAATAGCACCCCCTAAAATTCTAAAGGATTCGGCGACTGAGTAGGTAGCAGCTTGAGCTTTGGTATGGGCCCCCAGAGTTCCTGGACAGAGGTGTGCTACCCTTTCAATCGCCCGATCCATCACACCAGTCCAGGAACCGATACAGACATAGTGAAGAACGGGGCATTTAAAGAAGGGTGATAAGTAAAAGGGCAACCATTCGTAACCAAAATCAATAATTAGGTCATAATCAGCCTGGACTTGATGGGCATAATGCCACATATTGGCCAAAACTGAGTTATGGGGAATAATTACGGGGTCGTTATAGGTGGGTTCGGGGATTAAGGGTTGCAGTTCTCCAGGAATTTCTTTGACGGGTAGAGATGCTACTGCGGAATCTGTAGGGGCAACGATTTGGATTTGATGCCCTCGTTGGATCATTTCTGTGGCGATGGTCTTGAGATTTAGGGCGACTCCTCCCAGACGACCGGAGTTTAAGGAACTGACAGGACTAGAGACAAAAAGTAATTTCATCTTCAAAAATCTAAGGGGTAACTGATTCTAATTCGGGTTTTAACCAATCCGCATGACCATTTTCGGTCTGGTCGAGGAATTGTTCTAGATTTTGGCATCGTCCGGATTCCATATACCGGCGAAAGAGTCGATTGAGGAGTAAGTTTTGAGAAAATTCTTCGTAGGCTATTTGCCGAATTTCTGGGGTGAGATCGAGTTTTCCTGCTTCTAATAAGGTGAGGATTTGTTGATAGGAGCGTTCGGCGGTTTCAAAGGCGTTGGCGGACTGAGTGATGGAGTTGTCTCGCTTGTAGTAGCGATAAAGGGGCTGAGGGTGAATGGCTATTTTCCCTACTCGGCTTAATAGTTCGAGATTGAACAGGACATCGGCAGCAAAGGGGACTTTTGTCCAACCCCGACCAAAAAATTCCCGACGGAAGACGGGGAAGAATGGGACACGGGGCTTGAGAATATCATCCGCTGTGGCAAAGGTAACGGTGGTGCGATCGCCGAAGGGACGCTTATACAGCATCAAGTCTGTGTTATATACGCCCGTATTGTCGATCGCCGCACCGTATTCCATCGCCAGGGGAAGCAGTTCTGCCAGACGGTTGGGTTGGAAAGCATCGTCAGCATCGAGGTTGGCGATGACCTCGCCAGTAGAAATGGCCATTGCCGCATTGCGGGCGGGGGCTTCTCCACTACCACAGCCCCCCGTGTAAGATTGTTTCAATCGCCCGTCTTCAATGCCGTGGCGAGATAGCACGGATAAATAGTCTACCCCGTCGTCCGAACCGATCGCTGCTTCCCAGTTTGTATAAGTCTGGTTTAGGAGGCTTTTGACAGTTTCAGCGATCGTGTTTTCGGCTTGGTAGGCTGGAATCAGAATACTAACTAAGGGGGCAACACCGTTGCACATAGTAAATAAGTAAATATATAAGTAAATATATAAGTAAATATATACTTTAGTCAATTGATATGCTGCTGATTTTTCCCGTTTTTTTGGCTGATTAAATTGGGACTAGACTCTGCTAAATAGTAATCCACTCCCTTATTGACAAATTGCACTGTAAACGCATCTTGATAATTCAAATTCCGTGCATAAATTCCCAGTTCTGCCATACTTTCAAACAATAATTTCCAGCGATCCTTACTCATAGTCCCGATCCCTTGCTTTTGAGCCTCTGACGAAAGAATCATCTCATACTCTTTGAACTTTGCTAATCCGTAAGCTAGTTCTTCATCTGTGATTTTTGGATTCTCCTTTTTAATCAGACTATTACCCGGATCTGGATTCTGTAAATAGCTGTACCACCCCTGAATAGACGCATCAACAAATCGTTGGACTAGATCGGGATTTTTTTCTACCAGTTCTTTTCTGGTTTCAATGGTAGCAGCATAGGATAAGTAACCATAATCTGCTAACAAAAAGACTAAAGGCTTAAATCCCCCCTGTTTTTCAATCATTAATGGTTCATGGGTAATATAACCTTGTTGGGCTGAATTTTTATCCACGATAAAAGGAACTGGATTAAAGTTATAAGGCCGTTTTTGGTCATCGGTAAAACCATATTTAGCTTTTAAAAAAGGCCAGTAGGTGACATTGGCTGCGGAAGAAACATAAATAGGTTTTCCCTTAAGGTCTGCCAAGGTTTTAATGTCTGGGTTAGGATGAGCGATTAAACATTGGGGATCTTTCTGAAAAATAGCAGCGACGGTGATTTTAGGAATTCCTTCTGCTACAGCCTTGATTGCGTCAATCGGGTTCCCCATATTAAAGTCAATCAGACCTCCCATCAGTAATTGAGTCCCATTTGCTTGAGGCCCACCCATTCTAATCGTGACATCTAAACCGTGGTTTTGGTAAATTCCTGTTGCCAAAGCTTGATAAAATCCACCGTGTTCTGCAACTGCGGTCCAATCTGCAGCTAATGTCACTCGATCGCTGCCAGAATTCCCCCCTGACAGTTGACTCTTTTGAGTACAGGCAGCTATCAGACTACTCATGCAGATAGAACCGTACTTCAGTAACGTGCGGCGATTGATTAAATGATTGGTTAGAGAATTCATAACTTTGGCCTAGATAGTGAAGGAATTTAGCTGATATTATTTCTGGCACTCGATTAATCGCATCGGTGGATTATCTAATAAATCTTGCCAATAGTCCTGACCAAATTTTTCAATTCCTTCAGGAGAAATCATGGGTTTGTACCAGTTGACTGTCTTAAACCCGACTTCTTTGAAAGCCCATTCATAAGTTTCTTGACTCAAATAATAGTCATCAATTACGATCTGTTCTCCATTCACATCGAAAGCAAAGCTAGGAATTGCCATTCCATCCTGAAAATTAGAAAGATTAGTATTTCTATAATATCCGTATTTTTCGATTCGCTTATACGACTCTGAAGATAAGGCAACATTATTATTGAGTGCCACAAATCGGCCACCCGGTTTCAAGTTGTCATAGATGGTTTGGCACATTTGGCGCAGTTGGTCTTTGGTTTGAGCGTGATTGATAGAGAAAGCTGCGCCAACCAGATCGAAACTATCTATTGTCCCCAGTTCGCACATATCACTAACGATATATTCTATTCCCAGGGATTCTTTGGCTTCTTGTTCTCTGGCCAACTCTATCATTTTGGGAGAGATATCTACCCCGACTACTCGGACTGCACCATTTTTTTTAAAGTTTCGGCTGTGTATCCCTTCTCCACAACCGAGATCGAGAATTGATTTACCCGAAAGATCCCCCAATTTGTGCAAATAAGTATAAGTCTCAACATATAAGTAGATGCTGTAGATATTTTGCTGCCGAAATTGTTTGTATTGGGTTGCTATGGGATCATAAACTGCCATATTTTTCTCCGATTACAACTTAGCCGTAATTTGGTGGCTTGATTTGACTTAAGACGATCGCCAAAGGGGTTAAATATATCGAGAAAATCCAGAAATTTCTAGATTTTTTTGGGAATTGGTCAGGAATTCGCTCTGTAATTCGCTCTGTCTCAAATTGATCGCCTCATGGCCGAATAGACCATTATTATATAATACAGCAGATAGAGGCTAGAGATCGCGCGGTTAAGAAACTCGATCTTTGTCGCGAATCATTTCGATCACAATATGTCCAGGGAAACCGGGAATCGGTGGAGAAACTTTCACCAAGCGCGATCGCACTTTTTGCACCTTTTCAAAGTTAAGCATCGCTTCAATAATCGCGGTATTCAACCGTTCCACGGTCTTGAATTTTGCCGTTTCCATCAGTTGCCGGACTTGTTCCACCACATCAGCGTAATTTAAAGTATCTTCCAGGCGATCGTTTTGACCCACCACCGACAAATCCAACCATAAGGTCAAATCGACTTCAAACCATTGACCAAGTACCTGTTCTTCGGGAAAGTACCCAACATATCCGTAATACCGCAGCCCGGTAATTTCGATCGCGTCCATTTTTTTGCCAAAGCTTGCTTGATTTTGCTCCAAGGGCGATCGTGATTTCTATGACTGTGGTTCAAACTATGCAGGTTTTTCACAGTCAACCCCATTCAGTGATGCGCCAACAGAATATCATAAACCAAGTGGGGGGAATTTTTACCAGGGTCGGGAAATCTGCCACTGGGTGAAGATCCTTCGATACCCCCTTGCCAATCACACCGATTATTTGTTATAATAAAAAACGTTGCTGGTGTAGCTCAGTGGTAGAGCACCCGCCTTGTAAGCGGGCGGCCATCGGTTCAAATCCGTTCACCAGCTTTATACCTATTCCCTTATAGACTCAGGATTTTAGGGGTTTACTCAAGCTAAATTTGATATAAAGTAACTCAGTTTTNNAAAACTGAGTTACTTTATATCAGATATATAGTCAATCAATCCCTATAAGCCTTAAGTTATAAGGATTTATTTAAAACGAGCATGGAGGGATTTGAACCCCCGACCCTCAGAACCGGAATCTGATGCTCTATCCACTGAGCTACATGCCCTCACAGATTTCTACTATAACATGGTTTTGCTCGAATTGCTAGTTTTGAGGGAACTTTTTTTGCCGATCGCCGATTTGACTAGGGTGTGGGGTGTTCTGGGGCGGAATATTTCCGGGACGGAGGAGCAGCGGCTCCCCGGGGCGGGGAGCCGTATATCGTGCGGTAAGAAGGTTATTGGCTAATGACTAATAGCTAATAGCTAATAGCTATTAGCTAATAAATGATAGATGATAAGTGATAGCTGGGATTAAGCGCGAGCGATGCCTTCTTGACGGGCGGCTTGTTGGACAGCGGCAGAGACGGCAGGGACTACTCGGCGATCGAATACCGAGGGAATGATATGCTCAGAATCTAATTCCGCCGGAGAGACTAAAGCGGCGATCGCCTCAGCGGCGCTTAGATACATAGAGTCAGTAATTGTGGTGGCTCGACAGTCGAGGGCGCCGCGAAAAATTCCCGGAAAGGCTAAGACATTGTTAATTTGATTGGGGTAGTCACTGCGTCCGGTAGCGATGACGGCCACCTTGTCGGCAACTAATTCGGGCTGAATTTCCGGAATGGGGTTGGCCATCGCAAAGATGATGGGGTTTTTGGCCATTGTTCCGACCATTTCTGGGGTGAGAACTCCAGGCGCACTTAAGCCAATAAAGACATCGGCACCGACTAGGGCATCGGCTAGACTGCCGCCTTTTTCTGCGGCAAATTCCCGTTTTTCCTCGGTTAAATTGGGGCGATCGCGGGCAATTATTCCCTTGGAATCGCACATAGAGATATATTTGGCTCCAGATGTACGCAGTATCCGGGCAACGGACACTCCTGCCGCTCCTGCGCCATTCATCACAATCCGCACTTTGTCCATTGATTTATTGACAACTTTCAAGGCATTAATTAAAGCCGCCAAAGAGACAATGGCCGTGCCATGTTGGTCATCGTGAAACACGGGAATATCTAGTTCCTGGCGTAATCTGGCTTCAATCTCAAAACACCGAGGGGCACTAATATCTTCTAGGTTGACCCCACCAAATACGGGGACGATATTTTTCACTGTTTGGACTATTTGATCTGTATCTTGGGTGTCCAGACAAATGGGAAAGGCATCGATTCCGGCAAAGGCTTTAAACAGCATGGCTTTGCCTTCCATCACAGGCAAAGCGGCTGCAGGGCCGAGGTTGCCCAATCCCAACACTGCCGAGCCATCGCTGATGATCGCCACTGTATTGTTTTTGATGGTGAGATTGTTTACTTGTTCGGGATTTTCCTTGATTTCTAGACAAATTCGCCCTACTCCTGGGGTGTACGCCATGGCCAAGTCCGCTTGGGTCGCTAGAGGAATTTTGTTTTCCATCCGGATTTTGCCCCCACGATGCATATTAAAGGTGCGATCGTATATATTGATAACTTTAATATTAGGTAGGTTCTTGACTGCTTGAGTAATTTGTTGGGCGTGCTCGCAGCTTGCCGCATCTACGGTGACATCCCGGATGATGCTCGATCGGTCTTGGGAAATTAAGTCTATTTGACCCAGGCTGCCCCCGACTGAAGCGATCGCCTGAGTGACTTGAGCCAGCATACCCGTGCGATTGGGAAGCTGTAAGCGCATAGTTAAACTAAAACTAGAATTTGGGGTCAAATTGACCATAAGGTGATGTTTCTCCTACAAGGCGGTTTAAAAATAGAGACAAGTGTTACGTCGGTAATTCTTGTTCTGAGTTGAACAGAGATTTCAGATCCTACATCTTTTCCGATCGTTCTTGTACAGAAAAAATATTCACCGCAGACCCTTGGCTGTTCCCGCCTCAAGAAACTGGAGAAAAGCCATTTCGGATCCCGGATCATGCCTGAGATCGTCTCAATAGTTAATTTTCCTTAGTTGATTTTTCTTTAATTGTTCCCCATAATCTGCCGGAAATTCCTTTAATCCGGGTGCGATTCCGCCAGAGCGGATCGCGATCGCGAATCGCCAAAAATATTTTTCACGCTTCAACCGGGCTTCATTCCTAGGAGATGAGTTCAGACGGCATCAACTCAGATTTTTTTCATATTCTGCTAATTTTTGCTCTAACCCTTACCAAGACAATGGCTGGGATTGCTAATCTTCCCGATGGTTTGATGGATTTTTCTGGCAAAAATTCCCAAAAAAATAGTGTGATTTAAATCACACTATTTTGGTGTTTGTGTCACAAATATCATGGGTTCTGTGTCACAGTAAACTATGATAAATATCACTTTATATGAAGTTGACAATCACACTCTTTTCTTTAAATAAGCTTCATATTAAAGATAAAGAACTCAAGGTAAGATCGATGAACACAAAATTAGGCAATTCCGAACTCACCTTAGCGGAAGTCTTTTTTCAGGTCTATCAACAAGGTAAAATTGAACACAGTCACAGACAACACCTGAGAGCAACCTTATTAAAGGAAAATATCAGCGAGGAAGAGCAAACAGCGATTAACCGCTTGCTCTATGCGGTTCGGCGGGGTTGGTTACAAATTGCCGAATAGATTTTGAGGGTCGAATAGACAGAAAATAAACTATAACTTTACTGTCATATATCGATGAAAAATTCGGTAAATCACTTTAATTTGCGATAATTTGCGATCAGGCGATCGCCTGCATAAAAAAAATCATAAAATCTATAAAATATTAAGCTTGGTGGGATTCTTGCCAAGTTTTTTAATCTGTGGACAAATTTATATTTGAATTATAGGTGAAGCAATAAATTAAGGCTAATTTTAAATCAACCTATTTATGGGATAAATGCCATGACCCCTGCGGGAGAACCGGAGCCATTTTGTAATCGCAAAATCCCGATCGCCAAGGTTGTCCCAACCGGCGGCAACTGGTCTAAATTAGTCAGATTTTCCAGAACAATTCCACCCTGGGATAATACTTGTTTATTGGTGGCAAAAGTCATATCTTGACCAGAATCTACCCCGTGAGTGTCAATGCCCACCCCCGCGATTTGTCGCTCATCGAGCAAAAATTTTGTGGCCTCTGCCCCAAATCCGGGAAAATGTTGTTGATTGATAAAATCATCCGGTTTTGCCCATTTTTGCTGCCAACCTGTGTATAGCAGAACCACCGTTTCTGGGGGAATTCTGCCGTAGGTTTCCTCCCAAGAAAATACATCATCTAAGGTGAGCAAATAATCAGGATTTGTAGCGGCTAAGTTGACAATATCGATCGCTATGGCGGGAACGACTAGGGACTCCGCAGGGTAGGCATCAATTCCCGGACTGTTGGGAAAAAAACTATTTGGGGCGTTGATATGGGTGGCGCTATGTTCCCCCAGGGAAAACCGCCGCAGGTAATAGCCGTCTGGGTCGATATCGGCGACTTTTTCCAGTTCTACGGCTGGATCTCCCGGCCATTGGGGGATTTGGGGGTGGATGATGTGACTCAGATGAATGATTCGGGAGTAGGCGATCGCCTTTTGGGTGGGATACGCTGCCATAAAATTTCCGGGATATTTGTTAAGTTATGTTAAGGATAATATTGTTCAGGACTTTTAAAGAAATCATGCAAAACCGACTCACTCGTAAAATTTTCCTCTGGAGTTTCACGGTAATTTTAACCTTAGCTGGCTGGATTGTGGCTACCCCAGTCCGGGCTGAAACCCTGGCAAATGCAACCACTCCATCGGCTTTAGAAGTATTTCGCGATGCTTATGATAGCCGCTATTTCTGGGATAGTGATTTTCCAGGGTTTTCGGCAACGGTAGAAGTGACCGAAGATGGGGCAACTTATAAAGGCGAAATGGAAATTGATTCTAATTTAGAAATTACCGTGGTGGGGATTGATGATGAAGATGCCTATCAATCGGTGTATTCTGGGTTACAAATGTTAGTAATTCACCGCCGTTCTGTGCCCTTTGATTTGCTCCACAAAGAGCATACTTTTAGCTTTGGCCCAGTCCTAGAAAATGGGGCGGTAGAAATTGACCAAGCAGGGGGTGAAACTCCGTCATTTTATTTAGTTCAGGATGGCAAAATTACTCAGGTGAATCGGTTAATGCCTACCGGGGGTGTGACGGTTGATTTGTTAGAGTCGGAACCAACTCCGATGGGTTATTTGGGGACTCGCTATCACGCTTTTTTCAAGACCCCAGATACGGGTGAGGCGATCGCTGAGGCGGATTTTGAAGATACTTACGAAAAAGTGGGGAATTACTATATTCCTAATCGTCAAGTTATTCGCCATATTGAGGCAGGAGAAGAAAGCACTGTTGAGATTAATCTGAGCAATATTCAGTTACTTTCTTAGGGGCTTTTTCGGGAAGCGATCGGGTGGGAAATCCCCACCCGACTAGAGGAATTAGCAGCGGATGTGGCAGCGGATGGGATAACGGATTTGGCAACGGATGAGTGGTTAGTAGACTTATTGCTTTCCCAAGCCAAAAAGCCCCCCTTTTTAAGGGGGTTTGGGGGGATCGAGATAGGTATTTTGCAAGAGGTATGATGAGAGGCATTTTTGTAGGGGCGAAGCATATAGCCCAGCGGCATAGCTTCGCTTACCGGGCAAAAAATCTATAGGATCTAAGGACAAATTTATTCCCCGTAGGCGAAGCCTTCTCGAAGAGTATGCTTCGCCCTCATGGTATTTTATCACATATTTCTATACACTATTGGCAGCGGATGAGTAGCTGATGAGAGGCATTTTCGTAGGGGCGAAGCATATAGCCTAGCGGCATAGCTTCGCTTACCGGGCAAAAAATCTATAGGATCCAATGACAATTTTCTTCCCCGTAGGCGAAGCCTTCTCGAAGAGTATGCTTCGCCCTCATGGTATTTTATCACAGACTTCTATATTTTCACTCTATATTTGATATGGTGGTTATGGTCAAAATAAGTGCGCCTGAGCTATAAACAAAATATGGTAAGCTTGATGGCTGAATCATCAATTGAAGACGTGAGTGTGAGGAAGTGATTCCAGAATTTGATGAAAATGGCAACTTACCGCCTGGGGTTCATTTTTGCGAATGGGAGGAGTTTGTAGATCGATTTGGCACCACCGATCTAAGATTGCGTTTAATGCGCGGACTGCAAATGGCAATGCAGCAGCTTAAAGCAGCGGGTTGTCGGACAATTTATATTAACGGTAGCTTTGTCACCAGTAAGTCTGACCCCGGAGATTTTGATGCCTGTTGGGATCGAGAAGATGTTGATATAGACTATCTCAGAAGGGAAGCTCCTCAATTGTTAAAGTATTATGACAGATCCGGACAAAAAGCTAAATACAAAGGGGAATTATTTGCCTCAGATCAACCTGTAGGCAATTATGGAAAAAACTCTTTTGATTTGTTTCAAGAGGATAGAAAACACAATACAATATAAAAGGCATTATTGCTATTGATTTATTAAGGTGGAACCCATGATTAAAGATGAAAACCAGTATAAATTTAGTCAGCAGATTGCCAGCGAATTTGAAAAATCTATTGCGGCAATGGATAGAGATGAAAATAGAAAAATAAACGACCCTGATGGGTGGGAAATTATCAGAGGGTCTTTAAAATGTCACCTTGATAAGTTAAGGTCGGAAATTGCCGAATATGAACGGCTGACATCCCACGATCGCCTCCAGCCAATTGTGTTAACTCTGGATGATATTGATGACTTATCTCAAATTTTGATTAAGGCGCGGATGGCCGCAAAGTTAAGCCAAAAAGAGTTGGCAGATTTGTCTGGTCTGACGGAAGAAAAAATTTGCCGTTATGAGGATAATGATTACCAAGATGCCAGCTTTTTGGAGGTAAAATTTGTCCTAGATGCCCTGGATATTAGAGTGCAAAAAGCTGAGTTTCTAGTCCCTTTAGATACTCTGAGAAGAACCCCGGTTACTAAGGAAGAATTATTGGGTGACCGACGGAAAACTGACAGCGATCGCGTGGCGATCGAGCAATGATTTCGCCAGTTTAGTCCCAAGTTTAATCGAATAATTAAAAAAAGCGCGATCGCTTTTGTAGGGGCGAAGCATTCGGGCAAAAAATCTATAGGATCTAAGGACAAATTTATTCCCCGTAGGCGAAGCCTTCTCGAAGAGTATGCTTCGCCCTTATACCATTTTATCACATATTTCTATATCCTAAATCTATTAAATCTATATTTAATACCATTTACAAAAATTCATACAACAGTAGGGTCGCGGGGCTACCACTGAGGGAAACCCGTACATACAGCAATCCCAGGCTCCAGCATGGAATAGCTGTATGTAGCAAAATTTTTTACAATTGGTATTACCTACCGCCAAATCTTTGCCTGCGGCAGAAGTCTAACGGTTGAGATCGATAACCCTTGATCTCCTTGAGGTATAACAAAAATTATATCATGGGATTGGGTGCAGTTATTGGTTAGACCCGCGCTTGATTGGAAGTTTGACCAATTTATATCCGCTGACAATTTGCTGGTTTCAAAGATCGTCAAATGAGAAACGAGATCCCTGGGTGCAACCCCTTCTTGAAACCAAAGTTAGCTAATCTCAGTGCGCTCTTTTGCCAGAGTCTTTCGATAATCAGCAGCTTCGGCAACTTTAGTAAATTTGACTTCTGATTTACAGATATGAAGCTCCTTGTCTATCTCTCGTACAGCGTCAACGATTTCCTGCAATGAAACGCGAAAAAATTCCTTCTTTTCGTTTGCCTTATTCATTCTTGTATTATCAAAATATCTGTGAAGACGGGATTCAAGTTCTGGTGCATTTTCACAAAAAATCATGGCATGAACATCAAAAGGAAACGGAACCGAAGCGCTACTTAGTTCTTTAACCCGATCCATTGGCTCTAAGCGTCTTGTCATACCAATTTTATATATATCCTCGCCGAATGAACCAATATTTGAAATAATATAGACATATCCAGATTTAGTAAGTTGTGCTTGAGAAATAGCTCTCTGCTTATTTGCTTCAGCTTCGGCAAGCCGCTTTTGCAATTCTTGAATTTGACTAAAAAGTTTTTCCTGAATTTTGCCGGTGGCTGACTCTGCATCTCTGCGAGCTTTTTCCAAAGCTTCCTGATAAAGGCGTTCTTCTTTTTCAGCATCCTCTTTAGCTTTTTCCCATTCGCGCAAAGCCTTGGCCTCTTCACGCATCTGATCTCGAATAATGCGTTGTTCTTCTTGCTCTTGATACTTCTTCTCTTGATATTCGTGAGTCAGCCAAAGCTCCTGTAATTTTAGCTCTAAAAATTGTGAAACGATTTCGCAGTGTGTTGTCTGAGAAAGTTTATTTAGTTCTGTATAAGCTTTCCTAATTCGATTCTCCATTGTTTGAACGTTATTATACTTAACTTTTATAACCGCAGCATCACATTCACCGTTAAAGGCACGAAGAACTAACTTAATAAAATCATCAGTCATCTTCTTTCCTTCTTTTACACTGCCATTAACTGACCATTCAGTGCGACAAACAGCAGCTTGCTTGTCCTTGATCATCTGTTTCTGCTGAGACCGAATTTTATCCAATCGATGCTTATACTCTTCAGATTCTTGAAAATCGTATTTAGACTCATAAAAGCCAAAAGCTTCGACAATTTCTTGTTCTTCAAGTTCTTTAAGTTTTGACTTTAGTGTTCCAATCTTAATAGAAAGTTCACGTTCTTCTGCCTGTGCTTGACTATCTAGCTGTCTAAGCCGATTGCTCAGAACAATAATTTGTGCGTCTAGCTCTCTAGCAGTATCTTCCTTAGAAATCAGCCCACCATATTTCCGATCGGCTTCCTGTAGTCGCCTATCCGCCTCTTGAAGACGCTGTTGCGCGATCGCATAATCATTCTTGCTTTGTTGTAGCTGCTTAAATACCAGAACAAAGGCGGTAGTTAACCCAAGGAATAATAAAAACAGGAATATCATAAAAAGAAATTGCAATTATCTACTATCGGTTGTTCAAACTTGCACCCTCTCACTGCAAGATTCCTCTATTTCTCAGTTTATGCTGAAAGAAAGCTGCTAATTGACTAAGTGGCTCAAACAAAATCTCTAAGTATCCCTCAAGCCAAGATATCCAGAGATATAACTATATATTAGCTGTATTTTTTCCCTATATTAAACCATTTAAGGATTTTATTAGAATTTCATCCGTCCAATCCTCCCTCACCCTCTCTCATCTCGATCTCGCGCCATCCAAGTTATTCCATACTGCATCCAATGATATTTGGCTCGCTTGCAGTTAAAACTCAGTTTCATCATCAGGGAGTAGCCTTACTGAGACTGTTGTTTCTTCTGTGAGTTATCCTGATTCTATTAGTTCAATCTTTCCTGAGCGAACAGTAGACTAAAGCGTTTTTAGCATATTCATCTGATGAATAATAATATTTAGCAAAACTTTTGGAATTCCACTTGATTCAGAATCAGGATTTAGGCAAATCTAGGATTTAGTCGCCCTAATATACTATTATATATGCATATAATAGTATATTTATGGTTGATGTACCCGTCCTATGGATCCAATGCTGATCGCACTCCCTGTGAATAACCTTGATTTATCACCTCATATACAGTAGAGCGTTTTATAACGATATACCGATCGCACCTAATTTGAAAAGTCAAAAAAGTGGGAAAAAGTGGGATCTTTCTCAAATTAGAGTGTCACAGGGAAAAAAGTGGCAAAAAGTGGGAAAAAGTAGCAAAAAGTGGCAAAAAGTGGCAAAAAGTTGGGTATAATAGCCATAGTTGTGTCATCTGCCTACCTATGGATATTCCTCAAATATTGGAATTTGTTGATGAAGCTGTTTACGCTAAGACAGACAAACATCTCAATGACTTGCAACGAAAGATTATTACGGGAATACTCAAGGGGCAAAAGTATGCGGAAGTGTCAAAAAACTATGGTTATAGCGCCGATCATGTAAAAAAAGTCAGCCACGATCTTTTACACATTTTATCTGATGTTTTTGGCGAAAAAGTTAAGAAAGGTAATCTCGAATCTGTATTGGAACGGCAAATTCATGTCAGGATAAATTTTGGTAATAAAAATGCCCGACATAAAAATATTATCGGCATAGGGACTATTAACAATTGCCCTACTCCCGCAGGTGATTCGCCAAATAAAATTCAGCCTGTAATCACTGAATTACCGCATAACTCCCAAAATAAAGCTAAGATTAACACAATTGATAAATTAAGAATGTTTGGCTTAAGCGATGAGCAAATTGCCGAAGCATTAGATATCCCTTTAGATGTCGTTAAGCAAATAAACTTTGATGAGTGAATCGGCTGAAATATTATTTTAGTATTTATCATCCTCAACGTTATTCCATACTGCATCTAGTGATGTTTGACTTGCTGGCAGCCAAAACTGATTTTCACCGTAAGGACGGCGTTGCATTCGCGGATAAATATAAAAAACAGCAAATTTATTCACGCGAATGCAACGCCCCACAGGAATTATCTTGAGCGTGATGTCTTTGATTTACGATGATAATTGGAGTAGCTTTAATTGAGCGGTTTCTAGAATCGAATCTCGGATAAAGCTACTAGCTTTTGTTATTTCCAAGCCAATTAACTCTCCTTTATCGTTCAAGCGGTAATATTAGGACTGAGTTCAATATAACTTCCGGTTCATCAGCTAGAGTTAAATGTAAAATATCTTCTTGTTCAAAATAGATCATTTTTGTGGAATTCATTCGATGATAAACCTCCCGGTTTTTAAACGAAATTTTATTTGTTGACGACTGGTTGCATGAATGGTGATTGGTTGAATTGAATCTGCGTTAACTTGATAGGGAATGATGGCTAGGGCGAAGCATTGTAGGGGCGAATGGCCATTCGCCCCTACTGCCGGAAAGATCACGCCCGTACATTAATATTTTCAGCAATAGGTTATCTGTCGGAAAGATCACGCCCGTACATTAATATTTTAAGCATTGTAGGGGCGAATGGCCATTCGCCCCTACTGCCGGAAAGATCACGCCCCTACAGTTGGTCATGGGTTCCCACATTGATCCACCCCCATTAAAACCGCCAAGGTGCTCCGCACCGCGGCGTAGGCCGCGAAAGGCTTTGCACGAATTTTGCCAGAATTGTCTATTACTCAAATAGCGATCGCACCTTCCCTAATTTCCTCAAAATCAAAAATATGCGATTCCCGTGAGCGATCTGCTTTGCGGAATCGCGGATTTACCCTTGCCTAATCATTCACAAATTGCTATAATAAAACAGCGATCGCAGAAAAATAGGTTATGGCATCAAATTAACCGATAAAATATCTTTTGATTATAGGCTGGTATTATCTGTATATTTGTGAAAAAAACGATTGGTGAAACTATGGCAGATTGGGATGTAATTACGATTGGGAGTGGGATTGGGGGATTGGTTGCCGCTGGACTATTAGCCCGTTATGGTCAGCGGGTGTTAGTTTGCGAAAGTCACAATATTCCCGGAGGGGCTGCCCATAGTTTTTCTAGAGATGGTTTTCATTTTGATTCAGGGCCTTCGTTTTATTGCGGTTTAGCTGACGCAAATAGTTGTAATCCGTTGCGCCAAGTTTTGACCGTTTTGGGCGAAACTTTGCCCACGGTTGCTTACGATCCTCTGGGTCATTATCATTTTCCCGATGTGACATTTCCGGTTTATGGCAATTCTCAACGCTATCGAGAGGCGATCGCGCAAATTACTCCCACTGGGGCTGAAGAATTCCGCCGATTTGAACAACGGATGTTAGCCTTATATGACGGATTAAAAGAAATTCCCACCATAGAGTTACGGTCAGACTGGCAGGTGATTTCTGTATTTCTGAAATATTGGCGTTCTCTGTTGAAATTGCTGCCGCAAATTGGGTCAATTAATTCTGCCGTGGGTCAAATTATGGATGAATATATCCAAGACTCCTGGGTGAGACGGTTAATTGATTTAGAATGTTTTCTTTTATCGGGGTTAAAAGCTGATGGAACCGTGACCCCAGAAGTAGCATTTATGATCGGAGAACGCGATCGCACTCCTATTGATTATCCCCTTGGTGGGAGTGGGGCGATCGTTGATGCTTTAGTTCGGGGATTAAAACGTTGGGGCGGGGAATTGCGACTTAGTACCCATGTTGAGCAAATTGTCGTCAAAGCAAACAAAGTTGAAGGGGTAAAATTGCGGAATGGGGAAATCATTACTGCCCCCATTGTTATTTCTAATGCCACAGTTTGGGATACTTACAGCAAACTTTTGAAACCCGAAGACTTGCCCGCAAATTATCGTCAACAAGCATTAGAAACCCCCGCTGTGGAAAGCTTTATGCACCTGCATCTCGGCATTACAGCGGAGGGAATAGAAGGGTTGACAGGACATCATGTAGTTGTCCATCACACCGAGCAAGATATCACAGAACCGGGCAATACTTGCATGATTTCTATTCCTTCAGTTTGGGATGCGTCACTTGCGCCCCCAGGACATCATCTGATCCATGCTTATACCTTAGAATCTTACGCCGGTTGGCAGCGAGATGCCGATTATCCCCAGAAAAAACGGCAAAAAGCAGAACCGCTATTTCAGGCTATAGAAAAAGTGATTCCTGATTTACGTTCTCGCATTAAAATTGAGTTAATTGGCACACCCTTAACCCATGCGCGATATTTGCGTCGCTATCAAGGCACTTATGGCCCGGCGATCGCGGCTGGAAAAAGCACATTTCCCAATTTTCAAACCCCGATCGCTGGGTTATATCGCGTTGGAGATAGTACCATGCCGGGAATTGGGGTTCCTGCGGTGGCTGCCTCTGGTATTCTTTGCGCTAATACCTTGGTTTCCCCACAGCAAACTCAGGAATTGTTGATAAATTAATAAATTAAATTAAGTTTACGGGCAGAAATAAATGCACCACATACCATATCAGAAAAAAACTGTCATTCCCGCTTCGGGCGGGAATCCAAAGCCTATCGGCGGTTAAGGAAGCAATTAATTATGTTCACCTACTTAATCCTTACCCATCAAAATAATTCGTAGGGGCAATCCGATGGCGGTGGTTGCCCCGATTTTATTCTGAGATAGATATCTAAAGCCGTTCGCAGCTATGCTGCGGTGCGGAGCAGGCGGTTTTAAGGGGGGTTGGGGGGATCTTTTAACTTAGCCCCCAGCGGCAAAAGCGCCCATAATTAAGGCAGACAATAACAGACCCGGTGAGAGTAACAAGACTAACATTAATAAGTCATGGGTTGACATGAGATATCCTCCGAATTTTTATGATGACTGATTTCTCTCTACATTCTCTCTTTATACAGCATTTTTCAAATAAACGCTATACAACGCCGCCCTGGGTGAACATATTATATTAAATTATTATCCAAATTTATATCGTTTCCAGGGTAGGGCTGGGAACGATATAAATTATATACATGACGGCGACTTATTTTAAATAAATCAATAAGTTCAGACCGGGGATGGTGCGGGAAAGCGTCCAGAGTAATAGAGTCAGATATAAAATTCCCAGACTCCATTGATACCACACTAAGGTATTAATTAATCCGGGGAGGTGTTCGTCTCGGACGCGGATATCATTAAAGCCAAATTTAAATAGATTATTCAAACTAAAATCATAATAGTTTAACCAACTCCAGCGCCGATCCCAAAGAATTGGATAATAGCGATCGCGGAATAAGGGAAACTTAGGAATAATCGGCAATCGACCAATAGTTAAACGCAGTTGCCGCATACTCCCATCTTCGACAAAATAACTGACATTTAATAACTGATGATAGCGACCGCGCCAATAAATAATTGTAACCAATAATACAGGTAATGGCAGCAGAAAAATTGCCAGACAGCCTAAAGTCAGCCAAGAATTTTCTGGACTATTAAAAATCGCAAATAAACCAATCCCGGTAAAGCAGATAAAACTAATCAATACTGAGATAGTTTCTCCTAAGTTGGGCACAATGGGTTGAGGGACTAGCCGACGATACCGATCTATTAACCAAAATAAGACCCCAAAATAGGCGATCGCCACCATTCCTACCCCAAAAACTAACTCTGAACTGGTGCCATAAGCACTCAATAAAAGTAGCAAACTTAAGCCTAACCATTGTAAGGTATCTAATACGGAGGCAAAAATACCCGATCGCGGACTACAAAAGATGCGATCGCTGACTTTGACATAGGTAGCTAAATCAATTTCTTCTAGGGATAAAAGTTCATTTAAATTTCTAAAAAAATGCAGTTGGCGACTATCAATAATTGCCTTAACCTGTTGATTAGAAAAACCTAAACTTTTCAATTCCGCTGCTGTAGCAGTATTCACATTTACATTGTGTAAACGTTTGCCCAATTCTCGGAATTGCAATTTAGCCCGTAAATACTCCACTTGATTGGCATCAGGAATTTGTTCTGAGGAGCGAAAATTTCTCACTAAATTTCGCAACACTGTTTCATTTCCTTGTAAACTGGGAACCGAAAGTTTCCGCCCAATTCTGCCGGTATCTCCGGCAATTTTTGCCTGTTCTGAATCAAAAGTTAGTTCTGCCACATTCACATAAGCATCTGGGGTAAAGTCAGCATCACTAAAATCCGCTTGATTGAGAATACTGGCGCCCCTTAAGTTCACCGGCTGGGCAAATTGTGCCTCGCGGAAACTCGCTAATTGAGCAAAATTTGCCCCATTTAAAAATAGGGATTGGCTAAATTTATCGTTAGTAAATAAAAGGCGATCGCCAAATTGACCTTGGCTAAAATCCGCATTACTCAGCCATTGCACCCGACTAAAGTTAGCCAGTTTTTGCCACTGGGTTTGATGAAAACTGCCACTATTGGCAAAGGTACTGCCGGTAAAATTTACCGAGTCTTGAAATTCCGCCCGATTAAAAGTTGCTTTTTGGTAAAAAATACTGCCGCGAAATTGGGTTACAGCCTTAAACTTAGCACTATTAAATTTAGCCATAAGACTAAAACGAGTTTCTGACCATTCCGTATTGCCGATAAATTCTGCCCCGATCGCATCTAAGGTATTTAAGAAAAAGGTATTATTAAAATTTACCGTTCCCTCAAACCGAGTTTGCGCCATTTTAATCGGACCTCGTAAAATCGAAATTTGCACCTCAGAAGCGGGAGTTCCTAAGAGCGATCGCGACAACTGGGTAAGCTGCGATAACCGACGGCGATCGCGCTTAATTTGTAACAACTCATCTTCCGTAAACATTGGGGACAAAGACTCCGCATAAAGGGGCACTTGTAGCCCCAAATTATTACCATTAAATGCCCCCAAAATCACCGAATTAGAAACGTCTAAACCTACGGGATTTCCGGGACGATTTAAATAAAGTTTAACCTGCCGATAAAACTGGCTTTTAAACTCCGCATTATCACTGCGTAAATCAATAGTAAAATTGCTTAAATTAATCCGGCGCATCCCTTCAGTAAATTCCGGATTTTTGACTCGTTCTTGCAAAACTTCTCTCGTCAGCATTGGGGGAGTTTGGGGAATCGTCGCTGCCCATGCTGGTGCTATGACTATTTGCTGGAGTAACCAAAAAATTAAACCAATCAAAAGAGCGATCATAAAAACCAATTGAGACACAAATAAGTGGGTAATTCTCATCCTACATTAGACTGGTTGCCAAATTATCTAAATACCCCATTTTTAAGGAAAGTTGGGGTAATCTATTCTTTATCTAAAGCCGATAGCGGTTTTAAGGGAGGTTGGGGTAAATCAATCCGGTGTTTTGGCATATGTCTATTTAATTAAGACTTAATTTTACTATCCAAAATTTGCAAATTTCGGTCTAAATTAGCCTCGGCAATTGGTTGCTGCCTTAAGGTGACAATCAGTTGTTTTGCCTTAGATTTCTGAGATGACGCGATCGCCTGATATATCTGCTGCCAAATTAATTTTTGTTGCGGGTTTTGCGGCATTAATTCTCTCTGAATATAAGCTGCTAATTCCACCATTTCCATATTTTTCCACTCCGCTTTATTCAACCCCAATGTCCAACGATCGCTGCGAAAGGGAAAAGCAGGTAATCCCGCTTGATTGTACAAATTGCCGATGGGATTATTCGCCCAACCATAACGCACCGCCACCGGGTTTGGTACTGCTTTACTGGTCAGAATCACTTGATTATTTTGAATCTTGGCATCGGCCCAGAAAAAACGGCGATCGCTTCCTGCGAGGGCAAACCCTTTTAGTTCACCACCATTTGCCACCATCAGTCCTGCCCCTACATAATTAAAAGTGACGATCGCTTTGCCATCTTCAAACTGTACCGACTGATATTGCGGACCACTCCACGAGATATCTTTTTGACCATAAACATTGGCGATCGCGGCCATATAAAGACGATGCCCTGCCAACTGTTTATTCGGCGGATGAATCTCGTTAGGATTCGCTGTATCCGGCAGAATATCGATAGTAGAAATCATCGCCGTATTAGGCAATTTTAATCCTTCTTTCTGGGCATCGCGCAAACTGGGCCAAGGATCTTCTTCCACCGGATAAGTTTGTTTTTCCAGGAAATTGGCCAACTCCACAAATAAAAAAGGGGCATTCTCGTTGTGCCACCACCGCCGCCACTCCTGGATTAAAGCCGGAAACAAAACCCGGTATGTCAAAAACTCCCCTGCATTCGATTCCCCTTGCCACCAAATAAAACCTCGTGCAGAATAGGGGGCAGCCGGATAAACCATACCATTAAACAACTCTGCGGCTTTACCCTCATAATTCGGCTGGTTTTTATCCCCTGAATTATTCACCAAATGCGGCAGGTTTACTTGAATAAACTCATTACTAAAAAATGTCTCAATTTTTTGCCCCGGTACAGCCAAGTGAACAATCCCGATTGGCACCTTTAAAGTTTGGTGCAATTCCCTGGCAAAAAAATAAGCTGTAGCGGGAAAATTCCCCACAGTTTCCGGTGTGGTGATTTTCCATTCTGCCTGGACAGTCTTCTGGGGCTGCCTTGCCCGCCAACCCTCACTGTTCGGGGCCGTATTCGCATCCCAAACCCGAATCTCTGGATCGCAGGACGGACAAGGCAATCGGGTTTCTGAATCCCCCAAATCAGAGTCAGAAACCGGGTCTATGGGCAGGCTGCGACTGACGGGCCACCACATATTACTCTGACCCCCAGCCACCCAAACTTCTCCGACCAGCACATCCTCCAGCTTTTGCTGTTTTGTCCCTGAAATCAGCAGGGTAAATGGCCCACCTGCCGCCCCCGTGTTTACCGAGGCGATCCATTTGCCGTCCAATTCCGCTTGGGTCAAGATTTTTTGCCCCCGAAATGTCACCGCGATCGCCGTCCCCGGTTTGTCCCACCCCCAAATCGACACATTCCTCTGTTGCTGGAGCACCATGCGATCGCTAAAAATCGAAGGTAAAGTTAGGGTGACAAAACCTTGGTTCGTGTCCCCAGATAAATAAAAAGTCATCAGAAAAAAGAATAGCAGTCCCAGGAAGATAACCGTAATTTTCATAATCCAATAACATAAATGACGAGATTAGTCTGAGTACCCCGACAAAAAGCCGAGCCGTAGCATAATTTTAGACAATTAATCAAAGCTTAACCAGTTCAAAAGACCTCTGGCAAAATAGCGGATCGATTAATGTTGGCAGCATCTCATATTTGCATCCTGTTTCTGTAGATTTAATTAAATTTTAAGTATTTACCCGAAAATAGTTGATAAAATATCTAGTATATATTTAAGACAATTTCGGGAAAAATTACTATGACCGAAGCTACAAAGTTCAAGGCTTATGCCGTCTTAAACGCCGGGGAAAAGCTACAACCTTGGGAATATGAACCCGCCCCCTTACAAGTCAATGAAATAGAAATTCGCGTGACTCATAATGGTCTGTGCCATACGGATATTCACATGAGAGATAATGACTGGGGAGTGACTCAATTTCCCCTAGTCGCAGGGCATGAAGTTGTGGGAGTCGTGACGGAAGTGGGAGAAAAAGTTACCCATCTCCAAAAAGGCGATCGCGTAGGGGTGGGCTGGATCCGTAACTCCTGCCGGACTTGCGACCACTGCTTGCAAGGGGAAGAAAATATCTGTCGTCAAGGCTATACAGGTCTAATTGTGGGCAATTATGGCGGATTTGCCGATCGCCTCCGAGTGACCGCAGATTTCACTTATAAAATTCCCGATGCTTTAGACTCTGCCAGTGCTGCACCGTTATTATGTGCGGGAATTACCGTTTACACTCCCTTACGCACCTATATTAAACATCCGGGGACGAAAGTTGGGGTAATGGGAATTGGTGGACTGGGACATTTAGCCATTAAATTTGCCCGGGCAATGGGAGCAGAAGTGACCGCATTTTCTACCTCTGCGGATAAAGAAGCTCAAGCCAAAGAATTTGGTGCCCATCATTATCAAAAATGGGGCACCGCTGAGGAGATGAAAGCGATCGCCGGCACTTTGGATTTAGTAGTTTGTACTATTTCCGCCGAAACAGACTGGGATTTAGCTTTTAGTTTATTAGCTAATAATGGCGTGTTGTGTTTTGTAGGCATTCCCGTTTCCAGTCTAAATGTGCCATTAATTCCCTTAATTTTTGGCCAAAAATCTGTAGTAGGTAGCGTGGTTGGTGGTCGCCGGTTTATGCGGGAAATGTTAGAGTTTGCGGCGATTAATCAAATTAAACCGATGATAGAAACCATGCCTTTAAGTCAGGTGAATGAGGCAATGGATAAGGTAGCAGCAAATAAAGCCCGTTATCGGATTGTGTTGTTATCTGACGGATGAAAAACCGGATTTTTGTCATAAGTTTTATCTGACTACCCAGATATTTGTTAACAAGAGGAGCAACCGGGTTTCTGTCATAAGCAACCCGGTTTCTTTGCTTGAGGTGCGATCGCACACGGTTCGCTTTTCCGACTAAAAACAATTTTATTGTTGCGAAAGTCGCAATTCAGGACATGGCTATTAGGGCATTCTGTAAATTATTATTGCCAAATTTAATGGCTGATAGAAAAAATGCTACAATGCTCCGAAAGGATTCAGGCTATTTTTGATAATTATTCTCGCCTTTACTTTGGGTGGGGCGATCGCTCAGTGATTGTAAGCTGTCAATTATATCGTCAATATTTTGAGACTCATTAACTCATGTAATCTAATATAGACTACAATATTATTCAACAGATAAGGAGGTTTAAATGGTTACAATTACTTTAACCAATGAACAAGAAAAGTTTTTAGAAGAGCAAATTAAAACAGGTAAATATAAAAATTATCAGGAGCTAATTTCTAAAGCTTTTGAAGCTTTAGTTAAACAAGAAAAATCTCAAGAGATATTAGAAATTAGAGGAAGTGAATCTGCTCAAAAATTATTAAACCAAAAACTTGAACAATTAAGTAGAGAGAGAGTCAACAATCAAAATCAAACTTCCGATCCTCAAAGACAGGAGTTAGCCCAAGAATTTACACAGTTATGTAAAGAAACTCAAGCTTTACACGCCGATCGTCCTCTCACCGATGCAGAAATTCAAGAAGAAATTAATGCTTATCGGAGAGGAGAATGAAAAAAGTTATTATTGATACTAATATCTTAATATCGGCGGCAATATCAGGGAGAAAACCAGAAGAAGTGATTAATTTTATTATTGCTTCTTCTGATTATGAATGGATTGTCTCTCCATCTATTTTAGATGAATACGTCCAGGTGTTAAATCGTCCTAAACTTAAGTTAAATTCACAACAAAAACAAAGATGGCTAGATTTAATCGATCAGGTAACTATCTTAGTTAATCTTGAGCAAAAGGTTCATTTTGAGCGAGATCCCAAAGATGCTAAACTCATTGAATGTGCAATTGCTGCTGACGCTGACTTTTTAATTACTGGCGATCGAGATTTTGAGGAAATTCAAGAAATCGGAAATACTTTAATTATTTCTGTATCTTTATTCAAAACTTTATTTATTGATAAGGATAAGTAGATATGAGTAACAATATTAATCCAGAATATTACCAAGTTCAACTGAGGTACTGTTAGCGCGAATTAGTTGAGTTCAAGGAGAAACCGGGTTTCTGTGATAACTTTTGTCTGACTGCCCAGATATTATAATTCGGTTTTGATATATTCTCTCAATACGGGTTGTAAAAGATAACAACTACCTTCCTGCTGTATCAAGCAACGGCGCGATAAAGAATGTAGGACATTAAATAAATCTGACAACATAACTTCACTATTTTCTGCTAACATTGCCAGATTAATTGGTTCTCTTACTGTTGCTAATAAAGACATTACTACGTTTTCTCTGGCCGATAAGCGACTAAATTGTTGCTGTAAAACATCCTTCAAATCTTCTGGTAACAATAGAGTATCATCTGGTAGTAAATCAGTCATACTTACTCCCAACTCTTGAATGATAGTCGCCACGCTTTTTAACCATAAAGGGTTGCCTTGATAGTCATGAATAAGTCTTGAGTAGTGGTCAATTTGTCCTAATCCATGATCTTTGATAATTTCAGCACTAGCTTCAACATCTAAACCCATGAGTTGTAAAGTTTGAATCGGGCTATTTTTACTGGTAATTTGAGGAAATTCCCTCGGTTGTTCCCAACCGATGAGCAGAAAGCAACTTCGATGAGATAATTTTTCTATCTGTTTCAAGAACGCTCTATATTCTTCATATTCAGGCTTATACTGTCCTGCCAATTCGCCACTACAGAAAAGGTGGTGAACGTCATCTAAGATAATTAAACAGCGATATTTTTGTAAATATTTAATCAGAGGTAAGCGTTTGGGATTAGTTGCAGAAGAATCCAGCTTTTCTGACTGCAAGAAAAACTGAATTAGTTCGTGTTCAAATTCGTCGAGGGTGTGCGATGCGTCTATAGTGCGCCAAATTACATACTCAAACTCATCTTTTATCTGCTGTACGAGTTGTACTGCTAGAGATGTTTTGCCGATGCCGCAGATACCCGTGAGGGCTATGAGGCGACAGCGTTGTTGTATCATCCAGGAGGTGAGAGTGTCGAGTTCGGGAGTGCGTGAGTAGAAAGCACCCAACTCCGGCATCTCGCTTAAATCGTGATGCGATGTTTTAGTTTGTTTTGTGTTAGTTGTTTCTTCATTAGGTCGATGTGAGTTTGGTATATCGGGTAGGTGTCTAGTTTCGCCACATATGTTAAAACTACCACTCACGTTTTGTGTCACTCTTTGTGCAAAGTTCACAACATTATAGTTTTGTAACCTTTCAATTGCCGCTCGAAAATTGGTTTTACTAACATCTTCTCCCAATTCTTCTGAAAGTATCTGCCATAATTGCGAACCTGCATTCCTAACACGACTTTCTGAACAGTCAAAATCTTTAGCTATTTGCTTATATGTTTTACGTTGTAGAGTTCCGCGCAGTATCGCTTCTTGTAAATCGTCAAGGTGTTGACCGGTTTTCTCCAAGACTACCTTATCAGCTATATGTAACATTTCTTTAATATTCATTGGGTCAGGTAGGTGCGAGCATTTTGTGTATTATAGCACAGTGTTAGACATTTTAGTATATTTTGAGATATTTTAATACAAAAGTAGATTGAAAGAGAATAAAAGCAGGAAAAAGTTGGCGGCAAAATAGGACATTTTGAGACTAGACAAAGATTTCATTAGCAAGGAAAATGGGGGAGTCCTCAACTCAATCAATCAAATCTAAAGGAAGATAAATGACTGTTTATCAGAGTTCTCAACCTGTTGCTCAACTGACATGGAGCGATTTTAAAGATGAACAGCTACAGCAAATAAATCCAAAAGTTGTAGCCGCAATTCAAGCGATTCAAGCGGAACGGATGGGCAAAGAGCCAATTGCTTGGCGTGATTTCAGTAGTCACAATCAAAGTTGAGTCGGCTTTTTCCAAAGAAAGTGCTTGGCTTCAAAGGCTTTTAGCCAAAAATTATTTTGTTTTTCAGAGCAGCTTCGACGAAACACGAAATACTTATGTCACTTGAGTTGCTGATCTCCCGGAAAACTGATTTGTACATCCATTTAATTAATGAGTGAGGAAAATAAATGACCGTTTATCAAGGAAATAAACCTGTTACTAAACTTGCAGTTAATGAGTTGAAAGAAGAACAGCTACAGAAAATAAACCCAAAAGTTGTAGCCGCAATTCAAGCGATTCAAGCGGAACGGATGGGCAAAGAGCCAATTGCTTGGCGTGATTTCAGTAGCCACAATAAAGATTGAGTTTGCTTTTTACAGAGAAAGTGCTTGGCTTAAAAGGCTTTTAGCCAAAAATGATTTGGTTTTTCAATAATGTAGCTTTAAAGGAAAGATTTATGTCACTTGAGTTGCTTCTACCCCAGAGAACTGAGTTTTACGAAGTGCGACCGATAACAACTTTTGTAGTTAAAGTCGTGAGTCGTTGCAATCTCAAGTGTTCTTATTGCTATATGTACGAACACCCAGATCAAACTTGGCGAGATCAGCCAGTCTTTATGACTGCTGAGACGATCCAGCTTCTAGCAGATCGTCTCAGCAGCTATGTTCGTATTCGTGAGTTAAAACAGATTCTTGTGGTCTTTCATGGTGGTGAGCCTCTTCTACTCGGAGCCGCTAGACTTAGAGAGTTCTTCACAATTTTGTCGAATAATTTTCATGATATTGAAGCGGATGTAAAGTTCGGATTCGGACTTCAAACGAATGCAACGCTGGTAGACGATGACATTGTGCAGGTACTCCAAGACTTTAATGTTCGTGCGGGTGTAAGTATTGATGGACCGCAAGAATGGAACGATCGTATGCGAGTTGACGCAAAAGGAAATGGAAGCTTTTCTCAAGTTATAGCTGGTGTAGAAAAGTTGCGTAATCCCAAGTCTGGCGCGTCTGTGTTTGGAGGTTTTCTCACCGTTGCCAATCCAGAAATAGATCCTTATGATCTATTGACATTTTTTGAAAAATTCAACACCACTTCTATAGATTTTCTTCTACCCGACTTTAACTATGATACTTTTCCATACGATAAGTATCCCCCAGGAACTTTTGGTCGATGGCTATCCTCTCTTTTCGATTATTGGATAGCTTCAGAAACCAGTATGGAAGTTCGTATATTCAGAACTCTAATGAAGCTTTTAATGGGTGGACAGAGAGGATTTGATTCCTATGGGGCATTAAGTAATGGAGTAATCATAGTTGAAACCGATGGCACTTATCACGGGCTAGATGTTCTCAAAACAGCCTATCATGGCGCAACCAAAACAGGGATGTCGCTGGAATCCGATCCGATTGAGACTTTAGAGTCTTTGCCTCTCGTCAAAGCACTATCTATAAAACGTTTTTCTGCACCTCAGAAGTGTTTTGATTGTCAATTATTTGAAATTTGTGGTGGCGGATATCTTCCTCATCGTTATAGTTCCCAAAATGGCTTTAATAGGGAATCAGTTTATTGCGAAGATATGATGATTCTCATCGAGCATATCAGAAATTACTTATCCACTGAACTTTCAGCTATCTCATAAAAACATTAAGTTATGAGCATTTGTCCAAAGCAAGAAACTAAAATTGGGACTGTTGACTTGGAATTGACCTGTAAGTTAGATGACACTCAACTGTTCTATCAAAATGCTTTAATTGAATATGCCGATCAGTCAGCTACTCGACACCTAGCTATGCTGCATATTCTTAGCAATCAAGGTTATGAGTTAGCGGCGGCGCTTCTCAAGCAAAGTGAAGACGTGAATATATTGAGCGGTTTATTTCTGCAATATAGGGAACTTGAAGCAAAATCTGGCTCACTTTTCCAAGCTTATGTGAACAGTGAAACTGATAGTATTAACGATTGCCTAATCGATTTCTATGCTTTGTTTTCACCGCTGAGTGGAGGCTTTAGTTTAGGGTTAGAACCTCTCAAAAAAGTAAAGGTCACTGTTGGCTCTCTTGTTTGCTTTCCTACCTTAGCTGGCGTTGCGGCTGTAAAGCGAGATAGCGATCTAGGAGAAATTACAGAACAAATGATTAACCTACTGTTTGACGATCGATCTGATTGCATAACTTGGCTGCCAGACAGCTTTACGCGGTCAGGAATTCGTATTTCCACAGCGATAACTCAACCAGCCGCAGCGGGAAATGAGTTTAACTTTATTGAAAAAAACTATGTTGATAGTATCACAGTTGTCAACACTAGGCATAATGAGATCCGGCTCTGCTTAGACATACTTCCATTCTTAGATATGGGGCTTGGTGTAAGTATGAGTCGGGCGATGAAGGTTTACACTGTTTTGCCTCGTTACTCTCCTACTATACGCAAAGCTGGTTCTGTATCATCGTTGCCTGGTTGGGCTTGGCAGGACTTCGATTCTGAAATCGATCGGCTCGAAGAAAGATGCCACTTATGCGTACAAATGGTGCATGAGTTTTTCCATACTAAAGTTAATCTGGTAGAAAAAAATGTGCGCCTTTACACAACAGACGGGAATTCACCAGAGGTCTTCTCTCCCTGGAAAAACAGAAACCGTCCCCTCAGACAGGTTATTCATGCTCTAATGACCTTTTCAGCAGGAGCGGCTGTATGGACTAAACTTTTATCTTCTCCTTGTTTTTCATCGGGAAATTTGTACTCGCAAGCTGAGAGTTACTGGGTTGAAACACTTAGTTTTGCCGATGTAGCTTATCAAGGTTTAATAAAGTCTGAAGCGTTGACTGATGCAGGCAAGCTTTTAGTTAGTGCTTGTGTTGATAATTTACATTCTGTAGTTAAAGAAGGTAAAAATAGCTGATGCTATATCCTAAAAATTTTAAGCAGCCAGTAGGTTTTTTTGCTAATGGTATTGGCGATGACCTTATCGCATTACCAGCTGTTCGTGCGCTTTATAACATCTTCTCAGGTCGATTATCATTTCTCAAATTAACATTGAATATTTTAGTAATTTTACCTATGTAAAAAAATATTTAACGCTAGTTCAAGATTTAAAAGTGTCTATGAAAAAAAATAAACTACTCATTCATTGTACACACAGATACTAAGCCAAGAAAAATATGGTCAGCCGACAAATTCATAAGGACAATAGATAAATTTTTGTCAGTTCAGAATGACTACATAGTTATTATTTTAGGTATGCATCACAACTTACCTTTGGAATTGGCATATTATAAAAATCGAATTTTTGATGTATCTGGCATTCCTCTAGAATTATCATTTGCTTTATTAAGTGTTGCTGACCTTTTCCTGGGTGTTGACTCCTGTATGCTTCATGCTGCGGACTTATTTCGTGTACCAGGAGTAGGTATTTTTGGACCAACTAATACCCAAAAATGGGGTTTTCGGTTTGCCCCCCATAAACATATTACTTCTGATTCTATTACATCTATTACATCACAACAGGTCTTTGACGCTCTGATGTGCTTATGTTAGTTTACCAGCAAATTTTGAGTTTATACTATCTAGAAGTAAATAATATATGTATCAACTTATTGAAGGGGTAAAAATATTTCCGAGTTATAATAACATAATTTTGTCAGAGCGAGTTTTATTAAGTTCAGGAACAGAGGAAGCTAGTGTTTCAACAGATCGATGTTCTACTCCTTACTGTCGGGATGCAATTATCCCTCGATTACCGTGGCGAAAACTTACCGAGTTAGAACAACAAATACTTTTCAGCAGTCAACTTGATAATTCATCAAATCTTTATGTAAGTGTTTTCAGTATTCCTCAAAATATTTTAGGTCATTTTAATGAGATAAGTAGTGTCAAAAACCAGAAAAACTTGAACTATTTTTTACAAAAATATCGGGTTAAGAAAGGGATCAGTCTAATTCAGGATCATATTGAAACCTTCCGTCTTCAAAGTGCAGACCTAACTAAATATGGAATTGGGTGGAATGCCCCTAACCAGATGACTGTAACTGTTGGCAATAGAGATTGCCGAGTTGGTCTCCACATTGATAATCCGCGTGGTTCATCGCTCGATCGAATCTTAATCAATCTTGGCTCTGAACCCCGCTATTTTTTATTCATCAATCTATCAATTCAGCAGCTTTATAGATTGGTTGTTAAAGTTGATGGTAATCTAGTTAGTGAAACTTCGGGTAGTTCAAGAATTTGCAGGGCATTTATGCAGCGTTTCCCAAATTATCCTGTTGTTAAATTAAAAGTAGAACCAGGAGAGGCTTATATAGCTCCTACAGAACATATTACTCATGATGGGTGTACGGAGGGAACAAATAGTCTTGATGTATTTTTCACCTTGCGATCTATTTTTGATTACCAGGGTAGAGTACAGCAAAGTGTTGTTATGTAGTGCGATCCCCCACTCAATCCCTCTTACTAGATTACGCGAAACCTAAATAAGTAGACAGGAACATTGCAATAAGCCAGTTAATGCTGGTCTAATTACTAAGCAAACAACATAGTGAAGATCATGGAAGAAAATTTTCTGATATTAAGTGAGTTAGCAAAAAGAATATCGTATAAGCCAGGGTACACCTTTTCAATCCGTCGAATAGATAACGAAAAAGCTTTTATTTCACTTAGATGTCCATCGTTACCTAATTCTCAAGAAAAGGGTGAAGAGGCTGGTTTAACAATTAATAACACAGTAAAATTGTCAGCTATCATAACATCATCAGATGCCTTACACGCTTTTGCGAACCTTGTGGCAAGTTTTGAACTTCATGAGGCGGCAGAATGGTTCAAGCTAGACGATCATCAAGTATTTCTTCCACATGGTTGGGGAGATGAGTTTGGCGGCTTTAAGTGGGAGGATTTTATGAATATTAATGGTAAATTTCTTAATGCTTTAAAACAAATCATAGATCGGCCTGATATATAAATAAAATCATTAGAATATGGCTGACTTGCTTAAGATTTTTATTGTGCTTGATTGTTTTGAGACCTTTAGATAATTTTGAATGGACTCGTTTTGGGAAAACGTCTAGCAAATCAGTATCTATAGCAGAAGTTGTAAATCCTATGTTTTTGAAAAAATCCGGTTTCTTTTGCTTGAGGTGCGATTCCCGCGTCGGGATTCGCTGGGTGGAATCGCCTCTGAGAGGAGAAACCGGGTTTCTGTGATAACTTTTATCTGATTAACCAGATATTTGTGAAGCAACCTGGTTTCTTTGCTTGCGAGGAGGGCATTATTGCTCAAATAGGGGCTGATGTTCTGGCTAGTATTGGTAAGTAATGCCGATCAATTAAAGTGAGCGATCGCAGGCTTTGTCACCAAAGGCAAATTTGCCATTACGCGAGCAAATCAGTAAAAATTTGTGATATTCACCTGATGGGAAAGTCTCTAAGACTTTCTTTTTTTCTCTTGGGCAAAATCAATTCCTTATGTTAGACTAACCCATAGGCTCAAGGGTGAGAATTAAACACCTAACTGATGGCTTTACCGAGGCTAACTATGACAGTTATCAACCGGATTAACTACCGAACACAATCTATAGATACTTCGATTGAAGCTGAACAAGTACAGTTTAACCTCTGGCGAAAAATGACTCCCAGCCAAAAAGAATCTCTGTTTAAGCGAATAGCAAAACGAGGGGCTATATTGGCATTAGCAGGGATTAAAAATCAGTTTCCTAACGCTTCAACAGATACAATCAGACAACACTATATCAGAAAGCGTTTAGGAGAGAAATGGGCTAAATTTTTATCTGGTTTAACATATCAGGGAGATTTAATCATAGAAGATCCAATTTGGTTAGCATTTGAGTTAGCATCTATCTTGAATTCATTGGACATCCCTTATTATGTAGGAGGCTCAGTTGCTAGTTCTCTCCAAGGGGAAGTGAGACTTACACAGGATTTAAATTTAGTAGTCAACATCCAAGCTAGTCAGATTCAGTCACTAATTAAGGCGATCGCCGATCAATTTTATATCAGCGATATCGCTGTAGAAGAAGCTGTGAATAGAAAGACTTCATCCTTTAATGTTATCCATTTGACTACAACCGAAAAAGCAGACATTTTTGTGATGAAAGACGATGAATTTTCCCTTTCCCAAATGTCTCGTCGTGTACTTCACTGTCCTGATGGAGATATGAGTAAATCTTTTTATCTCTGCACACCGGAAGATACAATACTGCAAAAACTTCTCTGGTTTCGGATGGCTAACAGCGAATCCCAAAAACAGTGGCGAGATATCTTGGGTGTCTTAAAATTACAAGGGAAAAAACTCGATTTTGACTATCTTCAAGAATGGGGGAAAAGATTAAAGTTAACAGATTTACTTGTGCAAGCCCTAAGAGAATCTGGGGGATCGTCTCATATTAGTAAGGGCGAAGCATTCGAGTAATTATCTTGTCGGGGCGTTAAAAGTATTTTAAGAGCAATATAGTGTTTTCTGGGGGGCAGCTAGATATGCTATTAATAAAGGCTTTGTCACCAAAGGCAAATTTGTCATTATGCGAGCAAATCAGTAAAAATTTGTGATATTCACCTGATGGGAAAGTCTCTAAGGCTTTCTTTTTTTCTCAAAATTGGGCAGGATCAGCACTCAGGGGTTAATTAAATGGCCATAGCCCTTTACAGAATTTGCTAGAGTTAACCTAGTGGATTGTACTAAAATAGCAAAATTATGATTCAAGTAATGATTAGCCCACCATCCTTGCTGGAAACGGGCATTAAAGTTGAGAAGATCGATCGCCTTCTACTCTTCAAATTTACTGACGAATTACAATCTCGCCTCGAAGACCTACTAGAAAAGAACAAAACAGGTTACTTGACCCTAGAAGAAGAGGCAGAACTCAATGCCATCGGGGAACTTGACCGCATCTTTACCTACCTCAATTCTCTCTTGATTGCCCAGCAATGACTATTAATGAATTGACCAAACAACTGGTGCGAAAACGCGCTGGCTACCTGTGCGAATATTGCCACTCTCCAGAACTAATCAGCACCTCTCGTTTCACCATCGATCACATCCAACCGCGATCGCTGGGGGACTCTGACAATTCTGATAACCTAGCTCTGGCTTGCAGCCGCTGTAATCAGCGTCGTTATAACTTTATTGTGGGTCGGGATGTAGAAACCTCAGCAATTCTGCCCTTATTTAATCCCCGTCAACAACAATGGTCTGACCACTTCATCTGGAACGCAGACGGCACAAAGATTGTTGGCACAACTCCCATAGGTAGAGCCACTTGCGAGCGTCTTGACCTCAACGATGAACGCTATACAGGAGAACGTTCTATCCAAGAAGCCCGTGCGCTATGGGTTCAGGCTGGTTGGCATCCCCCCTCAGCGGATCCCCGGCAGCTTGAGTAGTCAGTTTATTTGTACCATGAATTAAGGGCTACTTACGCTGTTGAAAATACTGTGACAACATCCATATTGGTGCAGTGGTTACAATGGCTTGTGTGAAACGATAGACAAGAATGTAAAATTCTTAAAAGCCCCCTTTTTTAAGGGGGGTTGGGGGGATCGAGATATTTATTTTGCACTCTTGTCTAATATTTAAACGAGAGGTAAGCATGACGATGAACTATCAAGAAATCATCACGATCGCACCCGGTAAACGAAGTGGTAAACCTTGCATTCGCGGAATGCGGATTATTGAACACCAGATCAACCCTTCAAGGTTTTAGCAAATACATTGCATAATTTTTGTAACCCAGGAGAGATATCTTCCGGGGATAAACGAACATCAAGAATGCTAAAATTATCCCGTTTTTTTGCTTGATGCAACGCTGTTCGGAACTGCGATCGCGTTTCAATCGCAAAACCATTGCCCCCCATCAATTCAGCTAATTTAGCATAGTCTAATGTGGGGATATTGACATACTTGGCTTCTTGGTGTCCCATTGCTCTTAGGGTGGCAAATGAAGCATTATTTGTCACAATCACAATCGGATTAATTCCTAAATGCTTGGCGGTGAGAAGTTCCATGCCGGTCATCTGAAATGAACCGTCCCCCACAAGGGCGATCGGGCGACGAAATGGGTCAGCAAAATAAGCACCGATCGCCCCTGGAATGGCAAACCCCATACTGGCATAATAAGCCGGACAGAAAAACGAAGTTCCTTCCTGCATCCAGATATCATCAGCGGCAAACAAACAGTCTCCGGGATCTGCTAAAAACACCGTATTTTCATCGATGAATTGATTGAGTTCGTAAATCAGACCGCCCATAGAAATTTTTTCTGTGGTTGGGAACACCCGATCGCGAATTTCTTTGACTAAAGTCTGTTGGGAATGGGGCAAATCCTCCCGATGACACAAACTTTGAATAAAATCCTCAAACAGAATATGGTGATATTCGTGGTGCTTAATCGTAATAATTTCAGAATTTACCGAAATCGCATTGGCTACATCCAGGTGCGCTGTGAATAGCCCTAAGTTAATATCTGTGAGAAAAGTACCCAACATCAGCAAACAGTCTGATTCTTCCACTAAAGATTGGACTAAGTGACTGCTAGAAACCCCGTTGTAAATCCCCAGATACTGCGGATGTGCTTCTGGAAAAACACTCTTACCGAGCACGGTTGTCACCACCGGACACCCTAGCTTTTCGGCCAAGATCAGCAATTGTTCTTGTAAGTTGAATCGATGCAGTTCAACCCCAGCCAAAATGACTGGTGATTTGGCCTGATTTACCATCGCAATGGTTTCCGCGATCGCTTCATCCAAAGTTTCTGGATCGGTTTGTTTGATTGGCTGCGGCTGAATGGATATCGGCTCAATTTCTGCATAAACGCGATCGCGAGGTATTTCTAAATAGACCGGACGTTTAAATTTCAGGGCATAGTCGATCGCCTTGTGAATTTCTCTGGCTGCCGTAAATGGATCGTCCAGAGTAACCGCATAAAGCGTGACCTCTTCATAGATCCGTCGCTGAGAATCAAAGGTTTTGACCTTGTGGTGGAGCAAATCTCGCTTTTGTCTTTCTCCGACTCCCGGACTACCGCTCAAAACCACTACGGGAGACTTTTCCGCATAAGCGCCCGCGATCGGATTAATCATATTCAGACCACCGACTCCGTAGGTGACTACAGCCACCCCCAAACCTCGAATCCGAGCGTAAACATCTGCGGCAAAACCCACAGAAGGCTCGTGAGTCATCACAATCGGTTGAATCTCGCTTTCAGTCAAAACATCGAACAAACTTAAAACATAATCTCCAGGGATACCAAAGGCGTGTTGAACGCCATATTGGTGTAATACTTGAAATATATATTCGCCCAGTTTAGGCATAGTGAATCAACATCCTGATTAATCATAAATTCTTCATAGACAAGAGTGCATAATGAAACAAAGATCCCCCCAGTCCCTTTTCAAAAAGGAACCCTCCCAATTCCCCCCATTATCGGAGGAAAAACTTTGATTAATGCAAAAAGTCTAATGAGTCAATAAAAAAGTTATCCTTTATACATTATATCTTGAATTAATCGGATCGTGGCGATATCCCGCGATCAAAACCGAAAAAAATTTCAGTTACAATCGTCAAGAATGATTGGCTGTTGACGGTTGACCGTTATTGGTTATTCGCTATTCTTGATCGGATTAAAACAACAAACAACCAACCACAAATAACTAATAACAAATAACCCATAACAAATAACTAATACTAAATCTTTTTTGAGGGAAAGATAAAAAGTAAAAATATCTTTCCCCCTAGGAGCGATCGCCCATTTATGCCCACTCATGGTTTAGGGTTTTGGCACTAACTCAATTTCATATAAATTTGGCCAAAGTTTGCCAGTGACAAAAAGGCGATCGCCTTCTGGATCGTAAGCAATACCATTAAGGACATCATTTCCTTGCATTTTTTGCCCAGATGCGTGATGTAACCCTGATAAATCAATTATTCCGACAATTTGACCTGTTTTCGGATCGATTCGCACAATCCAATCGGTCATCCAAACATTAGCAAAAACTTCCCCATTAATATATTCTAACTCATTCAATCGGTTCACTGGCTGATTGCCATATTTTACTTTAACCTGGCCAATTTCCTCAAAAGTTTCTGGATCTAAAAAATAGAGAGTATCCGTACCATCACTCATAATTAATTTTTCCCCATCATGGGTAATCCCCCAGCCTTCTGTGGGATAAGTAAACTCACCAACTTGCTCAAAAGTTTCTAAATCGTAGACAAAACCTACTTGAGAAGTCCAGGTAAGCTGAATAATTTTATCTTGCCAAATGACAATCCCTTCCCCAAAATATTGATCCGCTAAACGATGAATTTGTAAAACCTTGCCGGTTTCTAACTCAACTTTGCGTAAAGAAGATTGTCCCTCTAAACCCGTCCCCTCATAAAGAACCCCTTGATGATAAACTAATCCTTGGGTAAAAGCTTTGGGGTCATGGGGATAAGTGTTGATAATTTTATATCCTTGAACTGGGATTTTGGGACTTTGATTATCAGGAGTTTGGTTCGGCAATTGAACCGTATTTTCGGCAACAACTTGATTGATCTCCGCTACATTTCCCGCTGAAATTTGGGAAGTCTTTGGTGCTTGTTTTAGACAACTAGAACTGGTTAGGGCAATAAAAAACACGAGAATAGAGGTTAAGAGAGAGTTTGTAGCCATTTGTAGCCATTAATGGTGAATCGGTGTGATTGGTTATTGGTTATTGGTTATTTGTCAGGAGCGAAAAATTTTCCCCAGCTAACCATGTTAAACATTTACTTTAAAAGATAGTCTCATTAGGAAAAAAGTTGCCCGATCGCGCATCCGCGCCGCTTCGCGATAGCGCATCCGCGCCGCTTCGCGAACGCCTAGATTAACCTAAATAAATCTCTACACAATTCTACACAATATACTGATTTAACTCTTGTACCAGCAAATGTACCGTTGTCGAAGGATTATTATTAGTGGGATCGATAATATCATACTCCTTAAGCAATTTCTCCGCATTTTTAATCGCTGTAGCTTGGTTTTTCTGTAGCCTTTCATACATATTATCACTATTTTTTTGATAGGAATCTCCTAGCAGAGAGTCTAATTTTTTCTGGCAATTCATATTTTTCATCAAATTAAATTACCGATAAAGGGAATAGCACCATATCGACCTTTGATATAATCCTGTTCAAATGGCGCATCATTTTTAACATTATATTCTGCTAAAGAATATAAATCAGTAGCCCCATAGCGATTTTTTTCAGTAAACCAAATTTGATCGCGCCGAAAAAGTTTATAATCCAATAAATTGGTGTCGTGAGTCATCAAAATGATTTGGGCATTGTGGGGATTAGTTTCGGGGGAATTAAATAATTGAATAATCGCTTTACCAATCAGGGGATGAAGTCTAGCGTCAAACTCATCCACGATCATCGTTTGTCCCTGTTTTAAAACGTCAACAATCAAACCGGACAAGGCAAAAACTTTCTGGGTGCCTTCGGATTCTTGCTCAAGTAAATCAAATTTTTCCTGACCAATAATATTTCCCGCTGCATCAAATTTATTATGTAAAGTTTGCACAAAAACCATTTGATTACCACTATCTTTAAATAAGTAATTTTTTAAAAAATTTGGAATCTCATCGGGAAAATGAATATCTTTTTGTTCAAAAGTCTTAAGTTGTATATTGCTGATATTGAAATCGAGAGTTTTAATCAAATTTACAATTGCTTGTCGATTGATGTCAGAGAAAAGACATTCAACGGTATATGCGGATAGGTTGCCATCGTTTAAGCCAGAGATGATATGTACATTCTCGTCAAAACCCTGAAGAATTTTCTCGGCGATCGCCACATTAAATTGAGCGGCAACCGATAAAAACAGAGAATTATGTCGGGTTCTCTTATCGATGCCATCGGCTTTGAGATTTTTTTTCATCATAATTTTATCTTTAACCCGGTTAAATAGTTCAGTTTCTTGTTTTTTTGGAACATAAAACAACCATTCTGAGATTACTTGTTCTGAAGTTACTTCAAATCCATATCGATATTGTTTTCCATCGAGAATCATCACAATTTCAAAAAAAGACGGCTGGTTTTCTGTTTCAAGACTTAATCTAAAGGGTTCAACTTTGATTTTATCAGTCGTTTGGGTTGCCCTGGAAGAGTTAATCATAAACCATTGCATAAATTTCAGGGCGCGAGCTAGGTTGCTTTTGCCGCTGGCATTTGCTCCATAAATTGCCGCACTTTTCAGTAACTTGAGTTGGCTATTTACCGGGAAAACCGAGGCGGGATTAGCGGGATCGTCTGTGGCATTCAAATCCGCAGCAACCATACTAAAAGTAACAGGTTCTTTAAAAGAGCGATAATTGCCAACTGTAAATTCAATGAGCATGATTTAGTCACCGGATAAATTTCAAAAAGTAATTTTGCCTAATGTTGATAAATTGACTGATATTGACTGATTCAGTATATAGCACTTGGCAGAGTTATGAAGTAAAAAAACTCTGTCATTCCCGCGCAGGCGGGAATCCAGAATACCTCTGTACTTCATCGGGATCATAACGGCTATATCATTTTACTGATACTAAGTAGGTGAACATAATTAATTGCACTTTTCGTTCCCCGCCGATAGTCTGTGGATTCCCGCCTGAAGCGGGAATGACAATGCATCTAATGGGGTCTGTGGTGAATTTATTGATGCACATCTACTTATAGGAAAAACCATGATTCCCTCTGCCGCCAAATGAGCAGAATTTGCGCTACAACCAAATAAGTTTGTAGGCTAGATGTATGATAAATCATTGGTTAATACTTAATTGGTCAAAAATTTGGCCTTGGCTGAGTTTAGCGATCGCCCTAATTTTGATTCCTTTAGCACTCCGTGGCTATGTCTATTTGACCACCCAAAAATTTCGCGATAGCGCATCCGCGCCGCTTCGCGAACGCGACCCAGAGAAAGTGCCAAAAACTCCTGTAGCAATTGTTTTTGGGGCGGGGGTTTGGGCCGATGGCACCCCAACCCCAATGTTAGCAGATCGCCTGACTGGGGCAGTAGCCTTATACCAACGGGGAAAAGTAAAAAAACTGCTAATGAGTGGCGATCGCCGTGGGTCTGATTACGATGAAGTCACAGCCATGCAAAGTTATGCCGAAAGCTTGGGCGTCCCCAGGGCAGATATCATCTTAGACTACGCCGGTTTTAACACTTACGAAACTTGCCGACGGGCAAAAGAAATTTTTGGCATCACCCAAGCGGTATTCGTCACCCAAAATTTTCACTTACCCCGCGCAGTCTATATTGGTCGGGCGATGGGCATTCAGGCGAACGGTTTAGGCACCCGTGACTGGGGATGGTACGGGATCGACTCCATCAGCTATCATACATTGCGCGAGATCGTGGCCACCGCCAAGGCGCTTTGGCAAGTTCATCTCACTCGTCCTCGACCCATCGGTTTGGGTCAGGGAGAAAAAAATTCTTGAGCAATGGGACTGTCCAGTTTTAGTCGCATCCCATCAAGCAGTCAATTCTCACGATCGATCTTATCAATCACTTTCCCAGGGGCGATCCTTAAAGGGGCGATCGCATCACCCGATGATTAGAATAGCCAGCCAAACCCATTTGTCCCACAATAAACCCCTTGGCAGATCGATCTGGGTCAAATTTAGATAAAATATAAAAAAAAAGAAACAAAGTTACCTGAACTCATATCCTTTCCGTTTTATTAAAAAATCTTCATAATTAGTCCTGCCACTGCGCTGTGATGAGATTAAATGCACGTGATTCCTAATCAAACCACGAATACAAAATTAGCCTTACAACTGCTGCTATTCGTTGATAGCCGTCCACATTCAGCCGAACAAATCCAAGAAATCCGCAATTACCTAAAACAGTGGAGGACGGAATTTCCCTACAATCTGGAAATCATCAATGTAGTTGAAGAACCCTATTTAGCGGAACACTACAAATTAATTGCCACCCCCACCTTGCTGAAACTTTATCCCGAACCGAGGCAGGTACTCACCGGCAATAATATTGTCGCCCAACTAGATAAATGGTGGGTGCGCTGGCAATCTACATTAAAAGAGCATCTGAATACTCAATTGTCTGAGTCTAACTGTGTGGTTAAGCACCATGAACCCACTCAGATTGCGACAAATAGCTCGGTGGCAGACTCAGCGGAAATGATCCGCTTATCCGATGAAGTATTTCGGCTGAAACAGGAAAAAGCAGAACTCTTGGATCAACTGCGATTTAAAGACCAGATGATTGCCATGTTAGCTCACGATATTCGCAATCCTTTAACGGCGGTTTCCTTGGCTTTAGAAACTTTAACCAAAGCTACCACATCTGCGGATGGGAAAAAAACCCCGATCGCCCCCAGTTTATTCAACCGCTTAATCCAACACGCTCGCAACCAAGCCACAGCCATTGACCGACTCATCGAAGATATCTTACAAGCGGCAGGGGGCGATCGCGATCAATTTTATCTGCATCGTCAACAAATAAACCTGGGCTGTTTGTGCCAAGAAATATTGGAGGATTTTTCTCATCAATTCGAGAAAAAATCCTTGAAACTTGTGACAGACATTCCCAACGATCTTCCATCGGTTTATGCAGATCCAGAACGGGTGCGACAAGTGATGATTAATCTTCTGGATAATGCTGGCAAATATAGCCCTGAAGGGGGCAACATTCGCATATCCATTTTACACCGTACCAGCCAAAAAGTTCAAGTGAGTATTTCTGATGAAGGACAGGGAATACCTCCAGAGAATCAGGAGGAGATTTTTAAAGATCACTTTCGTTTACAAAGAGATCGTGGCCAAAAAGGATATGGCATTGGTTTATCGGTTTGTAGACAGTTAATCCGCAGTCACTATGGCCAGATTTGGGTAGATTCCCAACTATCAAAAGGCAGCACTTTTCACTTTACTTTGCCGGTTTATCAAGCCTAGGAAAGACATTATAGCAGCGGAGTTATGAAGTACAAAAAAAACTGTCATTCCCGCGCGGGAATCCAGAAAACCTCTGTAATCCAATAAAAACCTCTATAAGCGATCGCCGATGGCTGACTGCTGAGGGTTTATTCTGGCAATGAATGCATCCTCAAAAAACTTTGCTGAAAACAATTTGCTGAAAACAATTTGCTGAAAACAATTGCCTGAAAACAATGGTCTCAAAAAAAAATTTAAAAAATTTTTTTGAGTTAGATAATTGCTAGAGTAATTCGGAAAATGTTAAGGTATTGATAAAAGCGATCGCCAGTTTTTTTACTGCGATATAATTACCAGAAAAAATTATCCTGGGGATAAATAATTTTTGGCGGATCGACTCAAAAAGCAAAATCTGGATAAGATGATTAAGATAATGATAAATTAAAGGTTAAAGAGAAACTAAATTTTCTGGAATCCCATCTAAATCCAGAGTATAACCATAAAATGAATCAAGTTTGTACAATCAAACCAAGAATATAGATGATGATGAAACTGCTCAATAGAATGGGTGGGAACGCCGAAAGTTCTCAACCACCGCAACAAACCTCGCAACAAACCCAACAGGCGGCACCTGTTGGCCAAAAAACAGCCAGTCTGTTACTGATCACTTGTTCCTTTTTTTGGGCGATCGCCACGCCACTGCTCGCCCTAGAAGTCACTGTCAAACCTTCTAATCCCCAAATCGGGGATACCCTATCGGTAGAAATTCTCGTAAATCCTGGAGAAGCGGCACCGACTGAGGTGACAATGTTAGACAAAACTTATCCGGTCTTTCCCCTCAGAGAAAATAAATATCGGGCTTTGTTGCCGACTACTCCCCTGGATCGACCGGGAAGACGGGAAATCCGGGTCATGGGTGCTAACGAGGTAAGAAATATTGCCGTCTCCATAAGCGATCGCAGCTTTCCCACCCAATCAATTTGGCTACCACCGGATAAAGAGGATCTGGGAACGGACTATGAATTTGATTTAGTCGATGCATTCAAAGCATTGGTCACGCCACAAAAATTCTGGAATGGCCCGTTTATTAAACCCAATGAAGGATATATCAGCACTATTTATGGTGTCCGAAGATACTATAATGGTGTCTTTGCCGACGACTATTATCATCGGGGTGTGGATTATGCAGGCCCTTATGGTTCCCCAGTATTAGCCCCCGCTGCGGGTCGAGTGGCATTGGTCGGACGGGAATCAGACGGATTTGAAATTCATGGCAACACCGTTGGCATCGATCATGGTCAGGGGGTCGTGAGCATTATGATCCACCTGAGTCAAATCTATGTCCAGGAAGGAGATATGGTCAAAGCGGGTCAGGCGATCGGTGCGGTGGGAAACACTGGCGCTTCCACCGGGCCACATTTACATTGGGGTCTTTATGTGAATGGACAGTCAGTCGATCCAGTTCCTTGGCGATATGAAGGATTTGAATAAGATTTCTCCCTCGGAAACATCATCCACATCCCCAAGAAAAAACCAACTATTCTCTAACCTTTTTTGGTTAGAGGTTTATTTTTAAATCGATTGTCTGGCAAAATCAAAGCAAGCTGACCAATATCAAAAAGTCCCGTGAAACAGCAGAGGAATTATGAGTATCCAAAAAATTGTTGAACAAGCTCTTCAAGATGGTTATTTAACCCCAGCAATGGAAGCTGAAGTAGGGCGCATTTGTAATACGGCGTCCGAACTCTCCATTGAAGAGTACATGGCCCTCGATCGCCTGATGGGATCTCTGTTGACGGGTGAAGTGGTCGTCCTCCCCCGCAAACAATTTATTAACGTGATGGAAGAGTTGGTGCTTTCAGCGGCGATCGCCCGTGTGGCGGAAATCGAAGCTACCAGCGATCAAACCTTAGATGTGGGTGACATTGCCGCCTACGCCCTCAACCGACTTCCACCCCTCTATGCCACCACGGAAGAAGGGGCCAATTTCCAACGCAATAAAGCCAAAGAAGAACTGGATGAGTTGATTGGTAAACAGGTGGAAGAGGCGATCGGACGCTACTTAGATAGACCGGAATTTTATCCTGAACGTCAAGTCTTGGGTAAAACTTCTGGCAGCGAAACCTTGTCTCAAGTCAGCAGCCTGCTGGAAGCTTATGCCCCTCGATTTGAAACATCGGGGAATTAAGCTAAATTTGTTGTTTGTTGTTTGTTATTTGTTGTTCGTTATTCGTTATCGATGGTCAAGCAAACAACTAACAACTAACAACAAACAACTAACAACTAACAACTAACAACTAACAACCAACAACCAACAACCAACAACCAACAACCAACAACCAACAACAAACAACAAATAACTAACGTTGCCAACTGCGAGGATCCAATGCATCCCGTAGTCCATCTCCGAGCAAATTAAATGAAAGTACCGTGAGAATAATCAGCAAGGCTGGAGGCCAGACTAACCAAGGTTGCAGCACCAAAATCGAAGCATTAGTGGCTAAAGACAACATATTGCCCCAGGACGGATCCGGTTGCTGGATGCCCAACCCAATCAAACTCAATACTGATTCGGCGATAATAAATCCGGGGACGGCCAGGGTAGCAGAAATAATCACATAAGTCGCCGTTTGGGGCAGGACGTGACGAATAATAATGTAGAACGGTTGCGCCCCCATTGTCAGGGCAGCTTGAACATAATCTTGTTGTTTAATAGAAAGAACTTGTCCACGAATCACCCGCGCTAGTCCAGCCCAACTAATAAAAGAAGTAATCACCACAATTAATAAGAATCGCTGGGTGCTACTGATGCCTGGGGGTAAGACAGCAGCTAATGCTACGAGCAAATAAATGCTAGGAATGGTCATCATTACTTCTAATAAGCGCATGATGATCGTATCGGCGATGCCCCCAAAATAGCCAGAAATACCGCCAACAATCATGCCCAGGGGAAAAGAAATCGCAATGCCGACTAGACCAATAAATAAGCTAATTTTCGCCCCATGAATTAAGCGACTGAATTGGTCGCGGGCTTGATCGTCGGTTCCCAAGAGGTTAATTGTGCCTTCTCCTGTGGTGCCAAATAAATGTAAATTAGCGGGAATCAATCCGAATATGTTATAGGTTGATCCTTTGACAAACAAACGAATCGGTGAGGGTTGGTCTTTGTTTTCAATTAGTTCGCGATCGCCTGTTTCCAAGTCAATTGCCCCCTGAGTGGTGGGATAAACATGAGGACCGATCCAATTCCCGGATTCAGTTTTCCAATATATTTTGGTTGGCGGTAACAATGACCCATTCGCCTGTTGAAAATAGGGATCGTAAGGAGCCACAAAATCAGCAGCGATCGCGGCTAGGTAAAAAACCAGCAATAACACCGCACCTAATTGAGCTAAAGGATTTTTTTTCAGTTTTTTCCACCAATTCATACCATCCCTCCTGGAAATTTACCAAAACATCGCATTTTTAGGATAGAAACCGGGTTTCTTTAAAAAATCTCTGTAATCCCACCAAAATTGTCATAGAAACCCGGTTTCTAGCTGATTATTTTATATGTTAATTTATTTTGCCATAAATTATTGCAGTTCTTCTTGCAAAATTTCTTGATAAATATCGGGCAAATATCGACTCATAGAATTAGTTTCAATGCCATAACCTAAACTCGTCCAAGTCCCGGAAAGCAACCATAAAACTTCATCGATTTTCCCGTCCCGCAAGAGTTGAGGAATATCTACTCCCCAAGCCTCTGGGTCACTTAACCAACCATAAATCACCCTATCTTGATATTCCGGTTCAAAACTATAGGATTCCCAAAACAAAAATTTGTGCTGATTCGGGTGATAGCGTTCGGCCATTTCTTCCCAAGTAGTAGTAATAAATTGATAACGTCCCGCAGCAGTTGAGCAATTGCCATAATTTAAGCCAACGGAAATTCGTTCGCAAATATCGGGATGGCGATCGAGTTTTTTGACATATTTTCCCCCATAAATCACCCAATAGGGTCGAGATACATTAGATTCACTAGCGGAAATTGTCCGCATTAAAGCGCGAATATAGGGGTCGCCACCGCGCATAACTAAAGGGGCTTGATAACCCCTTTCGGATAACTCTAAGTTGGCTGATTTTCTGCTTTGGCAATGTTGCAGAAGTAATACCAAACTAATGGCGGCAGTGGCAGCAACAATCCGGTTGAATAATTTTGGTTGGGCTAATTTTGATGATGAAGTCACTAATCAAATATCTCTAAGTATTTGTTGTTTGTTGTTTGTTGTTTGTTGTTTGTTGTTTGTTGTTTGTTGTTTGTTGTTTGTTGTTGGGTAGGGATTCTTTTGTTATTTGTTGTTGGGTAGGGATTCTTTGGGTAGGGATTCTTTGGTTGGAGAAAGGGGAACAGTTCTCAGGGAACGGGGAAAGTCGTAGGGGCGAATGGCCATTCGCCCGTACAAAAGTCGTAGGGGCGAATGGCCATATAGCCTGACGGCATGGGCTTCGCAAGGACGCCCGTACAAAAGAAATATCACTATTAACTATTCACTATTAACTATTCACTCTTCACTCTTCACTCTTCACTCTCTCCTCTGTTCCCTGTTCCCTGTTCCCTGTTTGTTGGTTGTTGGTTGTTATTAGTTATTTGCGATGCCTCATTGAGAGTAAATTTATCATAACCAATAACAAACAACAAACAACAAACAACAAACAACAAACAACGAATTAACGAACATTGGCAAATAATTCCCTAAAAGTTTTAGCCGGTGCGTCAGGTTTGGCGATAATTTCCACAACTTTATTGTGTGATGTGGGTTCGGAGAGGGCAGCGACGCAAACTTGGGCGACCTTGGTACGGGGAAGACTGCCTTCAAACAGGGTGTCCGCATTGGACATAATCAGGAGATCGCCACTTTCATCGTTCCTTAGACCCCCCGGACGGACTATAGTATATTTCAGCCCGCTTTTTTGCAGATATTCTTCTGCCCTTTTCTTCCAGACCAAAATCAACCAAAACAGGTTGAGTGGATGGAATAGCTGAGAGACACAAAGCGATGAGACGAAAACAAAATGCTCGATTCCTTGGCTTTTGGCCACATCGACGAGGTTTTTGGTGCCTTCGTAGTCCACTTGATAGGGACCGAAAGGATCCAAACTGGGTCGGGCGCCGGTGGCACAAAGTAAGACGGTGCAATCTGCGATCGCCTCACGAATGGTTTCTGGCTTCAGGACATCTCCAACGACCAATTCCGCCTCTGGGGGCAGAACTTCTTGACCAAGTTCCCGGTTACGCACTAAAGCTCGGACGGGAATCTGTTGGTTTAAGAGTTCTTTGACAATTCGGCGTCCGGTTTCCCCGGTTGCTCCGGCTACAAATGCTTTCATGTGTTGACGATCAACCAATATTTCTGGAACTATCTTTTATTAATAGCCGGTTTTGCACAGAATTGAACCTTTGAGGATGAACCAAACAGCCCTGAATTGCTGGCTCCATCTCAGTCTGCTCCATCTCAGTCTGCTCCATCTCACTCAACGGATTATTTTCAGGAAAAGCGGGTGATGCAACCACTGACGCATGAGCCAATTATGACTGCAATGCCAACTCCGACAAATGCCGATGGAATCGACGCATCCGTAACGAATGAACCGACTTGGTTTCAAACCCACTTTATTGGCTGTATGGAAATGTTCGCTGATGCCAAAACTGCCGCTGAATATTTTGACGCTCACCAAGGATGGTTTATCCGTTGTGCTCATCCGATGAAAGCCAAACCAATTGGCGCAAATGGTTATGCTTTAACCATTGGCAAGTTTGGCTCTTTTGGTTATCAGGTGGAACCCAAAATTGGCCTGCATTTGTTGCCCCAAGATGAGGGGGTTTATCGAATTGAAACGATCCCCGTACCCAACTATACGCCCCCTGGGTATGAAGTGGACTTTAAAGCGGTACAAACCTTGGTAGAAATTCCGTTTGAGCCTTCAGAAGAATTAGCGGCAGATGGTTCAACTCTGCCAAGTAAAATGACTCGTGTGGAGTGGCAGTTAGACCTCAAAGTTGGCGTCTGCTTTCCCCAATTTATTAAAAAATTACCGGAAGCGGTGATTCAAAAAACCGGCGATCGCATTTTGGCTCAAATCGTCAAACTGGTTTCTAATCGTCTCACCTATAAAGTCCAGGAAGATTTTCACACCAGTCAAGGAGAAGCCACCCTGAAACTCTTTAAAAAACATTGGCAACAAACCAAAGGTCGTGGGGTTTGCGAACAAGTTAACCCCCCACTCTAAAACCGCACAAAAAAGCCACAAAACCCACAAAACCCAAAAAAAAAAGGAGGCGATCTTGCGCGATCGCCTCCTTTTTTTGGCTTTTTTACCCTCGTTCCCAGGCTCCAGCCTGGGAACGAGACCATCGTAGGGGCGAGAAAATTTCCGGTAAATCTTGCCCCAGATCCTTAACTTGGGAGGATCAATCCAGAATTAGGCAGAAAAATATTACAGACTGCTGACAATTTTCTGGACAATTTGGACCCCGCTAAAGGCTTGCCAAGCAAATAGCAGCACCAAAATCATATTCAAGCCCACATGGAGCGATCGCGCCCAGTCAGCACCTTTCTGCATAAAAGGCGCCAAAGCAGCGGAAGTCGCAATCATGGCAGTCATACCCAAACCGACCAACAAATGCGGCCCCACAAACAACTTGCCATTATTCACATAAGTAGCAGCCATCCCGCCAATGGTGCCGAGCACCATCAGCGCCAACAGGATCGAACCCACTTGATAGTGTTTCGTATTGTATTTACCTTTAATCAGTTCTTTTTTCTCTTCCCCCGTCGCTTGTCTGGTTTTCTTGGCTTTTATCCCCAGAACCAGAGCGTAGATCGTCAGGGCAAAAATCACCCACATCAGAACTGGATGTAAGAAAGGCAGCACATAAGTTTGCAGTGGTTCGGGAAGAACTTCAATTCGCATGGTAATTCTCTATTAATTAGCCGATAGTTAGCCGATAATTAGCCGATAGTTAGGCGAAAATCTTCATAAAACTTATCATAAATTTAGGATCCACGGATCAAATTCATTGTTTAACTTTAATCTAGAGGTAATAAAAAGCCAGACTAACCCAGCGGAAGCGATCGCAACCAGGATGAGTTTTTCCCGTTGCTGAACATAGCCCTTTAGCTTTGCTAACGGCTTTTCTAGCGCAGCAACTCAGACCACTGGTTCAAACCCATAACCAATGGGTTACTCTGATCAACATTGCCCAATTGTTTTAGGTGACAAGAGGCTCCCGTATGCCCTCTCAGCAAGATATTTTATTACTACAGGCAGTCCGAAGTGGCCAAATCACTCCAATTTCAGCATTAATTGCCCAAGGTGCTGATGTGAACACCACGGATCCAGAAGGTACAACGGCTTTAATGTTTGCCGCGTCTCAAGGCTACACAGAAATCGTGCGAATCTTGGTTGATGCTGGTGCCAAAGTCAATGCTCGAAGAAAAAAATATGGCGTCACTGCTCTGATGTTGGCTTGTGCTAACTACCAGCTAGATGTTGTGAAATTTTTACTATCGAGAGGTGCGAATGTTAATGATGGAAATGATGATGGCAGCACCGCATTAATGGCGGCGGCCATGAAAGGCAAAGCCGTCCTAGTGCATATGCTACTGGATGCCGGGGCTGACCCCAATGTCTCCGATCAAGATGGGGATACTGCCCTGAAAATTGCCTTAAACCTAAGCTTTGCCGATGTGGTAGAGATTTTACTCCATGCCAAAGCCCAACTCCAGGAAGCCGACGCCATAGCCGCCTTCCTGACCGCTGTCACCAAAGCGGATTTGGCCATGATTCAAACCCTGCTGTCATATAAGCCAGAGTTGGTCAATTGCCACAACGAAGACAGTGAACCCCCATTGTTGTTAGCGGTTGAGCATCAAAAAACCTCCATTGTCAAAGCGTTATTAAATGCCGGTGCCAATGTCAATGCCCCAGACTTAGAAGGGGAAACCCCATTAATGGCAGCAGCGGCTAGTGGCAATGTGGAATTGGTGCATATTTTATTAGATGCTGGCGCCCAGATTAATGCCAAAGACAAGGATGATGAAACCGCTTTAAATCTGGCGGTTGTGGAAGGATATCTGGATGTGGTGCAGGTACTGCTCGATCGCGGTGCCGACTTTCAGCAGCGCAACCGACTCGGCGATACGCCGCTGTTAGTTGCCGCATTGCAAGGACATCAGGATATTGTGGCCTTGCTGCTACAAAGAGGAGCCGATATTAATGTGAAAAACTTTAATGAAACTCCCCTGACCCTGGCAGCAACATTCGGCCATCTCAAGACCGTGAAAGTGTTGCTCGATGCCGGGGCATCGCCCAATACCACCGTGTCCGAAGGGAAAACCCCATTAATGAGAGCCGCTGACAGAAATCATATTGCCGTGATGCAGGCGTTAATCGAAGCTGGTGCCAATCTCAACCAGCAAGATGATGCCGGGGCGACCGCCTTAATTTGGGCGGCGTCTCGGGGTCGTGAAGAGGCGGTCAAAGTGCTGATTTCCGCAGGGGCAGACTTGAATTTAAAGAACCAAGGAGGTTATACCGCATTAGCGATCGCTGAATTCAACCGCTATAGAAAAATATTGCGTACCCTTCAACAAGCAGGAGCGCAAGAGTAGTCAATCTGGAATCACCACAAAGACCCAGACAACACACAACAGATTATCTTTATTTTTCTTTATGTCTCTTTATTTCTCTTTGTGTCCTGCCTTTGTGGTGTTTTTGTTGACAAATAGATCGCCAAATTCACAGATGCTTAATTCTTATGCAAAAATCATTTGATTTTCAAATCCTCAATCAAATTAGAGGTTTTTTTTGTGTTTATATTGTTTTTCATAATTTCACAATTAATTTATATCATCTAGACATCGTGCCGTTCCCGGTCAAGCTGATCGCCTCATTGGGGCAAGAAGTGGTGATTGGTTTTTTTTTAATGAGTGGATTTTTAATATTTTTTTCTTTGGCAAAAAAATATGCTTCTTTTAAAGAATTTTTAATCAAAAGATTTCAGCGAATTTACATTCCTTTCATTTTTTCACTGCTGGTTTCCGGTTTTATCGGCTATTTTACCGGCAGTTTATCTAAGCTTTTTACCTGGCAACATTTGATAGGAAATTTACTTTTATTGCAAGATTTCGGCAGTGTTAAACCGGGAACTTGGTTTTACCCATTTTTGGGCAACTTGCCTTTATGGTCACTTTCTTATCAATGGTGGTTTTATCTGTTAGTTTACCCATTGTATCGGTTATTGCCTAAAAATGAAAAGCGAATTTATTGGGTGTTGCTGATTTCCGTATCTGCTTATGTAATTTATTCAATACATCCGAATCAAATATGTTTAATCTTGACTTATTTTATCTTAGAATGGTTGGGGGTTGAGTTAGGATTTATTTATTTAAAACATCAGAAAATAACCCTGCATCATACTCGAAACTGTTTAATCGCGATCGCCGTGATGGTCATCGTCACCGGACTGCCAATTTTTAGCTGGTCAACCATTAAATTGGGTCATTATCCTTTTTTGATTTTTCGGCATTTTTTGATAGGGTTAATTTTCTTGTTAATCAGTATGGGGGCATTTAAAATCAACTGGCAATGGTTTTTTAAGCCCCTGCTGAGTATCTTTAACCAAGTCTACCCCATTTCTTATGGCTTATATGTTTTACATTATCCGCTCTTGGTGCAGTGGGGACTGAGAAATTTTCACGACCAGGGTCGAATGCCTTGGCCAGATTTATGCCTGAGCTTCCTGACCTTGATTGTTTTATCCTATCTCGCAGAAATTCAACTGCCGAAATTGATTAATTGGTTGGGGGAAAAATTAGCTTATAAGGCAAATTGATGGGACAGAATAAAATTGGTCAAGGTCAATGAAAGCGTTAAATCAAATCCTTCATATGATTTATGACTTTGCTGAAGATTGATTGCGACTGTTTTTGCTGCACCAATTTCTCTAAATCATTAATCGAGGGAAATTGCGCGGGATGTAAGTAGGGGCCTGAACCCAGGGCTTTGGCTAAGGCATTATTATTTTCTCGTAAGCCTTCATAGAAAAATAAGACTTCTCCAGAGACACCACAGTATCGATTAAAGGCAATGGCTTCGATTAAGTCTGATTCGGAAATGCGATAGTTGCCGATTTTAATTAAAATTCCCGGCGACAACCTCGGCAAATGTGCCGATTTATATTCTAATTTGGTGATATAGCTGATGGTGCGTTTATAGCTGGCTAAATCTCGGCGATAAACTTGGGGATGAATCAGATCGACTAAGTTACGATTTAACCAAGTTTTCGAGTCTTGTAAATATTCATCTAAACACCATTTATAGATATTCGGGGATAAAGAAACAATCAGATTAGGGTTGACTTGTTTAAGATTTTGGTAAAGCCTGGATAAAAAGTTGGTTAAAATATCCGATCTCCATTGGATCCAACGAGCATCGTAAGGATTTTCTGGGGGGTCACAGTCGAAGACTTGGCGATAGGCTTGAATGGTGTTTTGATCGTAGCCTCCTGCACTGGGGAGGGCTGGCATTCTATCATCTCCTTGGATGCCATCAATGGGATAATTCTTGGCCACCTCTAAAACTAATGAACTGAGGAAATGTTGCACTTCGATGTCAAAGGCATTCATCCATTCAAAGCCATTTTTGCTCAAGAGATTTCCGTCGCGATCGCGGGCTGCCCAGTGAGGTTTTGCTTGCAAGATTTTGCCGCCTTTTTGCCGATAGGAACAAGCAAAGCCATATTCAAACCAAGGAATCACTGCTAATCCTACTTTTTTGGCGGCTTCGCACAGTTCCCCCAGGGGGTCACGATCTTGAAATTTTGGTAAGATTTTGTAGCCGAAAGCTTCCTGCATTATTTGGGAAGGATAGAGGGTGTATCCTTGGTTCCAAACCACGGGAAATACCACATTAAATCCAGTTTCCGCGAGGAATTCCATTGCTTCGGTGATTTTATCTTTAGAGGTGAGAACTTGGCTGTCGGTATTCGTTAGCCAAATGCCGCGTATTTCCATTGTTTGATTCGCTCCTATTTTGGTGAAACTGACCGCCGATCCGCAGGTGGAAATTTGATGAGCCTCTGTCTGCTAAGATAACAAGATTTATCCCCTTGTCCGCAATTGCCCAGCTTAGGAACCGCCCGACTGGATCCCAGCGTTACCATAACTGATATTTAAGCGGAGATATAACCAGCCAACCATCGATTCGGGGCGATCGCTCACAATCGCCAAATCGGTCGAATTGCAATAGCATTAATTTAAGAAAATGTCAACAATTTTTAAATATTTGTATCGAGGGCTGGATGAAATTGATCAAATTGGGGTCAATTTTCATGCCCCTGATCGGCGAGATCGCCCCATTGTTGAGTCGGGCGATCGCTCGATTACATTCCCATCCACAGCAACGGGGAAGTTCAAGCCGGTTGCCTATGATTTAATCGTCATCCTCGCCGCCAAATTATAGCTAAATTAGAGCCAAATTAGAGCCAAATTATAATTAAAAGCAAAAGATGAGAGGCATTACCGCCACAACTATGCTAATCTAGGCAACATAAATTGAAAGTTGAAGTTATCAGGAATTTCATCAATCTTTACAGAAATTCGACCCTAAAAGCCTGATAAAAGCCTGAATCGATGGCCGAAAAATTTCTGCAAAGATTGTTGGATCCAGAAATGTTGCCATAGGGATCTTAGGGTCTTAGGCAAATTCCTGAATTGCCGTTCATAGAGGTTGCTCAACTCTGCCCCTGGTCAATCGAAACCGAAAACACAACCGTACCATTGACCCACTTGATCCAACACGATCCATCATTGATCGTTTAGCAAATTTTTAGCGCCGGATAATTTGCCTAAATTTTTGCCCTCGACAATATCCAAATCCGTCTTTTTAAGGGATTTCGCCGTGATTGCACAAACATCTACTCAACCAACTCCTCAGCAGGAATCGATCGTCAACGAGTCAGACCTGGAATCACTTAGTCGCCAGATGCTGGTGATTTTAGATTTTGGCTCTCAATATTCCGAGTTAATTGCCCGACGAATTCGGGAAACACAGGTGTATTCGGAAGTTTTATCCTACCGAACTACGGTTTCACAAATCAAACAACTAAATCCTCAAGGGATTATTCTGTCTGGCGGGCCAAATTCCGTTTACGATGCCAACGCCCCTCAGTGCGATCCAGGGATTTGGGACTTGGAGATTCCTATTCTGGGAGTCTGCTACGGGATGCAGTTGATGGTTCAACAATTAGGGGGCATCGTGGAACGGGCAGACAGAGGTGAGTATGGTAAAGCCTCTTTGTTAATTGACGATCCTACGGATTTGCTCACCAATGTGGAAGATGGGGCAACGATGTGGATGAGTCATGCGGACTCCGTGAAGCAACTGCCCGAAGGATTTGAGGTTTTAGCTCATACAGAAAATACCCCTTGTGCGGCGATCGCCCATCACGAAAAACAACTCTACGGGGTTCAATTCCATCCTGAAGTGGTGCATTCTATTGGCGGTCAAGCCTTGATCCGCAACTTTGTCTATCATATTTGTGAATGCGAACCCACCTGGACAATGGCCGCATTTGTGGAGCAAGCGACTCGGGAAATTCGCGCCAAAGTCGGAGACAAGCGGGTTTTATTGGCCTTGTCTGGAGGGGTTGATTCCAGTACCTTGGCCTTTTTGCTGCATAAGGCGATCGGCGATCAGCTAACTTGTATGTTTATTGACCAAGGGTTTATGCGGAAGAATGAACCAGAACGGTTGGTCAAATTGTTTCAGGAACAATTTCATATTCCCGTGGTTCACGTCAAAGCCCGCGATCGCTTCTTAGTCAAAATTGCCGGAATCACCGATCCCGAAGAAAAACGCAAGCGCATTGGCCATGAGTTTATCCGCGTCTTTGAAGAAGAATCCAAACGCCTTGGCCCCTTTGACTATCTGGCCCAAGGAACCCTCTATCCCGATGTGATTGAATCTGCCGATACCAATGTTGACCCCAAAACCGGCGAACGAGTGGCGGTAAAAATTAAAAGCCACCATAATGTCGGCGGTTTACCCAAAGATTTGCGCTTCAAGCTGATTGAACCCTTACGCAAACTATTTAAAGATGAAGTGCGGAAAGTGGGCAAATCCATCGGTTTACCGGAAGAAATTATCAACCGTCATCCTTTCCCCGGCCCAGGATTGGCCATTCGGATCCTCGGTGAAGTCACCGAAGAACGACTGGAAATTCTCCGGGATGCGGATCACATTGTCCGACAAGAAATTAACCGACAAGGAATGTACAGCAAATTTTGGCAAGCCTTCGCGGTTTTGCTGCCGATCCGCAGTGTGGGTGTGATGGGAGATCAGCGCACTTATGCTTATCCCATTGTGCTGCGCTTTGTTTCCAGTGAAGATGGCATGACCGCTGACTGGTCTCGCGTTCCTTATGATTTCTTGGAAACTATTTCTAACCGAATTGTGAATGAAGTTCCAGGGGTCAACCGGGTGGTTTATGACATCACCTCTAAGCCACCGGGAACGATTGAATGGGAATAATTCTTGATTAGTGACTCAGCCAACGGGTTGCGGGCGATCGCCTCAATTCATCTCCATTGAGGCGATGAGTATTAACCCTTAATCATCTCCATGATTTTGGTGCATGATTTTGGTGCATGATTTTGGTGCATGATTTTGGTGCCGATTTTGGTGCATGATTTCGGCGATCGCTCTTTCCTGGTTTGTCGGTTTTGCTCTTTTGTGGAAAACTCAAAAAAATCTGTGGAAAATTCATCCCGTCTGTGGAAAACTTCGAGCGGCAACAGCCGCTCATCCCCATTCATTTCTCACCGGCAAAATGACCAGCAACCTATTAACCAGTGACTTCTAGGTGAAATCAAGTGCCTTGTTTTCAATGGTGCGATCGCTCAAATTAGTCAAGACTTACCCCAAACATTTCTAATCAGGGCGAGCGAGCGATTCCCTCTATGAGGAGCTTGTTTAGCATATGGTTCATTACCAAAATTTTGGCCTTAATTCTCAGCAAAATTATCAGAAAAAAACGTTCCATGAAAAATTCTTACAACCAAAGTTTCTCCTTATTAGTAGCCGGAATGATTACCGGATTATTAATTCTGCTTAGTTTGAGTTCTTTTGTAATTATTGACCCCGGTGAAGCGGGAGTGATCAGAATTTTAGGCAAAGCCCAAGATGGGGCGTTACTAGAAGGAATTCACCTCAAACCGCCGTTTATTTCCACCGTCGATATTTATGATGTCACCGTGCAAAAATTTGAAGTTCCTGCCCAAAGTTCTACCAAAGACCTGCAAGAACTGACCGCCAGATTTGCCATCAACTTCCGGCTCGATCCAGACAAAGTAGTGACGATTAGAAGAACTCAGGGGACTTTAGAAAATATTGTCGCCAAAATTATTGCTCCCCAAACCCAGGAATCTTTTAAAATTGCCGCAGCTTTGCGGACTGCCGAAGAATCGATTACCCAACGCAGCCAACTGAAACAAGATTTTGATAATGCCTTAGAAGCACGGTTAGATAAATATGGGATTATTGTCCTGGATACCAGTGTGGTTGATTTAAATTTTTCCAAAGACTTTGCTCGCGCTGTTGAAGAAAAACAAATTGCCGAGCAACAAGCTCAACGAGCGGTGTATATTGCTCAAGAGGCGGAACAAGAAGCCCAAGCAGAAATTAATCGCGCCAAAGGAAAAGCTGAGGCGCAAAAACTATTAGCTGAAACCCTGAAAGCCCAAGGGGGTCAATTGGTACTCCAGAAAGAAGCGATCCAAGCGTGGCGGGAAGGGGGCGCTCAAATGCCGAAAGTTTTGATTATGGGAGATAAATCCAGCAGTGTGCCATTTATCTTTAATCTCAACGATCTGGAAAATTAAGGTTATTTGTTGTTTGTTGTTTGTTATTTGTTGGTGGGAGGGAATATAGCAATTTTCGGAGTTATGAAGTACAAAAAAACCTGTCCCGAACAGCCGATGGCGGCCTAAGCGCGCTTCGCGCAGGCTTCGCGCCTTCGCGGGGGTAAAGGCGGGAATCTTTGAAAACCTCTGTACTTCATCCAATAAAAACCGCACTAACGAATAACAAATAACAAAAATCGCGCTACCGACTGGTAGCGCGATGGCCAAAAAAACCGTCACTCAGCCCGGTACTCCTGGACTTATGCTTCCCCTTCTACTTGTTCTCTATACTCACTCGCAGTTAAGGCATCTTGCAATTCATCTTCATTCGTAATCCGAACTTTGAGTAACCAACCTTCTCCATAAGGATCTTCACTAAAAATCTCCGGCCCATCAATCACTGCTTGGTTGCGAGAAATCACCGTCCCAGATATGGGGGCATACATCTCTTCTACCGCTTTCACCGACTCAATGCTGCCAAAGCTTTCACCTTTTTTTATGGCATCACCATCTTCCGGCAACTCGACAAACACAATGTCACCGAGTTGGTCAATGGCATAGGCACTGATGCCAATGGTGGCAATTTCGCCATCGAGTCGGACATATTCATGGGTGTCTAGGTATTTCAGGTCTTCTGGGTATTCCAAAGCCATGTTTTTTTCCTCTGTATAATGATTAATTGGGGATTAATTGGGGATTAGTTTTTTGTGCGATCGCATCTAGAACCAGATCCAGATCGACAAAGACTATCTCAACACAGAATTTACCCAAAAGTTGGGTGAATGGGCTGAGATGTTCGCCGGTGACTTAGCGGTTATGTTGCTACATCATCCTGGATGGTTTTCCTTTGTCGTCATCTCAAAACAATTGCCAAGATATCCCCGTAAAGATTATTGCCTAAACAATTAAATCTAAGTTGCCCAGAGATGAACAAAAAAAAATTACGCCAGTTGCTGATCGGCGACTTTTCCTGGCAACGGTTAGTGCGTTCCATCATCTTTGTTTATGTGGCCATTGGGTTTTGGGGTTATTTTTTCTCAAATTCCCTGATTTTTCAACCTCAACCCGCGACTTATTCTGACACTTCGGAAATCCTCAAACTCAAATCGGCCAACGGGGAGTTGATTTCAGCAGTATATTTACCCAACGATGAAGCCAAATATACGATCCTCTACAGCCACGGCAATGCGGAAGACTTGGGGGATATCCTGCCAGTGCTCCAAGAAATTCAAGCAATGGGATTTGCCGTGTTTTCTTATGACTATCAAGGATATGGTACTTCGGGGGGTCAGCCCACCGTAGCGAAGAGTTATCAAGATATTGATGCGGCCTATCATTATTTGACGCAGACTTTAGGCATTTCCCCCAATCAAATTATTATCTACGGTCGTTCCGTGGGGGGCGGGCCTTCGGTGGATCTGGCCGCCCGTCAGCCCGTAGCTGGTTTGATTTTAGAGAGCGCTTTTGTCAGTGCTTTCCGGGCTTTAACTCAAGTCCCCCTTTATCCCTTTGATAAGTTTGAAAATTTGGCCAAAATGAAACAAGTTAATTGCCCCGTTTTGGTGATGCACGGTAGGGAAGACGAGGTGGTGCGCTTTTGGCACGGACAGGCATTGTTTGCCGCTGCCAAAGAACCCAAGCTTTCTTTATGGGTCGAAGGGGCTGGCCATAATGAGGTGATGTGGGTAGCAGGCGATCGCTATTCTGCCGCTTTGCGAGACTTTGTAGAATTACTGCCCTAATGGGAAGCAGGGGTGCAGAGGAGCGGAGGGGCGGAGGGGCGGAGGGGATGAGGGGATGAGGGCGTAGCCCTTCGGCAGGCTCAGGGTAAGAGGTGTAGGGAAAAGTGAATAGTGAATAGTGAATAGTGAATAGTGAATAGTGATACTTCTTTTGTACGGGCGAATGGCCAGAAAGCCCCTACGACTTTTAACTTGTACGGGCGAATGGCCAGAAAGCCCCTACGACTTTTCACTTGTACGGGCGTCCTTGCGAAGCATAATCCGTCAGGCTATATGGCCAGAAAGCCCCTACGACTTTTCACTTCTCCCCCCGATGGCGGCCGATGGCGGCCGATGGCGGCCCCACACCCTTTCTTTCCCCGGCTCCCCCGCACCATCCGCTCCCCACACCCCCGTTCTACGGCGACGCTGGCTTTTCTGGAGCCGAAGGTGGCGCGGGTAGATTTCCGGGAGGAGTTGCGGGAGGAGTTGCGGGAGGAGTTGCGGGAGGAGTTGCGGATGGAGTTGCGGGAGGGGCTGCGGGAACGGGCGGTTGAGCCGCTAATTGTTTAATTTGATCGCGATATTGTGCGGGAGACAAGTCTCCGGCAACTTTAAACAGTTGGCTGGCTTGATCGGTTTTACCTTGGCGTTTCAGGACGAGGGCTTTGCCCAGGATCGGGCGAAAATCTTTTTGATCCACTTTCATGGCTTCATCGTAAACCGCGATCGCCTCAGCGTAGCGTTCTTCCTGGGCGTAAACCTGACCCAAGATCACTTGCACGGAAACCACATCGATGGTGTTCGGAGAAATCTGATTTGCTTGAGGAGCGGTTTTCAAGGTTTCTTGTAACAATCCGATCGCCGCCTCTGGACGATTTTCGGCAATCAACAATTTCACCATGCCATCCAGAGCATTGGCATTACCCGGTTGAGCGGTGAGGATTTGACGATAAACTTGGGCGGCTGCCTCGCGATCGCCGGTTTGTTCCTTGGCTTGAGCCAATAACACCGCATAATTGGTTTGCTCTGGTTTCAGACGGACTAATTTTTCTAAGACATCAATCGATCCCGGTAAATCTTGCAATTGAAGTTTAACTTCCAATAGTCCTTGCAGGGCGGTTTCATTATCAGGCTCTCGCTGCAAAACCAGTTCATATCCTCGTGCCTGTGCTTCTAATTCTTCTCGTGGCAAAGTATTAACAGTTTGAGTTTGAGCAGGTTTTGTCTGATTGGCGGTCGGATCCGAACCAATCAGCCCTTGGATAAAGGGAGCTATTCCTAGCCCAAGAAAAGAGATTAATCCAATGCTCATTACGAGCACCGTTACCCAGCGATTGCGATTTTCTGACACGGAATTACATTGAACTCTATTAGTATTATCCTGACATATTATCCTGACATTCTTGCCTGTTAACTGCAAGGGCGATCGCCCCAAGCCAAAATTGAATCATTCATCGCCCCTAGGTAGCCGCCAATTCGCCCAATCATTCCATCTCATCCCTTGCCGAATTGAACCAAGCCGTCGGTTAGATATTTTCATCTAATGGGATCGGCTGAATTTTTTTAAAGTTAAAAACCTTCAAGCTTTCTGATTAAATTTTGCAAATATGAGATGGTTTCTGATAGATAAATTCGCGAAAATTTGCCGGTGAAATCAATAGTTAATACCGATCTGCTTTTAGCAAATTGAAAAGTTTTGGATCCAGAAGATCACAAAAGCGACTTTTTTTATCAGCTAAAATGTAAAGTGTAATGCTTGGAGGGGTTAACCGTCTGAAGCTGATGTATCCGATGACAGGCATGGCACTAGGGATATCCCTAGAAAATCAGCAAGAGAAGATATCAATGCCTAAACTAGGATCGAGGATCGAGAACTACGATCGAGAACTACGATCGAGAACTACGATCGAGAACTACGATCAAGAGAATCCGTCAAAAATAATGGTCAGACAAGAAAGAGGCGATCGGTCAAACCTACCAGATTTCGGGAGAAACCGAAGATTTTTTTGCCAGTCAAAGTAGAAATAGTACGGATTCTGGTATAGCATCCTTGGATTGAGTAAAATAAGCAGGCTGATGCTAAAAAAGTCTGTAAATCAAATCAAAGACAGAGAAAACACTTAAGCAGATGTGTATCCTATATCATCAGTGTATTCTCTGTATAGAGTTGTCCATCGGTGATATTTATCTGCGGAATGGTTCTGCTTCTGCCGTTCGCGAAGCGGTGCGGATGCACTTAGAAACAGCGCCATTCAGGGAAAATGAGAGGAAAAGAAATCGAAATCGATTTTTCTTGCTCTCAATATCTTGCCGTCGATCGCTCAAGCCCCTGTCCCGCACAGGGTAAAGATCGCAACGTCTCGTCTAAATACCCGTATAGGGATGTGTCTCCGCTGAATCTGGAGGTTTTATGAATTCCTCTCCGAATGAGTTTATCCAGTCAACTAAATCTACTAAATCCGCACAACCAAAGCCAACTCAAGTCCCTGAAGCACAGAAACCGTCGTCGGTTCCTAGTGCTCCTGGGTCCCCAAACCATGAAGAAATACCAACATCACCGCCTGTGAGTGCTCTAACTAATCCTGAAACCAACCACGAAATTGTCGAGAGCGATCGCGACGATGCTTCAGAAATCGAATCCATTGCGCGGCAACATCCCATTCCCCCGCCATCAGAACCCAAGCAGTATCGTGCCATTGGGTTAGTTCATGGCCATTACCGGGCCTCAGACGACCAATTTACCAAAGGTGACCTCGTCACCACCGACGGCACGGAAATTGATGCCGTGCTCTTGGGACGGGTAATGAGTTTAGTAAAAAATCATATTGACCTAAAAGAAAATCATCTTTGGGTGGTTTATCCTCGCACTAGACAAAAAAATGGTGAGTTGCACTTACAAATTGTGGGAATTTGGGAACCCGAACAACTCAGCCCTAAGCATAAAGCCATTGAGGGTAGTGACCTGAGTGCCGAGGCTACCCCAGACCAAAGCTCGCCATCAGATGCCAAAACCGTTGAAACCTCGGAATATCCACCCCTGGACGATGGGTATTTTTCCATTCGCGGTGAAGTGGTTTATCAATCAGAAGCATTTGAAGACCAGGAGCCACCATACATCATTATCAAAATTAAGCAGCATCCCCGTCAACCCTCTGATGAACCGAAGTTTTTCAAGTTAAAACTGCAAGGCAGTCTTACAGGAAAAGCGGTGGGTCATTTTTGGGACTTGCATCTGCACCGGCAAGGCCAAAATCTAATCATTGAGCAGGGAAATGATTTGGGTCTGGTGGGGCCAACCAAGGTCAAGAAAGGCAACAAGCCCGGTGGTGGGCGACCTGGTGGAGGCAAACCGCCTCGTTATCAGAAAAGCTTTCAGCGTCCCGATCAGAAGCCCGCTCAGTTCTCACCCCCAACTCGGTCTGGATCCGTTCCCAAACCCACGATTAAGAAGCGTCAAAAACCCAACAGTGAAACCTAATGCCAAATCTGCGGTAAACCCTAGCCTCGGATACTTCTAAAGAGGTGATAATAGGTGAGCAAAATCCTCATCATTACTTGCTATATTTTGCTAAATCTGGTAAAATGTATCAAGTTACAATTCATGCCCAGAAACATTTCGGTAAATTAGCTGCCCGGTGAAGTAAGCTGGGATCTCAGCACTGCCCTTCTGAGAACAATTCTTCTGTTGTAAAAGGAGAAGAAAGGTAATAACGGGCTAATTCTTTAAGTTCTTTAAGGATTAGCTTTGATGGCAGCATCCTTCACCATTGTTGGTGATGCCATACTATTCTCAGTTTTGTTCAGCTATGAACAGATTTGAGACGGTTAAATGCTGCACGTTGCATACAATGTCTCTACAGGAAACCGAGGTTATCGGAGCGAAAGCCCTTGGGATTGATCTAAACGAGTAGATAAATCCATAAGCCCCCCCTATTTCAGGGGGGGCTTATGGATTAGGGTCGATCGGCGCACTGGATCAACATCAGGATAAATCCCCGGCTGGGATTTCGCGGCAAATTGCGGCAAATTGGGCAAAATTAAAGAATTTGAGAGAGAAATTGTTGAGTTCGTTCTTCTTGAGGATTGTTAAAGAATTGTTCTGGGGTTGCTTGTTCGACTAAAACTCCATCGGCCATGAACACAATGCGATCGGCTACTTCTCGCGCAAAGCCAACTTCATGGGTGACACAGACCATCGTCATGCCTGATTTGGCCAAGGTTCGCATTACATCCAAAACTTCTCGCACCATTTCCGGGTCTAAAGAAGAAGTGGGCTCATCAAATAACATGATTTTCGGCTGCATGGCTAGGGCTCGTGCGATCGCCACCCGTTGCTGTTGACCCCCGGATAATTGCCCCGGATATTTATTCGCCTGTTCTAAAATTCCCACCCGTTCTAACAATTGTAATGCCACTTCTTCGGCTTTTGCTTTCGGCCAACGTCTCACCCAAATCGGGGCTAAAGTCACATTCTGTAAAATCGTTAAATGGGGAAATAAATTAAACTGTTGAAACACCATCCCCACTTCTTTATGAATTTCTTCAATATTTTTTAAATCATGGGATAACTTAATGCCATCGATAACAATACTGCCTTTTTGAATTTCTTCTAAGGCATTAAATGTTCTAATAAAGGTGGATTTTCCCGAACCCGATGGCCCCATAATCACTACCACTTCCCCGCGTTTGACCGAAAGGCTGACTCCTCTGAGGGCGTGAAAATGATTGCTGTACCATTTATGGACATCGGTAGCAATAATGGCGTATTCTTCTGAACTGGTTTCGATGGGAATAGTGTTAGATTGTATCTGTGTCATGGTTTTAAGTTGGATTGATTAACAATGGATTCAGGGTGTTTTCTATTATAGGATATCTGTCTCTGACCACAGGTTTATCGATGTTCAGTATTCAACTGTTCTTCTAATTTTTGGCTGGCGATCGACAGAGCATAGGAAAATACCCAGTACAGGATGCCAATAAAAATATACACTTCTAAGTAGCGTCCCAGAAACTTCGGGTTGGCGAGAATTGATCGGCTTATGCCTAATAATTCCACTAAGCCCACAATCGAGAGTAAAGTTGTATCTTGAAATAAGCTAATAAACTGACCGACAATCGCCGGAATCGCCACTTTTAAGGCTTGGGGTAAAATAATTAAACCTACGGTTAAAGGGGTATTTAAGCCTAATGCTTTGGCGGCTTCCATTTGACCTCTGGGAATCGCTTGTAGCCCGGATCGGATGTTTTCCGCTAAGTAGGCAGAACTAAACATCGTTAATCCAATAATAGCCCGTAATACCCGGTCTGGTCGCATTCCTTCCGCCAGGAATAAGGGGAGTAAAACTTGCCCCATAAAGAGAATGGTAATTAGGGGTAAGCCCCGAAACACTTCGATATAAACCGTTGAGCAAATGCGGATTACGGGTAAACTACTTTGTCGTCCTAATGCTAATAATACGCCAATGGGAAAGGATAATAAAATACTGCTAATTGACATGAGTAAGGTCAACATTAGTCCTCCCCAGAGGTTCGTGGAGACTAATTTTAGTCCGAGTCCACCGCCTATAAACCACACACAAATTAACAAGAGGAGAAACCAGGAAAAAGGCAACCATTTGCCGATTTTTGGTTGAGTATTTCCCAGGATTTTTCCCCCCCAAGCCCCCGCTAACAGCAATAATAGGATGCCGATTAAGAGTAAACGAGGGGCGATCGCTACTGGAGTCAGCACCGCCAAGACTCCGGCGCCCCCAGCACCAATTAAAGTATTTTTACTAAATAGAATTCGGGAATTTCGGGCTAAAAATCCCCAGGTAATCCCAGACAGGAGGGTAATCATGCCTAAGATTACCCACAATCGCCAATATTGATCGACGGGAAATCGCCCGACAAAAAATAGGGGTAGGTTAGCGGGAATTACATTCCATTTCGCTGTGGTGAATGCCCAAGAGATAAACCCGGTTAACATTGATAATAACAGGGCAGTAATCCCAATGGTAATCAGACTATTGTACCAGGTATTAAATAGATTTTTTTGCAACCATTCCTGGGCAGTTAAACCGGCGGTTTCAGGCGGTTGATTTGATGGATTTGATGGGATATAATTCATGGTTAATCAATGTTCGTGGTTCGTGGTTAGTGGTTATTGGTGATTTGTTGGTTGTTAGTCAACAGTTAGCAGTGGCCCGCGCATTCGCGCATTGATATTGACGGAGCACCAACAAATTTAGGCGCAAATGCGCGGGTACTTCGCGAATGCTTCGCCGGTACAAAAGTTAATCATCTAATTTATCGTTCTCGTAATTGCACCATGCGGTTTAATCGGTTCATGCCTAAAGAAATGAATAAATTAATGCTAAGATAGGTGGCCATGATAATTAACATCACTTCGATCGCCCGTCCGGTTTGGTTAAAGGTGGTATTGGCGACATTATACATATCCGCATATGCTACAGCGATCGCCAAACTGGAGTTTTTAGCTAAGTTCAAATATTGACTATTTAACGGGGGAATAATCACTCGCAAAGCTTGAGGAAATACCACTAACTGCATAACTAAACCGGATTTTAATCCCAAAGATCGGGCAGCTTCCCATTGACCTTTGGGGACAGATTGAATCCCCGCACGCACAATTTCCGCAATATAAGCCGCTGTATAAATTACTAAACTGACTAAAATTGTGGTAAATTCAATCGTCAGGCGTAATCCGCCTTCAATATTATTGGTGGTGGGATTAAATATTGGCCTTTGCCAACCTAATCCTACGGTTAAAGTGAATAAAGCAATGATGCCAATGATGCCCAAGGTAATTAATTGCGGTTGGCCAGACTCTCCCCGTTCTACCATAATTTTAGTTCGCTGTTGTGAAACGATGACAGCAGCGATCGCGCAAATCACTAACACCCCTAAGCCAATAATTCCTTGAATCCCTGACGGCCAAGGTAGAAAAATTCCTTGTTTAGACAAGAAAACTGAGTTCAAAAATCTCAAACTTTCTTTAACCGGAGGCAATTGGACAAACACCCCATACCAAAACACAAGCTGTAATAATAGGGGAGTATTCCGCACAATTTCCACATAAATAAACGCTAACTGACGCAGCAGCCAATTATCGGAAAACCGCGCAATTCCCACAGAAATTCCTAAAAAAGTTGTGAGAATAATCCCAAAAAACATGACCCGGAGAGAATTTAATAAGCCTGCCAATAAAACGCGACGATAAGGATCGGTCGGAGTATAGGGAATTAAACTATCCAGAATACTAAATCCGGCGGAGGTATTTAAAAAATCAAAGCCAAAATTACTGCCGGTTTGGCTGATATTTCGCGTCAGGTTAAGTCCTAAAAGTGCGAATAAACTAACCACAACGACAATGACTAAAACCTGGAAGGCAATGCGCCAAAATCGGCCATCTCGCCAAAGGGTAATTTTCTGATATGAGTTGAGCGTCATGGGTGCAAAGTGAGTAAGTTTGCCTGAATTTTCAGATAAGTTTACGGATTTTGGGCAGACCGTTAACGAGAGCATCTTAATTATGTAAATCAGGATGTAGGGGCAAAGCATAAGTGCGACAATTTGCGGATTTTTACCAGAAATTCACTTATGCTTCGCCCTTATCGATATTTATCAGCCCTATTCGTAGGTAGGGTTAAGGAAAGAGTTGCATAGTAAAATCCTCTCTCCTCTCTCCTCTCTCCTCTCTGCTAGGTTGGGTTTCGTTCCCAGAGTCCAACCTACAATTAACTACAATTAACGGAAGGGTGGAGAATACATCAAACCGCCGGGAGTTGTCCACAGAGCATTCAGACCACGGGGCAGTTTAAATTGGGAACCTTGACCCAGGTTTCTTTCATAAACTTCGCCATAATTTCCCACGGCTTTAATTGCATTGGCGGCAAAATCATTACTTAATCCTAGACCTTTACCCAGGTCGCCTTCGGTGCCTAATAAACGTTTAATATTGGGGTTAGCATTGGTTTTCATTTGCTCAATATTGGCTTGAGTCACCCCTAATTCTTCCGCTTCAATTAAGGCATAAGTTGTCCATTTGACCACATCAAACCAAGCGGAATCATTATTTACTGTCACCGGGCCTAGAGGCTCTTTGGACATGGTAACATCCAGGAGAATATGTTCATCCGGATTGGGGAGAGTGCTGCGACGGGCAACCAGTTGAGACCTGTCAGAAGTGATTCCTTGACAACGACCTTCTGCATAAGCCGCATAAGCTGGGTCAGCTTGTTGGAAAGTAACAGTTTCAGACTGGACATTCCGTTGACGCAGGGCATCAGTTAAATTGAGTTCTGATGTGGTTCCTGCTTCCACACAAACGGCTTTTCCTTGTAAATCTTCTAATTTAGTAATCCCGCTATCTTTGCCAACCATCATCCCCTGTCCATCGTAGAATGTGGTTGGGGCAAATTCTAAGCCAACGGAGGTATCACGGCTAATTGTCCAAGTGGTATTGCGAGAAAGTATATCCACTTCTCCTGCTTTTAAGGCTTCAAATCTTTCTGTCGAGTCTAAATTGCGATATTCAACTGCATTGGGATCCCCCAAAACTGCTGCGGCTACTGCTTTACAAATATCCACATCTAAGCCGGAATATTCACCACTTTCATTGACAAAGCTAAATCCGGGGATTTTGCCATCAACGCCACAAATGAGTTGGCCTCGCTGTTTGACAATATCGAGGCGACTTTTACCTGTTCCGGTGCTGGTTGTTGAGGTGGAATTTGCCCCAGAGGAATTTGTGGTGCTGCTGGTGGTATTCGATGATTCACAGGCTGTGAGTGTGGCAACTAACAGCAGTGTTCCTATGAGCAAAGAACCGCATTTGTGCATAGTTTTATGGTTTTATGTTGGTTGTTTATGGGCTGGGCAGGTTGATTTTCAAGCGGTTGAGGTGATTACCTCTCCATGATTTGCCTGAAACGCTTTAAGCTTACCTTAAGTGTTATGGTTAGTCCAAAGTCATTTGAGAACCCCAAAGATTTTGGGGCAGAAAAGATCGATTCATGTCCAGGGGGGCGACGGGCTCGGTGAGGGTGAATTCCCCTTGAGCAATCCATTGTTTGAGTTCTAAGGCGACTTGACGAGATAGGTAGATGCTGGCTAATGGGGCAACCCGCACGGGTTTGCCTTCGATTTTTAGGCGTCCGGTCTTGAGTTGAGCGTAGCTGACTAAACCAAAGGTGGGGCGAACTCGGCGCGGGATGGAGAAGTCTACCACGGGGGCGACGATTTCTTTGTCGGAGACGGCACAGCATTGAACTACGGCTTCGTTGAGGACGGGGAAGGCAACGCCAACTCCGAGCATGATCGAAGGGCCATAGTTTTTGAAGTAGCAGCCGCGCACCCATTTGGGATTCATTTGTTTGGCGTCGCCAATGAGGGCTAGGGTGGCCGCAGGGCCGATGGGGGTCTGGTTGGGGAGGCGCTTTTGCAGGGGAAAATGCTGGGTGCCTTCCCAGGCGACATAGCCAATGCCACCTCCCAGGAAAATGCGGCTACCAATGCCGATCAGTTTGAGTTCTGGGTCGTTGAGTAGGGGAGATAGGGCGCCGATGTTGGAGTAAACGGCGTTACCGAGGCGCGGTTGTAAGGGGCCGAGGTAGGTATAAAGGGGGCGATCGCCTCCATTGACTCCCACAATAAAATTTTGGTAAAGATTTCGAGGATTGTAGAGATAAAACTGATTAATCGTATCGCGGGAAATCGTGGTTTCAAAAGAAGCCCGGGGATAGCAGTCGGTTTCTTGACCGATCGCCCGCAAATGGACAGGTTTGCCCGCAATCAGATTGGCAATCACATGACCGCCGCCAATTTCTCTGCTTTCGTCGCCATCTTCGCTGACTTCCGTGGCACCTAAATACAAATCTACCGCCCCAAAGCCAGAATAAGCTAAGACGCCATCTAACCAGCAACGGCGGATTTTAATTGGTGGATCTGTATGACCTAAGTTAATAATGGCTCCCGATGATTCCATGGGTTCAAACGTGCCCGTTGTCACCACATCAACTTCTTTCGCCATCTGAGCCACGCTAGTTTCGGCGACTCGGGCTTTTAATTCTTCTACAGTTAAAACAACTGCACGTTTTTCTTTAATTTTTTCGTTAATTTCCGCAATAGTTCGCATTTTAAATCTTTAATCAATTCTCAGGAATGGATGAAAAAGTCTCTAACCCTATTCAAACAATAGATTAAGCCTGGGGAGAGTTTTCCGAAGCCTCAGATACATCCTCTGATGCCGGTATATTTTCCACCGCATTTTCTAGGTTTTCCTGCGGCGTCACGGCTCCAGAAGGAGAATTTGTTGGGGTTATATCAGTGTTTTCTGAGGTTTCTAAAATTTCTGGCGGTGGATTGGCGGAAACTAAGCAAATCGCTGGTTCTGGATCTAAGAATTGACTTATTTGATTTAAATTAGCCATATTTTCTGAAATATTCTCCAGTTTTTTATCCCATTTATCTAAAACATCTTTCATTAAAATTTCCTGCACCCAAACTTGAGCGACTACGGTCAATGGCAAAGCCAAAAATAAACCTAAAAAACCAAAAAATGTAGCAAAAAATAGTTGAGCTAATAAGGTGATAGCAGGCAGAAGTGAAACCTGTTGAGCCATCACAAATGGGGTGAGAAAATTACTCTCCGCTTGTTGAATTAAAATATAAAGAATTAAAACCGCGAGGGATTTCCAAGGGTCATCTAAAACAGCAATGACTATTGGTGGGAGAACACTCAGACCAGGCCCAATATTGGGAATAAAGGTGAGTAAACCGGCTAAGACTGCGTGAGCGAGGGCTAACCGTACCCCCAAAATCGATAAACCGATCCAGCTTAATACGGTAATTGCGGTCATGTTCAGCAATATCCCAACCAACCATCCCCCCAATGCCACATCACAGCGGTCTAAAATATACTCCACTCGTCGCCGATAAAAGGAGGGAAATAAGCGGACAAATGCTCTGCGGTAGGCGAGGGGTTCTGCTAGGATCATAATGGATAAAATCATTACCAGCAAAAAGCTGAGGAAGACCCCTACGGTGCCGCCGACAAAGCCCACAGTTCCGCCCAGAAATGCCCCAAGTCCTTCAGCTATTTGATTGATCAGATTTTGTACTTGTCTGATGATGTCTTCGATTTTGAATAAATCGAGAACTCGTTGGCCGAGTTCTCCAGAAAACCGATATTCAAGCTGGTTCACCCAATCATTTAAGGTTTGGATGCCTTTATTAATTCCTTGGGGAAATCTGTTGGTCAGTTGTTGGAATTCAACCACAAAAGGTGGCACAATGATCAGTACCACAATGGTGAAGATGAACACCAAGAAGCTAATGGATAAAAAGACCGCCCACGATCGCTTTAAATTTTTCCACTGTTGTAAAAATCTGGCGAATCGGTTTAAGGCTGTGGCTAAAATTACCGCAGCGAAGACCAGTAATAATATCTGCCGAATTTGCCAGAGAATGTAAAACGATAGGATAAAAACTAATAAACCAATGGATTGACCTAAATTCACAGCGATCGCTCCTGATTATTGGTGGGTGACAACGGCAATAATTCGTTTTGAAGCAATTGGGATTTTTTAATTCGCCAAGTTAAGAACCCACCGAGGCACAAAGGGGGCAGTAAAACCGCTCCGAGGGCGATCGCGCTCACGGGGGGAATAGGTAATAAAGGCCCAATATACTTAATTCCTAGGGAAATTAAGGCAGAAGCCACCATGACTTTGAGCAAAAATTTAACCACATTACTATCCATACTATCCATTACTAGGTATCACTGTCTGGAGTTATTCATCACCCATTACCGAGGGATCTGGTAGGAGCCATGAATCAATTTCCCCTACCTATCGGGTTTGATCGGCAAACAAAGGGTCAGTCAGGGAATATTATAAAGCATACTGATGCAAGTAATCAGTCACCGAAAATTTTATTATTTTTTTTTATTTGTTTTTGTAATTTTTTGATTAATTTGACAATTATTTTTGCTCCACCGTTGGGGTGGCCAGAATTTCTTGACCGCGCAGGGTAAAATAAAAGCTAGTTCCTTGATTTTCTTCGGATTCAACCCAGAGCCGTCCCCCGTGGTTATCAATAATTTTTTGACAGACCGCTAACCCAATGCCGGTCCCCGGATATTGCTCTGAGTTATGTAAACGTTGAAACACTTGGAATATCCGCTGAAAATCCTCAGCACATATGCCTATGCCATTGTCATGGATGCCAATTAAGTATTCAAAATTTATTCTGGGTTCAACGGTGATTTTAATTTGCGGTTTTACCTGGGGATTACGATACTTAATCCCATTACTAATTAGGTTTTGAAAAAGTTGTTCAATTTGCACTTCATCGCCAATAAAGTTAGGCAGGTTATCTCGGACTATCACCGCGTGGCTGCTTTCAATTTCGGCTTGCAACGATTCTAATACCTGAGCCAGCATTTTGTTTCCATCTACGGGTTTAAATTCTAGATGTTTGCAGTCGATCCGCGAATATTCTAACAGCGCCCCAATCAATTTGTTCATGCGATAGCCTCCGGTAATAATCCTGTCTAGATAATGCTTACCTTTTTCGTCTAGGTACTGCTGATATTTCTGGTTTAAAATTTGGGCAAAGCCGATGATTGTTTGCAATGGCGATCGCAAATCATGGGAGGCAATATAAGCAAATTGTTCTAAGTCTTGGTTGGATTGTTCTAGTTTGGAGTTTAATTTAATCAGTTCAGTATTTAACTGCTCTAAGCGGATATTTTGGGCTTTGAGTTGCTCGTTTTGCTCGGCGATCGCCCGCCGTTGCCTTTGGATAGTTAATTGATTTTCAATCCGCGCCATGACTTCCTTCATGTGAAAGGGTTTGGTAATGTAGTCAATCCCCCCTACTTCAAAGGCTTTTAACTTATCCACTTCATCATCTAAGGCGGTCAAAAAAATCACTGGAATACTCGCGGTACTGGCTTCAGCTTTTAAATATCTGCATACTTCATAGCCGTCCATTTCCGGCATCAGAATATCTAACAAAATCAGATCCGGAGGCTCAGATTTAACCACGTTCAAAGCTTGAATCCCGTTGAGGACTCGTCGGACTTCATAGCCATAATCCGTCAACATGGAAAACAATATTTGTAGATTTTCTACATGATCGTCTACAATCAAAATATCACCATTATAATTCAATGATTTCAACTTATTCATAATAGGGTTGGGTTAAGTCAACTATCTGATCGAAGAGAAGATTTTTTACTAAATTAGTTAGACCCACAGCCAGCCATTTATCGGCTTCCGGGATTTGTGAAATCAATTTATAAATCCGTTGTTCTCGGGCAGCGAGGGCGGAGGAACGGAGTTCAAGAATCCATTCATTCGGCATCACACTTAAGCTTTCTGAGGTAATCAGTTGATCCTGGGTTTGTGGCGGAAAGCGATCAGGCAAAAATTCTCCATAAGCGGTTCTTTCATAAAGATACTGTACCCCCAAGTGATGTGCAATTTTTTCTAGGAGGACATTTTCCTCAAAAGGCTTAGGAATAAAATCATCACAGCCTACGTCTAAGACCACCGAGCGATTAGATTCAAAGGCACTGGCAGTTAAGGCAATAATCACCGTATGATCCACCGGGTCTTGGGCGTTAACTGATGATGAGCGCATCAAGTTATGGCCAGCAAAAATTTTGCCTTTAAAGGTGAATTTTTTTTGGCGGCGCTGTTGTTCTTGGATTCTAATTTGTTGGGTGGCTTGATAACCATCCATGACGGGCATTCTCAGATCCATAAAAATTAAGTGCGGTTGCCAACGCTGCCAGACCTCCAAGCCTTCCAAACCATTTTGGGCTTCACAGACGGCAAACCCCACAGGTTCCAGGATATTGGTAAGCAGTTTTAGGTTAGTCCATTGATCTTCGACCACCAGAATTCGATAGGTAGGTTGATTGGGGGCTAGAGCGATCGCCCGTTGAGAGACTTCTGGGGGGATTAATTTAATTTGAGTGCCTTCTGCACAGAGAATGTCAAATTTAAAAATCGAACCCATATCGACTTTAGAAGTGACGGTAATTTCTCCGCCCATTAGTCGCACAAATCTTTGGCTGATGGCTAGACCTAAGCCAGTGCCTTCCGCTGATTTTTCCCCGGTTTTGGTTTGAATAAAAGGTTGAAACAACGTATCCATTTCTTCAAAGGCAATCCCCGGGCCTGTATCTTCAATTTCAAAATGCAGTTTTAACTTTTTCTGGTTGAGGCGGAAGCTACTGACATCCGCTGGGGGAAAATAACCATAGTCTGCCAAACTGACTCGTAAGACAACACTGCCATATTCAGTAAATTTAATGGCATTACCAACCAGGTTAATTAAGGTTGAGCGTAATTTTTTATCATCGGTTTCTAGATATTGAGGAACTTCCGAAGAACATTCAATCTGAAAGGCTAAATTTTTAGCATCCGCCTTAACTTGTAGCATTTCTTTGAGACTTGCCAACATCAGATAAAAGTCAAAGTTATGGAATTCCAGGTAAATTCGACCTAGTTCAATTTTGGACAAGTCTAAAATATCATTAATTAATGAGAGTAAATGTTCTCCCGATCGATGAATAATCGATAATTGTTCTCGGTGGGTTTCTAACAGGTTAAGATCCCGTCGCATGATTTGGGTAAATCCGAGAATGGCATTCAGTGGCGTTCGCAGTTCATGGCTCATGTTCGCCAAAAATTCACTCTTGGCTCGGTTGGCGGATTCGGCAGCCAGTTTCGCTTGTTCTAATTCCGTTTGAAATTGTTTTTCTTCAGTAATATCCCTAGAACTGCCTTGTAGTTTGATGATTTTGCCCGATTCATCCTTGATCGGCAAAAGAATCGTGCGTAATATTTTCGTTTCTTCGGGTAAATCTACGACTTCTTCATAGCTGATAGCTTCCGATTTTTTAAGATAGTTGTGAAATTTTTTATGGAAGTTTTTGGCCAGATTTATGGGTAAAACTTCGTCTAAATACTTGCCAAAAACTTCTTCTTTTTTAACTTTAAAATTTTTTTCATAGCTAGGGTTGATCGTTTCATAAATAAAGCGATTATCATCAGTCAGCTTTAACAAAAAGATACTTTCGGCGGAATGTTGGAAGATGCCAGCATAGAGTTCTTCTGAGTTCCGCAATCTTTCGCGATCGCGCTGGTTAGTCCAATAACTAGAAAGCATTTCGCCCACTATTCTTAATAACTGAGCGTCTTGCTCAGACCAATTTTTTAAGTTATCTTCCAAGGTAATAAAGCCAATTTCTGCCCAAAGTTGTCCCCCTGGGCTGTGAATTGGTACGGTAATCATCGAGCCAACCCGCAAATCTTGAAGAATATTTTTCTCCAGTTCGGCTTCAGGGGGCAAATTTTTGATCTGGGAAATCACCAGGTTTTGCTTCCGGTTTAGTTGTTCGGTCCACCAGGGTAATAATGCTCGATTGATTTTGAAGAACTTATCAAGATTTTCCGGACGCTCGAAATCAGACCAATCATAGACTTCCTTGAGCAGGTTACTTTCTAACTCAAAGACAATTAAATAAGCAAGGTTGGCTTGTACCGCCATCCCCAGCAGTTGCAGCACCCGATACAAATTGGTTACTTGTTGATTGGCTAACTCGCGAGAAACTTCGGCTAAAGCCATTTCTAAGTGGAGGCGATCGCGCAACTGAGTTTCCGCTTGCTTGCGTTCGGAAATATCCTCAATCACCCCTAAACAATAAATCGGATCTCCTCCGGGCGATCGCACATAAGAAAAGCTTAAATGACCCCATTTAATATCACCATTTTTACACAAATATCGCTTTTCCAGGGTAAAGCTATCAATCTCACCTTTAAATAACTGCCTAACCAGATCGGTGGATTTGAGCATATCCTCTGAGTAGGTAATGTCTGCCCATGTCATGTGTAATAACTCTGACTCCGAATAGCCTAAAAATTCACAAAATTTTTGATTCACTCGCAGCCATTTTCCCGTGCGATCGGCCAACACCATGCCCACAGCACTTTGTTCAAACATTCCCCGAAACCTTTGTTCACTATCCCGCAAGGCAATTTCTGCCTCTTGGCGCTGGATAATTTCTTCTTGCAACCGTTGGATTGCCCCAGCTAAATCTTTCGTGCGTTCTTCCACGGCAATCCCTAGGGAAGCATTGGCTTTTTTTAGCGCCTCTTCTGCCTGCTTTTGCTGAGAAATATCATAAGAAACCCCCACAGTCCCAACCAGTTCACCCGCTTTATTTCTAAAAGGAGCATTGTTGACCATCACCGGAAATATCTTGCCATTCTTATGGCGCACCAGGAATTCCCCAGTCCAATTTTTCCCTTGCCGGAGTTGGTTTAACATCTCTAAACCTTGTTGGCGATTTTCCCATATGGCGAGGGTGTCTGTAATATTGCGGCCTAATGCTTCTTGGGCAGACCAACCATAGAGAATTTCCGCATATCGGTTCCAATAAATAATCACCCCGGATAAATCCGTGGCAATAATCGCATGATTTACCACATCTAATAAACGGGCTTGAAAATAAATTTCTGATTCCGCTTGCTGACGTTGGCTGACTTCGGTTTTCAGTTGACTGGTGCGTTCTTTCACCAGTTCTACCAGCCGATGGCGGTATTTTTCTAATTGCTGCTGTTGCCATTTGCCCTCGCTAATATCCTCAGCAATTCCTGCAATCCGCACGATCACCCCTTCTTCATTGATAATCGGAAAAGTCCGAGCTTCAATCCACCGGATTTGCCCATCGGGTCGCATAATCCGATATTCTATCTGGGTCAATTCTCCCGCTCGCTGTTTAGGCAGATGCGTGAAAATCATTTCTCGATCCTCTGGGACGATCGCGGCAATCCAACTATTCGGATCCGCATATAAAGATTGGCAACTCCGTCCCGAGATTTTTTCATAAGCTGGACTGACATAAAGAATTTCCTGGGTCTGAGCATCGATCAACCAAAACAAGACTGCAATATTTTCCGTTAATTGCCGAAATCTTTCTTCACTTTCTCGTAAGGCTTTTTCGGCTTTGCGTCGTTGATGGATATCCCGCACACAAACCACATAAACCGATTCCCCTTCCCATTCCGTTTCGGCAACGGTCATTTCCCCAAAACTCACTTCTCCATTGGGTAAAATAATCCCCAATTCGGCGGTATTGCCCACCACCATTGGCCATCCTAAATCTTGATTTTTTAGCTGTGAAAGGGGGCGACCAAATATTTTCGTGGCTGCCGGATTGGCAAACCGGATGATGCCGTGGCGATCGACAATTAAAATCCCATCAGAAATACTGTTGATAATCGTATTTAAGCGAGTTTCACTTTCTTTCAACTGCATTTGAATGCGCTTTTCTTCGCTAATCTCAATCGCGGTGCCGATAATTTGTTGCGGGTTACCGTCCGCATCGCGAGTAAATACCACCGACCGACAACGGAACCAATGCCAAGAACCATTGATATGTTCTTGGCGATATTCTATATCATAAACTTCCCCCGGTTGGAGATGTGGGAATATGTGAGAATATTCCTGGAGATATTTTTGGTCGTCCGGGTGAATGGTTTCCCATAAAAAATTAAACCCTTTTTGTTGAATATACTCCGGTTTATATCCCAAGATTTGATAAATTTGGTGATTCACATAAATATTCCGCCCGGTTCGCAGATCGTAAACATATAAAATAGCTGGAGAAGCATCAGCGATCGCTTCAATAAACAGTTTGCTTTGACGCAGTTCTTCCTCCATGCGTTGCCGTTCGGTAATATCAAACATGGTGGCGAATATCTTCGTCACCTGACCCTGGGAATTAACAATGGGATTGCCTTTGCTAACTAAATGCCGCAAACAACCATCCGGTCGAAAAATGCGTAATTCCACTTCATAAGATTTTTGATAGGCGATCGCCTGCCGTTGGGTCGCTTGCCACTGTTCGAGATCGTCGGGATGAATTAAGGCCAAAATTCTTTCATACGGGGGTTCTGCTTGTTGGGCATCAAAACCAAAAATTCTAAATGTCTCTTCTGACCAAGTAAGTTTGTAAGTTTGCACATCCAATTCCCAATTGCCCAAATGAGCAATTTTTTGGGCTTCCGCGAGATTGGCTTTTTGTTTGGCGAGTTCTTTTTGATCCGCTTGGCGTTCGGTAATATCTCGATACGCACTTAAAAAACAAGGCTCCTCCCCCAGTTGCAATAAATTACTGGAAACCAGTAAAGTTTTCCGGCAGCCATCTTTAGCCCGAATCGTCGTTTCAATATTATAGGTTTGCCCTTTTTGCAATAACTCCGACAAATGTTCTCTGGCTTTATACTCTTCTTCTTTTTCCGTATAAATTAACGATAAAAAATCATGGCTATTATTCGCTTCCAACGGACTATAACCCGTGATTTCTTCCATTTTATGATTAAAAATTATAAAATTACCAAAGGCGTCGCTCAGGGTAATCCCTTCTCCCACCGCATCAATGACTGTGAATAATCGCTCGGCTAATTTTTGAATTTGAAGTTGATTTTCTTGGCGTTCGGTAATATCTTCGACCACTTGAATCAAATATTCGGCCTCTCCCAGCCCGTCCCGTAATACCGTAGTCGTAATCTGTACCCAAACCACCCGGCAATCTTTACAGATAAACCGCTTTTCAAAACAGCAGTGATTCATTTTACCTGCTAATAATTGAGTCAAAAACTTATTTTCTAACTCAATATCCTCTGGTTGAGTAATCTCCGGCCAAGTTTTACCTAAAAGTTCCGATCGCGAATAGCCAACAATCTGGCAAAATTTGTCATTCACTCGCAACCATTGTCCCGTGGTTGATAAATGACATAGACCAACCCCCACCTGTTCAAAGGTAATGCGAAACCGCTCTTCACTTTGCTGCAATGCTTCTTCTAAATCTCGGATTTGTTGAATTTCTGGAGTCAATTCTTCTCCAGAGTTTCGGGGCAATAATTGATTAGATCCTTTGAAATCGCCCGGTTCCTCTTGGGGTAGATTTATTTCATGGCAGATATAAAGAATGCTGGCCACGGTAGCCACTTCTCCCGGAACAAAAATTAACTTAACCGTGACTAACAAACGATGAAGTTGATTAAATTTATCAATAATTTTGGTTTCAATATGGGGAATTTCTCGTTGGTTTTGTAGATCCTGGAGGTCAAAAAGTCTGGGACTCAAAAGTCGAGCAATATTCCCGAACCCCTGAATTTCAGAGCAAGAATAGCCAAAAATCGGTTCAGGACAAGGAGAAACAAACTGAAAGTTTCCTTCAAGATCCGTAATAAAAACCGGATCGGGAAAATTAGTCACAATCAGTTGGGGGAAATTGACGATCGAACATTGAGGGTATTTTTGCAGGTCTGTTTGATAGCAAGTGTGATAAGCACTCAGTTGTGCTTTAGACCGCGCCATTTCCACCGTTAACCGCAAAGAATGTTCCAGTAAACCAGCGCTTAACTGACGGCGAATCAAATAGTCTGCCGCGCCAGCTTTTAACGCCGCAATGCCATCCTCCAGACTCTCAACCAGCCATAAGACTGGGGCAGTGCTTTGGGGGGTAAATACCGTTGTGAACAATTGATGACCATTGGCGATCGCAAATTTCCCATCCACCAAATAGGCATCATAAGGTCGGGCGGCGATCGAGGCGATCGCGCCACTAGCGCTGGTTTGCCAGTCTAGTGAACTGGTGAATAGCTCAATTTCACTGAGGAACTGCTTAATCCGTGAAAAAGACTCTTCTTGCTTATCAACCAGCAGGAGACGCAATGAGTGAACTAGCATAAAATCACCTACCTCGGGCCTAAATCTCCCTGACTTCAACCTAGAAATAACTGCTGGTGGATTGCACCTTTGGCAGTTTCCCAAACCCGGGTTTCTAGTAAACGCTTTTCAGCCATGGACGATGGCGTATCTCTACTTTAGCTTACCTCTTGATGATTCGTGCTTTTGTTCTGGCAAATCTTTACCGATAGATCCCTGGGATTTTCGGTCTTAGATTGTCACCTGGGTTGTTCTTGATTGTCACCTATTGTGTGGTTTATCCGTACCGAGGATTTGGGAAAATCAAATCTCATCAATGATTTCACCAGCTAATGATTTCACGATCCAGTGATTTCACGAGGAAATAATCGCGATCGCTGATTGAATTTCACCGCACCAAATAACCGCACCAAATAACCGCACTCAATAACCGCACTCAATAACCGCATAACTTGAGAAAATGCCCTGAAGCCAATCAATTGCCTTAAATGAATCAAACCGAAAATCGATCGCGTATCAATCCAAGAATTGCTTTTGGGGAATGCGTTCCAGAATGCTGTCTCCAAACACGCGATCGAGGTGTAAATATTCTAAGTGAACATAACCAATATGACAGTGGCAAGTGGCATTAGAACAAGGACGATCAAATAACCCCTGGGCAAAATTGCGATCGTAAAGATTACCAATTGGTTCTTTAATAAAATGACAACGGCGCATCGTGCCATCCCCATCCACAGAAATCACCGAACTTCCGGCTCGACAAGAATAACCCAATGAGGGATAATATTCAGTATTCAAATAATACAGCGGATCGATTTGCTCAAAAAATTGCCGGTCTGCGAGAGCAAGTGTGGTTAACTCCCGCTTCACCGCATTAATCCACAGATAAATATGTGGCGGAAGTTCCTGCCGCAATGCCGCAATTTCTGCCTTAAATTTAACAAAACCAACCACTCCCACACTGAACCTAAATTTAAAATCATCTAATATCCGACATTGGCTCAAAAAATCGGCTCTAGAAACCCATTCGGGGTGAAAAGTTGCCCAAAATGCCAAAGTTTCAGGATTGGCTGATTTCACCCAACCTAAATCACCGGATAAATTCGTCTGAATTGCCACTTTCTGCACATTTGGCTTATGACTCAAGTCGGTTAAAGCTTCTTGATACCAATCATAAATCAATGCTTCTCCCCAGGGGGTAAAAAAAATCGAAAATGCCTTGCCAGTTTGGGTAGCAATCCAATGGGTAAAGCGTTCTAAGACTTTTTTATCTTCCGCTAATTGCTCAACATTGGCGGATTGTTTGGCAAAAGGACAGTATTCACAGCCATAATTACAGCTATTTAACTGCCCGCGATAGAGAATGGTGAGATGCATACATGGTTGGTTTGCTTAAATCCTGATGAAAAAATTCTGAGCCGCTTCTGGTTATTTTAAGTGCGGCTATCTATGTTCAGCCCAAGGAGTTAATTTTTCGGCGATTAATTTAAAGCCATAATCTAAGAATAAGCCAATCAAGCCAATAACGATAATAGTCACTAAAACTTTATCGGTTTGAACATATCGCTGGGCTTTAACAATTCTAAATCCCAATCCTTTATCGGCGGCAATTAATTCGGAAATAACTAAAAAATTCCAAGCTCCGGCCACATTCACCCGCAAAGTATCGAGAATACTGGGAAATGAGGCGGGTAATATCACTTTAAATAAAATATCTTTGCGATTAGCCCCTAGAGTATAAGCCGCGTTCAATAATTCATTGGGAATAAACTTGACTGCATCGGCAATCATTATAGCATTGTAAAAAACAATGCCCAAAAAAATAATCACCACTTTGGCCATTTCTCCCAAGCCAAACCATAAGATAACTAGAGGAATAAATGCCGCCACTGGCATATAACGAACCGTCCCGACAATCGGACTCAATAGGCTTTCCATGCTGTAAAAAGTTCCCATAGCAATGCCAATAGGAATTCCGACAATGGCTGCGGCTCCAAATCCCCCTAAAACTCGGCCAAAACTGGCGACAATATCCACCCAAAGGTTTTCTTGAAAAAACATTTCTATGCCCGCAGTGAATACTGCGGTTGGGGTAGGCAGTAATATCGGGGCAACTAAGCCACTATAAGTGAGAATCGCCCATAAAAATAATGGAACCGCTAAAGCGGTGATGGCTAAAATAATTTTCAGCCATTGGGGAAACCCTTGGCGAATACTCCAAAAGACCGAGGGGGATAAATAGCGTTTTGGCGATCTGTTGGGCAAATCTTTGGCCGTTCGCGAAGCGGCGCGGATGCGCCATCGCTTCATCAAATTGGACATCAGAGCAAAAAACCTTGTTTTTTTCACAAAAGTGGACAGAAGTTTGTATGATTCTAGTTCAAAATTTTTACATAAATTCATTCCTGAGTCGGCAATTAAGATTTTTTGCGGATTCGGCGATCGTTCTGTTGGGTTTCGGCAAACCCCTTCCCCAGGAAAAACTCGCCCGGATCAAGGTTCAAAGTTATTCTCCGGGCTGGTTTACCGAGAGGTAGGCGAAAGAAAGAAAGAAAGAAAGAAAGCAAGTTAATCAAGTAAATGCTGAGAATTATGGGATTACATCCGGTGTATCCCCTCAGATCCGCCAAAATTTGGGCAATTTTGGCGATGAATTGATGACAAATGGGCGCAGCGATCGCCTTGCAGCCAGAAAAGTCTTGCTACAATCTGAACATCTGCATCCGTTAACCACAGTGACTCATCCTTCAGCAACCCTACTTCACCATGACTGGACTTGAAACCTTGATTTCTCAGGCGGCCAAAAATATTAGTCAGATTACCTTGGAAACCCTGAATCAGGGGGAAGGTAAATTTTTAGGTATTTTTGAGAAACGTCTGGACAAAAAAACCGAAAAAGCGATCGCCACGGCAGCGACGCTTTATGCCCATCAATATTGGGAAAAATACGGCCAAGTCAATCTCTTTGGCATTGATTCTTCCGTGCCATTGAATGATATTTATACAGAGATGTATTGTTGGCTGTCGCCTCAGCCAGAATTACTGAATTCTCTAGAAAACCCCAGGGCAGAAAGTTACCTCCCTAGTTCATCACTGAATAAAGCTTATGAGCCTTGGATGGATCAAATTCATCGCCAAGAATTAGCCATTGATATGGTGAATGAACATCAATATTTAGTCCTGTTTGGGGTAGCGGGTTCGGGTAAGTCTACTTTGTTGCGGAAAATTGGCCTGGATACTCTTCAAGGCAAAAAGCTGGGTAAATTTTTGCCTCGGACTTATTTTCCAGTTTTGATTTCTTGTAAAACCCTGAAACTTCAAGAACTGAATCTAGAAAAATGTTTGCTGGATCTGTTTCGCGGTGCGGAGTTTCCTCTGGCGGAAAAACTGACGAAAAAAGCCTTAGAACAAGGAAGATTATTAATTTTGCTGGATGGGGTGAATGAGTTAGACAGCGAACAACGCCCAAAAACGATCGCCCAAATCGAACGGTTTATTGAACAATACCCCAACAACTATTTTATTGTTAGCGATCGCATTGGTCATCCTAACCCGTGGCAAAAGTTTATGCCCGTAGCTTTGAGCCATTTTTCTTCTCAGCAAATTGCCCAATTGATTCATCATTGGTTTACGGTGGCAGTAAACCAGGAAAACAATCTATATTCTCCGGGTAATTCTCCGGGTAATTCTCCCGGTAATTCTCCCGGTAATTCTCCGGGTAATTCTCCCGGTAATTCTCCCGGTAATTCTCCCGGTAATTCTCCCGGTAATTCTCCGGGTAATTCTCCCGGTAATTCTCCGGTTAATATATCAGAAGCTACCTCAGAAGCTACCTCAAAAGCCACATTTTTAGCCAAATCGTTTTTACAAGCATTGCAACAACCAGAATATGAAAGCGCCAAAATATTAGCTCAAGTGCCGTTGTGCTTAAATTTGTTATGTTTTGTCTATCATCAAGATCAGATAATCCCAGGAAATAGAATTTTACTGTATGAGCAAGCTTTAGAAATTGTCCTAGAGAAAACAGCCCTCAACCTGAATCAACATTTGCTCAAATCTTGGCTATCCCAAATTGCCTATCAAGGGTTAGTTGCCGAACGATTTTGTTTTTTGCGGACAGATTTAATCAGTCAAATGCCGGGGCAAATTAGCGAGTCAGCAACTAAGGAAGCTTCAGAGGATATTTTGAAGGAAATCGCCATAAATACAGGAATTTTAACGGCGATTAGTAGGGATTTATTGGCATTTTCTCATGCCACGGTTCAGGAGTTTTTTGCCGCAGCATATATTATAGAACATCGGTTAATTGCCAACATCGTCAAAGAATCTCTAACGGTCTGGAGGTGGCAAGAGGTATTATTGTTTTTCTCTGGTTTGAAAACTCCGAATGCGGATAAATTGCTATTGTTAATTGAAGCCAGCGCCCAAGAATATCTGGCGTCGGTTCGGGATGAGCAAAACGGTGGCAACTCGGAAAGCAAAAACGATGCCAACAAACTGCGATCGCTCTTACGGTGGGCAGAGCAAGCCACCACGAGGAGCAGTGACACCAACTCAGAAACCATCCTGCCTGCGGCTAAAAAAACCGCAGCCCTATTTACAGTATTTGCCCTCCAGCAAACTTTTCAGCAGGAAAACCCGCTAATTAATGAATTAAATTTAACCCTCAACAACGATCTCCTCTTAATTAACAGCTTAAAACTATCTAATAGCTTAGGGGTGAATCTGACGGACATTATTCATAACACTCGTGGACTAACCAATGATTTCCGGCAAAATCTTACCTTTGCCTTATCTCATCCTTTAGATATTGACAAATTATCCAGAAATTTAACCCGCAATCTGGCTCGAAAACTCGCCCAAGATCGAGCGCGTTATCTTTCCTTAAGTTTCGATGAAGTCTTGACCAATCAAGGGGAAATATCTTTAGATCGAGCCAGAGATTTAGCCTTTCTAGGAATTGTCGCCCAACAATTACAAACCTTCTCAGTATTTGGCGATATTTCTCCCCTGCTGGAGGGATTAAATGCCCTACAAACGAGTATTCCTGGAAACAATGACTCTTCTGAAGTTCATTGTCAATTTCGCCAAGTGCTCTGGGAAACTTGGTTAAATAGTTTTCAACTCGATCCACAACTGTTAGACTTAACCCCAGGGGAAAAACAAGCCCTGACTGATTATTTTTACGCCTGTTATTTGCTGGTTAAATGTCGTGATGTAGCCCGAAGTATTACCCCAGGTACTTGGGAAGTAATTTCTGGTCGCATGGTACAAGCAATATAAGCAAACGGGGGAGCTTTCGGAGCGGGGGTGCGGGGGTGCAGGGGGGAGAGAAGTGAAAAGTGATGCATTGAAAAGTCGTAGAGGCGAATGGCCATATAGCCTGACGGATTATGCTTCGCAAGGACGCCCGTACAAAAAAAATATCACTATTCACTCTTCACTCTTCACTCTTCCCTACACCCTACACCTCTTACCCTGAGCCTGCCGAAGGGCTACACCCTACACCCTGTTGCCTCTTCCCTTTTGTCAGCGCGATCGCCATTGAAAAATTGCCGTTCTCACTGACGCTTTGATTCCTTCTAGCAGCAAGTCAAAACGGCTATAGTCCTGGGAATATTTAGTGGCCATAAGCGCCAGATCAACCGAATATTTATTTTCTCTTAAAATCGCTGAAAAGTCTTTTTTCAGCGAATCATGTAATCGATACTGTTCGCGATCGTAGTCATGGCGAAAACACCATTTATACCGTCTAATCCATTCGTGCAGTCCGCTAGAGTGAGACAGGGGATTTTTGTGACGTTTAATAATATAGTCTGGCAGTTCATCTTGAAAAGCTTGCCGCAAACACCACTTTTCAAAACCGTCATTAATTTTCCAAGTTTGGGGAGTCGCTAACGCCAGATCGAGTACGGGTTTTGCTAAAAACGGCACTCTCGTTTCTACCCCAAAAGCCATACTACATCGATCTACCCGTTGCAATTCAGTCCGGTGCAGATTCATTAATTTATAAAAAAATAAATTTTGTCGGTTGCTGTCCGTCATTTCCAAACCGTACATTTCATAACCGCCAAAAAGTTCATCACTGCCATCTCCCCCCAAAACCACTTTAATCCCTGCTTCGTGGATTTTGGCAAACAATTTGAGACTAATCGCCGCATTAATAATATCTCCATATTCCGTTAACTCAGACTCTTGAATGGCGGCTTTAATATCGTGGCGACGGAAATCTTCCGGTTGCAGAGAAATCACCACCTGTTTAATGCCGCGATCGCGACAAAACCGCTGGGAAATGGCAAAGTCTTCACTGCCTTCACAACCAATAGTAAAAGCCGTCACCTGGGGGTGATATTTAATTGCTTGACTTAAAACAATTGAACTGTCTAAACCCCCACTATAAATTACCCCAATGGGTAGATCGGTTTCAGTGCGTCTTTGAATTGCACCGACTAAAGTTGTTTTCAGTTGGGGTAAAAATTCCTCAAGGGTAGCGGTTTGACTTGAAATTTGTGGTTGAAAATACTGGACAGGGGGGAGATCACTCCACTGATAGCAACCGGGGGATAAAACCTCGATAGGTTGGTTTAAATGAGTTAAGGCTTTAATGGTAGAGGCAATATACAAAAACTGGGAATCACGGACAAAATAGAGGGGGATAATTCCTAATGGGTCGCGGGCAAAAAATAATTTATTTTCTTTTAAATCAACGATGACAAAGGCAAATTGACCTTCAAACAAATCAACGCACTTTTCCCCGTATTCTTCAAAAGCATATAAAATAGTTTCCGTATCCCCATGAGTTTTAAGTGGGTACTTTTCCGCAAGCTGCGAACGCAATTCGGCAAAATTGAAAATTTCCCCATTAAACACCACTAGCTTATCCCGATTAGGGTTAAAAATTGGCTGTTGGGAAGCTTCGCGATCGACAATTTTCAGTCGTCTAGTTCCTGTCACCACCTGGGGATGAATAAATGTTTCTGTCACCTCGCCGCGAGACTCCATTCTCGCAATCATCTGCAACAGTTCTGACTGTTGGCACTCGGCGTTTTCTCCAAAAATAACCGCAATTCCACACATAAGATAAGCAAGTTTGATAATTTTCCAGAATTAACTTTTGATTAATTTTTGATAAAACTCGATCCACTCAGGATTTAGACAAATATGCCAAACTCGATCTTCGTCAATGACATTCAAAATCAAGCGACTTTCATAATCCTGCAAAATTTGTGCAATTATTGTAAATAATGGCCGATTATTGTCGTAATACCAGCGGCGTTCGATATCCGCCGCATAGCCGGTACTATGGCTACTGTTTGGCGGCGCCCAATACCCCAAATGCGCCAGATGTTTTTGATGTTCAATGGTTCTAATTATACTATTAATTTGGAGAGAAACTTCTTTTCCGTAAACTTTGCCGACGCGATCGCATATTTCATTTAATAATACAATCATTTCTAGCTTAGATTGGATCGTTTTCATCCCCACTGTTCCCCCCGCTGGATGATTCAGCCACCCTCGAATCCGACGTTCGATCTGACTAATAATCCGGTGAATTCCGTTTTCTCGCAGCACAATAAAAGAAAACTTGATTGGATAAGCAGAAGGGGATGTGGTCAGATCGTATAGTTTGACATCATTTTTGATATCTTCAGCATTCACATAGCGGGGAAACTCATCATACCAACAGGTTTCTAATTGCTGTTCTAGGAGAATTTTCATCAAAATTTTTAACCGATTTGGGTCGGTGTGATTTTTGGGAAATAGACTAGACAAATCCGCTAAACTTAGCTGAAAATTCTTAAACTGTTTTTCGCTAATTAAAGCATAGTATTTGCTCTCATTTCTGATAAAATCCTCTGAGAGGAGCAGCAACTGCTCGCAGTCAGAAACAGAATTCAGGCGATCGCAAAATTCCTGCACTCGCTGACGGTAATTACTCCAGTCTAGGGGATTATACTGGATCGCCCTGGGGCGGATATTTCGCTGCTTTGGTTCTGGGTTCATGGTATTTCTCTGTTTTCGGGGAAAGTACACCGCACCGCTACGCGATAGTACACCGCACCGCTACGCGAACGCAAAATATGAACCAATCTAATATATAACATTTTGAGCAATTTGTATTGTCAACGGTTATTTTTCCCCTCTCTGAGAGAGACAGAGTTTTCCCAATTGATTGCCGGATAATCTCTTGACTCGTTTACAGAATATTTTTCTTTTTCCATAAAAATATTAAATTGATCAAACCTCAAACTCCATAATTATTACGATATTACGATCGCCCCTAAAAAATTAAATAAAATAATGATATTTGCATAATTTTCGCAAAATTAGCATCAGTAAATATAGCTGTTTCTTTGATTTTTTTAGCAGAAATTCTTTTGGCCCAGGATCGCACCGGAGACTAAAGAGGGCGATCGCCATCAGTCGCATTTGCCCCAATGGGATAACAATCGTTATATTTTTCCCGATCGAAGTGATACAAAGTGCGAATAGGATAGGGAATATTGTAATTAGCGCGATCGCACAATGCTTTCAAAGCCATAATTACGAGACTTTTCGTCCGACGAACCTGAGCAATTTCTGGAAAAGTCCAATAACGCACCATCAAATTAATCGAACTACTGCCAAATCCCACCACATCTACTTCCACTGCCGGTTGTGAAAGCACACCCTCTACTTCTTGGGTTGCCTCGAGCAAAACTTCTCTTGCTTCCGCCAAAGGCGTATTGTAATCTAAACCAATTTCTAAATCCGTGCGTCTTTGTGCAAAAGCGGTTCTAACTTCTACCGGAGATGTAAACACCATCGCATTGGGGACGACCACCCTTTCTCCTTTATAAGTGCGAATTTGGGTAGACCGAATCGAAATTTCTTCTACAGTTCCCTCAAACTTTCCCACTAAAATCTGATCGCCGATTTGAAAAGGTTCTTGTAACAGTAACAAGATACCGGCTAAAAAGTTTTTAAAGATGTCCTGAAAGGCAAAACCGATCGCCACAGAACCCAACCCTAAAAAGCCGATAATATCTCCCAACCGTAAATCCGGGAAAGCAATCACACAAGCAGCGAGAACCCCTGCGGACAAAGTAGCTACATACGCCGTTTGAATCGTCAACATCCGTAGAGAAGGGCTTTTAATTGCTCGCTGGGTTAATTGATCCGCTCCCCGTTTGACTAACTTTGCCACCACGCGGGTACAGAATAATACTGCCAGAGCGATGCCAACCCCCGGAATTGCTGTAATCGTTTGACCCAATAGCTCTAATAGACTCTCTTGAATTTGTGTGAGTAAAGCCGTCATCTGTCAAAAATTCATAAATCTAGCTGCAAACCGTTTATTTATAACCATTTTTGGTTATATTCGCTAATATTACTTGTTATTTGTTATTTGTGATTTATTATTTATTATTTATTATTTATTATTTATTATTTGTTATTTGTTGCCCGATGGCGTTTGACCGCCATCGGGTTGGGGGGGTTGTTGGTCGTGTTGAAAAGAGCATAGAGATAGGACTATTGACCAATGACTATTGACAAATGACTATTAACCAATGACTTTCGGACAAATAACAAATAACTATATAATCCCTTTCCCCTGTATGATGAATGATTGGCAAATTGTTGCCATAAACAAAATCAACGCTAAACGCGCCAAAAATTTTAAATCTATATGACTAAAAAATACCGGATTACCCTATTACCCGGGGATGGCATCGGCCCAGAAATTATGGCGATCGCCCAAGATGTGCTCAAAGTGATTAGTCACCAATTCGACCTCACCTTTCAATTCAAAGAAGCCTTATTAGGGGGCGCTGCCATTGATGCCACTGGGGAACCCTTACCCCAGGAAACCTTAGACATCAGCCGAGAAAGTGACGGGGTACTCTTAGCGGCCATTGGTGGCTACAAATGGGATAACTTGCCGCGACATCAACGCCCGGAAACCGGACTCTTAGCCATTCGTGCGGGATTGGGGTTATTTGCCAATCTGCGACCGGCGACCATTCTACCCCAACTGGTCGATGCCTCCAGTCTCAAGCCGGAAATCGTCAGCGGTGTAGATATTATGGTGGTGCGAGAACTCACGGGGGGAATTTATTTTGGTCAACCCAAAGGGATTTTTACTACCGAAACCGGGGAAAAACGCGGCGTCAATACAATGGCTTATACGGAATCTGAGATTTCACGCATTGGCCGAGTAGCCTTTGAAACCGCTCGCAAACGGGGTCGCAAGCTATGCTCTGTGGACAAAGCCAATGTGCTGGAAGTGTCCCAACTCTGGCGCGATGGCATCACCGCCCTCAGTCAGGAATATGCCGATGTGGAGCTTTCACATTTATATGTAGATAATGCAGCGATGCAGTTAGTGCGATCGCCCAAACAGTTTGACACCATCGTCACCGGCAACTTATTTGGGGATATTCTCTCCGACGCCGCTGCCATGCTCACCGGCAGCATTGGGATGTTACCCTCTGCCAGTTTAGGCGCATCAGGCCCTGGCTTATTTGAACCCGTCCACGGTTCCGCCCCAGACATTGCCGGACAGGATAAAGCCAACCCCTTGGCACAGGTTCTCAGCGCCGCGATGATGCTGCGCTATGGCTTAGACCAACCGGCAGCGGCAGATAAAATTGAGCAAGCAGTGATCAAAGTCCTTGATGCGGGCTATCGGACCGGCGATATTATGTCCCAGGGGATGAAACTGGTCGGCTGTCGAGAAATGGGCGATAAATTAATCGAAATTTTAGAGTCCTAATTTTACAGTCCTACTAACCAGACCAGAGTGAGTGAAGCTTGGCTATCGCTTTAGCGCTTAGACTACTTTCTCTGGATTGGGGCTAGATAGCACAATTGTTAGATTAACAATCTAAAACGTCAATCAAAGCTGTCTGATATTTGTCTAATATTTATCTGATGGGATATCATGTGGGATAAAATTGCCTCGCACATTGCCGAAGTCACAGGGGAAACCTTCAAACTGGATCGGCACCGTTCTATCGGCGGTGGCTGTATCAATCAAGGTTATCGCTTAGACTCTCAGGAGCATCACTATTTCGTGAAGCTGAACAGAGCCTCCTTGGTGGAAATGTTTGCCGCAGAAGCCCTGGGGCTAGAGCAAATCTGGAAAACCCAAACCATTCGCGTTCCCAAACCCATTTGTACCGGCACTGTAGAAAATCACGCTTATATTGTCTTGGAATGGCTCGACCTGGGAGGATCCAGTACCACCGGCGTCTGGCAAGACATGGGGCGAAAATTAGCAGAAATGCACCGTACTGGGGTGGCGGATAAATTTGGCTGGGAGCGAAGTAATACCATTGGTTCTACACCACAGATGAATGCTTGGACTGATGATTGGGCAGAGTTTTGGGTAGAACAGCGGATCCGTTATCAGCTTCAGTTAGCCCAACGTCGAGGCGGTTATTTTCCCGAAGCCGACGAGTTACTCGCCAAAATTCCGGAAATTTTAGCCGGTCATCAACCTCAGCCTTCTTTAGTTCACGGGGACTTATGGGGGGGAAATGCTTCGGTGACTCCCAGTGGGGAACCGGTGATTTTTGATCCCGCTACCTATTATGGCGATCGCGAAGTGGATCTAGCCATGACCGAACTTTTTGGCGGGTTTCCTCCCGCGTTTTACCAGGGCTATCAAGCTACATGGCCTTTAGAACCGGGTTACGAGCATCGTAAAATTCTTTACAATCTCTACCACATCCTGAATCACTTCAACCTGTTTGGTGGTGGCTATGCCGGACAAGCCAAACATATCATCCAGAAACTATTAAATCTTTAATCGGTTAGCTGTAGGGTGGGCAACACCTTGCCCACCCTACAAATGCTAGTCACCGGATAAAATAATTAACCCAGACCGGGTGGGTCTGGGTTTTTTTAATGCTGGCCTTTATTTATGTGATCGGTGTAACCGAGTTTTGGCCAGTGATTTTGAAAGAGGGTATGGAAAAATAAATCAGGTTTAAAATTGATAGAAGTAGTGGTTAGGAAAAATTGGTGCAAGTCGGGCTAAATCAAAATGGTAAATTTGAGTACGGTTATTAACAGGGTTTGACGCTCAGAAATGACCTCCAGTTCAGCATAAGTGAGTTTTTATAAGCTGACCAGCGCTTTTCTTATTAAATAAAGCATTTCAAGTTAAATACTAAAATGCTGGTCAGCGATTTTTAAACCAGGTTTTAAACAGCCTATTTATCGGGTGTGGACTTTTATTAATTATTACGATAATCAGGGATTGTGAAAAACTTGTGAAGATTCTCAAAGCTTTACATTTTGTTACAAACAAGTTTTTTTCAGGTTTTTTTAATTGATTAGTTATTGGTTACTCGTTATTTATGTTATGACAACCAACAACAAACTAATAATTAATAACTAATAACCAATAGATAATCAAGCAAAATTATAAAAACCCCCCTTCAAAAGGGGGGTTGGGCGTATCGAGCAGTTATTTTGCTTTCTTGTTTAATAACCAATAACCAATTATGACTGGATCAATTAGGCGATCGCCGCCATCTTGACATCACTTTCGATCAACAGTTCTTGCAACTCTTCCGCATCCACGGTTTCTTTTTCAATCAGCATCTTGGCCAATTGATCCAGAACCGAGCGATTACTCACCAGCACATCTTTAGCGCGACGGTAAGCTTGCTCAACTAAGTTGCGGACTTCATCATCAATGGCAGCGGCAGTTTCTTCCGAGAAATCCCGTTCCGCCATGATATCGCGACCTAGGAACACATTCCCTTGTTGACGACCCAAGGCCACCGGACCGAGGCGATCGCTCATACCAAAGCGAGTCACCATTTGCCGAGCCACGCGAGCCACCTGTTGCAAATCGCTGGAAGCGCCTGTGGTCACTTCTTCATCACCAAAAACAACTTCTTCAGCAATGCGACCACCCAGGGCAACCGCCATCTGATTTTGCAGATAAGAGCGGCTATACAACCCAGAATCCATCCGTTCTTCGCTGGGAGTGAACCAGGTCAAACCACCGGCCCGACCGCGAGGAATAATGCTAATTTTCTGCACCGGGTCATAATCAGGCATCAGGGCACCGACCAGAGCATGACCGGCTTCGTGATAAGCCACCAAAGCCTTCCGCTTTTCACTCATCACCCGGTCTTTCTTCTCAGGACCTGCGAGCACGCGGTCGATCGCATCATTCACTTCATCCATAGAAATTTCCGTGAGATTGCGCCGCGCTGCCAAAATTGCCGATTCATTCAACAGGTTAGACAAATCTGCACCAGTGAAACCCGGAGTCCGGCGAGCAATTTTCTCCAGATCCACATCCTTGGACAAACTCTTGCCTCGGGCGTGAACTTTGAGCACTTCCAGACGACCTGTATAGTCGGGGCGATCGACCACCACCTGGCGGTCAAAACGACCGGGACGCATCAACGCCGCATCCAACACATCCGGGCGGTTCGTCGCCGCAATAATAATAATCCCCGTATTGCCTTCAAACCCGTCCATCTCAGTGAGCAACTGGTTTAAAGTTTGTTCGCGTTCATCATTGCCGCCACCTAAACCAGCACCGCGCTGACGACCCACGGCATCAATTTCATCAATAAATACAATACAAGGGGCACTGGACTTGGCTTGTTCAAATAAGTCCCGGACGCGAGAAGCGCCAACCCCGACAAACATTTCCACGAACTCAGAACCGGAAATACTGAAGAAAGGCACTCCGGCTTCTCCCGCAACGGCTTTCGCCAAAAGGGTTTTACCCGTTCCCGGCGGGCCTACGAGTAGAACCCCTTTAGGAATTTTGGCTCCCACAGCGGTGAAGCGATCGGCATTCTTCAAGAAATCCACCACTTCATTCAGTTCCAGCTTGGCTTGTTCAATCCCCGCAACATCGCTAAATGTTACCTGAGTTTGGGGTTCCATTTGTACTCTGGCTTTGGATTTGCCAAAGTTCATCGCTTGAGAACCAGGACCTGCTTGAGCTCGACGCAGCAAGAAAAATAAACCCACCAAAAGAATAATGGGGAAAAATAGGCTACTGAGAGCTTTTACCCAGAAGCCATCATCACTCTGAGGTAATACTTCAATATTGACCTTATTGTTGGTTAAGGTATCAATCAGTGCCGGATCGTTGGGCAGGTTCACCAGGACTTTGCTGCCATCTTTAGCAGTCACCAGGGCTTTGGTGCGATCGGTGCTAATGCTCACATTCGCCACACCTTGATTTTCCACTTCCTGGATGAACTTGCTATATCGCCAAGTCTCCCTATTTTGCTGGGGCTGATCCAAAAAGGCCGTTGCCAAAGCAATGACAACGATCGCCAGCAGGGCATACAGTCCGGCATTTCTCCACTTTTTGTTATTCACCGGCATTCCTCCTCAGATAACCGATATGGGGCGCTTTTAGACATTTTCATTTTATGTGTAAACTTATGTTAACCTATTCTGAGAATTTCGGCGAGCTATTGTCAATCGATTTTCGCCAAATACCGTCAGATAATTGCCCTGAAATTCTCTGCTGGCTTTACTTATAGCCAATTTTAATAAATTTTGTCAATCCAGATGGGAACTTAAGATCCCCGGTTTACAAATTAAAGTGCTTGCTATCAGATATCTAATATTTGATATTTATTAATGGAAAGGCGGGGAAAGGCAGGAAGACAGAAAAATGCCGCTGCTTCCACCGATGCGCGATCGCCCCCTCCTGGGTTCAGTTGAGGAAAATCTCCGATGAAAGTATCAGGATCGGTCAATTACAGCGCTTGGCGATGTACCCCATAGCAGAGGAAAGTGCTGTATTGCTTTAGAGAAAACCAGTTGAATCAGAAATAGTCGAAAAATTTCAGGTTACTAAAAATTTAAAATATTGATTTTTTTGACATATTCAATATTTATTTATCGTTATAATTACCATATTATTGTTATAATATAGACAGGTTGGCGATCCAGTAAAGGCGCTCGACCATCAATTAGCCTTGGTTTATTTATTGTTTAATCGGGTTTGTCGCCGAAATAAATATCTGCTATCAGCCTATATTGTATATAAAAAAAGCAGATTTTATCGATTTTTAAAGAACAATTTAACTAAAAGTAGTATAATTAAACCATAAAAGATTAAAAACCAAAAATTGTAAATTAATTTATGGCAAATCATGCATTCAATTGACTTTAGACTTAAAATATTGAATAGCTGAACAATTTAGCAATGCGGTCAACTCGTGACCCGCTGCGGTAACGGATGCTCAACTCCGCAAATACAGTCAGTCAAATCGATTGACGGAAATCAACCATACTTCTCCATCATCATCCTTTGGCAGATGTCAAATACTCTATGGGTTAGTTCGATGAAAAGATTATCACTCAGTCTGTTGGGTTTTTTTTGCATTTTTTTAGGCATTTCTCCAGGCATAGCGGGGAATTTAGTTTTTAAACAAAAAGATGATTCAGGATTTATTAATAAAAAAACTAACTTAAATATTGCCCGAATTAAGTCTGGGGAGCCATTGTCTGTGGCTCAAGCTTCGCCACCCGCTGCACCCAATAGAGATGAGGCAAATAAAGAAGAATCCGAGGAGTTAGAACCCTTTGATGAGGCGATCAAAAATTTTGAGAAGCTAGAAGGATTATTCACCCTGTACCGGAAGCCAAACGAAAATACGGTGTATCTGGAAATTAAACCAGAGCAACTCAATCGCAATTTCTTTATGGTGGCCACTCTCTCTGGAGGGATTGGCGCTTGGGGAATGTATCAGGGAATGCCGATTCAGGATTTTGTGTTTCAGTTGCGTCAGGTGCAGAAAACTCGTGTGGATTTGGTGGTGCCAAACACCCGTTTCCGCACTGAACCGGGGGATCCCCAAGGGCGATCGCTCCCTCGCGCTTTCAGTGACTCAGCCATCTACCCGCTGACAGTCAAAAGTATTCACCCGGAAAGAAAAACATTGCTGGTTGATATCAGTGAAATGCTGATGACTGACTTTGCCGGACTCGCATCAGCGTTTCCTTGGTTAATCGGTGAATCATATAGCTTAAATTCAGGGACTTCTTATCTGGAAAACCTGAAAGCATTTCCGTTAAATCTTGAGATTGATTGGGTTTATGGTTTATCGGGAACTGGAATGTCCTGGTTTTCTCCAGAGACCCTGGCAGATCCTCGCGGGTTTTCCCTTACCGTGCGCTATAGTTTATCGGAACTACCGACTAACAATGGTTATCGCCCCCGTTTAGCTGACGAGCGTGTAGGTCATTTCTTGACTGCGTACCAAGACTTATCTCGTCAAGACCCCTCAGAGACTTTTGTGCGCTATCTCAACCGCTGGCATTTAGAAAAACAAGACCCGAATGCCCCTTTATCCCCACCTAAAGAACCGATTGTTTTTTGGATTGAAAATAATGTGCCTTTGGAATATCGAGATGCTATTCGCGAAGGGGTATTAATGTGGAATCCGGCGTTTCAAAAAGCTGGCTTTATTAATGCGATCGAAGTGCGACAAATGCCCGATGATGCTACTTGGGATCCGGCGGATGTCCGCTACAACACTATTCGCTGGTTTAATTCTCTTGATGGGGGGTTTGCATTGGGCCCACTTCGGGCTCATCCCTTGACCGGACAAATTTTGGATGCGGATGTGCTGATTAGCGCCAATATGATTAATTTCATGCAGCGAGAATATCGGACTATCGTCCAAAATTCTTATGGAGAAGTCTCTGGGATTTCTTCTCTGCTGGCTAACTCTTTGGTGTGTAATCCCGCTGTGAGATTGCCAGATTTTCAACAGGACACATTTTTACAAAATTTGCTGGGTGCCACCCATCCGTTGCGAAATCAACTGCAAGCATCATCCCAATTAATCCGACAGGATGAGTTATGCTTTGGGATTGGATCCGCCCGAAAAGCGGCTTTTGGTGCGTTGTCTTTGTCCTTACGGCAGAACTTCGGGTTGAATGACAAAGAAATGCAAATCTATATTCATCAGTTTTTACGCCACTTGGTTGCCCACGAAGTCGGGCATACCCTGGGTTTGCGTCATAATTTTAGCGGCAGTAATCTGCGGATGCCAGAAGAGTTAAATAATCTTGATATTACTCGAAATCAAGGGTTAGTCAGTTCCGTGATGGATTATCTTCCGGTGAACTTGGCACCTCCCGGACAAGTCCAGGGCGATTATTATCCGACGCAGATTGGTGTTTACGATGAATGGGCGATCGCCTATGCTTATAAACCGATTCCAGCCATGACCCCTGAAGGAGAAATCCCGGAGTTGAAAAAAATTGCCCAACGAGCCCCAGAAATAGAACTGGCTTATGCCACTGATGAAGATGCCTGGGGGATGCTCGATCCGAAAGCGAAACCTTGGGATTTGAGTGCCAATCCCTTGGCCTATTCCCAAATACAATTAAACAATGCTCGTGAGGCTTGGAGAAATCTCGATACAAGTTATCTGTTGCCCCAGGAAGGTTATGCAGATTTGCGCGATGCTTTTAACCTGATTTTTGGCTACTATATGGGCTATGCCATGAGTGCCACAACCTATATTGGTGGACAAAGATTTTATCGCGATCGCCCAACCGATCCCGGTGCGCGTTTACCCTTTGAAATCGTGCCGCTAGAAGAACAAAGGCAAGCTTTGGCTTTACTGCAAGAGTACATTTTTGCTGAGAATGCGTTTGATTTCCCTCCAGAATTAATTAATAAGTTAGCGCCTTCTCGGTGGTTCCATTGGGGGATTGATTTGCCAATTTTTCGCTTAGATTATCCGATTTATAATCAGATTTCCCTTGTCCAAGGAATTATATTAAGCGATCTGTTGTCCTCGGAACGATTGGAACGAGTCCGCGATGCGGAAATAACTTATGGAGCAGAGGCAAGTTTGACCATGCCAGAATTATTTAATACCTTACATCTGGGCATTTGGTCAGAGATTATTCAACGAGATGGGAAGTCTTTGGAGATATCTACGATTCGTCGAGGGTTACAACGGCAGCATTTAAATATTTTAGTTAATATGGTGTTGCGGAATCCTGAAAGTTTGCGAAATGCTACCAATTTTTTGGATTTTATTGTGGCCTTGCAAACTTTGGATGCCCCAGAAGATGCTAGAGTTTTGGCTCGTTATCAACTGCGTGAGTTGGGTCAGCAGATTTCCCGGACTTTAAAGCGTCATCATAAGCAAATGGATACGGCGACTAAGGCACATTTAGAAGATGTGAGCGATCGCATTCTCAAAGCTTTAGAAGCCCCATTACCGGCGAAATAATACCGTTTCCACTCGAAAATGCAATATTATGGGCGCGGGGCGACCACTTAGGGGAGCCCCTACAACTGCCCAAATTAATCTCGTAATTGTCGCAATAATTAAATCACCCTTTTTTAAGGGTGTTGGGGGGATCTTCTACGGTATGAAAGCCAGAATTGTCTATTCTTGAAATTGGTAGGACTTACGCAACGACTATATATATGAGGTATTGATGTGTCACCCCCTCGGAACAACACCCTACCGATAGCTACCGCTGACTCTTAATTAGATGGAGGAGCCAAAATTCCAGCCTCTATTAAAAGCTGACGTTCTTGCACTTTTTCAGGACGATTTAATTGCAATAATCTAACTTTAACACGACCTTTAGCAGTCAAGGGATTAATTTTAGCATCTTTGAGGTAAAAATGCTCAGGCCAAGAATCTTGACGAGGATGGTAAAGTGGGACAATCTCCCCGGTTTCGGGATCGATAGATGTGAGATCGCTTCCTTTATATTTATTGCATAAGGTACATGAAAGAGCTAAGTTTTCGGCTTGGGTTAAACCACCATGTTTTTTGGCAATAATATAATCGACTTCGTGAGAAGCAAAGGTGGCAATTTCTGGCATCAAGCAATACTCGCAGCAATTTTTTGCCCGATCGCGAACTTGTTTGATAGTCGCCACGGGAATGTAAGTTTTACTCATTAATTTTTTACCTTCTTAAGCTTTATCCTTAAGCTTCAAAAACGCTCTCGCTTTTGCCATCCGGACAATATGCTCTAGGTATTGATAGTTTTGCCAAAGCTGTTCTTCATTAGCCGTTAAACCCATTGTATGATTTTTATCCAAAAGGTTAGATATTTTATCTTGGAAAGCTTTTGATGGACGCAAGGCAATCACCGCTTCGGGGGTGGGCAGACTGGCCAAAAATTCTAAGATTTCAGTTAAACCAGAAAATTCATTGGGATTGGCATTAAGTTCTCGTAACCCCAACTCTAAAACTTGTGGTATTTTATCTCTGAAAGGTTGTAATTGAGTTACCATCTCATCCGGCAAATCGAAGGTAATTTGCATAACAATTGTAAAAATATATTGGGTATTGGGTGTTGCTTGTTTGGCGATTAATTATTCAATTACCATTTTACACTATTTTACATTTCTGTAGGGTGCGTTTTTGGGATCGATTAATTATTAATCTGAATACTTTGCTAAATCACAGATTGGTAATATAACCGCAAGGTATCTAACATTTTACATTATTTTAGATACCGGGTAGGGTGTATGAGGCTCTCAATTAATACCGTTTCTCATTAGAAATGCAATTCATAAGGTCGCGGCGGCTTGAGCCCAAAGCCTACTGGTAATTGTAGCAATATTTTTAAAAAATGGTATAATCATTGCCGGTAGGTTGACGGACAGCATTTTTATGAGTTATAATAATTTATATTAATATTTTGCTTGATAAAAATTCTGTCTCATCTCATTTCTTTGTCCAGAACCTCTAGAAACAATTTATGTCAGATAAACCAGATAAAATTAACCGACAATTTCGCCTAGCTGCCCATCCCGTAGGTCAAATTAAAGCAAGCGATTTTGCATACCGAGAAGAACCCGTTCCTACCCCAAAAGCTGGGGAAGTTTTAGTTAGAACGATTTATCTTTCTCTGGATCCGACTAACCGGATTTGGATGAGTGAGATGGATCAATATATGCCCCCGGTAAAAATTGGGGAAGTGATGCGAGGAATTAATCTGGGAGTGGTGGAAGCATCCGAGAATCCTCGTTTTCAACCGGGAGATTTGGTGTCAGGATTATTGGGGTGGCAAGATTATGCGATCGCGGAGGGAGAAACCGGGATTGTTTTAAATAAATTGCCTCAGCCTCTTTTATGTCCTCTTTCTGCTTATCTTGGGCCGTTGGGTTTAACAGGTTGGACTGCTTATTTTGGATTATTAGATGTGGGACAACCTAAAGCCGGAGAAACTGTGGTAGTTTCCGCAGCGGCTGGGGCTGTGGGCTCAATTGTAGGACAAATTGCTAAGATTAAAGGTTGTCGAGTTGTGGGCATTGCGGGTAGTGACGAAAAATGCCGCTGGATTACGGAAGAATTGGGCTTTGATGCGGCAATTAATTATCGAACTACTGCCAACTTGGTAGAGGCGATCGCCGCTGCTTGTCCCAACGGAATTGACCTCTATTTTGATAATGTTGGCGGTCAGATTTTGGATGCGGTTTTAACCCAAGTCAATTTGTTTGCGCGGATTTCTCTTTGTGGGTTAATCTCCATGTATAATGCCACAGAACCCGTTCCTGGCCCTTATAATTATGGTCAAATTCTAATGAAACGGGTGCGGGTACAAGGCTTTATTGTCACGGATTATGTGAATCGATTACCGGAAGCTATAAGCGCGATCGCTCAGTGGATGAAATCTGGACAAATTAAATATGCCGAAGATATTGTCGAGGGCTTAGAAAATGCTCCTAAAGCAGTATTGAAGCTATTTGATGGCAGCAATACCGGCAAATTGATTGTCAAAGTTTCACCAGAACCGAGATAAAAAGGCGATCGCGGTCTTAAGGAAGGTTGGGGGGATCGGCGCCGGGATGGAAGTAATAGGTATATTTAAATTTACTGACATTCCATTTTCCGGCCTGGAAACGAGATAATGAGCGAATCGCCTAACACCTTCAGCGATCGCCCAATAAGTAATATTTCCTGTTTTACCCATATTTCCCCCACACTCACCGGGAGCAAATGTAACAAGATATTGCAAATATTTTAAAAATCTTGAAAAATCGTTTAAAACTGAAAGAAACCGATAATCTGCATTCTTAACCAAATCATCAAGGAAGACTATGAATAACATCCAAAAATATCGCTTTGCCTGCACTCTGACCTTTGGAGATATTTACGGACAAATCATCATTTGGTTAATCGTTATTTTCATCAGCTTGGCATCAACCCTGGCGTTGTGGAGTAGCACTCGCGAAATCTATGCCCTAATGACCGTGGGTTTGATCCTAGTGCTGTCCATTCCTTTTCTGCTGTTTGCCTTTGTCACCACCCTGCTCAACCATATCGAACTGATCGAGGTAGACCCAGCCACGGAGAAAAAAGGCAGCATCAGCGCCAAGAAGCCCAGTGGCCAGAAACCGGCGCAAGCAGCGGGCTAAAACCGTGATGGTTTTTCCCCATCATGCGGGGAAATCTAGAATCTTTCTAAAGAAATTCCCTACGAATTCGTGGGGAATCTTTTTTTAGGTGACTATAGATATTGGGCGCACCATGATGGATCGATAAATTTCTTGTTTTCAACCATAAATTATTCCCCGCCTCTAGACTGGCATTCCCAGGCAGAGGAAAACGCGAGGAGAGCGAGAGGAAACAACATCATGTTTCGCCCCTATATCAGAAAATTAGAGGGAAAAATATGCTAGAACACGACGTGATCATCGTTGGCGGTGGTTTAGCTGGTTGCCGCGCTGCTGTAGAAATTAGCCGAATTGATCCTAAATTAAATGTGGCAGTGGTGGCGAAAACTCATCCAATTCGTTCTCACTCCGTCGCCGCTCAAGGAGGAATCGCTGCCACTTTAAAAAACGTCGATTCTACGGATAGCTGGGAAGCCCATGCTTTTGACACCGTAAAAGGTTCTGACTATCTGGCTGACCAAGATGCAGTGGCCCGATTGACCCAAGAAGCGCCTAATGTGGTGATTGATTTAGAACACATGGGAGTGTTGTTCTCCCGTTTACCCGATGGTCGGATTGCCCAGCGAGCTTTTGGCGGCCATAGTCACAACCGCGCTTGCTATGCGGCAGATAAAACCGGCCATGCGATTTTGCACGAACTGGTGAATAATTTACGCCGTTACGGGGTGACGATTTACGATGAGTGGTATGTGATGCGGTTAATCCTGGAGGATGGATGCGCCAAAGGGGTGGTTATGTATCGCATTAAAGATGGTCATCTGCAAGTGGTGCGGGCAAAAGCGGTGATGTTTGCCACGGGCGGTTATGGTCGGGTGTTTAATACTACGTCCAATGACTATGCTTCTACGGGGGATGGCTTGGCTTTGTCCGCTTTGGCAGGAGTCCCCCTGCAAGATATGGAGTTTGTCCAGTTCCATCCTACCGGGTTGTATCCTGTGGGAGTGCTGATTTCCGAGGCAGTTCGCGGTGAAGGGGCTTATTTACGCAATAGCGAGGGCGATCGCTTCATGGCTAATTATGCTCCCAGCAAAATGGAGTTAGCCCCCCGCGATATTACTTCTCGGGCGATTACTTTGGAAATTCGCGCCGGTCGGGGGATTCATCCTGATGGGACAGCCGGTGGGCCTTATGTCCATTTGGATTTGCGCCATCTGGGTCGAGATAAGATTATGAGTCGGATTCCCTTCTGCTGGGAAGAGGCACACCGCTTGTTAGGTATCGATGCCGTAGAAGAACCGATGCCAGTGCGACCCACGGCCCACTATTCTATGGGAGGCATTCCGGTGAATATCGACGGCCAAGTCCGCAGCGGCCCCGATGGGTTGATCGAGGGCTTTTTTGCCGCCGGGGAATGCGCTTGTGTGTCCGTACATGGGGCTAATCGTTTGGGCAGTAATTCCCTATTAGAATGTGTGGTCTATGGCAAGATTACCGGGGCTGCGATCGCGCCTTATGTGCAAAACCGCAAACTGCCCGAAGTAGATGAACAACGGTACTTAGAAGAAGCTGCCGCTTCGATTCAAAGCCTCCTGGACAAACCCGGAAAATACCGCATTGGGGAAGTGCGTCAACAATTACAAGATGCCATGAGCGAACATTGTGGGGTATTTCGCACCGAAGAAGTGATGCAAGAAGGCTTCACCAAATTAGATCAATTTCAGGAACAATATCAAGAGGTTTATCTGGATGACAAAGGTAAGCTTTGGAATACAGAAATTATCGAAGCTTTGGAATTGCGAAATCTGATTGTAGTTGCCAAGTTAATTTTAGGTTCAGCTATTACCCGCAAGGAAAGTCGGGGGGCACATTCTCGCGAAGATTATCCCCAGCGTAATGATGAGCAATTCCTCAAACATACCTTATCTTATTATTCGCCAATGGGGATTGATATTGCTTATCGTTCCGTAGCGATGGGTATGTTTGAACCCCAGGAACGGAAGTATTAAGGGACAAGAAACCGGGTTTCTGGGTTAACTTTTGCCACCCAAGCAAAAAATAAAGAAACCTGGTTTCTAACCGCTTCAGGTTTGTAGTTTTTTAGGAGGTTAAGGGACAATCAAATTTAGCTCTGGAAAATAGGTTTGGTAGCGGGTTGCATCTCGACTGAGGAGGGTATAGCCGCAAACCATCGCATGAGCGCCGATATAGAAATCTGGCAAGGGCGATCGCCTCACTCCACCACTTTGACGATAGCGTAGAAATGCTTTACCCGCTAGAAATGCTGCAATGGCAATGCCTCACGCTGAAAAAAAGCCGGGGGCAAGGCGGCATCAAGTTCCGCTTGGTCTTGAAAGCCAATGGAAATTTCTGCATAAATAATCGGATTAATCAGTAATGTTCCGGTTTCGGCACAGGCAGCCAATTGAGCAGCAGACCAGTCAAACCAATGGGGATCTTCCGTAAGTACATCCAGAATCACATTGCTATCCACTAACACATTTGTCATTCTTCACCCCTGGTTAAGTCGAGAATTTCATTAGTGGTCATGTCTGTAGTTGCTTTGCCTCGCATGGCAGCAATGAGGGTAACTCCTTTGGATTGAGTTTGTTCTCCTTGATATCGCCAGGTTAAGAAGTCTAAGAAAACTTTTACTTCTGCTAGAGCAGGTTGGGGTAATTTTCTAATGATTTCTAATATTTCTGTTTCAGTGTTTAACATAATTTATGAGACAATTATGAGAGAATATTTTATCAACTGATGACCAAAATACAACCTAATCATAACACAGAAACTTTCACAAACCCGGTGTCAGGAACAGGGTTTATAAACCCCAGGGACAAGAAACCGGGTTTCTGGGTTAACTTTTGCCATTCAAGCAAAAAATAAAGCAACCCGGTTTCTAACCGCTTCAGGTTTTTGAACCCCAGGGACAAGAAACCAGGTTTCTGGGGTTAGGCAAAAGTTAAGGCAGAAACCCGTTTTTTTAGGTTCTTGCTTATTAATTAGGTGAGGAAAATATTTATATGTTATAATCGGAGAAACCCCAGTTATGCCGCCACTCAGGTGAGGCCACTTAAATGGAGTCCACAAGCCAAATCGCACTCGAAACTATCAAAAACCTTTCTGTTGAGGATTTTTTGAACTTATTAAGACAAAAAGAAACTCTGGTTGTGCAAGTTTCTAGCAGTGAAGTGGTGAAAATTAAAGCCAGCTTAGAACTGCTACCTTTACCGAAACTTGATGGGTATGTACCCCAAGGATGGAAAGACGCTATCTACCATGAGTAAAACAGATTTAGTGTTTTTGGATGCGGGAATTTTTATTGGGGCTTTGCTCAGTCAAGATCCGCGTCATTCAGAAGCTCGTCCTATCGTTGAAGCGGCGCGATGCGGAACCCTGCTTGCCTGTACTTCTGTTGGAGTATTGAGTGAAGTTTATGCAGCTTTAACTTGGACTGGATCTCAACCTCCTCAAACCCCAAAAATCGCTAGTGAAGCCGTTCGTCCTTTGGTTGATGAACCTTCTCAAATTGTAGTTTTAGAAACTAACTTTACAGCCAGCATGAAAATGCTAGAAATTGCCGCTGCTCAACAGCTTACAGCCCGTAGAATTCACGATGCCAGACACGCTGCTACCGCTTTAGCTGCGGGGGTATATAAAGTTTATACATACGATCCTGAAGATTGGCGGTTATTTCAGCCCTATGGGATTAGAATTGTCGGTCCTGACTCCGTTTTTTCGGGGAACGATTCATTGAGAATTTAACTACAGGGTAGAAATCAGCGGTATTACAGCAATTTTCTCCGCGAGTAAACCACAAATATCTGTAGGGGCGAAGCATTCCGGCAGTGTACGGGCGTGATCTTTCCGGCAGAAGCTCGATGCTTAGAATATTAACTTGACTGCCGGAAAGATCACGCCCCTACTGCTTAGAATATTAATCTAAAGACCGGAATGCTTCGCCCGATCGTGGTTTAGTAATCTGCGGCAAAGAAGAAACCCGGTTTCTAGGGACTCGGTTTCTAATCGCTTCAGGTTTGTAGACCTAGGTTTTGGGGTTAATTGACTTCGGCAAAGAAGAATCCTGGTTTCTTTTCCTTTCAATCTTTTTCTTGGTCAGCCACCACGCCCCAACAGAAAATAAAGAACTAATCGCTAAAGCAATAATAAATGGATGAGGGGGAAGTAAGAGGCGATCGCGACTGGGAAAACTCCAAGGTTGAGTAATTAAACCGGAACTGGAAGCCATAATTGCGCCTGCTGCAATTCCCACACCAACGGCTTGAATTTGGTCTTGTAACTCTTGATTTTCTTTTTCCTCTTGTTCTCGATTAGCTTCCATTTGTTTTTGAAACTGTTGGTCTTGTTGATGTAGCTGTTCTAAAAAATTATGTTCTTGTTGGCGTAGTTGTTCTTGCAGTTGTTCTTCTTGTTCTTTCTCTTGTTGTTGCCAGGTGCGATCGCACTGCGCTTGGTCAATTTCCACAATGGCGCGAATCGATGCTACTGCCTGGGAAATTAACCCCGTTCCCTGTTCAAAATAACTTAAATCCGCTTCAATTTGACTCCGGAATTGGGGTGCGGTTTGTTCCCCGAAATACCGCCAGAAGTATAGTTCTTCCTTATCGGTTCCTAGTATAGCACAAATCCCTTCAATTGTGTCATTATAATTGTTAAGATTTATGGTAATTGTGTTGAAAAAATCTTTCATTTTCCGCAGGAGGCGATCGTAAATTAAAGAATCAGTCGCTAGTTGTTTTAACTGTTCTTTTAATGCCCGGAGATAGTCGTCATTTTGGGGGTCAGGTTGAGCGTTGTCAATTTGGGCTTGAATTTGGTCTAAGGTGGGGTCGAGGCTGAGATAATATTGTTTGAGTTGCTGGGAAATTCCCCGGCTATCTTCAAAGGCTTTGGTGATTTTATGGCGATAGAAAAATAGGTCAAAGGTTTGTCGAAAAGATTTACCTAGATTTATATCTGCTATTTTATCTCGGAATAGCCATATGAGAATATGGGGCGACTTATCGGGGTCGCGGGGGTTGCCATATTCAAAAATCGGGCTACCAAATAATTCTCCCAATCGAGAGGGGGAATTATTTTGACTGAATAAAGCCTGATAGCATTGATTGGCAAGTTCGGTTAATTTAGCGCCTTTTAAGTCTTGATTTTCTGGGGTTAAATTGAGGGTTAATAGCAGAGTTTGTCCGAGAAAATATTGGCTTGGGACAAAGGGTAAAATCTGCTGGGTGTTAAACAGTTCCAGAACCGGAATTTCTACAGTGTTCGCGGGGTTGCTATCATCATAGCCAATGTTGAAAAATACCCCATAACTGTCTTCGGGAATTTGGACAGGTTGGATAAAGCCTTTCATATTTGAAAAGTTGGGGAGGCTGAAGCAAATCTCCGTTTGGGGTGGGGGAAGGAGAATGCGATTTTTACTGTGGTGAAGATGGGGTATTAGTCGGGTGTCGGTGAGGGGAGATAGGAGGCGATCGCAATTTTTCCACAGGGGGTGACTGTCTCCCTCGGTGTCATCTTCCCGGAGATGATAAGCACATAAATAGAGGTTGGGGGCGAAAATGTTCATCATAACTGATTGTAATCCATTGAGGAGGACATCTATTTAATTTTCCTGATAATTTTCCCAAAAATTCATAAATTGTTTCGCTATATCAATTTGTTTTCTGGCTTCAGATGCGGTAATATTAACATCTAAATCATAGTCACTACGGTTTCGCAAATCCTGTGCATCAATTAAAGCCTTGTGAAATTCTCGGAATTTTTGATTATCCTTGGCAAATTCTCGACCGAATGCACCAATCACAGCAGAATGGCTGGAAAAACTTAAGTTTTTTGCCAGTAAAAAGGCAGAAGCAATATAAAACATTGCATAGTAAGCACGGGACATTGCTAGTTCGGCTAAATTATTCTCGACTAATAAATCTGCACCGATTAGACTACGTTTAGCTTTTTCTAGGAGTAATTTTTGCTCCTCAATCATAGAACAATTCCTTCTCGTTGAACATTCAAAATAAATGGACTTTTTTCTTGATTGAAACGCTGGTCAGAGACAAAAGCACGGGAAATAACCGTATCATATTTTAAAGACAAATCCTGAATAAAATCACTGGTTTTCTCAATTTCATCAGCATAATTAAAATCAGATTTCATTACAATCAGGAAGTCAATATCTGAATCTGTTTTAGCTTCTGCCCTAGCTTGAGAGCCATATAAAATGATTTGCACAACTTGCTCAGAATAATGCGTCTTAAACCAATGTTTAATTAATTCTATAATTTCTGGTAGTTTTTGATGTTTCATTTTATTAATGTGCAATAAACTGCGTTACTCTCGTGCCACGGCTCTGCCGGGACACGCCTTTATGCGGCTCTGCCGCCAGTAAAAAACATCGCCCCTACAGTTAATCAACCATCAAGATTTCTCCTCTTTTTTGCCCATTTTCGGAGCGCGGGTTAGCAGAATTTCGGGAATTTTCGGATAGATATTTTTATAAGCCGTGTCCTCGGTGTTGGGGGAATCATTATCAGAACCTTTTAGCTTCCTTTCCCCCAACTTATCCATCACTTTTTGAGTCAGTTGAGGATAGGAAGCACACCATTTCCCCAGTTCATTCGCCAATTCCAAATCCGACTTATCTTGACAAGCTGCTAAACTATCGTTAAGCTGATCTAAGCCTTGGATAGCGCCTGAGCTTTGCCAAATATTATCCGGGTTACTGTCCCAAACTTCCAGAAACGCAGCAATTAAATCTTGGGGATTCATTGGGGATTCTTCCTAATACAATACAGGTCAATTTATCTGTCCAATGGCGCAAAATGCAGCCCAGAAGTAAGGAGATGAAAAGGGCTTACTTTCGGCGGTCTTCCCCCATTGTAAGGTAAATTTCATTTGCCCTCGCCGTTCCTCACTAATCACCGCACAGCTATCCACCCAGTTTAACAAATCTTGCACCCTGGCTTCCCGCAACCAAGTCTGAGTCTGTCGCAACGCCAAAACCACGGACAGGTCAGACTGCTGGAGAGTTTGATAGAACTGAATCATAAAAATGGCCGTAGAGATATCCGCGACCGCCCAAAGGGTACTGACCACATTGGGAGAACCCGCGAAAATGAAGCCACTGGGTAAACCGATATATTCATCACTGGTGGAGGTGATGTCGGTGATACCCGTTTCGCAGGCGGAGAGGGTGACGAGACGGCAGTTGGTCAGGTCTAGGCGCAAGATATCCTCTAAGGTGAGACATTTTTGCAGGTCCAGGAGTTTGTTGTCTTTCAGGGGCAGATAGCGGCTGGGGTCATCGGTTGGCGGCGGGGGGGTAAATTCGCTTTTAGCCAGGATGAGGGCGGATTTGAGGGCATCTTCAAAGTTGAAGTAGCCGTGACAGGAGAAGTGGGTACAGTGGGCTTTTTTCAGGGTTTCCGCATCAATGGCGGCTTTTTCGGCTTGGTCATGTTTGAGGACTTGGTGGGGGTTAAACAGGGATTGGATAGCTTCCACTTCCATATCCGTGAATTGGAGGTCTTGGGTGGGGTTTTGGATGGCGAAGAGGCGGTTAAAGTCGGGGCGTTGTCGGTTTTGGGCTTGTTGCAGGACTTGGCAGTTGGGGGCATAGCCCACGCCTTTGGGGAAGAGGTCTTGTAGGTAGGTCTTACCGTCTTCTGTGGTAACGGGTAAGGCATGGAGGGGGAACAAGTGCAGGAAGCGGTGAGGGATGAGGATGAGTTTTTGGCAGTTGGGGAATTGTTTCCACAGATTTTGCAGGATTTCATCCAAATGCAGGATTTTGGGGAGTTGTTCGAGGTGTTGGGGGAGAATATCTCGCCATTGGCTGCTGTTGCCCATATAGTATTCAATATAGGCAACTGTCCAGTCGATGAGATTTTGTCGGTCTTCCTCCGAAGATGTCCAGAGGTGAAGGTTTTGCTTAGTGAGGGTGAATGTGAGGAACTTGTGATCCAGGACATACCATTCTAAGATGACGGTTTCACCGTCAAGTAAAGATTGAATATCCGAGAATTTCAAGGGTTTATAGGGATATTTGGCTTGAAATTCTTCCCGCAGTTGACTGATGTGGGTATAGTCGGGGTTGGGGTCTTGTTGCAGGCGGCGGTCTTCTTCAGAAATCGCTTGACGGAGTTCTTGCAACCGTTGGCGGACTTCGGCAGGGAGTTCTCCCCCTGGGTATGCGTCACGGGTGGCGATGAGTTCTGTTAGGTTGCGGGCTTTACTGCGGTCTGCATATTCAATGGCATCCTGATATCTGCCCAATTCTAGGCACACTTCCACCATGCCGAGATGAACTTTATTCCATTCTTCATTAAAGTTGCGTTTATAGCCCTCACTATCGGCTTTAATTTCACCCCGGAGATATTCCACCTGGTCTAGGGCTTCCTGGAAGCTACGGTAGGCATTTTCTAGGGCTTGTTGTGTCTGGGTGAAACTGTTCCCAGCGAGGCGTGATTGAGCTTGGTAGGCAAAACCAAAGTTATTCAGGGTTGTTGCTAAGTCGCGGGCTAACTCCAACCGCCGCCGAATCCCGGCGGCTTCATCGTAGGCGGCGATCGCACTTTCGAGATTGGCCGTGGGGTTGATGCCCATAGAGGCTTGGGTGAGGCGGGCATTTCCGAGGTTAGTCAGGGTTCCAGAGAGGTCTTTGTCTAACTCCAACCGCCGCATAATCGCTGCTGCTTCACCGTAGGCAGCGATCGCACTTTCGAGATTGGCGGTGGGGTTGATGCCCATAGAGGCTTGGGTGAGGCGGGCAACTCCGAGGTTATTCAGGGTTCCGGAGAGGTCTTTGTCTAACTCCAACTGCCGCATAATCCCGGCGGCTTCATCGTAGGCAGTAATTGCCCTTTCCAGATTGGCCGTGGGGTTGATACCCATAGAGACTTGGGTGCTGCGGGCAGAACCGAGGTTAGCCAGGGCTTGGGAGAGGTCTCTGTCTAACTCCAACCGCCGCCGAATCCCGGCGGCTTCATCGTAGGCGGCGATGGCACTTTCCAGATTGGCCGTGGGGTTGATGCCCATCTGGGCTTGGGTGAAGCGGGCAACTCCGAGGTTAGTTAGGGTATCGGAGAGGTTTTTGTCCAGCCCCAACTGCCGCAGAATCCTGGCGGCTTCATCGTAAGCGGCGATCGCACTTTCCAGATTGGCGGTGGGGTTGATGCCCATCTGGGCTTGGGTGCTGCGGGCAAAACCGAGGCCCGTCAGCGTATCCGATAGGTCTTTGTCTAATCCCAACTGCCGCCGCATCCCGGCGGCTTCATTGTAGGCAGCGATCGCACTTTCCAGATTGGCGGCGGGGTTGATGCCCATCTGGGCTTGGGTGAGGCGGGCAACTCCGAGGTTATTCAGGGTAGCGGAGAGGTCTTTGTCTAACCCCAACTGCCGCATAATCCTGGCAGCTTCATTGAAGACAGTGATGGCAGTTTCCAGATTGGCGGTGGGGTTGATGCCCATCTCGGCTTGGGTGTTGCGGGCAGAACCCAGGTTAGTCAGGGTAGCGGAGAGGTCTTTGTCTAACCCTAACCGCCGCCGAATCCCGGCGGCTTCATCGTAGGCAGTGATGGCACTTTCCAGATTAGCCGTGGGGTTGATGCCCATAGAGGCTTGGGTTTGGCGGGCAACTCCGAGGTTATTCAGGGTTTGGGAGAGGTCTTTTTCTAACTTCAACTGCCGCATAATCCCTGCTGCTTCATCGTAGGCAGTGATGGCACTTTCCAGATTGGCCGTGGGGTTGATGCCCATCTGGGCTTGGGTGAGGCGGGCAACTCCCAGGTTATTCAGGGTAGCGGAGAGGTCTTTGTCTAACCCCAACTGCCGCCGAATCCGGGCGGCTTCATCGTAGGCGGCGATCGCACTTTCCAGATTGGCTGCCGGGTTGATGCCCATCTGGGCTTGGGTAAGGCGGGCAGAACCGAGGTTAGTCAGGGTAGTGGAGAGGTTTGTGTCTAACTCCAACCGCCGCATAATCCCTGCTGCTTCATCGTAGGCAGTGATGGCACTTTCCAGATTGGCCGTGGGGTTGATGCCCATCTCGGCTTGGGTGCTGCGGGCAATTCCGAGGTTAGTCAGGGTTTGCGCCCGTTTTGGGGGGTTATCCGCCCGCAGTTCCAGCACCACATCATAGCCCTGGATGGCAATTTCTTGTACTTCTGCATATCTGCCATAGGGGAATTGCCAGATACTGGTGCAGGTATCTTCTACTAAGCCTGCTACCCCTTCAGCTTGGTCGGGGTGTTGGGCGAGGAATCCCTGAACCCACTGGACAATCGTATCCCCCAAGGTGGGAACAATTAACCCCATATATGGCCGCATCACTTGATGCACTGCTGTTGTGCCGCCCTGCATTTCCGCTTGCAGTAGTTGTAGCCAAAATTCCAGTAATACCGCTTGCTGATTCTCCCCAGTCCCCTGCTCCGCCAAAAATGCCCCCACCTGCTGCGTCACATTCCGCAAAAACTCCGCCTCGTCGTCTTGTCCAGCTTCCTGCAACTGTGCTGCCACCAACTCACACACCTGCACAAACCCCTCATCCACCAACTCCAGATGACGGTTGAGGATATCATTTGCCTCACTGGGACAGTCGAGGAGTTCTCGAATTAGGGATAAATAAGCCTGCACTCGTTGTTCATCCATAACCTAGCACCGGGTAGGGGATAGCACCCCGATTTTACCCCGTGTCCCAGTCTCAGAAACCGGGTTAATTTCTTAAATCTTTGTGAAGGAATCGAGATGCTGCCAAAAACCCGGTTTCTTTTGCCCCCAACCGCCACAACTCAAATTGAGAAGCCGGGTGACTTGCACCTCGCTACAATGGTGGTGGTAAATCCATGCCTAACCCATTACTTTATGCAACTGACCCTTGAGATTCCAGATGACCTCACGGAAACTAGCCAGTTTACCGAATCGGACTGGTTGCGAGAAATTGCGATCGCTTTGTTTCAACAAGAACGCATTTCCCTCGGTCGCGCCAGCAAAATCGCTGGACTTCATGTGATAGAGTTTCAAAAACTAATTGCTAGTCGTGGCATCTGTATTCACTACGATGTTGAAGACTTTCAGGAAGACATCGAATATCTGCGCCAGCAGGGTTGGTTATGATTGTCGTTAGCGATACATCATCTCTGTGTAATCTTGCCCTAGTTAACCATCTGAATCTGTTAGCGCAACTCTATCAGATGGTAATCATTCCCCCGGTTGTGGCGGACGAGTTGGCGATCGCCCCTGACTCCAGAATCACCCATATTTTATCCCAGCAATGGATTCAAAAGAAATCCCTCCAGGATTCCTCTCTAGCCGAACAATTACAGCGCACCCAAGGACTCGATCCGGGTGAATCTTATGCGATCGCCCTAGCGGTTGAACTGAAAGCCGATACCTTGCTAATTGATGAGCGTTTAGGACGGAGAGAAGCCCAAAAATTAGGAATTCCTATCATTGGCATCCTGGGAATCTTAATCCGGGCTAAACAAAGACAACTAATTGGAGAGGTTAAACCCGTGATGAATAGCCTCATCCGTGATGCGAATTTTCGAGTTAGTTCGCAACTCTATCAGGAGATTTTGGCCTTGGCAAAAGAAGAATAAAAAGCCTGGTTTTTTCCACCCATCACCCCATTCCCAAACCTCAGAAACCGGGTTTCTTTGTTAAATTTTTGTGAAGCAATAGAGAGACTGCTAGAAACCCGGTTTCTTTTGCCCGACTACCCAGAAAACCGATTAATAAAGATTCCTAACTTTGCGTAACTCCTCCAAAAACTCCTCCCGCGTCACCGACTCTAAAACCTCGCGCCGTTCCTGGGTATAATCTCCCTGTCCCCAACCCATTTGTTGCAAAAAGCGAATCGCATCAGACTGTCCCAAATGATTGACTAAAATCTGATAACCCTTGTCTCTTAACTCTAGTGCGTTCATCATCAACGACTCCTTTTTACTGCTCCTGTAAAACCGAAATCAGCCACACCACCGGATTACTAATAGCCACCTTTAATTGTAGTTCATGCCTGCGAGCCGTCTTGAGCAGGCGATCGTCCGTAGAAAGAAAAATATCCGCCCCAGACGCTTCTGCACAAGCCAGATGAAAAGAATCAAAAAGCCCAAACCCCAGACCTTCTAGTTGTCGTGAACGGTCCTCAACTGCCTGATTAATTTCCTGCATTCGTGTTGCTAATGCCAAGAGATTAAAGATGCTGGTTTTTTTCTCCAGATTCCGCATTTTTTCCAGTTCTACGAGAATGGCTTCACTGGAAATCAGTTGCCATTCTCCCGTGCGAACCCGTTCCAAAACACTTAAAACTGAGTCTCCCTCTAGCCGAACCCGCTCCTGCACCCAGTCATCAAAGGGGCGATTGAGACAACACACATCTAAATATACCGCAACCATCACACCCCCGGCAACTGAGCCGCTACCAACTCGCATTTGTTTGCCTCCCCAGGAGAGGTAAGGAGTTCTTGAATTAGGGAGAGATAAGCCTGCGATCGCTCTTCATCCATAGCCGCGCACCGGGTAGGGTATAGCACTCCCATTTTACCCCATTCCAGAGACTCAGAAACGGGGTTAATTTATTAAATTTTGGTGAAGCAACAGAGATGCTGCCAGAAACCCGGTTTCTTTTGCCAGAACACCCAATTATCAATTATCAATTATTTCGTCGTATTGGGTGCTGTTGTCTGTTGGCTGTTTTTTCATGGTCAGCAGAATCTCATCTAAGGATGTTTGGTCGAGAAACTGATGGCGTTCTTCGGTATAGTCGCCTTGACCAGGAGTAAAGTATTGAATAAACCGGATTGCATCAACAACTCCCAAGGAATTGATTAGGACTTGATAGCCTTGTTTGATGATTTCTTGTTGTGTCTTGCTCATAATTGCTTTTTATTTTAGGTTGACAGTCATTAGCCATTGTACGGGATTGTTAATGGCAACATTTATCGTTTTAAGATTTCGGTTTGCTCTGTTTATTAGCCGATCGTCTGTGGATAAAAATACATCGGCATTACTTCGCTCTGCACTAGCAATATGGGTGGCATCATATCCAGAAAATCCTATTTTTACAAGTTCTTGAGAACGGGTTTCTATAAATTCGCTACTGTTTACCCTAATTTTAGCAAGACTCAGGATTGATTGTATATTTTTCAGTCTTTCAATATCGGGAGTTTGAGCAAGTTCTGCGTCTAAGGCTGCAAGGAGCGATAAGTTTCCACTGTCCTAATTCACATTGGTTTATAATAGTGAGGATTGCTTGAGTTTCTAAGGCGATTCTCGGCTGGTTTTGATTATCAAATGGACGATTGAGACAGCAAGCATCTAAGTAAATTCTGAGGCGATCGCTCATATTAGGCGAGTTCTCCCGGTTAATAATTCCTGCATCATTCCCTGTTTGATGGCTTGGGAACACCATCCCGATTTTACCCATCCCCCCGACTCAGAAACCGGGTTGATTTCTTAAATGTTTGTGAAGCAATAGAGATGCTGCTAGTGGGTCTTGCTAAGGGGAGGGGACCGGAGTCCTCCCAACATTTTACCTGAAGAAGAACCCCACCCTAACCCTCCCCTTGCCAAGGGGAGGGGACCGGAGTCCTCCCAACATTTTACCTGAAGAAGAACCCCACCCTAACCCTCCCCTTGCCAAGCTAATCTTGTAGGGGTTT
>NZ_LIUQ01000139.1 GCF_001276715.1 Planktothricoides sp. SR001 | reverse complement strand
ATGAAGCGTTATTTCTCAGTGGCATCGCCCCAACTCAGCTTTGTGCCATCCTCACATCACCACAAATTGAGCGATTGCACCAGAGTATGATCGAAGTTTTGACTACGGCGATCGCCTCTGGGGGTACTACTTTTAGTCATTTTCTGAATGTTCAGGGTGTGAATGGCAATTATGCTGGTGTTGCCTGGGTGTATAACCGCACGGGTCAACCTTGTCGCGTTTGTGCCACTCCGATTCAGCGCTTGAAGTTAGGCGGGCGTTCCAGTCATTTTTGCCCCCAATGTCAAAAGGTTTAATGATTTTTTTATCCCCGGCATTCTTTACGAATAGGGCTGTCCGTAAGTTCGCAAGGTTCGGCTCTCCCTGCTACTGAGGGGACAGGCCCGGGAAAATATTACATCTAGCTGGTAAAACCGCCTCTCATATTTGCCACCTAGAACCCACGGAAATCACCCTGGTTGTGTCATAGATCATTTGGCATAATTTTCGTGCCTCTATTAGCAAATATACTAAAACCGTTGTTTAGCAAGGGTTTCACGGAATTATCCTTGGTCGTAGGTAGTTGGTTGGGAATAAAAAAGATACTTAACAAATCTTGACACTCTCTCATTTGTAAAGTATTATTAAGACAATTAGCTTAAGAACCAAAATCCAACTATCTATGTCTTTACGCCGCTCTTTAATTGCTTCCAGCTTAATTCTTGCGCCCATCACCACCCTCGGTTTTGGATCTGCTGCCTTTGCTGATACCGCCAATGATAGTGTCATTCTTTCCGCTACTGTGCAGTCAATTATCGCCATTGACGCTACCGCAACTTCAGTTGCTAGTTCCTTACCGATGACAGCAGGTCAGCAAGTTGCTCACGTCGCCGATCTTGATATCACCAGTAACAACACTGCGGGTATCACCATAACTGCAACCTCCACCAACGAAGGTGTGTTGGGATCGAGTGACAATCCTGCTGATAACATTGGCTACACCGTTGCAGTCGTTGGTGATGGTGCAGGTACACCAAATTCAGGTACTGCTCTTAGTAATTTCAGTCAGAGTGAAACAAGTGGTTTTGATACCACCACAGGTGTCAAAGCTATGGACTTATATATTGTGTATTCTGTCCCAACTCTGCCCAAACGGGGTAATTATAGTGATACCCTAACAATCACTGTAGCTGACAATTAAAAGACTAAAATAGTTGGGATTTTTGATTTTGACTATACCTAATTCCAAAATATAAAAAAGTCCCAGCCCAATTTAAATCTTAGGCTATAGCCCTCTTCAAATGTTGTCGAGGGCTAATAGTTAGCTCAAAAATAGTTATTCCTATTGATTTCAGCCATGAAATCTTCATTCATACAAACTTGTTTGAGTTTATTACTATTAGCTGCTATCCAACCCACCTGTGCAGCGGCAACGGTCACAGTTACCCCTAGTAATGAGGCAAGTAACTTGCCATTAGGAGGTCAAGGGGGATGGCAAGACACCCAAATTACCAAAGTCGGAACAATAAATTTAAGTACGACTTCCCAGAATGGTTTTACTTTAACGATAAATGGCAATAGTTTAGCCAAATCAGACGGAAAAACTCCCATTTCTATTCAAATTACTACAGTTCCCCATAATGCCTCACCGCCCAGTGCAGGATTCACCCCCTCACCTTATACCTATCAAAATAATACTGCTAATGCTTCAGAAATCAGGGATTTGTATATCAAATATACTCCTGCCCCTTTACAAGACCCGGGAAATTATACTAACACCCTCAACTTAACCCTGACAGATAATAATTAATAGCTATCAGCCCATGAAACGTTCGATATCTCGCTTTTTTACTGCTGCTATTTTTCTCTTAATTAGCACTATTTCCCCTGCATTAGCTTTCAAATTAGATCCTATTTCCAGGGTATTCGAGCCTGCGGGAGCGGGTGCTACCCAGTCTTATCAAATTATTAATGATACTTCAGAACAAATCGCCGTTGAACTTTCAATGGTAGAGCGAAAA
>NZ_LIUQ01000151.1 GCF_001276715.1 Planktothricoides sp. SR001 | reverse complement strand
GTAATTTTAGTCCAAAGGTCTAAAACTACAGGAATAAACGGCAATCCCTCTATTCCCTCAAAAGCATCGGGAATTACTTTTCTAGCTATATTCATGCTTCCATTGATATCAGCGTTGATGATTCTACCAGTGGAAGTCAAGTATAAACCACGTTTAACACGCTTACCATTAAACACAACTTTTGCTTCTGTTTTAGCCTGGATATTCGGCAAATAATCGCCATTTAAAGCGCTCGCTTTAGAAGTGTAGCTTTCTTCAGTTAAAACTACAGAAATCCCTGCTAATTGTGAGGTCAATAATTTAATCAGTTTGGCATGAGGAATATTGGTAAATTCTTGATTATTCTTTTTCCCAATATTGAGAGCTTGTTTCCATCGTTGATTTTTCCCGATGATTAATTGACCAATCTCATTTAACTGACACCAATCAATAACACGCCGACTCACAGTATGAAGGTAGTTGTCAATCCTTCTATCTCGCTTGCTGTTTAGCTGTTTTACCAGCCGACAAGCCTTGATTGATTGTGCTTTTGCTACTCTTTTATTGAAGAATTGGTTAATACTTTTCAATGGTCTACCATTAATCAACAGCGGTCTAATACCGGGATGATTGGATGTTATAGCCACCAAATTGTTTAAACCCAGGTCTACACCAGCTAGATATTTACCATCAAATTTATCTGGCTCGCTAACCGTGTAAACAATCTCAATTACATAGTGGTCAAGTTTAGGAACAATTCGTACTTGGTTTATATTATTAGCCTCAGTGGTCAACTCAATATTAGTCTGAGATAGCTTGACAATGCCTCGAGATAGCAGTGGAGAGGAGATCGCATCCTTGGGATAAATCACCACATTTCTACCGCGTTCTTTATGCTTGTATCCTGGGATTTTCGGCTTACCTAAATATTTTTCAGGATGCCCAGACCAATCTTTTAACGCTCTGCACCAAGCTTTCCAAGTTTCAGCAACTCGACGGACAATCTGTTTACTAACCTTCGTTGGTAGGTATCGATAAGCTATCTTTGTTATTCGTCTGGTGGTAAATATCAATCGAGTTGTAATACTTTCTAGTTTCAAAGAAGTATTGACGCTGGACATAATTAGCCGAGTTATAAAGATTTTTGGATTGCCATGCTAAATAGTCGCATTCCTGCCAAAATTTATGCTGTCGGTTAATTATATGCTTCTCAACTAACTGCATTTGACTCGACAAGAGTAAATGTTTCACTTTGACAATGATATATGAGTATAATTAAACTTGTCAATCCGGCTGGCCAAAAAT
>NZ_LIUQ01000004.1:157656-253789 GCF_001276715.1 Planktothricoides sp. SR001 | reverse complement strand
CAGGAATGATGGGAATTCCGGCAGCAACAGCGGCTTGAATTAAAGGGACATTGATATGGGGAGAAAAGGCAAATTCTGCCCCGGCGGCGATCGCCTCAAATAGGGCGGTTTGGTCTAAAATGGTGCCAGTGCCAATCATACAGTGGGGCAATTCCCCGCGTAATTGCTGAATTAACTCAGCGGCGCCGTCGGTATTCCAGGTAATTTCAATGATCCGCAAACCGCCTTCGGCTACAGCCTGCGCCTGATGCCGACCGAGTTCTAGAGTTGCTGCCCGAATCACGGCGATCGCTCGATGTTGCCGCAATTTATTTAACCAATTCTCCGAGATCATTGCCTGGATCATTTCTCTTTTCTCTTTGATATCCGTAGGTTCTCTGGGGCAACCATCGCCTTGACGAATTGCCCCAACAAAGTCCCGGCAAAATTGTCATCATCATATAATAGATAGATTCCCGAAGTCAAATCGGGGCAAGCATCGCCTTGAGGAATTGCCCCGACAAAATAGAATAAATAGATCCTCGGCGTAAGTGCTGTTTAAACCTGGATGATGAAAACTCGTACCTCGACACCATTCCCCGTTTCTCAAGTTATTTCTGCCATAGTGGGATTTGTGCTGTTTGGCTTGGCGATTTGGACAATCAGCCAGGAGTTGAAAAAGTATCCTCCCAGTGAGGTGATCCAAAGTCTCAATAGAATTCCCGATCAATATTTAATCCTGGCGATCGCCCTAATGATGATTAACTATATTATCTTGGCAGGATATGACTTACTGGCGATGCGCTACATTCGCTGTTCACTGCCACCCCAGAAGACGATTTTGGCAGGGTTCATTAGTTATGCCGTCAGTAATAGCATTGGCTTCGCACTCTTAAGTGGCAGCGCCATTCGTTATCACTTTTATTCTCGTTGGGGACTTTCCGCCACAGAAATTGCTAAGATTATTGCCTTTTGTAATCTCAGTTTCTGGATTGGACTGTTTGCCGTAGGCGGTGTTTTATTTCTGCTTGAACCCCTGGCGGTTCCATCTTTGCTGCATTTGCCCTTTGAATCAGTCCATCCCATCGGGGCAATTTTTTTGGCGATCGTCTTGATTTATTTCTTCTGGAACCTATTAAGTCATCGGCAATCAATTCGGATTGGCAAATGGACGATTCCTCATCTTTCCTGGCAAATTTCTCTAACCCAAATTGTTGTCACCTCGATTGATTGGGGACTCGCAGCAGGAGTGCTTTATTTGCTACTGCCAAAACCCACTTTATTGTCCTATCCGGGGTTTTTTGGTATTTACCTGTTAGCTCAAATTTCCGGGATTATTAGTAATGTTCCGGGAGGATTAGGTGTCGTTGAAACAGTCTTGTTACTTTCGCTGTCTCCATCGATCGCCTCTGCTGACTTGCTGGGCGCACTTTTAGCTTATCGAGGGATTTACTATTTTGTTCCCTTAATTGTGGCGATCACGCTCTTAATCTTCAACAAATTTTCCCAAAAATTTGATTAATATAGCTATCTTAAATGATTTGTGAACTCTTTAGCTCCCCTCTCCCCTTTTGGGCCGCCCCCCGCGAGGGGGCAGGCGTCGGTTGGGGGTGAGGGTTCATTCCACACATCCTGCACGGGTAGCTAGATTTGGATTCCGGCAGGAAGTACACCCGCGTGGGGCGGAAATAACATCTTAATAAGGTATAACCAAGCTTATGGAAGATACAGAATTTAATGCTTCCGCTTTTTCTTTTAGGAATAATTCTTCTATGTATCTCTGTGTCTGAAGTGGTAAAAAAACAATCAATAAACCACAGAGTCACAGAGAACCACAGAGAGGAGATAATATCGCTTAAAAGCCACCCTTTTTCATGCACTTTAAGGGGGTTTGAAGGAATAATTACTCTATGTATCTCTGTGTCTGAAGTGGTAAAAAAACAATCAATAAACCACAGAGTCACAGAGAACCACAGAGAGGAGATAATATCGCTTAAAAGCCACCCTTTTTCATGCACTTTAAGGTGGTTTGAAGGAATAATTACTCTGTGGATCTCTGTGTCTGAAGTGGTAAAAAAAAGTATGGATCTGTCTCTGTAACCCTGGAAGGATTCAATCACTAATGATTCATCTATATTAACCTGACGTTTGATGCCGTGTTCTTTTTCCCAAGCGCGATCGACCAGCACATAAGCTACTTCTAAATTGGCTTCCGAATCCCATCTCGAAATGATTTAATCAGAGCAATTTCTCCAATGGACTTACTTAAATCTAAAAATTCCTGCATTGCGCTAACTGATACCACAACCGAGGATAGGCATCGCCACCGGGTTAAGTTTAACCGGAGAAGCGATCGCGGCACTTGAGAAATTATGGTGGCTTAACCAGCTTGTGGTAATTCGGTATATTGCCAGGAAGTGATGCCGTTTTTGGTGTGGGAAATAATCATGCCAAACCATTCTAAACGTTCCAGGTTTTCGGTAATGGCATCGAGTTTTTTCTGAGTATTGCGTCCGGTGAATTGGGCGGCAATTTGGTTAACGGTCCATTCGTGGGAATTGGTACGCAAAAGATCGCGAATGGCGGCGAGTTGTTCTTTGGGTTTGGTCGGCCATTTTTGTTGTTCCACGGGTTCCACCACGGTTTCGGCTTCCGGGGTGACTCCTTCCAGGGTGGTTTGGTGGGCTTGTGCTTCGGGGGCTTGGTATTCGGGACGCAGCCAACGGATCAAGCCGTTGCGTTCTTCTTCTGCCCGTTCCGCGTTGAGGGCAACCAGGCGATCGAGGATTTGGTTTTCCAGTTCTTCTTTGGGGTTGTGGTTTTGGCTTTGTTCCCAGAGGGGAATAAGATCATCCCAACCGTAAGCCGCAAAGACGGCGCGATCGAGGTCGTCGTGAATTTGTTTTAGGGTAGAAACCAGGGCTTTATGGTTATATTCCCGGTCTTGGTCGGTGAAGGGTTCCCCAGCGCGAAGTTTTTCCAGCAAGTTGTACATTCCCGTGATAGTAATGTCGGGATGCTTGGCTTGGACTTGTTTGCGGTGTGCGTCCAGTCTTTCGCCCAGTTCTCGGATTTTCTGTTTTTGTTCTGGAGTTGGGTCTGGGAAGGGGAAGGCGTTAAAGCATTTGGTTTTAACATATACAGGTGTTGGTCCTAATTGAGCACCGCACGTTAAAGCCCATATAATGTGAAGTTTGGAAGACATAATTGCCAAAAAGTACGCATCATTAATCGCGATCGCAATAAGTTTATTGTCTGCAATTGTATTTACATCTAGAAAAGTAAATATTCGATGTTTGCTAGTTTCAACAGTAACGATGTATCTTTTTAATCCTTTTAAAGCGTGCCTCAGTTCTGGTCTAGGTCTTCCAAATAGCCACCAGTTATCTCGAAGATTTTTATCTCGATTAGCATCTCTTTCTGGTTTAACATTGTCGAAAATCCATTGATAGGCTTTGGGAAATTTGTCTTGAGCCTTTTCAGCCGAGTAGCCAAATAGATCGATGACCCAGTAATTACGAGATTGGTGCATCATATCTCGTCCATTGATATAAGTAAACACTACTGAACTTTCAATTTTTTTAACAGTATCTTGGTTAAGCATAAACCCCGATCCAAATAGCATAACTCCACGACTTGACAGCCGATCATTTGCTTTTAATTGGGAAACTAAGGTTAAATCAGAACCTGTCTGAAGATTACTAAATATTTTAGAAACGTTTTTATAGCTAACTTTGAGGTTTTCTGCTGATTTTTCAGGATTGTCAGATTCAAACTCTTGGGTAACATTTCCTATTTTAGGAATCGTATAAATATGACGATTTACTGCTACACCAGTGGTCATTGCTATGCGAACTGCTGCGCCGCTATCTGCCCAAGGGTGATCGGGTATCGCAAATAAAATTTTTAGCGGATGTTTACCAGAAAGATGAAAATCAATTACCTTTCTTTGTCTGACTTGAGAAATACTATTAGTAGTAATTAATCCAAAGCATTTTATCCTTTCTATACAAGTTAGCTCTGCGACTTTATGCCACCAATACATGACATAATCAACTGTGTCAGGAACTTCTTGATAAACTTTTCTTAAGGTTTCGGCATAACCATCACCTAACAATTCCCGCATTCTTGCATTCCCAATAAACGGCGGATTTGACACCACATAATCCGCCTCTGGCCATTCGGCAGGACGAGGATTAATATAACGATAAATGGGAATTTGATCCGTGGGATCCGGTACTTCTTCCCCGGTCACGGGATGGGTCATCATCTTGCCACCCCAGCGCGTTCTCACCTTTCCGGTTTTCGGGTCAATATCTTCCTCTTTGCCGTCATAAGCCAACACCGCATCCCGACATTCAATATTGCCAAACGCTTGTAACACGGGTTCTGGGGGTTCTGCATTGCCATACCGCTTAAAATACCATTGCAGATAACCAATCCAAATCACTAATTCCGCGATCGCTGCTGCCCTGGGATTAATTTCAATCCCCAAAAACTGCGATGGGTTAATTTGCTCTAACACATTCAACTGCACTTTACCCGCAACATCGATCAACCGCGTCATCACCTCTTGCTCTAACCCTTTGAGCAAATCCATTGAAACATATAAAAAATTACCCGTCCCACAAGCCGGATCGAGAATTTTAATCGTGCGTAACTGCTGCAAAAATCCCCGAATCTCTTTTTCTGCTTTATTCCGCTGATTTTTAGTCGGTTCTTCCTGACCCGGTTCTGGTTCCAGTAGCCGCTTCACCTCTAACTCAATTTCATCCCATTCTTGGCGCAACGGTTCCATCACCACCGGACGCACCAACCGCTCTACATAGGATCGGGGGGTATAATGGGCACCTAAACGGCTGCGCTCTTTTTTCTCCAAAGCCCGCTCTAACAACGTGCCAAAAATCGCTGGTTCTACCTGACTCCAATCTTTTGCTGCTGCTGCATACAACACCTCAAGCTGGTCTTTGGGCAACGCAAACGCCGTGGCATCCTGAAAAAAGCTCCCGTTAAACCGCAAAATCTTCTCAAACCCAAACTTGCCCCCAATATTCATGGTTTGCCAGAGGGATTCAATTTCCGGTTTAAAATGTTTGGGACTAGAAATCCAGCGATCGCGCAATGCCTTAGTAAACACTTCCCCAGGCAGCAATTTCACGTCCTCCGCAAACATAGTAAAAATACAGCGCATCAGGAAATTTGCCGTTTCTTGGGGTTCGTGTCCTTGTTCCTCTAACCATCTCGATAATTTGGCCAATTCTGCCGCCACTTCCCGCGTCACCCTTGCCCGATATTTCTCTGGGTTCAACTCTTGGGGGTCGGTAAAAATTTTCACAAAACGGTCAAAAACTTCTGGCTGGATCAGGTCAGCCAAATTTACCTGTTGTCTTGCCCCATAACTGCCATATTCTCCACTGAACCCTTGCCAAATTTCAAAGTGAGAACCAATATCGCAAGTAATCAAAAATGGGGGCAACTCTCCCAGCATCCGATTATTCGCATAAGACTTAGCCTGATAAAATGCCTTTTGCATCGCATCTTGATAAGCTTTCGTGCCCCGCTTGCCGTGGCCTTTGGTTGATTCTTTGCTGCCCTGTTTTGCCTCAATTAAAAAATGACCTTGTTTATAGAAGTCAGCAAACCGGGTTGATTCTCCTTTCTCGCTATAAAACTTAATATCTTTATCAAAACAATAAGGATCGCCAGAAACGCTGCCCTTGGGGGGTGGCCCTGCCACACCCAAGGCAACACATAAATCACCAAAAAAACTTTGATAATTGGCGCGTTCGTTCCCTTCTGACCCTTGCCACTTATTTAAAAAAGCTTGGACTCGTTGTTTATCTGTTTCGTTCATGTTAATCGGTCAGTTATCTTTTGCTGGGGTGATCTGCTATCTCGGATCATAACTCTATAGTTTACCATATAGCGATCGCTCAAATCATCAGCATCAGATTTATCAGCCAATCTTTAGATTTTTTGCCGAATCCAATTCCGAAATGACTTGACCAAGGCAATTTCTCCACTCCTCTTCATACTGAATTTAAGGCTGACGGGTTTTGCCATAGCCACAATTCGCGATCGCAGATTTTTTGAGAGCGATCGGCCATAATTTCTGTCGTTGGTTAAAGCGATTTATCCGCAAAGGGAGGATTTTAGCCAAGCTGAATCATCCCACCTTGGTGCAATTGCGAGATTTCTTTTTATGATAAATCTGCTAAACTGATTATATATTTAACAAGGAGGCAACGATGAATCTTGCTAAAATTGTCCAAAATGGCAATACCCAGAGTCTCATATTGCCCGATGAATTTCATCTCGAAGGGGATGAAGTTTATATTAAAAAAGTTGGCACCGCATTAGTGGTGATTCCCAAGAATAATCCTTGGCAGCCGTTATTTGACAGTTTAAGTCTATTTTCTGAAGATTTCATGGAAACTAGAGAACAACCGAAGCTGGAAACCAGAGAGGATATTTTTGAGTGAAGTTTTTATTAGATACGAATATTTGTATATACATTATTAAACAGAAACCCGCTAAGGTACTGGAGAAATTTAAGAGATTACATCCCTCTGATGTAGGAATTTCATCGATTACGCTGGCAGAATTAGAATATGGAATCGCGAAAAGTCAACAAAGCGAGAAAAATCGAATAGCACTTAATCAATTTCTCATTACCTTGGAAATTGTAAAATTTGATGAAAAAGCATCCAATATTTATGGAGGTGTCAGGGCGGAACTTGAACGAAAAGGCTTAGTTATTGGCGCTATGGATATGCTGATTGCTGCCCATGCGATTAGTCTAGACCTAATTTTAGTAACGAATAATGTTAAGGAATTTTCACGGATTCCTAATTTGCGCTTAGAAAATTGGGCAGAATAATCGATCGCCCATAATTTCTGTTTCTGTTTCTGTTTCTTGGGGGAAAAGGACACGGCATTGCCGTGTCCCTACAATTATTTTCATTTTTATTGTTCTGCTTCTAAAATAAGAATAATTTCTTTGTGGATCTTTGTGTCTCTGTGGTAAAAAAAAATAATGAATAAACCACAGAAACACAGAAAAACACTTCTGAAAGTTGAGAAACCGCAAAATTTACTTACGTCTGAAAATTCACGATTATTCTATCTCCAAATCAGCATATTCTGCAAAAGAACCCAAGTCGTGAACTTCACCAGCAGCCGCTTGTTCAATTCCGCGTAATACTGAATTTAAGGCTGACGGGTTTTGCCATAGCCACAATTCGCGATCGCTGATTTTTTGAGAGCGATCGCTCATAATTTCTGTTTCTGTTTCTTGGGGCGAAAGGACAAGGCAATGCCGTGTCCCTACAATTATTTTCATTTTTATTGTTCTGCTTCTGAAATGGGAATAATTCCTTTGTGTATCTTTGTGTCTTTGTGGTAAAAAAACAATCAATAAACCACAGAGACACAGAGATCCACAGAGAGGAGATAATATCAATAAAAAAATCCCCCCTAAAAAAGGGGGGTTGGGGGGATATTTTAACCAAAAATACTGCCAAAAAAGTCGATCGCCTCTTTCAAAGACGCAATAAACACATCAATTTCTGCACGAGTATTATAAAAATATAAACTAGCCCGTGCGGTAGACTGAGCATGAATTACTCGGTGTAAAGGTTGAGTGCAATGGTGTCCGGCGCGAATCGCCACCCCCGCTTGATCTAAAATAGTAGATAAATCATGGGGATGAACTGCCCCACAGGTAAAAGAGGCTAAACCAGCCCGACCAGACCCGTCTGCTTTTGGTTGTGGGCCATATAATTTAAGGTCGGGAATTTGGTTTAATTGCTCAAACAAATAAGCGGTCAATTCATGCTCATAATCGGCAATTTTATCCATACCGATCGCACTTAGATAATCCACTGCTGCCCCCAGAGAAACTGCCTCAGCGATCGCTGGAGTTCCTGCCTCAAACTTATGGGGTAAATCCGCATAAGTAGAATGGTCTAAATACACATCGGCAATCATCTCCCCACCGCCCAAAAATGGTGGCATTGCCCGCAAAACCGCTAACTTACCATAGAGAAAACCAATCCCCGTCGCCGCACACATCTTATGGCCAGAAGCCACAAACCAATCGCAATCAATATCCTGCACATCAATCGCCATGTGCGGCGTACTTTGGCAACCATCTACTAATACTTTTGCCCCATATTCATGGGCTAAAGCGGCAATTTCTTTCACCGGATTAATACAACCCAAAGTATTAGAAACATGAACCACCCCGACTAACTTAGTTTTCTCGGAAAGCAGGGTTTTAAACTGTTCCATATTGAACTCTTGAGTTTCCGTGAGTTCCACAAATTTCAACACCGCCCCGGTCCGTTGGGCAATAATTTGCCAAGGCACTAAATTACTGTGGTGTTCCATCACCGTGAGGATAATTTCATCTCCGGGCTGTAAAGTCCCTAATCCCCAACTGTAGGCCACTAAATTAATCGCTTCACTGGCATTACGGGTATAGACAATTTCTTGAGAAGAAGCGGCATTAATAAATTTAGCCACTTTTTCTCTAGCCCCTTCATAAGCATCCGTTGCCCGCGAACTTAAAGTATGAACGCTTCGGTGAACATTGGCATTACTATGGTAATAATATTCTTCCAAAGCTTTGAGCACCTGAACGGGCTTTTGGGACGTAGCGGCATTATCCAGATAAACTAAGGGTTTGCCGTTAACTTCTTCCAGCAAAATAGGGAAGTCACTACGCAATTTTTGAAATTGTTCGGCTAGGCTTTTTTCTTGAATAGCAATCATGGTATTTGGGGGAGAGGAAATAAAATTAATTACCAGGGCTTCGGAGCGCGGTTTTCTATAGAATAGACCAAATATAGCGGTTATTGTCCGAATTACAGAGGTTTTCTGGATTCCCGCCTGCGCGGGAATGACAGGTTTTTTTTGGACTTCATAACTATGACAATTGCTATATTCTTTGGTAGGGGCGAAGCATGACCGCAGATCATCTCTGGGACAAAATAAAAAATTTTTTACGGTCATGCTTCGCCCTTACGGATATTTGTGGTTGATTAATATGAAAACCGCTTTAATTAATTGTAGGGTGGGCAATGCCCACCCTACGAATTATATCCAATTAATTTGGCTGGCCTATTTAATGACTGGTTAGACAGGCAAGACAACGAGATAGCCGGTTTGCCAGAGAAGGTACGGGCAATTTTTCCAAGATTTCCCCGGCAAAACCGTCAATTAATAAGTTGCGACTGGTGACTGGATCTAAGCCGCGACTTTGCAAGTAAAAGAGTTCTTCGGCTTCTAACTGGCTGACCGTAGCGCCGTGGGTGCATTTGACATCATCGGCAATAATTTCTAGTTGCGGTTTGGTGTCTACCCGACCTTTGCGCGATAGGATTAAGTTCCGATTCAGTTGGCTGGCATCAGTCAGTTGGGCAGCTTTGGCAACAAAGACCCGACCGTTAAATACGCTATGGGCGCGATCTTCTACGATACATTTTTGTAGTTGGGCAACCATCCCATGAGGATGGTTCAGGACTACGTTGCTGTGAGTATCCGCTAGTTGTTCCCCACCAATGACGGTTAAACCGTTGAGGGTGGTTTGGGTGCCTTCGCCTTTTTGATAAATTTCTAGGTTATGCCGAGAAATTTTACTGCCGGTGTTGACTTCAATGCAGGAATAGCGGCTATCTTTGGCTTGGGCGATCGCACTCTTGCCAATATGGAAACTATTCGCTGCTTCTCGTTGGATGCGGGTATGGTTCACTTCCGCATTTTGCCCCAGATAAATTTCCGTCACCGTATTGGTAAAATAGGGCTGAGTTTCCGCCGTGGCACACCATTCGCGATCGGCTACTATATATTCTTCAATTACGGTGGCAGCACTGCCCGGTTCCGCAACCACCAAAGTCCGGGGTTGAATTAAAGCCGGAGTTTCCCTTGTCACCGAAATAAATAGCAGATGAATGGGCGTTTCTACGGCCACATTTTTACCCAGCCAAATTACAGCCGCATCATTTAATCCCGCAGTGTTCAGGGCGGTGAAAACTTCCTGTGTCCCTTCTTGGTTGGCTAAATATTCCGGTAGGCGATCGCGCAACTCAGCCGGTAATTGTGCCAAATTGCCGATAAATAATCCTTGAGGTAAACCCGCAACCGCACTTAATTCTTGGGAATAGCGGCCATTGACAAACACCAATCGCCGATCGACTTTAGACAATATCTTAATATTGTCAATTAAATTGCCAAGGGTTCCCAGGGGCAACTCAAAAGCCGCCGCCCTTTGAAACGGCACTGCTGCCAAGGGTGCCAGGTTGGTAAACCGCCAATTCTCATCTCGTGTCGTCGGCATTCCCAACTCGCGCACCACAGCCGCTGCATTATCCCGCAATTGCTGTAACCAAGCATCGGTTGGGGTTGCGCCATTGATTGCTTCCGAAAGCAAGCGATCGATGGCCGAAATTTCTGATTTAGTCGCAATTTGCATAGTCATTACACCCCTACCTTAGCGGTCAATTCTTCACCGATCCAGTCATAGCCGCGACTTTCTAATTCCAGGGCTAATTCCTTACCGCCACTGGTAATAATTCGTCCGGCTTCCATCACATGAACATAATCCGGCACAATATAATCTAATAAGCGCTGATAGTGGGTAATTACTAACATTGCGTTCTCAGCATTAGCCAGTTGATTTACCCCATTAGCGACAATTTTCAAAGCATCAATATCTAAACCCGAATCGGTTTCATCTAAAATTGCCAGACTAGGTTCTAAGATAGCCATTTGCACAATTTCATTGCGCTTTTTCTCCCCACCAGAAAACCCTTGATTCACGCTCCGTTTGAGGAAAGCGGGATTCATTTGCACAACTTCCAGCTTTTCCGCAATCACATCTTCAAAATCAAAAGCATCTAATTCTGCCAATCCTTGATATTTTCGACGGGCATTACAAGAAGCTTTCAAAAAGTCCAGATTACTGACTCCAGGAATTTCTACGGGATATTGAAAAGCTAAAAATAGCCCAGAACAAGCCCGTTCTTCTGGGTCTAATTCCAGTAAATTTTTTCCTTGAAAAATCACCTCACCGCCAGTGACTTCATAAGCGGGATGTCCGGCTAATACCTTGGATAAGGTACTCTTCCCAGAGCCATTTTTACCCATAATGGCGTGGATTTCACCGGCTTTAATTTCTAGATTGACTCCTTTGAGAATTTTCTGCCCATCCACATTAGCGGTCAGATTTCTAATTGACAGAATTACTTCACTATTTTCAATAATCATAATTTGTTTGATTTGATTTCCTGGAACATATTTTTTGGTTCTTTGATGAACCCGCACAATTAACCAGAAACCGGGTTTCTTTGAGAAAAAGATTTCCCCAGAAAGCAAGGGAAGAAACCCGGTTTCTCGGTCTAAGCCAGCTTAACCCACCGATCCTTCTAACTTCAGACTTAAGAGGCGATCGGCTTCTACGGCAAATTCCATCGGCAATTGATTAAACACATCTTTGCAGAAACCGCTAATCATCATGCTGACAGCATCCTCAGCGGAAATACCCCGCTGGGCTAAGTAGAAAAGTTGGTCTTCCCCAATCTTAGAAGTAGAAGCTTCATGTTCTACTTTTGCCCCCGGATTTTGCACTTGAATATAGGGGAAAGTATTCGCTTGAGCATTATCCCCAATCAGCATAGAATCACACTGAGAATAATTTCGTGCTCCTTCTGCCCCCGGTCCAATTTTCACCAAACCGCGATAGCTATTTTTGGATTTACCCGCCGAAATACCTTTAGAAATAATGGTGCTGCGAGTGTTTTTGCCGATATGTACCATTTTGGTGCCGGTGTCCGCTTGCTGACAGTTATTGGTCAGGGCTACGGAGTAAAATTCGCCCACGGAATTATCGCCCACGAGCACGCAACTGGGATATTTCCAAGTAATTGCCGAACCTGTTTCGACTTGAGTCCAAGAAATCTTAGAATTTACCCCTTGGCAAAGTCCGCGTTTGGTGACGAAATTGTAAATTCCGCCTTTGCCGTTTTCATCTCCGGCATACCAGTTTTGCACGGTGGAATATTTAATGTCTGCATTGTCCAGGGCGACCAATTCCACTACGGCAGCGTGGAGTTGGTTGGTGTCGAACATGGGGGCGGTGCAACCTTCTAAGTAGGAAACTTGGCTGCCTTCATCGGCAATAATTAAGGTGCGCTCAAACTGCCCCGAATCACCATTATTAATTCTGAAGTAGGTGGACAATTCCATCGGGCATTTGACCCCTTTGGGAATGTACACAAAAGACCCGTCGCTGAATACGGCGGAGTTGAGGGCGGCGTAGAAGTTATCGCTTACGGGGACGACGCTACCGAGATATTTTTCGATCAGTTCGGGGTATTCGTGGACTGCTTCAGAAATTGAGCAGAAGATCACCCCTTCTTTGGCCAGTTTTTCCCGAAAGGTGGTGGCAATGGAAACACTGTCAAATACGGCATCGACGGCCACATTGCTGAGGCGTTTTTGCTCGGAAAGGGGGATGCCCAGTTTTTCAAAGGTTTCTAGTAAAGCTGGATCTACGTCATCTAAGCTGTTGAGCTTTTCTTTTTTCTGTTTGGGGGCAGAGTAGTAAATAATGTCTTGATAGTTGATGGGCGGATAGTTGACATGAGCCCAGGCTGGTTCCTGCATGGTCAGCCATTTCCGGTAAGCTTTGAGGCGAAATTCCAGCATGAACTCCGGCTCATTTTTTTTGGCGGAGATCAGGCGAACTACGTCTTCGCTGAGTCCCGGTGGCAAAGTGTCAGATTCGATGTTCGTCACGAACCCATATTTGTAGGGTTGGTTGACTAGGGTTTTTACTGAGGCGCTCATTGTGTGTGTGTTCTCTTTGTCTAGAAGGTGGTAGATCGGCTTTACCAGCTTAAGATTACTGCTTAATTGGGTATTTATGATGACCAAGGGCTGATGATGATGAAATCATCAAACCATGATGATTGATCTAAGGTGATTTTAAGCTGGATTGGTGGTGGCCCGAATTTGCTCAAAGGTAATTTGTTGTTGATCCCCGGCAAAATCATTGTCGGGAGTTAAAAACAACATACAGTGACATTCTTTCCGTTCCCTCATGGGGACGCAAGGGCAGTTCCAGTAAGCGGCTTTCGCTTCCGCTGCTTTGTCTTCGTAATGGCGACAAGGACATAGGGGCGAACCTAGGTCTTCTTTGTGTTTGGCCAAGCCTTCGATGACTACAGCGGTGACGCCGAGATCGGCACAGAAGTAGGTGCCGGTGCGTTTGGCGTATTGTTCGGCAAATTGCCGCATGGCTTCTAGGTTTTTGTCTGTAGCTGGTAAATTTTGTGTAGTTTGGTTCATTCGCTGACTGGTATAAAGAGCTTTTTTGGTTGGCGGACGTTGTTGTCCACGGTGGTTCATCTGTATATATATAATGAGATTAAACAACAGCCTTGTTGCTTAACTTTTATTTTAGGGTACTTTAGCAACATTACTGTTGTCAAAGTTCCCGCGAGATTTTTTTTATTGGACATTTTGGTCAGCGAGAACAGGTAAGAGGATGACACCCAGCCAGCAGCAATCCACCAAAGACGATATCCTGCAATTTTTAAGAAAGCAGGGTCAAGCAACGGCGCAAGATTTGGCAGAACAGTTGAATATTAGTCCCCAAGCGATTCGACGCCATTTGAAGGATTTAGAGGCGAATCACTTGATTTCCCATGAGTTGATTCAGGAGCGAATGGGGCGCCCGCAGTATCTTTACCAGTTGACGGAGAAAGGGCGCGATCGCTTTCCCCATCGTTATGATGAGTTTGCGGTTTCCCTGCTGGATGCTCTGGCAGAAACGGTGGGGCCGGAACAGGTGAGCTTGATTTTGCAGAAGCAGTGGGAACGCAAGGCGATTGATTATCGCGATCGCCTGGGGGGGGGCACCCTAGAAAAGCGGGTGGCGGCTTTGGTAGAACTGCGTAAAATCGAGGGCTATATGGCGGAGTGGCATCCGGTGGAACAGAATGGGACCAGCAAGGGCGATCGCTTTCTGATTACGGAACATAATTGCGCGATTTCTAATGTAGCCGAGTCTTTCCCTAGGGTTTGCGATCATGAATTAGAAATGTTTGCTAGTGTTTTGCCAGACTGTGTGGTAGAACGGACTTTTTGGATGATTAATGGTGAGCATCGCTGTGGCTATTTAGTTAAGCCTCGTGAGTTGGATTAAGAATGGGATTTTCCCCGCATCCCAAGGGCGGGAATCTTTTAAGCATAATCAAGCATAATTTTTAGAATAATTAACCGCTTAAACGGTTATATTTTATGTTGTAAATATGAAATATTACGAAATATTACTATGATACCTGAATCACAATCTAGCCCACAATTTTTAACCCCGGAAGAGTCTAGCGCGGTGGATGGGGCTTTGCTGGCATCCCATGAGAAGTTTTTAACCCGGTTGACGATTTCTTCTTTAAAGCTGTTGAAACATATTGCCCAAGATACTGGGGTGGCGATGGAGGATTTGACCCCCCAGCAGGTGATTGCTTGGTTTGAACAGGATGGTAAAATTCGCCGGGAACAAGGGGTTGAGGCGGCGTTTTTGAAGTGGTAACGGGCTGAATTTACCCGTTAATCCCGATCGGATTTAGTATTTATGCTTTGAATTCGCGATCGCTCTCTTTTGACCAAGGGCGATCGGGCGAATTTTTGCCAGTTTTTTTGGGGGCGATCGCACAATTCCCCAGCGATCGACTGATTTATATCAGTAGGAATTATTGCTGATTCGCCCCAGAAATCCTCTCAGTTAAACGGATTAAATATTTAAGATTTACTTAATTATTTACTTAACTTAATAATGATAGGAGTCAATACTACCAAAACAGTTAACTTTGGTGTCAAATGCTTGTAATTTTATCCCAAAGTGCTTAAAGTAAAAATTGAAGCAAGTTTAGCTTCCCTGGCAGATACATCAGCGCCAAGTTACAAGTAGTTTCGTCAAAGAGGTAAAACGACGCTGTTTAAACTATCGTCTGTCTCGTCAAGTCCAAACAGCACCCAACTTGAAGTCTCAAACTTCCTATTTTTGTGAACTGGGAGCACCGTGCTTGAGAATGCTCAAGATTCGACTCCAGATATGCTCAAAAAATGGTAGGAAGTCACTGAGTGAGTAAAGGCTGGGTGCTGTTTTTGTTTGGGATTTTTTCATGGATTCAAGGTTGCGGAAATTAATTAGTCCCTCAAAAGATAATTTCGGCAAAATGTAAAGTTTAGTTGCAATTTCTTGCCATTCAAAAAAAAGGTGCTACATTATAAATTGAAGCTATGAAGTAAGCTTCCCTGACAGATACTTCAGCGCGATGTCCATGTTAGTTGAGAGGTAAACCACGCTGTTTCACTACAAATCTGTCTCGTCCACCGAAAACAGAACCCAGCATCTGGTCTGATGCTTCCTAGATTGGTAACGCGGAAATTATGCAGAGAAAACTGGTAGGTATCTGTATATCCGCTGTAGCTCCGACGGAAAAGGAAGTGAGGACATCTAAGGATGCTGGGTTTTGTTGTTTGTTGATTGTTGGTTGTTGGTTGTTGGTTGGGGAAAGTGAAAAGTTAAAAGTTAAAAGTGAAAAGTTAAAAGTGAAAAGAATTATCACTATTCACTATTCACTATTCACTATTCACTCTCCCCTCTGCCCCTCCGCTCCTCTGCCCCTCCGCTCCTCTGCCCCTCCGCTCCCAACACCCCACACCCTACACCCTACACCCTACACCGATGGCAGCCCCACACCGATGGCGGCCCCACACCCCTTTGCCTTAACTAATAACTGATAAATTAAAGTGTTCACTCATTAGAGTGTAAAGTTTACTTGCAATTGCTGGTAATTTATCAAAAAAGTGCTAGATTAAATATTGAAGCTAATTGATGAGCTTCCCTGGCAGATAGCACAGCGCGATGTCCATGTTTGTAATAGAAAAGAGGTAAAACACGCTGTTTAACTTTTCATCTGTCTCGTCAACCAAAAACAGTGCCCAACTTGAAGTCTGATACTTCCTCCTCTAGGAAAAAGGGAGCCCTGCAAATTAGCCCAAAGCGGCAAAAGCAACTCCAGATTATATCCATTAAAAAGAGGCAGTCACTCAGCTAGTAAAGGCTGGGTGCTGTTTTTTTGTGCTGTTTTTTTGGCTTCCAAGAAGCGGAATAGAAAGAGGTATAAATAGGGGCGATCGCTACGATTTCCTTGCACTTCAGTCGATGCCACCATCCTCTAGATGAGGAATTGGTTCATGGGCTAGTTCAAATACTAAACGCTGTGGATGCACCAGATCCAGAGCAAATTGTCCGGCGCGATTCCGCTTCATCGGATCGAATGGCGCGATCGCCCTTTAAAGGATGGGGGCGACCTGCCTGAAGCTCTGTCACATTAGCGGCTGCGATCGAATCAGCTAAACGTGCTTTCAGTTTCCGCGCCATATTTTTTCCTACGTCACCAACCGCAACTTTAGCCCCAGCTTTTCCGCCTGCGTAACCTAGAATAGAGGAAACAGACTCTAGATTTTTGTGGCGATATGGACAGAATCTCAGTGGCTCCTCACATTCACTTTGGCAAACCTTGCATCTCTGGTACGCGCATTACCGTGCAAAGTGTTTTGGAATTGCTTAATGAAGGACTTTCCTTTGAGGCGATTATTCAGGATTACTACCCTGACTGGCAAACTGAGGATATTCGTGCTTGCCTAAGATATGCGATCGCACTTGTGGCGGCTGAGGACATTCACCTAGTGTCAGCTTAATTAAGAACTTACTGGTGCATTTGTAGTGGTAGAACCAGATGGACATAGATTTAGGAAACCACCTCTGTAGAAGAGTCAGCCACAAAGTAAATTGCTCCAGCAAAATTTCAACTTCAATAACTGCTGAATTGTTCTAGCGGTGAGCAACCAGAGATTTTACAGCCAAACTCGGAATTGCTGGATTTAGCGTTTCTGCAAGCGGGCGAGGGAGTAGCAGACAAAAATTAATCAACCGGACATAACATTATGAAAAATTTAATCTAATCCATGAAAACCGATAGCCTATTTTACAATATATTCCAACAATTTCCCTTTGTTTTCTTCGCTCTCCTGGGCATACCAGACGAGGCTACCAATCAATACCAATTTACTTCGCAAGAAGTGAAACAATTAGCCTTTCGTCTAGATGGTTTATTTCTGCCAATTATCCCAGATTCTCAACTACCATTCTACATTGTGGAGGTGCAATTTCAACCAGATCCAAACTTGTACTATCGTTTATTTGCCGAACTATTTATTTATCTCAGACAATACCAACCGCAGCATCCTTGGCAATTGGTAATAATATACCCAAATCGCCAAACTGAAAGAGAAAATAACATCCACTTTCAGTCAATCCTGGCACTTCCTAACATCACCCGTATTTACATCGATGAACTGAGTACGACAGCAACCGCACCCCTACCGATAAAATTACTTAAACTGATCGTTGAACCAGAAGATACAGCCGCAGATTTAGCTATAAATTTAGCTGAACAAGTTCGCACAGAAATACCAAATATCGCGGTCAGCGAGAGGTTTATCGAATTACTAGAAACCATCGTTTTTTACAAGTTACCCCAAAAATCCAGAGAGGAAATTGCCGCTATGTTTAACCTGAGTGACTTAAAGAAAACCAGAGTTTACCAAGAGATTCAGGCTGAGGTACAAGCTGAAGCTAAACAGCGAGAAAAAGCTGCAATCCTCAGAATGTTTAATCGGGGATTAGCTACAGAAGAAATTGCTACATTTTTAGATTTGTCTGTAGCTGAAGTAGAAGCGACTATCGCGGAATCTGAACAAAATTAATCGAGTGATAAATTGTAGGTTGGGTTTATCAACTCAACCTACACATATCTAGAAAATGTCATGGTTTACAAGTTACCCCAAAAATCCAGAGAGGAAATTGCCGCCATGTTTAACCTGAGTGACTTAAATAAAACCAGAGTTTACCAAGAGATTCAGGCTGAGGTACAAGCTGAAGCACAGGCTGAGTTACAAAAAGCTAAACAGCGAGAAAAAGCTGCAATTCTCAGAATGTTTAATCGGGGATTAGCTACAGAAGAAATTGCTACATTTTTAGATGTGTCTGTAGCTGAAGTAGAAGCAAATATAGCGGAAGCTTAACAAAATTAATCGAGGTATAAATCGAAATATGATTCAATAACTGCTGAATTTTACTAGGGGTGAAGAAGTAGATATTTTAGAGTAAAACTCGGATTTACTGGACTTGGAGTTTCTGCAAGTTTGCGAGGCAGAAATGGTTTCACAACCGCCACCCACAGGCCCTTAGTCCAAACCTCCGACAATGCGATGGCAGGTATTAGGGGGCTGGAGAAAAACTGATTCCTCAATTAGTATTTATCTTGTTTCGAGGCAGCTTACTTGACAAATTTGTGTTAAAATTCAACTAACGATTTAGTTCTAACCCAGAAAATCGCCGTATGCCTTCTCAAGACTTTGCTAAAACACATACTGACCTTTACACTAAGGCGACAAAACTTTTGCAGTATTTGCGAGAGATTAGAGCAAGTCGGTGGCTCGAAGGCGATGCCGCCAGTGAGTTAAGGAAAGTTGAGACAGATATCAGTCAAACTTTAGCTGATTTACAGGCTCAAAAGTATCAAGCAGCAGCAATTTCGGTTCAGCGTGTAGGTAAAAGTACCTTTCTAAATGCTGTTATTGGCGAGGATATACTGGCAACTGACACAGAATCTTGTACTGTCTGCCGTACCGATATCCGACACATTCCAGTCGGACAAGTTCCTCGACTTTTGGAGTATCGGCAGGGGCAACAGCAACCAATTGTCATTGCACAAGGGGATGCCCAGAAAATTCGACATAAGTTTTTAGAATATACCCGCGAGATTCGACAAAAAAACAACCCCTATCACACTCTTCGCTTTGAACTAGAACATCCTATCGAAGTTGCTAGTACCATTCCCTTTCTGGCTGGTTTTACTTTAGTTGACACGCCTGGTTCTAACGAGTGGAAGTCTTCAAAATTTGACACAACTCCACTCAAGCAAGCTTCTCTGGAAGCATTACACAACAGTGATGTAATTTTGTTTATCTTAGATTACAACAATTACAAGACGAATGAAGTAGCTGAATTGTTCAGGGAAATAGGAAAAAACCGTCAAGATTTCTTATTAAAAAGCTGGCATAAGGTTTTCTTTATTCTGAATAAGGTAGATATGAAAGAGGAGCATTCTCGTAAAATCGAGGATGTGATCATGGACTTGAAACAAACATTGATGAATGATTTTCGCTTTTCTGAACCAATTATTTATCCTGCTAGTGCTAAACAAGGACTGCTGGCTAAACTCATTTTAAAAGGGATAGCGACTGAAAGTCATCATAAAGAATTTAGAAAAATTATTGGTCAGACTTACAGTAGAGTTGATGCCTCCGGTGGCTCTTACACACCGCCATTGTCAGAGATTGCGCCATCAGCTTTAATAGATAGTGGTATTTCTAATCTTGAAGAAACGGCGATTAAAAGTATTCTTCAGAATTCTGGCTATAATCTTCTTGTTAAAGTTTTATTAATTCTAGACATCAAGGTAGAAGATACTCAAAAAATCCTGATCAACCAGTCTAATATAAGAAAAAACTATATCCAGTCCCAGAAAGCCAAAATAACTGAATGGATGGAAAAGATAGAATTTATTTCTAATCAATATAAACAGCTTCGGGATATTTTACAAAGCCATAAAGAGGCTTTATTTGATGCGCTTAATCAGCAGATAGATAGTTTCTGTGATTCAGCAAAATCAAGTATAGAGTCAGAAATTGAAGAAATGGAAAGAGAGAAAGGTGGTCGTTGGTACACATCATATTATAGCCCAGATTGGTATAGTTCTTATATTGCCCCACGAACACGAAATTCATTGTATGGATTTGAGGAAGCAAGCTCATCTAGAGCAAAAATGGTAGAGATTGCACAAGAAGCTGAACCGCTGATTTATAGTCGTTGCAATTCTGTTTATAAAAACCAAATTAGTTTTTTGCAAAAGCAGCTTAATTTAGAAGCGAAAAACGTTAGGAAAAAATTATTGGCTTTTTGGCCGATAAGAATTGAAGAATTATCACAATTTTTTTTCATATACATAGGCTCTAAAATAGAATTAAAGTTATAAGACAAATATGATATGGGAATAGATGATTTTCAATTAACAGGAATTGAAATTCCCATTAAAGAATACGACTATATTCAGGAAGGCTGTATTGGTGATGGTGAGTGGGTGGACTTTTACTACATGGGACATCAAATGGATTTTCACAAAATCTTCAGTCAATTTAATAGTCAAATAAACCAGCATAGAGAGCAGATGAAGCAAATTATTTATAGTTCTCTAGAACAAGATTTTTCCCAATTCATTTGCGGGTTAGATAAAATTAATGATTTTAAGAGCCTATTTCAAGTGAAGTTGAATAACTTGTGGAACGAACTTCAGCAGAAAGAAGCTAAAAATAAGCTAATTATTGAAAGTCTTGATTCTCACAGTAGCAAACTTAATGATTATCGGAGAGAGTTAGCCGCTATTCGGGGTTATATCGATAATTGGAAGCCATAGTATATTTATTTCGACTTCATTTCCTCACTTATTCCCCAACGCCGCCACCACCTCTTCCCTATCCCATGTGCCTATTGCCAAATTATCACCATACTCGGTGAATGGAATAGGCATCAAAGGCCGAATATCGTTAAAATGTGTTTTGGTAATTTCCCAACCATTACCATGTATTTTTATGGCCTAAATAAGATGTATAAATAAGATTTAGTCTGCGATGAATATGCTCTATAATTTTGCATTAGGGTTTAGTTGAAAATATCTTTGGGCAACAATATCTGAATTTTATCAATCATGGAAGTATGGACGGCAAGCCGGGGATCGATCTCCGGGGCATATATACCGGCAGGAGATGCAATATTTTGAGGCGATCGCCAATCTTCTATGGCGATTATTTATGTGCCGATTTCTGTAGCGATCTAGGGCAAAAAAAACAAAAAAACCTTTTTAGTAAATTATAGGGAAATTTACTAAAAAAGTTCAGGAAAAATTTTAGAGATTCTCTACCGGGAGAGAGTCTCAACTATTATTAAGATTTTTCCATTTTATTTAATAAAAATTAATAGTTTTTCCTGACTTTTGACCTTATAATGTGATTAAACGTAATTAGTTGAACAATAGATAATGCTAGATTTCATTTTAGCCAATTGAGCTAAAAAATACTAACTTAAATCTACGTTACTGCTAGACAGTTGGCTATTTTAACCTCATTTTTACCTAAATGGCTGAAATTTCAATTTTTCTTAAGTTTTGAAGGAGAAGAAGCAAGCTATGACTGATAAAGTTGCATCGGGCGTGCGGAATGTGGCAATTGTTGGCCCTTACTTAAGTGGTAAAACTTCATTTTTGGAAAGTGTCCTGTATGTCACCAACGCCATTAGCCGCAAAGGGAGCATCAAAGATGGCAATACCGTTGGGGACAGTTCCGCTGAAGCTCGCGCCCGTCAAATGAGTGTGGAAGTATGCGCCGCCAGCACAGTTTATCAAGACATTCGCTTCAACTTTCTTGACTGTCCAGGTTCAGTAGAATTTGCCCAAGAAACTTACAATGCGCTGATGGGTGCCGGAGCCGCGATCGTGGTTTGCGAAGCGGAAGTCAGCCGCGTTCTCACCCTCTCACCGATTTTTAAATTTTTAGATGACTGGGAAATTCCCCACATTGTTTTTATCAACAAAATGGATCGGTCAAAAAACAGTTTCATGGATGTACTCCATGCCCTGAAAACTGTTTCCAGCCGTCCTTTAGTGCCGCATCAATATCCCATTCGCAAAGGTGATGATCTAATTGGCTTTATCGACTTGGTAAGCGAGCAAGCCTATCATTACCATGCCGGGGCGGCGGCGGATCCCGTATCCATGCCGGAAGACCTGAAAGACGAAGAACACGCCGCTCGTCAGGAAATGCTCGAAGAGTTGGCCAATTTTGACGACCATCTCCTCGAAGAACTCTTAGAGGAAATCGAACCGTCCCAAGAGGAAATTGTTAAAGACCTGAAAATGGAATTAGGGGCGGATTTGATTGTGCCGGTGTTTATGGGCATTGCGGAGCAAGACTATGGGGTACGACCGCTTTTAGATGCCCTGGTTCGGGAAGCCCCAGAACCCAGCTTAACCGCCGAACGCCGAGGATTGAAGCCCAATGCCCAGGAGACGGTGGCACAAGTGGTGAAAACCTATTACACCCCTCAAGGCGGTAAACTCTCTCTGGTGCGGGTTTGGCAAGGGGAACTCACTGATGGCACGAGCTTAAATGGCGTGCGCGTTGGTGGGATGTATCAGATGATGGGTCAACAAACCCAAAGCTTGCAGACCGCTTCAGCCGGGGATTTGGTGGCGTTGGCTCGGATGGAAGGAATTGCTACCGGGGATATTTTGACGGCGAGTAATGCCAAGTTAAAAGTAGATTTACCCAAAGCACCAATGATTCCGCCAGTGTTTGCTTTGGCGGTGACGACGGAAAAACGCAGTGATGAGGTAAAAATCAGTGCGGCGATGAGTAAACTCCTGGAAGAAGACCCATCTTTAACTTGGGAACAAAATGCGGATACCCACGAGATTGTTCTCTGGGGTCAGGGGGAAGTTCATCTGAAAGTGGCGCTCGATCGCCTACAGCGGAAGTATAATTTGCCGATGACCACTCATGTGCCCCAGGTTCCTTATAAGGAAACGATTCGCAAAGCAGCAGAGAAAGTACATGGACGCTATAAGCACCAAAGTGGCGGTCATGGGATGTTTGGGGATGTGTATCTGAGTATTCAGCCGCGAGAGCGTGGGCAAGGCTTTGAATTTAGCGAGAAGATTGTGGGCGGTGTGGTGCCGAAGCAGTATATCCCTGGGGTGGAAATTGGGGTGCGCGAGTCTTTGGTGAAAGGGCCGTTGGGCTTCCCCGTGGTGGATGTGGCGGTGACTTTAACCGATGGGTCTTATCACTCGGTGGATAGTTCTGAACAGTCGTTTAAGTTGGCAGCCCGGGCAGCGATGCAGGAAGGGATGGCCAAATGCAGTCCTACGTTGCTGGAACCCATTGCCTCGGTGGAGATTTGTGCTCCCAGTGATTTTACTTCCAATATGATGCAGATTATTAGTGGGCGTCGTGGCCAAATCCTCGGCTATGAACCCATGAGTGATTGGAAGGGCTGGGATAAGGTTTCGGCGTATTTGCCCCAATCGGAAATGCAGGATTTGATTGTGGAGTTGCGATCGCTCACAATGGGTGTCGGCTTCTTTAACTGGAAGTTCGATCGCCTCCAAGAAGTTCCGGATAAATTAGCCGAACGAGTTCTGGCTACCCAAAGCAGTGATAATGGCAAGGGTTAGCGATCGCTTTTGAGTATCCCTCAATGAGAAACCGGGTTTCTTCAAGAAACCCGGTTTCTGGGGTTTCTGGGGTTTCTGGCGTTTCTTTTTGGTCTGTCCCTTATCAGAAATTTGGGTTTAAAACCCCGTCCTTCTAGGACGGCTTTCTTGTCATCGCGCAGAATATTAATAATTTATTACATACAAGCCCATATTTATGGGTCGAGAGCTACCATAAATATATGGTTAAGTAGGTCGATAAACCATGTTAGTTTTTGAGTTTAAATGCTTGGGAAAACCCGAACAATACGCGGCAATAGACGAGGCTATTCGCACATCCCAATTCATCAGAAATAAATGTCTGAGATATTGGATGGATAACAAAAGTGTCAACGGCTACGATCTCAACAAATACACTGCTAGGTTAGCCAAGGAATTCCCATTTGCAAATCAACTCAACTCGACAGCTAGACAAGCTTCTGCCGTTGGGGAACCCTGCGCGAAGCGCATACGTTGCTGGAGTGGTATAGCCAAATTATTCGATAACTGCAAGAAAAAGATTCCTGGCAAGAAAGGATTTCCTAAGTTCAAGAAGAACCAACGTTCAGTAGAGTATAAAAAGTCTGGGTGGGCGCTTTCTGAAGACAGGAAGAAGATAACTTTTACCGACAAGAATAAAATCGGCACGCTTAAACTAATCGGAACTCGCGATTTGCACTTTTATCAATTAGAGCAAATTCAGAAGATTAGGCTGGTTAAGCGTGCCGATGGCTTTTATTGCCAGTTTTGTATCTCTAGTGATTTAGCCAAGGAAGAAGTTAAGCCAACTGGCAAATGTATTGGCATTGACGTGGAATTAAATCATTTTTACACCGACAGCAATAGACATCTCCAATAATTGCCCGTCACAAAGCCATACCAAAGCTTTATATCTGATTTTTGGAGATGTCTAATGGTGAAAAGGTGGATAATCCCAGACATCTCAGAAAATCGGAGAAAGCACTAAAACGCTTGCAGCGTCGAGTTGCCAAAAAGGTTAAAGGCTCTAAAAATAGAACCAAAGCTATTAACCGTTTGGGGAGAAAACACCTGAAAGTATCTCGTCAGCGTAAAGACTTTGCGGTGAAATTAGCAAGGTGCGTGATGAAATAAACACGATTTCGTGGCGTTTGAAGACTTAAAGGTGCGGAACATGGTAAAGAATCATCGCCTAGCCAAGTCAATTAATGATGCTGGATGGTATTTGTTTCGGGAATGGTTGAAGTATTTTGCCGTTAAGTTTGGCAAGGTTGCGGTTCTCGTTGCGCCACAATACACATCGCAGGAATGTTCTAATTGCGGTAATAAAGTAAAAAAATCCCTGTCAGTAAGAACTCACATTTGTAAATGTGGTGCTGTACTGGACAGGGATGAAAATGCCGCAATTAACATTCTGATGAAGGCATTAAAATTGATGGGATATATTTCAAATACCGTAGGGCATACGGAAATCAACGCTTGTGGAGAGATGACCTTCTACTTAAACCTGGAAACGGTGCTTAAGCAAGGTTGCTCGGTGAAGCAAGAATCCCCGTGCCTTTAGGCCGGGGAGTGTCAAAACTGCAATTCCCCAGTACCTTGATGAACGGTTTTCACCCATTTCAAGCGTTTGGGACGCACGGAAATTCGGATGCCCACACTGGCAACTATCACAAACCAGTGCAACATATATAATGTGCCGCGTAAGGTTTTGACCAGGGTGCCGAAGAACGTCCGAAACCGGGTTTCTTGCTGTGGATTGCCCCGACGCAGACCTGTAAACATTCCCACCAAAGAGAGGGAAATGGCCAAAGTGGTCAGGGGACTCATTACCGGCAAATGTTTGAGATAAATCGCCATGAGTAAATCTGGGACTGCCGCATTGGGCAAGAAATACTGCATAATCCAAAACCCAAACATATCCCAAGTTTTGAGCATATCCATTCGGTTGCTGAAAATCAGCCGCCAGTAATCCAGATAGCGTTGATAGCCCCCTTCTCCCCAACGGTTGCGCTGATGCCACAGGGCTTTCAGACTGGTGACTCCTTCTTCAAGCACCGCAGGAAAGGCGATCGCCTCAATATTCCAACCATCCAAATGTAAGCGCATGGTCAGATCCAGGTCATCGGTAATGGTCAACTCGTTCCAGCCCCCACAACTTTCTAAAGCACTGCGGCGCACAAATTGACCATTGCCCCGCAGTTCCCCAATGCCGTTGACTGCAATCCGTTGCTGTTGGAAATACAGGTCTAAAGCCATTTCCGCTTCTTGTCCCCGCGTCCAGAAATTCAATGGCGCATTGGCAATCACCTTTTGCATTTGCACCGCGCCCACTCGTGCTTCGTTAAACATAGGCAACAGCCGCCGCAACATATCCGGGGGCACCTGGGCATCCGCATCAAATACCCCTAAGAAATCCCCCTGGGCTTTTAACAAAACTTCATTCAAGGCGCCGGATTTGCCTCCCTTAGCATTGGCCGACCGGCGGAGTACCTTCAGGTTGGCATATTCTTGGCTGAGGGTTTGCAAGATTTCCGGGGTGCGATCGCTACTGCAATCATCAATCACCCACACTTCATATTTTTCCGTGGGATAATCTTGATGGCAAAGCATTTTCACCAGTCGGGCAATCACCGCCTCCTCATTTTTCGCTGCCACCAGCAGGGACACTGACGGCCAGTGGGCTTGATCCGCCTGGGCTAAAGGTTCAGGAGTCTGATGGGGACGTGCCAGCAAAATCCGCAATGCCTGAAAGCAAAGCAGTCCAGTAAAGCCCACCACCAACCAGAACCCCCAGGAAACTAAATGGAGGGCGATGGTGCCAGTCCAGGCAACGATCAAAAGGATGGCCGCTTTAGCCCGACGACCCTCATATCCTGAATAAGAATAGGCGATCGCCGGATCGATTTCTCCTGCCTCTGGATCGGACAGATTATACAAAATCGCTCTAAGGGGCGGAAAATTTCTGTAAGAATGGTTTTCTGGCCAGGAATTTGCTGGCATAGGTAATCACAGTTAAATACTAATAACGATCGTGTTTGATGGCAATGAGAGATAAATTTTATCACCTCTCGCTTCCATAAAAACTCTAAATGAGTTATTGTAGCTAAAAATACCATATCTTTATTAACTGCCAGTTTTGTGGAAAAATTGAGGGTTGTTGCCCAGATCCCCTAGGGTCTTGTTCAGGACTGAACCATGCTCGTGCCAGGATGAAAACAGAAAGTTTCTCTAAGTTTCTCTCTTGGCGATCGGGGGAACCATAATTTTTTTCCTTTTGGGCGTTCAGGCGATCGCCCTCTCTGACTCCTAGGGATGAGCGATCGGGCGTCAGCCCAGGTCAGTCGAATCATTTCCTGGAGACCGCTAGTAGCTTACACACGGACAAAAAATGATGGAAAACGATTCATGGGAAGCCATGAATTACCCTGATTTTATACTCATTAAGTTATTGAAACCTTTACGCTGGATTCTTTATGAAGAATCTTGAATTTTATGAAAAACTAACTGGTGTCAATCAACGCCGTTAGTCAAACTTAATCATTTCTTGATGTTTAAACAAGTTATCTAAAAAATATTATGGTAAATTAATTGAAGATAAATTTGCTATATTTGCGATATCTGCTATGTAGATATAAATACAAATAATCTTAACTTTAGCAACCCGTCGAGCAAAAATCAGAAAATCATTAAATGTACTCCCATGACTCTCTAGTGAGTCATAGATATTGCCACTACAGATTTTTGAGCGAGACACTTAATTCAGGAAAGGAGCATTAAATATGACCACTAATCTAGATCTGTTACAACCCGCAGATAAAAAAATAGTCGGCATCTATTTACCCTACTATAATCAAGAGAAAAAACGGGTATTATTACCTAGAGCGATTAGCCTTTATCGTCAAGGACATTTAGAAGGGGAAAGAAAAATTGAATGGGGAGAAAATATTAAGTTTGTGGCTAGTTGGCAAGTGTCTTCACTTCCCGCTGACCCAACTCGCTGTCGAGTTCAGTTTGATGGTAATGCGGATTTAAATTATCAACTGACCATGACGAATGTTGATTTTATTAACTTTTTAATTGAAATTATTGAAAATCACCGGCGGCATCATGTAGTTGATTTTAGCAAAGGCTTCTACAAAAAATTACTCCAAAGAAATGACTAACTAAATAACTCAAGGAATCAATATTTAAGATATTTAAGCATCAGGGATATCCGGCCAAGCTTTGTAAACAGCTTTGTAAACAAAAGATCAAGTGAGGGTTTTTTTGCCAAAATCGAGATGATTATTTGCTGATTAGTTGAAAATTCTGAACATTTCCAGCGAAAAATAAGCTATAAATTATTTATGGGTTACTAAATAAAAAGGAGTTAAGCGTGCAAAATCTTAATGCAACCAAAAAAAAACCAATGCAATATCTGTTAATTGGGTCAACAGAAGCCTATAGTGGAAAATCAACCACTATCCTGGGAATTAGTCCACAACTCCAGCAAAGCGGCCTGGAAATTGCTTATGCAAAACCTGTGGGACGATGTGAGGATGAATGGGAACCAAATCCTGTCGATGAAGATGTAAAGTTTTTGGCCAAAACCTTAAATTTGAGCGATCAAAACCTGGGAAAAACCGTACTATTTTTAGGTAAACAACTCTTTAAAGAACGCTTAGGAACAAATCAAGGCTCACTCGACTATAAAAAATATCTGCAAAATTCTTTGGCAGATATTCGCGGAGATATTATTATTATGGAAGGGCCGGCGAGTTTCGATGAGGGCTATCTTTATCAGTTATCTTTGCCAGATATCGCCGAATTAGTTGATGCTTCTGTGGTGTTGGTGACGCGGTTTGAATCCCCAGAATCAGTGGATATTTTGTTGTCGGCTAAACAACGATTGGGCGATCGCCTGATCGGTGTTGTCCTGAATGACATTCCGCCGGAAAATTTGGCAGAAACAGAAACATTAATTAAGCCATTTTTGGAACAACAAAATATAATCGTGTTTGCCATGTTGCCAAAAATTGCTTTTTTGGGGGGTGTCAGTGTCGGGGAATTAGCCGAACGATTAAACGCTCAAGTGCTTTGCCGACCTGACCGATTAAACTTAATGGTAGAAACCTTGAAAATTGGAGCCATGAATGTCAACTCGGCGCTGAAGTATCTATCAAACGGAGTCAACATGGCAGTGGTTACAGGAGGGGGACGGACGGATATTCAGTTAGCCGCTTTAGAAACGTCTACCAATTGTCTGATTGTCACCGGAAATATTCGACCTTCCCCGATTATTTTAAATCGCGCTGAAGAAGCCGAAGTGCCGGTTTTATCTGTAGACCTCGATACTTTGAAAACGGTTGAAATTATTACCGAAAGTTTGGGTAAAGTCCGCCTGCATGAACCCATGAAAGTTGACTATATTCGCCAATTATTCCAAGAGCATTTTCTGGTCGATCGCTTGTTGGCTTCCCTCAACATTGACCGACCAATTTTGGTGAGTCGTTAAGGGTTAATAGTTAGTGGTTATTGGTTAGTGGTTATTGGNNCCAATAACCACTAACCAATAACTATTAACTATTAACTATTAATTCTCATCACTTCTTGCAGTTTGGCGTTCACTTTACCTGTGCTCAATAAATTTTCCGCTGTGTCAAAGCCGGTGGCGATATCTGGACAAAAACCACAATGCCACAGGTAAAATCCACCATTCCAAATCGCCGAATGCATTAATTCCGATGGTTTCCCTTCTAAGATCCGCTGCATTTGATGGATCAGTTGCGGGGTTGTCTCTGGGATGGGGGGGTTTTTGCCGCCAAAGTCATAGTCGTATGGATTTCGATGTAGGCGTTGGAATTCACCATTTTGGATCCTGCCAATAATGGCTGTGCGATCGCGGGGCAAATCACAACTGCCTTCTAAACCTTTGATGGTGGTAAAATTCTTGACTCCCCGTAAGGCTAACGCCTCCTGAAACAAGGTTTCCGTTGGGGGATGAACAAAACCCGCAATCAGGTGATAGTCACTGACTACAGGCGACCAAATTAACTCCAAAGTGGCGATCGGTGGTCGTTTGCCGAGTTGCTCGCGGTAGGGAACCAGACCCGCTGCTTGGGGAAAATGATTCGGCAGATAGACAAATCCCAAACCTGTGGTTTCGATGAGTTGCTGAACTTGCTGTAGGGAAAAAGTACACCAATTAATCCCTAAGCCTTGCCAAATATCGATTAAAGGGACGCCGTATTTGGTGGGCATTTTGTCCCCACCGTGCATGATCGCCGGTTGACCGACAGTCGCTAGGATTAGGGCAGTAATCACCACCAGGGGTGTCATGCGCGATCGGCCATCATAAGGACAGCCAAACACCATAGGTTTTACCCCGGAAAGCCTTAAGGTTGGGCCAATTTCTTCGTAAGCATCCAACATCCCAGCCAGTTCTTCTCCCGTGGGTCGTTTGATCCGATGGGCGATCAAAAATGCCCCGATTTGAGCGGGAGTCGCTTCTTGGTTTAGCATCATGCTCATGGCTTCTGCGGCTTCTTGGCGATTTAAATTCTCTCCAGTGTGGGGGCCACTGCCAATTTTTTGAATAAATTCTCGGAAACGATTACTCATAACAATTACTCATGTGGTTACTCATAACAATTAATCATTTGATTAGTGATTAGTGATTAATGATTTGATTTTGTAACTAAATTAACAATCAACAATCAATATTACCGCATTTGCACAGGAACGAATTCCCGGACTAGCTGCCAAAAGGTTTGGATAGGGGGAATTTGCAGGCGATCGCGGGTCGTCACCATCACCACCTGGCGGATCCAGGCATCTTTGCCTTCAGCGTCGATCTCCGATGGGAGCGATCGCACCGCTAAAGTTGGATCGTGGTAGGCATCCCACAAAGCCGTTTCTGGCAACAAAGCAATCATTTCCCCCAGGCGAACTACACCACGAAAAGCTTCTGGACTATTCAACTCTAAAGCGGCCTTCAGATTGTGTCCTTGCTGCATAAACTTATCTTGCACCAAGCGTTGCATCCCATAGCCATCCTTAAAAACTACCTGGGGATATTTCGCTAGTTCTGCCAAAGGGACGGTTTCATATTGTCCTAAAGGATGATTGGCGGCCATTAACAGTTTAATCGATTCATTGTATAAAATTTCCACAACCATTTCTGGACTTGTGGTTAAAAATCGATTATTCATCACAATCGCTAAGTCAACCAGGCCATCTTTGAGCACTTTCAAAGCGCGATCGCTGCCTAAAGTAGTCACCCGCAATTGGACTTCTGGATATTTCTGACAAAATTTCTGCAAAATCGGCGGTAAATAATAATTACAAACAGAATGAATTGCCGCCACACATAATTCTGGCTGTTTTCCTTCCAAAAGTTCTGTTAATTCCTCCAAAGCTTTTTGCCATTCTTGACAAATTCTCTGCGCCCTGGGTAAAAAACATTCTCCGGCCACAGTCAGCTTCGCTTGAGCAGTCCGATGAAATAAAGCCAATCCAACTTCCGCTTCTAACGCTTGAATTTGGCGACTAATCGTAGATTGGGTAAACCCACAGCGTCGGGCTGCTGCTTGAAAACTGCCCGTTTCTGCCACAGAGAGAAAAGCTTGCAACTGCTCGACACGCATAGAATGTTCTGGGATGTGTATGATTGGGATGTGTATGACATGGATATCAATTATATTTGCTCGAAATATTGACTAATTTATACTAAAATTTATTCGGTTTATGACTCGATAATAAGTATTTATATTAAGTGATTAAAAATCATATTTGATCATCTTGGATTATCTTGGATAATCTTTGAGAATTAGGCTTCAGTCTTAGAGCATTATCCTCAACAAATCATAAACAAATCACAAAGGACACGCCAGTTAGATTTAAATCGGCAATAACCTTATGATTACAGCCATAAAACAATCTGGCACTTGGGAAAATTTCTCAGATTTTCTCAAATATTTTCAGTCAGCTTTCCCTTAAGTTAACTCATACCTAAACGGAATATTTTGCAGCGATTGATACAAAGTTATGGCATTAATTGCATATAAGGCATGACAAAATGCAAAAAATGCAATTAAACTCACGTGACAATCGTGACTCAGATAGCGACCCGGACTTTGCTGGAGAGATCGAAGTCCAGATCGGTTTGAATATTTCGACGTAGCAGCACAAAAATCATGGGACTCTCCAGAGAAAATCAAAGCGGGATAGTGGGAGAAAAATCCCCCCATCCCGCTAGAAATAGTTTTAACTTAAAATTGCCGTTGCCGTCTGAGTTAAAAATTATTACATCAGACCGAGTTGAGAAAGAATACCGTGGCCGGTCATATACTCCGTAGCCAAACCGATCACAAAGCCCAGCATGGCTAAACGGCCATTCCAAGTTTCCGCAAACGCCGTAAATCCGAATTTAGTTTCTTTGGTTTCCATTGTTCAAGTTCTCCTGTTTGATCTGAGATAGTCAGTGTTTCTGTCAGTTCTCTTGGGGAAATGTGATGAGGCTTGGCACTGATTGGCACTGATTGGCAGTGATTGGCAGTGATTGGCAGTGATTGGCACTTACATTAAGCCAAGCTGAGACAGGATGCCTTGACCTGTGATCAGTTCTGTAGCCAAACCAATCACAAAGCCAAGCATGGCCAAGCGACCATTCCAGGTTTCCGCGAACGCCGTAAATCCGAATTTAGTTTCTTTGGTGTCCATAGTCCAGATAATTCCTTTTTTGTCAACCCACTTACACATAACTTAACGTAAGTTTTCCAAACTAGCAACATTTTTTTACATTTTTTTGGTAAATTGGGCTGAAATCTTTGTGCGGCAAAGATTTCGAGTCTTAAAACTGATCTAGAATTTGCCGATTCCTCCACCTCTTTCCTTCTATTTCGTAAAATATATGATTACATACTTGCAATAAATATCTAATAATGGGTTACAAAATATCAAGATAAACATTGGCAGAAGATAAAGATAAAGACAAAGATAAAATTTAAAAAGATAAAATTTAAGCGGGTATCCTGGTAAAAGTGACATAGCTCTAAAACTTTGCTGTTATTGGTTCATGGCATTATGCTCTTATTACGACTTTTGTTTCAAACTGGTTTGTATATTGCCACTACGGTAGTCATTGTGGCGATCTCACTCTACATAAAATTTGTCGCTGAACTGATTGGGGATGAAATTGTCTATAAAATTCCTCTTCTGGGAGATTTACTCCTGAGTATAGAAATTATAGAAATTTTAAATGTCTTAGTCTTTGCCATTTTGGGTCTAGGGTTTGGAGTAGCAACAATTTTATTACCCCGGTCTTTTAGTAATCGAGTCAGTTATCTTCTGTTATTAACCTTAGTGCCGTGTATTTATAGCAGTAGCGTATTTTTTAAATATCAAATTTGGGTGCAGAGTTTCTCGATTAATGAAAATATTTCATATAGCCAAGCCCAAAAAATGACCAATACATTTTTGCGATATAAAACTCAAAATGAATCCATATTGGGGTTTTATTTGTACACGGCAAACTTCCCCGTAATTCCTGCCAAAGAAAAAGAAATGGTAGAAACCGATGAGTTGATGAACAATACTTACCAAAGAATTGCTTATGTTTTTGCTTATGCAAACGAACTGCTTCAGAAAAAATATTTTACTCCCACCAAAATCGACAGTTTATTTAAATGGCGAGGCTGGATTTTGAGAGTATTTTACTTTTTGGTTTCTATGTTTACGGCGATCGTCAACTTTAAAACAGGCTTAAATACTGTCAGACGCAGCTAATCTAGATTTCAGCTATTTCAGCCCGGAAATTTCATCGCCGACTTACGAGCGATCGCTGGAATGAAAAAAAAATTTATTAGCAAATCATCATTTTTGCCCAAGAACGACCACAAATTTAAAGATTTTGAGCGATTCCTCGGAAAATTTACCCTAATACGTTAAAATATCCTCAGCCCAAGATATCGGTTTTATAAAAAAATAGCATTAAGGCGCTGGTTATCAGGAAGCTAAAAGATTTTAGCGGGGCTAATGTGGCGGTTTTGCTGCCCCTATCGGCAGGAAATCCGTAAAAACGTGGAGAATATACATCAGACCAACAATGTGTCAATCAATCATAATGAATGACTTTATGATAATTCTGTGATGATTTTGTCTACAATTTTGGCCGTATATCTCTAAATGTCTGATTTGCCAGTCGAGTTGCAAGTCAAAGACACTCAGAAAAAACTTACTCACCACTTCCAGTTATGAAAATTCTGATTTATTCCTATAACTATCATCCAGAACCAATTGGGATTGCACCACTGATGACAGAATTGGCCGAAGGTCTCGTGAAAAGAGGGCATCAAGTGAGAGTTGTCACCTCTATGCCGAACTATCCAGAACGGGAAATTTACCCTGACTATCAGGGTAAATGGTATTTAACCGAAGAACGAAATGGTGTCACCATCCAACGCTGCGTAGTTTGGATTAGACCACGACCTAATTTATTAGATCGACTTTTACTCGACGGCACTTTTGTTTTTAATAGTTTACCCTACGCCTTGAGTGGGTGGCGTCCCGATGTGGTGTTGGCGACAGTTCCTCCCTTGCCAGTTTGCATTGCCGTGAGTATTCTGGCTAGGTTACGCCAAACGCCAGTGGTCTTGAATATCCAAGATATTCAACATGAAGCTGCCTGGGAAGTGGGATTGCTCAAAAATAAGTGGTTGTTTCAAGCGTTTGCCAAATTAGAAAAATTTGCTTGCCGACACGCAAATAAAATTAGTGTGATTGCTGATGGGTTTGTGGAAAATTTGCAGCAGAAAAATGTTCCCTTAGAAAAAATTGTGATGATTCCCAATTGGGTGAATGTGAATTTTATTCGCCCCATACCGAAGGAGACAAATTCATTTATAGAAAAACATCACCTCCCAGGCAAATTTGTGGTGCTTTATTCAGGTAATATTGCTTTAACTCAACAATTACCAACGGCGATTAAGGCCGCCGCTAAACTTAATCATATTCCTGATATTGTGTTTGTGATTGTGGGGGAAACCAAGGCAATTAATCGGGTGAGAGAGTATTGTGAAATGTTTTCGGCGCATCATGTGAAGTTATTAAACTTTGAACCCAGAGAAACTTTGCCAGATATGTTGGCGGCGGCGGATGTGGGATTAGTTGTTCAAAAACATAATGTGATTGGGTTTAATATGCCGTCAAAAATTCCGGTGCTGCTGGCGAGTGGTTGCCCGATCGCCGCTTCAGTGCCTCTGACCGGGACAGCGGCCAAAGCGGTGCAAAAAAGTGGCGGTGGTGTGGTGGTTCCTCCAGAAGATGAAGATGCTTTAGCTGCGGCGATTTTAGATCTGTATCAGCACCCGGAAAAACGGGCGGCTTTGAGTGCCAAAGGTCGGCAATATGCGATAGAAAATTATGCTTATGAGCAAGCATTGAACCGCTATGAAAGTTTGTTTTCAGAATTGGTTGAGGAAAATACTTATCGGTTGAAAGCGTTATCTAAATAATATCTAAATAAATAAGCGGGGTTAAATAGACCGTATAACAGCCAAGGAAGATGGGATGTTGTATCTGGTTTTACCGCCCTCCAGTACCGAGTCCACTGGCGGATAAGGGAGAGGCGATTTGTCCCCAAAAATTGCCGATGAAAATCTGAATTATTGCTGTAATTTCTGGTCGGTGGGGACTCTTCCTTGGCGGTGGTTGCCCCCACCGGCGAATATCAGGAGTAGCTTAGAGGAATGCGCGATCGCGTCTTAGCTTGGTTGGAAAAAAATGTGCCTCAGTCCCAGAGCAAACATATTCTTGGGGTTGAACAGATGTCAGCCCATTACGGATTGGTTAGTCACCGAATTAAATAATCAATATCAGGTGGCTAAGGAACTTGGTAAAACCTGGGTAAAAAAAGGAGAACTATTGCTGTTATTAGATGGCTTCGATGAAGTTAAGTGTCCGAGATGCCTGCGTCCAAGCTTTGAATTTATTTCACCAAGAACATGGGGAAATTGAGATAGTGGTATGCAGTCGGATTAAAGATTATCAAGAATTGCAACACCGTTTAAAGTTTCAAGGGGCGATTACGGTTCAGCCTCTTTCTCTCGAACAAATTGAGCATTATCTAGCCAATGCAGGGGCTGAATTAGCAGCAGTTATAACTGCGGTAAAAACCGATAGTCAATTGTTAGAGTTAGCCAGTTCTCCCCTGATGCTAAATATTATTACTTTGGCTTATCGGGGAATGTCTTTAGATGAATTACCCCAGATGAATTTAGACCAACGGCGACAACATTTGTTTGATACTTATATTGAGCGAATGTTTCACCGGAGAGGCGATCGCGATCCCTATCCCCAAGCCCAAGCTAAACACTGGTTAATTTGGTTAGCGCAAAAAATGGTAGAACAGTCCCAGACGGTATTTTTTATTGAACAAATGCAACCAACTTGGTTGTTGAATCAGTCTCGTTTTTTAATCTCGATCTATTTATTTTATTTATTATACTAATTGTAATTTACGTATTTGTTTTTATCAACAATTTTCCTTTTCTCCAAATAATTTTATAATTTTGTTGTCAACAATTTATTTATTCTTATTTGGCAAAATATTTCAGATCAAAAATATTTCGCCAATTGCTCAACTTAGGTGGACAGGTGTTTATACAATTCAACATATTGTTAAAGGAATGTTTATCGGTGGTGGTAATTATAGGCAGGATTTCCAGAGAAATTATTTTGCTAAAAATTTATGTAATTCACATGATAAAACTTATGTTTTATCATGGAAATATTCTGATTGTTCGTAGCCTTTTATGTGGTTTAATTCTTGGCGGCATCGTTGGCATAATTCGGGGATTAACTAAACCAGGAATAGATGAATATTATCGACCAAATCAAGGAATGTTCCAGTCTATCGGCAATTCTTTGATATTTGGGCTGATCACGGGAATCATTATGTTTATGGGGGCGAAATTTTTACGCTGGATTCCTGTTGCTTGGGGAATTTATGGACTATATTTTGGCATGGCGGCTGGGGGTGGCGCTGCTTTTCTCAAACATTTTATCCTCCGTTTAATATTATATTTTAACGGCGATATTCCCTGGAACTATGCTCGTTTTTTAGATTGGGCAACGGAACGGATATTTTTACAAAAAGTTGGCGGCGGTTATATTTTTATTCACCGGCTTTTGTTAGAACATTTTGCCCGAATGAAATAGCAAGGCAGGGGAGCGGGGAGCGGGGGAACAGGGGCGCAAGCATTGCGCCCCTACAGGGGTATTGTTTTGATGATAAAATTGCTGTGATGGGATAATTTATAGAGATAAGTAATCAAAAGCGATCGCCATTCGAGGTAGGTTCTCGGTAAACTTCTAAACATTGCTCATTAATATCGACTAACCACACTTCTCAATATAGAAACCGGGTTTCTATGGAGTAGCCTGAAGCCTTAGAAATTTTCAAATTGGAAAATCAGAAAATCACCAAATCCTGGGGTTATTGCCCTATGATGGATATTCTCAATCAGATTAATCAGCCTCGACCTTAAGGGAATTATGAGAAAGTTCCATGACAGTCTAAGTTTTATCGAAATTGTTAAATTTCAACGGTATCCATCGTTTCGAGATGACTAATATCATTCCAAACCATAAGACTCCAACGCCCGTTAACATACTCAAAAGCACAGAAGTTAGCATTGTCTTGCTGAAAAGGCAAAGGCTTTTTATGGATAATTCCCAGCACTTCTTCAAAAAAACACATTAAGATACCACCATGAGTGACCACTACAACCGCTTCATCTGAATGCCGTTGAGCGATCGCGGTCAATACCCGAAAACTTCTCTGTCTAAGTTGCCTTAAACTTTCGCCTTCAGGGATGAGATATTCAAAAACATTAAGTTCATAATCTTCTCGTTCTTGGGGAAATTTTTCCTGCATTTCAGGAAGGGTTAATCCTTGAAAAATGCCGAAATTCCATTCTCGTAATTCTGAGTTAAAAATAACTTTTTTGTCACAGATTGAAGCAATGATATTTGCCGTTTCAGCCGCACGCCCCAAGTCACTGCTATAAAGAGTCGTAAAAGAAAGACGACGCAGGCGATCGCCAAGGGCATAAGCTTGTCGGATTCCCTTCGGAGTCAAAGGACTATCTAATTGCCCCATTGCCCTATCCTGTAGATTCCATTCAGCTTCGCCATGACGGACGATGATCATTTTCATGTTTTGTTATCGTGGGAAAATTACTGAAGGAATATTAGCACTCTTAAGGGATTCGCGCTTTAGGGAAAAAAGCCTTCTTACACCACAAGTTCGGTAGAGCAATTTTCCCGAACTGACAAATCACATTTCATCAGTTGGAAACAGCCTCTTTTTTCTGTTCTGACATTGGGGAGTCCCTCCATGTCATCGGTATCTGCATTCCCAGAATTAGAATACAACATAACATAAAAATAAATAAAGCTAACCATAAAAAATGATTACTATGAAAATAAAAGGTTGCTAAAGAGAGAAAGATAAGTCCCAGCAAGCCACTAACCAAATAAGTATTGCGAATAGCAACTCCTTCTCCCAAACCTGAACAATATCCATCCAGAATATAAGCAACACTAGAACCGATGATAACAATAAATGTCCAGGGAAGATAAGTTTTAGTCGTGTCTATCAATTCAGAATGGTTAGTAAACAGATGAATGATAGGAGCAGGAAAAAAGCCAGCAACCAAACTAATAATTAAAGCAATCACAAGATTAGTGGCTAGAGCAATTTGCAAAAGAGGTATAAATTTATGACTGGCTCCTTGCCCTTCAAATTGACCGATTAAAGATACAGTAGCATATTCTACACCATCACACATATACATACTGATTGCTACTATTTGAAGGAGTAAAACATTTTCCGCCAGCATATCAATCTCTCTCGTGGCACTAAAAGCATTGAAAAGGACAAAAATAGATACGATAACTACAGCCCTAACCGATAAATTGCGATTTAAATCAAGAGTAGTTCTGAAAACAGAAAAATCAAAATATTTTTCCATTAAAGCACCGACTTCTTTTAAGGAAACTTCACAACTAATCATCAAAATTCCTAGCAATAAGGTTAGATATTGACTAATAGCTTGGGACAATCCGGCTCCCATACTTGACCAATCCCAAAGGACAATGTAAAGATAATTTAGTGCAACATTACTCACATTCCCAACAATGGTGAGTAAAAGAACTTTGTGATTTTGTTCGCGCCCAAGCAACCACCCAATTAATGCTAAGTTGCTTAAAACTGCTGGAGCCCCCCAAATTCCGGTATTAAAATAAGCAATACTGGCAAGTTTTACTTCAGTCGTCGCATTCAACAACAGAAAGCCTAACTGTTTCAAAGGGTATTGTAGTAGCAAAAAAAGCAGCCCCAAGGCCAAAGCAATTAAAACATTTTGTATGCCGGCTAGGAGTATTGCTTCTCGGTCATTTCGTCCAACCGCTTGAGATGTAATCACAGTTGTTCCTGACTTAATAAAAGAACAACTTTCGTAGAGAAAACTCAACACAATAGATCCCAAGGCGACTCCCTCTAAATAACTAATATTTGATAGGTGTCCTAGGAAAGCTACACTGATTGCTCCTGACAGGGGTATCGTAATATTTGATACTATGTTAACAGTAGCAGTTTTGAGAAAGCGATTGAGAAAGTCGTATTGAAACAATGTTAGATTTCCTTGAAAAAATGTCAGATATAGCGCGTCTAAATGAGTTGTAGATTAAGGTAGGGGCAATCCCCCGTGGTTGCCCAGTGAGATCGGGGTAGGCACTCTGGCGCTACCCCTACCGCTTTCATAACTCCTGACGGTTTATTATAGCCTAGCAATGATTAGTTTAGCAGAAAATTAGTTATCCTTGCGGGACTTAAAAAAATTTTCGCCCTTAATAGGGTTAAAACCCAAGCTTCGGCAAGAAAAATACGTCAAAGGGGGTAAAATGACCTGAAACCCATACAAGCGCCGATGTAACTATTTTCGAGGTAAAACCCATACTAAAAAATGCTTTTAGCCCTTTTTTCCTGTTTTTTGTGGTCTAAGTACCCCTAGTTGTCTAGCTTGCCAATTTTTCAAGAAAGTGATATATATGGTAAAAGCAAATTTTCAATTTTATGAAAAAAATATCCGATTTGAGTATGACAAAAGAACCCGTATTCCTGACTATTTGCGATGCAGGTAGTCCCCAAGTCGATACACTGCGCTTATCGCTTCATGGCAACTTACCCATAGACGACGCAACCTATCACCCAGGGCATAAGCTTGTCGGATTCCTTTGGGTGTCAAAGGACAATCCCATTGACTCATAGCCCTATCCTGTATATTCCACTCACATTCACCATGACGGCTGATAATCAGTTTCATTTTTGGTGATCTTGCAAAAATTACTGAGTCAATGTTAGCACTTTTAAGAGATTGAGACTATTGTGTATCTGATGCTATGAGCATAACAGCAATTAGAACAGACATATGATTTTATGCTGCCAGTCAAATTTTCGCCGATTCCTATATATAATTCAACATTTGCAGTTATTTGTGAAAATAAAGCAGGAAAGTAAGTAAGATGATAACAAGTGGTACTAAAATTGGTTCAATAGAAGGCACTAGAGGGGTAGCAGCATTTATCGTCCTTCTTTCTCATTTAAGCTTAACTTTTTTTCCCTACCTTCATTCCTTTGAGGTTTCTCCAGATTCACAATATTACATCCAAAATATTTTACATAATTCCCCATTTGCTTTTAGTTATTCAGGAACATTTGCCGTTTATGTATTTTTTGTCTTGAGTGGTTATATTTTAACTCATGTTGCCTCGAAAAAAAACTTCTATGAATTTGCTGTTATGTTCTTAAAAAGATACCCTAGATTAATGATTCCCGCGACTATTTCATGTGTCCTTGCTTATGTAGCATTTAATACTCCATTTTTATCTTGTAAAACAATGCTTACTGATTGGATTAGAGAATATGGTGACTTTAACTATACTTTTATTGGTGCTGTTTACAACGGAGTGATTGAAAGTTTCATCATTGGGAAAAGTGCATATAATCCTGTGCTGTGGACTATACATATTGAGCTAATTGGATCTTTTTTTATTTTTGGTTTGTGCTTTTTAGAGAAGTTTAATTTGTTCAACATTAGAGGATTATTCGTACTGCATTCGGGTCTCATTATATGTTTAACTGGCATGGCTTTGTTCACTAATGAACAAATCGGATTGGGATTAATAGCATTTATGGCTGGGCAGCTACTCTACTGTGCTAAAATAAGGATTGTACCAGGACTTTCAATAGCTATTTTTTTAATAGGTATATATTTAGCTGGAGCACACAACGACAGTTTCTCCTATTCATGGCTAATATTCATCTTGGGCAATAAAACATATACAATATGCAATTTTTTGTCTGGCATACTTGTTGTTTACTCAATTATCTTAAATGAGAGGTTGAGTGACCTCTTCAGTAAGAGAATGTTCATTGTTATGGGAAAACTATCTTTCTCTGTGTATCTAATTCATTTGCCTATTATCTCTACTATTGGAGTTTTTGCTTTTAGCAAAGCTTATAGCTTCATAGATTATAATGGTGCTGCTGTCTTGGCTTGTTCTATTGTCATCTTGTTCACATATATGATGGCTAATGTTTTTTACATTTTTGTTGAGCAACCGGGTCTAATGATTTCTCATAAATTATCTGAATCTATTGTTAGTTTTTTTAGTTATGGTTACAATGCAGCAGAAGATTAAAGTTACCTACATATTTACCCACCATATTCGTTGGGTTTTCTTTGAATTAGTCGCCAAATACATCGACAAGAGTCGGTTCGCAATTGACTATGTGATTCTCAATGAAGATGACCCGATTATTTCATTTTTAAATGAGCTTAATATCTCTTATACTGTCACATCCTATAGAGATTACAGCAATACTCCAGAGGTTGTTAAATTTATCTATGAACACTTGATCAAGAATAAAACCGATATTGTTCAGACTCATTGGTTTGCGGGAAGCTTGGCTGGAATGCAAGCTGCTTACTATGCCCATGTTCCAGTGCGAATTTTCTACAGGGAACATCCTTCGATTAAATACTATACACGCCATGCACCAAGCAAGCACCGCTTAATATGGGATTGTGCAACCAATATTATTGGTGCAAGCAATTCATGCAAGCATGGCATGATAGAAGATGGTGTCCCGGAGCATAAAATCACGCTTCTACCATTGGGATTTGATATTAATGAATTTGAGAATGTAGATTATTTTCGCATTGAGAAATTGCGATCTAAATATCTACCAAAACATAATGGCCCTGTTATTGGTGCTGCTTCGAGATATGTCAAGTCAAAAGGAGTTGAATACCTTATTGAAGCACACAAGAAGGTTCTCGAAACTTATCCCAATGCAATTTTAGTTCTTTCAGGGACACATACAAATCGTGTCGATCTAGAGGAAAAGATGCGTAATGCCCATGAAGACAACATCGTTGCACCTCAATACCAGGATATTATTAGCATCACAGATAAGTTGTCAGAATTACCTGAGCATAGCTATATTGAAATCCCATTTGAGGAGGATCTCTTTGCCCTGTTTAGATTATTTGATGTGTTTGTTCATGTACCCATTCATCCCTATCAGGAGACATTTGGCTTAGTCTATGTAGAAGCAATGCTGTCAAGAGTTCCATCTGTGATTACGCTGGCCGGATGTGCTTTAGACCATGGGGTTCATCAAGAAAATGCCTGGGTTGTTGATTACAAGAATAGTGACCAAATTGCTCAGGGAATAATAGAACTTTTAAGTGATTCTTCCCTCAGAGAAAAGATCATTAACAATGCTTTTCAGTGCGCCCAACAATATGACATCAAGAATCACATACAACGTCTGGAAGAATTTTATGTGCATGAGCTTCAAAAGACAACAAAAATTTAGAGCCTATCAAAAAGGCAGATAGCAGCGAAGTCCAAATTATACCAATAAACTCCGATTAGTACCAATGTGGATCTTTCCCAAAAATTCCGATCGGTGTCCTTAAGTAGATATCCGAGGAGGGTTACATTGCTTCAATACGACTTTATATATCGCTTTCTAAAAACAGCGGCGGTTAATTATGAAGATATCACCCTCAGAAAATGAAATGAACAACTTTTTTTTGAAAAACAAACAAAATCTACCAATTTGGTTAAAAATATCAGTTATTTTTATGATTGGGCTAGGGATATTTTTTCGCTTTGGACATTTAGATAACAAAGCAATCTGGTTTGACGAAGCTTTTACCTTCCTGGCGATTTCTGGTCATACTGTCACAGAAGTGGGGCAAGAAGTTTCTAATAATGGCATAGTTTCTATTGTAGCTTTGGATAAATATCAACACATTAACCCAGATCGAGGTGTTAATGATACTGTTCGCTATTTAATAACATCCGATCCCCAGCATCCACCTTTGTATTATGTATTGGCAAGATTGTGGGCGCAACTATTTGGGGATTCTGCCACTGGAGTGAGAAGTTTATCAGCAGTGATCAGTCTGTTGATATTTCCCAGTGTGTATTGGCTGTGTTTAGAATTGTTTGAGTCTCCAGTTGTTGGGTGGGTCGCAATGGGTCTAATGGCTATTTCTCCTTTGGAGATTTTCTTTGGTCAAGATGCACGCCAGTATGGTTTGTGGATGGTGACAATTTTGGTAAGCAGTGCTGCTTTGTTGAGGAATATCCGAAGGGAAACATTATTGAATTGGACAATCTATTCCCTGACCCTGGTTGCTGGATTATATACCCACTTATTTACCGTTTTAGTGGCAATAGCTCATGGTATTTACATAGTTTTTCAACAACGCTTTCGCCTTAACAAAACGCTTGGTAATTATCTGCTGGCAACGATCGCAGCATTATTTATGTTTAGTCCCTGGATAGTTGTATTAATCACTCATATCAGCCTAGCGAAAAAACTTACGTCTCATGTATCATTCTTCAAATTAGATAATCCTGTTGATTTAATTGCGATTTTACTGACTCAGATATCTCGAATATTTTTTGATATTAACTTTAGTAGTTATACTCCTGGTGTAAATCAATCATTTTGGGAAATAGAGCCTATAAATTATAGCATTATATCTGGTATTTTTTCCTTATTTTTAATCTTGTATATCTTTTATGTACTTCTGAAAAAAGGGATAAATCAAATTTATTTGTTCCTAATTTTTTGGGGAGTGATACCATCTATCAGCTTGCTGTTACCAGATATGATTTTAGGGGGGGTTCGCTCAACTATTTTTCGATATCAGTTGCCTTTATATCTTAGTCTCCAAATTGCTGTTGCTTATACTTTAAGTATCTATATCTTCTCGGAGAAGTGCTGGCATAAAAGAATTTGGCAATGTGTAATGATTGGATTTTTGGTGGCTGGACTGATCTCGGATGTGTCCTTATTTAAAGCTGATACTTGGTGGATACAAATTGGCAATAAAGGTGTTCTCGCAACGGCTAAATATATCAATAAATTTGAGAAACCTTTATATTTAACTAGCAATTATATGCCAAATATCGGCGAGTTACTAATCTTAAGTCATATGTTAGATTCGAGTACCAACATACTGATGATAGAGGATGGTTATTTGCCAATACTTTTGCCTGAAACTGATAATATATTTTTGTTTGATGATTCGATTATGATGGCCAATAGCAACAACTTGATTACTCGATTTAAGGAAGATAAAACCTATTCCCTCAATTTAATTGACGAACCACGAATAGAACTGTGGCAAGTCGAAAAAATTCAGTAAGAATAGATTTTTTGAGATCAATATTCGCGCTTCGTAAGGAGCAAGAAAGCTCTAAATCTTGATGCCAAGACGGACTTCCTTATCAATGCGGGTTAGCATGGGGCCGGGTACTTGCTTAAAATAATCATCCGTGGCTTTGCGCGATCCTGCCCAACAGCCATAGTCATCAACAATGAGAACGCCTCCGGTTGAGAGTCGAGGATAGAGTAGATCAAATTCTAGGGCGGTGGATTCATACCAATCGGTATCTAAGCGCAAAACTGAGATGGTTTCTGGCTTGATTTTTGGCAAGGTTTCGATAACATCTCCTTCAATAAAATTAATTTCAAAATCAAAATTATAGGCGGAGAAAGCTGCTTTAACGTCATCTAATAAGGCGTAACACCAGCCAATTTCATCCCCATATTTCTCCATCATTTCAAAGCCAGTATTTCCCCGTTTGTCCACATCAAATTCGGTGGGGGTTGGCATACCCCGAAATGTGTCATATAGATATAGTTTACGATCGCGGATGTTTCGGGCTTTCATAATTAAGGCTGCCAGTAAAGAGCTTCCGCCTCTCCAAACGCCGCATTCCACAATATCACCGGGTATATTCCGATCAAGTACATAGTTAACTGATGTATAAAGGGCAAAAACGGCCTCTTTACTCGTCATGGTGTAAGGCATTACCTGCTGATATAAATCCATAAACACGGGATCTTTATCAATATCGGGCGTGACTGGATCTATCATAGTCACTTGATGCTTGGTGGAGAAAACGATTGTGCGTTCAGTAGTCATGGCAATAGTAAAGTTTAGGAAGGGTTCAATAAGATAGATTTTACAAAGCTTTCGTGATTATACATTAATATTTATCTCCCGTTAGCGTGAGGTGATGATGATGGATCGATATGCTGGATAATTAGACCTTCATTTCCTCGTAGATCAACAGTGTTTCCCAATTGTCCCCCCTGCCGATCCATGAATGTAGAAAGGAGAACTGTTGACTGGTTACGAAAGTCTGTCGGTAATATCCATTCCTGGTATTGAGAACTGAAGTTTAAAGCTACAATGATATCTGATGTCTCGTTAAAGCGTTGGTAGCAGAAAAGCTCTGGAGGTGAATATAAAGAAAGGTATTCACCAAGTTGCAGGGCGGATTGTTGCCGACGTAAGCGTAACAGCGATCGCGTCAGTGCCAGAAATGATCGGGAGTTATGCTTCTGTGCCTTGACATTGATACTGCTGTAGTCATGGGTGATCGGTAGCCAAGGCTGGACTGATTCCCCACAAAAACCCCCATTAGCCGAGTTATCCCAGAGCATCGGAGTGCGTTCAGGATCGCGCCCCACCCCAATACCCGGAGCTTTTATTTCCCAAGGATCTTGGATATGCTCGGAGGGAATCCAGCCATCTTCCATACCCAGTTCATCTCCGTAGTAAATCGTTGGTGTACCCCGAAGAGTAAGCAATAGCATCATGCCGATTTTGGCTTGAGCAAGTCCAATTCTGCTAGCGACGCGATGCTTATCATGATTGCCCAAGGACCAATTTGGCCATGCACCGACTGGCAGTAATCTCTCGTAACGCTCAACAGTTTCTCTGGCGGATTCGGCACTCCATTGAAAGTCAGAGGACATCAATTCTGAATTGAGGGGTAAATGCAGTTCATCATTGGCTCCATAGTGCTTAATAATTTCTTCTAGGGATTTATATAGTTCACCAATCAAAACGCGATCGCCATACTGATCGACAAGCCTTCGTAGCAGGCGATTAAAATCGTGAATTTCTGGTATGTTCTTGCTAAAAACTTCAATCAAGCGATCGGATGGTTCCATGCCAGGATGCCAGTTGGGATTCACGGGATTATCTCGAAACTGCGAATCTTTGAAGGCACGATAAGCCGCATCAACGCGGATACCATCAACCCCTCGCTGTAGCCAAAAATGGAGGACATCTAACATGGCTTGTTTAGCACCAGAACTACGCCAATTCAGATCGGGTTGCTCCTTCAAAAAAGAGTGTAAATAATATTGTTCTGTTTGTTCATCCCATTCCCAAGCCGAAAGTCCGTCAAAACGTCCAAGCCAATTATTAGGAAATTCACCGTTTGGCCCTGGATCTTTCCATATATACCAATCTCGCTTGGGATTAGTCCGAGAACTGCGGGATTCAATAAACCATGAATGGCGATCAGAAGTATGGGCAGCCACAAAGTCAATCACAATCTTGAGATTGCGCTCATGGCAAGATCGGATCAAGGTATCTAGTTCTGAAAGGTTGCCAAAGATAGGATCAACATTCTTATGATCGCTAACATCATAACCAAAATCGGCCATAGGAGAAGGATAGAATGGTGTCACCCAAATGGCATCTATCCCCAGCCATTCTAAATAATCGAGTCTCTGGATAATGCCGGGGATATCTCCGATGCCGTCACCATTTGAGTCCTGAAAACTGCGTAGATAAGTTTGATAAATAACAGAAGACTTCCACCAAGGAGAATGAGACATTTCTGGTATGAGTAAGTAAAAACAATGGAAAATGATTTAGATTACATGGAAGTCTATTATGGCATATCCTTCGTTCCAACAGACATTTTTTCTCAGGCTTACTGTCCGTGGAAGCATCCCGAATTGGCAAATATATCGGTAGGTAGGGGCGTTGGCGCAGCCGGCGCGCCGCGCATAGACCGCAGAAGTTCGATGGTTATAAGCTGGGATTGAATGCGGTCAAGATCACGCTCCTACAAAGTCGGTTGTACATTTTTTGGTACGATCTACCATACCAAATAAATTGCCCGTACAAAAACAACGACTTCACTAACGATGATGACAGCACAGCCAAAAATTAATGTCACCTGTATATTTACCCATGCCATCCGTTGGGTTCCATTTGAATTCGTAGCCAAATATATTGATGAGATGGGCAGGTGATACCTGTTCCACTTGGTAATTATCATCAAGATGAGGCTTCAAGCCTAAGTTTAAGACTCAAAAATGATATTTAGCGAGATATTCTAATGCCATTCTCGAACCGTAGGCAACTGCCTTTTGGGACGAACATTGTGGTAACATTCCCCGATGAAGTAGTTGATTGACTTCATCTTGATTATGGAGAGGGACTAATCGCAAATGTTCGCTCAGAGCAACGGTTTGAAAATAGCTATCAGGTTGCCCAGTTTGAGTGACAAAAACTAGGTCAGTTTCACTGGTAAAGGGATTACCCGCAATTCCAATTAATTTGGTATTCTCAGGATTTAAGGTTGAATGAATCCCGACTTCTTCCGCTAATTCCTGTTGAGCATCTGCATAAAAATTAACTTTTGCTAGGTCTTCTCTAAAGGTCGCTAAACCGGCAACAAAATTGAGTAAACCCGGATTATCCACATTGCCCGATCGCTCTCCAATATAAACATAACCCTCTTGAGAAATGGGAACAACAGTTACAGCGATCGCCTTAGCAAAATAGGCGTAGGGATCTTGATAATTTTGTAGTCCTTTAAGCATTAATTTCAAAGCATCGGTTTTACTGCGATGTAAATCCTGAGCGTAACGGGGGTAAGTCGTTGGCCCCGTTTCTAAAAATAAAACTTGATTTTCAACAAACCAATGGCCTGTAACTCCGGCCCCTGACCATCGCAATTTACGCTCATCATAATCCCCTGGATTACGACCATCAGTAATTTCTCCCTGGTCAATTTGGGGTTGAATAACTTGCTGAAGATAATCTTTAAACCGAGTTGAAATCGGTTCACCTTGCCAATTTTGAGGAGCTTCACCATAACAGGCAGAAATAGCCTTAATTGCGCCGATTTCCTGATGATCTAAAAGCACAATATAGTCTTGATTTTGCTGTAAAGATTTGATGAAGCGATCGCCTTTAGGTAGTGATAAAACTCTCTGGCAAATTTGCTCTAAAATAGTATTAAATTCATAGTTTTGCATTGATCTACTTTATTATTATTGTCAAAAATTTAAGATTTAATTATTTTGATAAAATTCGAGAATTTTATCAATCACAAAATCCTGTTCTTCTGTTGTTAAACTATAGGAAGACGGTAGAGAAATCCCTTTTTCGTAGGCATTTTCACTAATCGGATAGGTTTGACTCTGATCTACCATATCCCGATAGCAAGGTTGCTGATGCAAAGGACAGAAAAAGCGACGAGTTTGAATGCTTTCATTGAGTAAATAGGTTTCCAGTTCAGCCCGATTTTCACTATAAAAAGAGGTAAACCAATGGACAGGGGAACAGCGTCGATCAATGGTTAAAATTTGTAACTGAGGAATATCAGCCAATTCTCGATCATACTTGTCATAAATTTCCTGTTTCTTTTGGATAATCGCCGGTAATTTTTCTAATTGAGCCACCCCGATCGCTGATTGTAATTCCGTAATGGAAAAATTAAAACCAATATGCTCATGGACAAAGGTCCCTCGGCGATCGCGTCCATGATTTTTCAGACGACGACAAGCTAGGGCAATCTCATCATTTTGGGTCAAAATAATCCCCCCTTCTCCACAGGTAATCGTCTTATTGCCATAGAAAGAAATCGCGCTGACATCGCCCTGTAAACCAACGTGTTCACCCTTAAATTTCACCCCGATCGCCTGGGCCGCATCCTCAATAACTTTCAGATTATATTGAGCGGCAAATTCCAAAACTGCCGTTAAATCTGCACTTTGTCCGTACAAATGCACAGGCATAATCGCCTTGGTTTTCTCCGTGACCAGTTTTTCCGCCGCTTCGACATCAATACATAAAGTATCGGCTTTAATTTCGCAAAAAATAGGTTTTGCTCCCGCCATAATCACCGCATTAGAAGAAGCCACAAAGGTTAAATTGGGAACAATAACTTCATCGCCATAACCGATATTTAGGGCTTTCAACCCACAATACAGAGCCGTTGTGCCATTAGATGTCGCGATCGCGTGTTTCGCCCCGGTTATTTTTTGCACTCCGGCTTCAAACTCAGCAGTAATTTGGTTCTCGGTCAAGTATGTAGAGTCTATGACACGCTTGACGGCTTCTAACTCAGCTTGATCAATCCAGGGCTCAATTTGCAGAATCATTCCCATGATATTTTCCTTCATTTAGACAAAAAACCAACATATTCACCAGTCGTTAATGAATCACTAACGCTCGTTTAAGGATTATACACTAGGCTGATTAATTTGACGAATAATTTCAGTCATCGGCCAATAACCCCAAGATGCTGTAATTTTCTGATTTTCCAATTTGAAAATCTCTAAAGCTTCAAATTCCACTCGTAATCCACTCGGGGGGAAACCCGCAAATTCCCCCAACTGCGTCCCGGTAAAACGACCGCGAAAGACCACTTTATTATCTTCTTCAATCAGATCGTCAATGCGTACCTGAATATCGGGGAAACTGGCATGAGTTTTCTTTAAAATGGCGATCGCATCTTCAATACTTCTAACTTGGGGTAAACTATGATCGTAATAGTTAGGCACAAAATACCTATACATCGCTTGGTAATCTTTATTGTTATATATTTCAAAAAAAACAGCCACAATTTCTTTATTAGTTAAATCACTCATAAAATTTAAACCCAAATATTCTCCACCATTATAACATAATTTTGTCAGTTGCTTCGACTCAAATAATTAATTAAAAAAATCACCAATAAGATCGAGCGAGCGAGCGATCATTTAAAAACCAAATAGCACAAAGGTTTCAGAGATATAGTGACTTCAAATAACTCTCCGAGCGGGCTCACCTGACCGTCTTAAGATTTTATTTATCAACAGTCTCTATGCCGCTGGATTCGGGTAAGCACGATGAATTTGATCGATATTAGCCAAAATAATCTCATCTAATTCAATGTTAACACTCTCCAGATTTTCTTGCAGTTGTTCAATTTTTGTTGCTCCAACAATCGTGCTAGTAACAAACCAACGATTTCTCACATAAGCTAAGGCTAATTGGGCGGGTGTCATCCCGTTTTCATGGGCTAAATTGACATAAAGTTTGGTGGCTTCCATTATAGATTTTTGATCGTAATGGGAATAGATTTCTTTAAATAAGTCTAATCGAGATTTTTGGGGAATATCCGTTAGATATTTGCCGGTTAAAAATCCAAAAGCTAAAGGGTTATATGCTAATAATCCAACATGATTTAACCGACAGGCTTCGGCTAAATTGACATGAAATAGACGGTTCAAAAGACTAAAGCCATTTTGAATAGACACAATTTTAGGTAAATTCAATTGTTTGGCGATATGACAAAATTCACAAACTCCCCAAGCGGTTTCGTTACTGACTCCTAAATAACGAATTTTACCCGCTTTAATCAGAGTGGCAAAAACTTCTAATTGTTCAGCAATAGGTATAGTTTCCCTTTCCCATTGAGGATCATAGTCAGGCTGACCGAAAAGAGGAACATAGCGATCGGGCCAATGAATTTGATATAAGTCAATATAATCGGTTTTTAAACGTTTAAGACTGCCTTCAATTGCCTCGGTGACATTGGCTTTGTCAATACGATTTTTACCGTTTCTAATCCAAATTAATTGAGGACTAACTCCGGCAATTTTAGTGGCAATTATTAACTGGGAACGTGGCTGTTTAATTAACCAATCGCCAATATATTCCTCCGTCATACCCTGGGTTTTTGTTGGATTGGGAAAAGGATATGTTTCGGAGGTGTCAATAAAGTTAACCCCTTGAGAAACCGCATAATCTAAGAGTTGGTGAGCCTCTTCTTTGGTGTTCTGATATCCATAAGTCATTGTTCCTAGGCAAATCTCAGAAACTCGTAGATCGCTATCACATAATTGGTTGTATTTCATCTTAAGTTTATGTAAGTGTTAGGTAAGGGAAAAAATTTGTAGGGACTGAATAGATTCAGTCCTGTGGGATATATTATACGAAACGAGTCCCACCATTGATTTTGCGGCGGGTGACATATTCCCGGATATCCGATGTGACCCAATTCTGTTATCATAGTTTGAATAGGACTTAGTGGTCGGTTACGCGCTCACACTCTTCTACTGGATACAGGGGACGGCTATGACCTGCGTGTCCTGGTTGCCCGCCTCGCTTTTTTCCCGTTGGCTTTTTTTCTTGACCTTCTCGACGTTGGGAGAGTCTGAGGCGGGAGGGCGATGAGAGTTCTTGCAGATGCTTGTAATTCTTTGAGGTGCTGCTCTAGTTGCTCTATCTTCAAACCTAGCTTCACTACTAATCGTCTTGTGAGTGATATAGTCTGAAACAAGATACTGAATGACGAATCTACAACATCACCATGAATAAGAGCAGAATCAAAGTTTACATCGGGACAACAATTGACGGATACATTGCCAGAAAAAATGATTCTTTGGATTGGCTTCTTAAATTCCCCAATCCCAAAGGAATTGACCACGGATATTTCCAATTCTTATCAGGCATCGACACGGTTATCATTGGAAGAAAAACCTATGAGGAAGACCTAAAATACGCAAGCATCAATATGGGAGGAAAATGGGCTTCTAGTAACTGTAGAGTGTACATTATAACAACCAACAATAACTATCAACCACAGACCGAAAATACAGAAGTTATCCGACAACTAGACCAAAAGACTATTGATAAAATCAGAACCGAAAGTCAGAAAGATATTTATGTCGTTGGGGGCGGACAAATAATTTCTGAACTTCTCAATCTCGGCGCAATTGATGAAATGATTCTTTGCATAATTCCGATCGTTATTGGGAGTGGAATAAGATTATTTCCAAACTATCCAAAGGAAACCAATTTCGATTTGGTCAAGGTTGAACATTTTGAAACAGGGGCAGTAATTCTAACATACAAATCAAAAACCTAATTTATTGGTTCTACAGAACTGAATTATGCTTACCTAATAAAGTTCAATTAGGGGGCGATGGGAGAATCACTTCTCCCACCTCCCATTCAGAACGGAACGTGCCACTTTCACGGCCCAGCCGCTCCTACCTACGCTGACCTCTTACATAGGTACGACTACCAGGGTATCTCGTGCAGCATTTAACCTTCTCAAGTCTGTTCATAGCTGAACAAAACTGAGAATAGTATGGCATCACCAACAATGGTGAAGGATGCTGCCATCAAAGCTAATCCTTAAAGAACTTAAAGAATTAGCGCGTTATTACCTTTCTTCTCCTTTTACAACAGAAGAATTGTTCTCAGAAGGGTAGTGCTGAGATCCAAGCTTACTTCACCTGGCAGCTAATAGAATCCCTACCCGAACTGTTTCCGGGCATGAATTGTAAATTGCTACATTTTACCAGATTTAGCAAAATATAGCAAGTAATGATGAGGATTTTGCTCACCTATTATCAGGTCTTACCTTCTAGCACATATATATTTTGTGAAAGTGCTAATATTTAAATTAAAGCCGCCCTAAAAGGGCGGGGTTTCAGACCCAAGGTTTCCGATGATATAGGCATCAGCCTTGATTCATCAAAAGCTACCATATATATATGCCACTTTTTTGCTGCCACCGCTAGTACATCGGCGTTGGAGTTGACTACAGTGGTATTTTGCCAACTCAACCCCGCTCTAAGTCTATTGTGAGAACATTTGTGAGAACATTTTGCCCGAATGCGATCGCCAGCAGAGGAGCTTTCGGGGGACGCGGCAGAGGGAAAAACATCTTTCCAGGGCAAATTTAGGCAAATTATGACAAAAAAATATAGAATTCCCGGTTAATCCCGAAAATCCAGATAAAATAAGTCTGCTGTAATAACGGTGCAATTGCCTCCTCATGTCTGCAATCTCCGAATCTCCCTTTTCCCCCGAAGAAATCGCCTCCGAAGGTATTACTCCTGCGGAATATGAAGAAATCTGTAAGCGTCTCAGACGCCACCCCAACAAAGCCGAACTGGGGATGTTTGGCGTCATGTGGTCGGAACACTGCTGCTACAAGAACTCCAAACCCCTCCTGAGCCAATTTCCCACTCAAGGTCCGAGAATTTTAGTTGGGCCGGGGGAAAATGCCGGAGTGGTAGACCTGGGCGACGGTTTACGACTGGCGTTTAAAATTGAGTCCCATAACCACCCAAGTGCGATCGAACCCTTCCAAGGGGCTGCCACTGGGGTTGGCGGTATTCTGCGGGACATCTTTACAATGGGTGCTCGACCGATCGCCCTTTTCAATGCCCTGCGTTTTGGTTCCCTCGATGATGCCCGGACTCGGCGCTTATTTGCGGGGGTCGTTGATGGGATCTCACACTATGGTAACTGCGTCGGCGTACCCACCGTGGGCGGTGATGTTTACTTTGACCCCGCTTACACTGGCAACCCCTTGGTCAATGTCATGGCTTTGGGCATCATGGAAACCCCGGAAATTGTCAAAGCCGGTGCCTCTGGAGTGGGCAACCCCGTGCTCTATGTGGGTTCCACCACCGGACGGGATGGTATGGGGGGCGCGGCATTTGCCAGTGTGGAATTGAGCGATAAATCAATGGACGATCGCCCCGCAGTCCAAGTAGGCGACCCTTTCCTGGAAAAATCCCTGATTGAAGCTTGCCTGGAAGCCTTTAAAACTGGTGCAGTAGTTGCCGCCCAAGATATGGGGGCAGCCGGGATTACTTGTTCCACCTCAGAAATGGCGGCCAAAGGTGGTTTGGGCATTGAACTGGATTTAGATAAAATTCCAGTACGGGAAGCGGGGATGATTCCGTATGAATATCTGCTGTCCGAATCCCAAGAACGGATGCTGATGGTTGCCCAAAAAGGACGGGAACAGGAATTAATTGATATTTTCCACCGTTGGGGACTTCATGCGGTGGTTGCCGGAACTGTCCTAGAAGAACCGATCGTGCGGATTTTATTCCGAGGCGGTGTAGCGGCAGAAATTCCCGCCAGTGCTTTGGCCGATGATACGCCGATTTACGATCGCCAACTTCTCAGCGAACCGCCAGAATATGCCCAAAAAGCTTGGGAATGGTCTGTGAATGATTTACCCAGTTGTACCCGTGAAGGGATAGAACTCAACGGCAAGCAGCATTCTTGGCAAGATATCCTCTTGCAACTCCTCGATACTCCCAGCATCGCTTCTAAACATTGGGTATATCGGCAGTATGACCATCAAGTGCAAAATAACACCGTGTTGCTGCCCGGAGGGGCTGATGCGGGGGTGGTGCGCTTGCGTCCGCAACTGGAAACATCTGGACAGTTTAATCGGGCTGTAGCGGGTGTGGTAGATTGCAATCCCCGTTATGTCTATCTCGACCCCTACGAAGGGGCAAAAGCGGTGATGGCGGAAGCTGCCCGGAATTTAAGCTGTGTCGGGGCTGAACCTTTGGCGATTACGGATAACTTGAATTTTGGTAGTCCCGAAAAACCCATCGGCTATTGGCAATTAGCTTCCGCTTGTCGCGGTATTGCCGAAGCTTGTGAGGAATTCGGCACCCCTGTGACCGGGGGAAATGTTTCGCTGTATAACGAAACCCTGGATTCACAAGGCAATCCGACGCCAATTTATCCGACTCCGGTAATTGGGATGGTGGGATTAATCCGCGATTTGCAGCAAATTTGTGGCCAAGGTTTTCAACACTCTGGGGATGTGATTTATCTGCTGGGATTAGCTTTAGACCACCCGACAAGCGTTCGCCTCACTCTGGGGGCTTCAGAATATCTCGCCGCCATTCATGGGGTGGTTGCCGGGAAAACGCCCAAGGTGGATTTTGACCTAGAACGCCGCGTGCAAACCGCTTGTCGGACGGGTATTCGCGAGGGTTGGGTGCGATCGGCCCATGATAGCGCGGAGGGCGGCTTTGCCGTAGCCCTGGCTGAATCTTGCATCAGCGGCAACTTGGGCGCGGAAATTCATCTGCCTTTTACTGTGGCCAACAGTCCTAAACGTTGGGATGAATTGTTATTTGCCGAAGGTGGTGGACGCATTATCGTATCTGTGGATGCGGCACATATTTCTGCTTGGGAATCCTATTTGACAGAAAAATTGGCGAATAACTGGCAAAAATTAGGCACTGTAGGGGCGGTTGGTGGAGATTTACGAATTTTCACGGATGTTAACCAGCCCTTAATCGCGGTAAGTATTAAGGAGATGAGCGATCGCTGGTATCAGGCGATCGAAAGGCGGATGCATTAATCTAACCCCAGAAACCGGGTTTCTTGGTTGCAGAACCCCAGAAACCGGGTTTCTTGGTTGGATCTCACCGTTAACTCTGATATTCACTCCCAGAAACCGGGTTTCTTTGTTGCAGGGTTTCTTGGTTGCAGAACCCCCAGAAACCGGGTTTCTTGGTTGCATCCCACAGTTAACTCTGATATTCACTCCCAGAAACCCGGTTTCTCGGCCCCAAGTTTCATAAATGTTAAGAAAGTATTAAGATTAGTTAACTGTATCCGAGAAACCCGGTTAATTGAAGCAACAGCGTTTCTAACCTGAAATGCAGCATCGATCCAAAATCTTTTAACTAACGATAACTAACGACCCCAAACCAAGGCACATTTCTATCCATGATTCCCAACTCTTCCGTTTCTTACCAGGTGAATGAGGCTGAACAGCCTCCTGAGAAATCTCTTTCTCAGGAAAATCAGGAAAATTTAGACGAAATCGAACGCCCAGATAAGCCCGAAGAGGCTTGTGGCGTTTTTGGCATCTATGCTCCCGGTGAAGATGTGGCCAAACTCACCTACTTTGGCCTTTTTGCTTTACAACATCGCGGTCAAGAATCCGCAGGTATCGCGATTTTTGACGATGGGCAAATTCACGTTCATAAAGAAATGGGATTAGTCTCCCAAGTCTTCAATGAAACCATCCTGCAACAGCTAAAGGGCAATATTGCCATTGGTCATAATCGCTACTCGACCACCGGATCGAGTCATGTGGTCAATGCCCAACCTGCGGTCTTGGAAACCCGCTTAGGCCCGGTTGCTTTAGCCCATAACGGCAACTTGGTGAATACCAGTCAACTGAGAGAAAAGTTGCTGGAAAAAGATTGTAATCTAGTCACCACCACTGATTCAGAGATGATCGTTCATGCGATCGCTGAAGAAGTGAATAGTGGTAAAGACTGGTTGTCAGGGGCGATCGCGGCTTTCCAGCAATGCATCGGCGCCTTCAGTCTCACCATTGGCACCCCGGAAGGCATCATGGGAACTCGTGACCCCCACGGGATTCGACCCCTGGTGATTGGCATCATCCCCAGCCAACCGCAGCGTTACGTCCTCGCTTCGGAAACCTGCGCTTTGGACATTATCGGCGCGGAATATCTCAGAGATGTGGAACCTGGGGAATTAGTTTGGATTACCGAAGCAGGTCTATCTTCCTATCATTGGGCAAAACCGGAGCGAAAACTCTGCATCTTTGAAATGATTTACTTTGCCCGTCCCGATAGCTTGGTTCACGACGAAACCTTGTACAGCTATCGCTTGCGTCTGGGTCGCCAACTTGCCCGCGAAGCCCCGGCAGATGTGGATATTATCATCGGCGTTCCTGACTCTGGCATTCCGGCGGCGATCGGCTTTTCCCAAGAATCGGATATTCCTTACGCCGAAGGACTGATTAAAAATCGCTATGTGGGTCGTACCTTCATCCAGCCCACTCAATCGATGCGCGAGTCGGGAATTCGGATGAAGCTTAACCCCTTGAAAGATGTGTTGACGGGCAAACGGGTAGTGATGGTCGATGATTCCATTGTGCGGGGCACGACCAGCCGAAAAATTGTCAAAGCCCTGCGAGATGCGGGGGCAACGGAGGTGCATATGCGGATTTCCTCCCCACCCGTGACTCACCCTTGCTTCTATGGTATCGACACGGACAACCAAGACCAATTGATTGCTGCCACGAAATCTGTGGCACAAATTAAAGAACAAATTGGGGTAGATTCTTTGGCTTACCTAAGTTGGGAAGGAATGCTAGAAGCCACGGGAGAAAATACCAATCATTTCTGTTCTGCTTGCTTTACTGGAGATTATCCAATTGGTGTCCCCGATGCCCTGAAACGTTCTAAGTTGATGTTAGAAAAAGTCTAAGGCGATCGAGTGAATTAACGGATTTTTTATCCTTAAGGCGTAACCCCGGTTGCGCCTTTATTTTGTGTGAGTTATATGTGAGTGATTTCCGCGCTTTTTCCGATTGGTTTGGGATAATGGCGTTTAGCAATATACTCGGCTACAACTCGTTTACGATTTTCTCGTAAGGATAAATCAGCCGGGGCATCTTCGAGCAAATGCTGCGGATGACCTCCTCGTCTTTCTACTAGGGTTTTGCGAGGTTGTAAACTCAGCCAATGCTGATAGAGTAAACGCTTGAGGAGTTCATCGGTTGTGGTTTTTTCTTTGGCTAAAATATCCACCAGATAAGATTCAGTGGTGGGGTCTAGTTGTAAGTTCAACCTATTAATAGGGGAAATTGCGATCGCTTCTATTATATATGATTTCCAGGGCGGGGGACTAGATCGGAAAATCGCCACTCCGGTTATAATGTAAAATACCTGGGCGATCGCGATCGCCTGAATAACTTGTGATAAATCTCAAATAATCATGGGTTTATTCTTGTTTCAGGAAATCACTAAAAAACTTGGAGGCTATTAAATATGACTTGGCATATGCAATCAGGCGATCGGGTTCTTGAGGGATATGAAGCCGAATTTTATTTAAAAGTATTGCAAACTTCGTTTCTAACCGATTGGGATATATTTGTATTCGAGGAGGAAAGAAATGATCTCAAAGATTTTCAGCTTTGGGCTAATACAGGTAATAATTTTTTTCACCGGGCTAGTTTTAATCAACAAATTTATTTGATAAATTTCTGCCTAAAAGCTTTACTAAAGCCCGATGTTCCCATGCCTGAATTAGATCATATTTTAGAAGCTGCTGCCTTCTATCCCTTTGCTTATTTGTCCCAAATGATTGATGAAGAAATATCTCAGGAATTGCATTGGGCAGAGATAGAAAATGAACCTGAACCTGACGAATACAATTATTTTTATCGCCAAATCGCTTGGGATGCTTTTGAAAAAATGATCTTGCCCGATTTACTTGAATATGAGGAAGAAGAAGAGGAAGAATATGATCAAGAAGATTCCGTTAACTTATTTTACGAGCAAAAATATAAGTCAACGGATCTGAGTGAGTGGCAATTTGCCGTCGATTGTCTAGCAGATATAATTTTGTGGGATCGAGATTGGTTTTTTGTCACCGATTGGCCTCAATTGCTTGATGGTATGGATCCAGCCTATGCGGAAGCTATGGGAATTACGGAGAATTATTTTACGAATCGGTTGCCAAAAGTAAGCGATGAAGAAGCAATTGAACTTTTAAGAGAAATTATGGAATGGGAGTTACCAGAAACTTAGAAATTTTTGGGAGTTGGCCAGTGCTGCCATAACCGCGATATAATATTTAACAGAAGTAAGTAGGTGAACATAATTAATTGCACTTTTCTTTCCCCGCCGATAGGCTGTGGATTCCCGCCTGCGCGGGAATGACAGTTTTTTTCTCATTGGGTCTGTGGTGCATTTATTTCTGCCCGTCTACTTAAGCGATCGCCAATGTCATGGAAACAACAAACATTTTTGAAGTTGCCCGACGATTAATTGATAAATTGCCTGAGAATTCAACTTGGGATGATTTAATGTACGAAATCTATGTTAGGCAGGCCATTGAATCCGGCTTACGCGATCGGGAAGCCGGAAGAGTCATGTCTGTTGAACAAGTTAGAGCAAAATTTGGATTACAAATCAGTTTTTGACTGATGGGAGACTCGATCATGCAATTGACAGACTATTTTAACTTTTTGGCTCAGAATGATATTCGACTAAAAGGCACCAGGGTGGGAATTGAAACCATCCTTTATGATTTTATTTATAAATCCAGAACTCCTGAAGAAATTGCCCAAACTTATTCCTCTTTAACCCTGGAACAAGTTTATGCCACAATTTTGTATTATTTACACGAACGAGAATCAGTCAGTCAATATATGGCTGATTGGTTGGAGTGGGGCAGAAAGATGCGAGAAGAACAACATAAAAATCCTTCCCCAGTGGTGCAGAAGTTGATGAAAATTAAAGCGGAACGATCTGCGGCACAAAAATCCCTAAGTCTATGACTTTGAAGTACCTTATGGATGAAAATGTAGATCCGGTTTATTTTAAGCAATTAAGAAGACGAAAACCGGATTTAGTGGTCTGGGCAGTTGGAGAACCCAGTACCCCGTTAAAAGGAACCTTAGATCCAGATATTTTAATTTGGTGTGAGGTGAATAATTTTATTCTGGTGACGAATAATCGTACCTCTATGCCAGTTAATTTAATAGACCATTTAAAGGAAAACCGTCACATCCCTGGAATTTTTATTCTAAATACTGGGATGAGTATCGGAGAAACCTTAGATGAACTCATATTGATTGCAGAATGTTCTTTTGAAACGGAATATCAAGACCAAATTATTCATCTGCCGATTCCGAAAGACTGAAATTAGCGATCGCTATATAAGCATCCCATATTTGCATCTTGTAGAGGCTTTATGCAAAAAGCCGTCCTGACAAAACAGGAATGCAGCGATCGCGGCTATAATTTTAGGAAAAGTGGAGTAACTTTGTCACGGCGATACCCAATCGTACATTTAAAATGAAATAGCTGAGGTAAAAAATTTCCCGATGAATTTGCCATCATCATTAATGAATCAGGAATCTGGGAGTTTGTGGAATGAACCAAAATATTCTATGACAAATAGCGAATTAAAAGCTTATATTAAAGCGAATCGTAATGATGAATCCGCTTTTCACGAAGCCCTGAAGGTTCTGATGAGTCGTAGAAATGAAAATGCCCCGAAATACTCATCAGACCTGCCTATGGAGGAGATGCAAGTTGTGTTTTCGGAAAAACTTCAGTCAAAACAGTAATGGGGACAGATAAAAGCGATCGCCCCTCAGCCTGTTCTCAAACGGAGGGCGGCTGGAATCGCTTACTTGTGATAAGATGGTTTCTATCTTAGCAGTATAAAAGTTAATTGAGGTAAATTACTATGACAACAAAACAAATGATTAAAGAACGACTAGAAAATTTAACTGAAGAACAACTGAATCAAATCAATCAAGCGATCGAAGAATTGACAGGCAATCAAGATTCGGTTAAACCACCTAGTTTAATGTCAAAATTAACCCAGGTGAAAATTGATGCTTCGGAAAATTTCTCGATTCAAGTCGGCGCGAGTTTAGGGAGAGATGTCAGTGAGGGATAAGATTTTTGTTGATACATTGTTTATTGTTGCTTCGATTAATCAACGAGATCAATACCATCAAAAGGCTTTAGAACTGGCTAAAGCCTTTGAAACTTATCCCCTGATTACAACTGATGCAGTTTTATTAGAGGTTGGTAACGCTTTATCGAGCAATCACAAATATGAGGCCGTTGAACTGATTGAGGCTTTTTTGGATTCTGATGATGTTGAAGTAATCCGTTTAACTCCCGATCTATTTGAAGAGGCATTAAGTTTATACAAACAGTATCAAGATAAATCTTATGGGTTAGTTGATTGTGTTTCTTTTGTGGTGATGAAAAAAAATAAAGTGAGTCGGGCTTTAACTTTTGATAAGCATTTTGTTCAAGCTGGGTTTCAAGCATTAATGAGATGAATTATTATTATTGATCGATCGCCTTTCCTGACAATCATGGGAAGAAATGGGAAAGGCGATCGCTATAGAAGCATCCCATATTTGCATCCTGTAGGGGCTTTATGCAAAACGCCGCCCTGACAAAACTGGAATGCAGCGATCGCTATCAATGATAATAATGGTTGCATAACTATACTAGGTAAACCCTTAAACCTGTTATTACCATCAGATACATCCTTAAACCTGTCATTCCCGCGAATGCGGGAATCCACAGGTAAAATATCATCGCAAGTATTAATCTTCAATATTGCTTAAAAATTCCTTTAACCATTGAGGACCAGCGGTACTTGCTAATTGACCAGCTAAGGCTGATAATGCTGGAAAATCAAGGGGCTTAACTTCTGGTGGTGACTCAGATAAATGCTTATTGTCGGTAATACACCAAGTTGATGCAGGTTGTTTGACGCCGCACTTTTCACAGCTAATTGTGCCATCATTACTGATTTGAAGATTACCTTCACATTGATGATGTAGCCATTGATAAGGTGCTAATGAAAATTCATCAGGATGACGAGCAATTAAGTTATGGATTTGTATGTTTGGTTCTTCAGACATGGTGGTAATAATTCTCCTGATTTTTGCAATAAACAGAATAATTGAAATAAATCATTTACCAATCTCCTAAGTTTTCCATCAAGGTTATAAGCCATTGGTTGCCTGCCCGACTTGTCAATTTCCCAGATATACAAAATACATTAGCCAAGTAAGCCGATGAAGCAGAACGTTCATCTCTAATCGGTCGATCATCCATTACATTTATGTGACAAGCATAACGCCAATGTTTAACATGAGATGAATGACCACAGCCGACACATCTGTAATAAGCATTCTCGCCTATTAGAATTGCTCCTCCACAAGAGGCGTGATACCATTGACGTGGTGGTTTACAATCATAACCTCTCTCGCTAGCACAAGCAGGACACTGTATGACTAAATCATGGTAAGTTGCCATGTTTAATCACTCCTGAAAGTAATAATTGATGACATGATTTACCAATCATCTCCTAAGTTTTCCAGCAAGGTTATAAGCCATTGTTTGCCTGCGACACTTGCCACCTGACCCGCTGTAGAAATAGCATTAGCAAAGTGGGCAGAAGTGGTGGGACGATAATCAGTATGATAACCTTCATGAGCATATCGCCAATTTTTGATATGAGAGGAATAGTTACATTTAATACATTTATAGTTTGCATCATCTCCAATTTGAATTTTACCACCACAGTTATTGTGATACCATTGAGATACTGCCCCTCCAGACTCTCCATCGGCAATGCAGGCTGGACAGCGAATTTTAAGATCATAGTAAGTAGCCATTTTTAGTTCATCCTTAAATTAATAGAGTAAGTCATTACCAGTCCCCTAAATTACAGAGGAGATTAAGAAGCCATTGTCGTCCCCCAATATTCATCACCTGAGCCGCCATAGCAGATGCACTAGCAAATTGGTCAGCATTAGTATCCCAATAACTACCTTGATGAGATTTACAAGCATATCGCCAGTTTTTGATATGACTGGTGTAACCACACCACGAACAGCGATAGCAAGCATTATCACCAACTTCTAGTCTTCCTCCGCAATCACTGTGATACCAATAAGAAGGAATACCGCCTGTTTTGCCCCGATAAATACAGGCGGGACAACGAATGAAAAGATCGTAGTAAGTTGTCATGGTTTCAACAAAATTTTTAGCGATTTTGCCAACGCTGTTCCTTCACAAAACGTTCAAACCAAGGTTTTTGTTTGAGGGTTTCTGCGATCGCTTGTAATCGTTCCATCCCATCTTTAAATTCACCGCGAGGATGATAATTTTGGGTAGCTTTCAGAGTAGGATCGTCTTGAAAACGTTTTAGAATATTATCAGTTTCTATTTGATCGGATCCTAATTGTGTAACAGCGCCTAAAACGTCTTGTTGATTAACTGGAACAGGTGGTATTTTTGGTAAATTAAATGACTCACCTAAAATACATTGCAAAACAGGAATTGCATAGTCATCAACAATACTTAAAGGTAAAGGCTCAGGTTTGATATTTTTGCGTTCACGTCCAGCTAACCAAGAAATAAAGTCTTGTAACAACCAGGTCTCGGCTTCACTCTGTACTGTTTTGACAATATATTTGAAAGCCTGAATTTGCAGTTGAACTTCCAATTCAACTTCGATTTGAGATTCTTGAATATTTCCCTTGTCTTTATGGCGATCTAATCGAGTCGCCACAGCACTAGGAATAGCATAATTAGCCTTATATTCAGCTACATATTCCAGTCGTTCTAAGGCACAAAGCAAGCGTTCCCAGGTATCATCACAAATTTGCAAGTTAAATTGCAGTTGTGTTTGTGTTTGCTTTTGTGCTGGGTTATTGAGTCTTTGGCTTTGATTTCCTCGTCCAACATTAGGTAATTCAGCCATGATAATTTTCTCCTTTTGTTTCAATACGATAATCAGTTGTTTTTACTGGTTTTAACAGTGGCGACTGCCTGGTGAAAATGGCTAGGTGTGATTTCGCCATGAGTCAGAGACATTCTCAGACATTCTTCACAAACATAAATCACCTCCCCAATAGATAAACCTTCTACGGACTGAGCTAAAACCGGATAACTTACCTCTGAGTCAATGTAATTTTTCAGTTTGGACTTAATTAGCAATTCAAAATCTTGATTGGAAATAGTTGGCATATTAATCAAATGTCCAAACACTGAAGAATCCAGTAAAATTTGCGGTAAATTTTCCAGACTTCTGGCTGTAGCAATGACAAAAACATTCTCATAGAGTCGGTTGCGACGAATCTCATCAACGAGATTTTCCGCAAATAAGAAACTTTCGGTAGTATTTCTTAACTGAGAAGAAAACGCCAAATCAATTTTGTCAATCAAAAGCACTGACGGTGAAGATAATCTGGCTTTACGAAAAATTTCCCCTAATGTTTTGCCCGCTTGACTAGACTCTTGATAAATAAAATCTAAAGCCCTGACAGAAATACACTGAATCCCCAGTTTTTGTGCTAACCCTAAAGCCAAGGATTTTTTCCCCGATTGAGACGAACCTACTAAAATAATCCCTGTGGGGGGTGTCAGCCCCATCGCTTTTAATTTATCTGGATATTTCAGGGGTGTCTCAACTAAGTTGAGCAATCTTTCTTTCAGAGTATCTACTCCCAAGAGTTCATCCCAACTCAAAAGATTAAATTGATGATTGACATCCCTTAAGGTGGTCGGTTGTAGTTCCTTAAATGCGTCATAAAAATCCGCATTAGTAACAACGATTGGTGCAGATTGTTGATAATGACCTTCTGATGAGAGCGCAAAAACTCGCCGTAAGCAACGAATTACAGCTTCTCTCGCTAAAGCGGCTAAATCAGCCCCCACATATCCCGATGTTTTTTTCGCCCAGGATGCTAAATCAACATCGGGGGTAAGATTCATTTGTTTAACATATTTTGAGAGAATATCTAATCGATCCGATTCTGAAGGTAAACCTACTTCGATTTCTCTGTCAAATCTTCCCGGTCGCCGTAAAGCTGGATCGATCGCATTCGGACGATTCGTTGCCGCGATAATAATCACATTACCCCGGTCTGCTAATCCATCCATCATGGAAAGCAATTGACCCACAATCCGCACTTCAAACTCAGCGGTAAAAGAGTCCCTTTTACCAGCAAATGAATCTATTTCATCAAAGAAAATAATACTCGGAGCGTTTTGTTTAGCCTTTTCAAACACCTGCCTAATTTTTTTCTCACCTTCCCCCACGAACTTAGACATTAATTCTGGGCCGTTAACGGTATAAAAATTAGCTTGAATTGCATTGGCTAAAGCCCTAGCTAACATAGTCTTACCATTACCCGGCGGCCCATAGAGCAAAATGCCTCTGGGGGGATGAATACCTAGCTGAGGAAAAATTTCTGGATGTTCTAAAGGTAATTGAATTACCTCCCGCAGCAAGTCAATTTGTTTTTTTAACCCACCGACATCTTCAAAACTAACGTCTGCCTGTCTTGGTTTAACTGAGACTCCATCAAAGGTAATTGTTGTTTTTTCATTACATTTAACAGGTACGTTAGCCGGTTCCGTATTAACAACCCGTAAGCTAATCCAATAAGTTGCCCCAATATCAGAAAAGGGAACCAGAAAGCGGGTGTTTTGCCCTAAAACAACGTCACCCCCGGCAATTCTATTTTTCAGCTTTTGCAGATCATCTTCTGTATGAATTTTGGTGACACTATCTCCAATAACTTGTAACTCAACGCTGGCGGCTGTTTCAATTTCCCTAGATGGCAAAACTCTCATGGTAACTACATCATCAACGTTGACCAAACAGGTATCCATCAACGGTGATTCCAACCCAATATAAGTTGAATCACTTTGAAACTTTTCATTATCCTCATACCAAGCAAAACCGTAAGCTTTATTTTCGCCATTGATAGGGGTAATTTCCACAAAGAAATATTCATTACCACTGGTTTCACGTAGCTGGTTATACATTGATGGAGACATTAACACAATGTTGTTTCCGATGTGTTTGGGGTGGTAAGCAAACACCCGACAGCTATTAACTTGTGTATCTTGTAGTACCATACTTAGTTATTTGCGTAAAAATACGGAACCTGGTTAAATGAATCTGTATATCAAAAAAACTTTTTTGATAATGCCGCTTTGTCTGTCACTACTATGCCAAAGCTTTAAGCATTTAGTCTCTCGGAAAAAATCGGAAAAAATCGGCAGTTTTGTAACAAAATATTAAGCAAAAAATCGGAAAAAATCGGAAAAAATCGGAAAAGTTAGGATCGAGATACGCTATAATGGCTGAAATTCCGATCCGGTATAGGTTTTATGGATGTAAACGAAGTGTTACAATTGGTCGATCGCCTAGTAGTAAAACAAACAAGTAAGCATTTAGATCATGTTCAAAAGGCTATTGTTGAGGGTACATGGGATAGACAAAGTTACGATCAAATCGCCGAAAAATGCCATGTCAGTAAAAATTATGTCGCTGATGTGGGGTCTGAATTATGGCAAGTTTTATCAAAAGCATTAGGTGAAGATATAAAAAAAACTAATTTTATTTCTACGATAGAAAGAATATATATTAATTCATGCAATAATTCTAATATTTATGAGAGTAATAACAGTAATAACAGTAATAATAATTTGTATAATCCACCCACATTAAATCAAGGCAGTCCAACAAACCATCTCCAGGAAAGTGATAGCAATCCTAAATCTAAATCCCCGCTTCTAGATTTAACCCTAGCGCCGCAAGTGATTAATTTTTATAGCAGAGACTCTGACCTGAAAACCCTGGATGATTGGATATTTAATCAAAAGACTCGTTTAGTTGCCGTATTAGGAGTTAGTGGAATTGGCAAAACCACTCTCGTGAAGCGGCTGATTGATCGCACCTTATCTAACTTTGAAATCATCATCTGGAAAAGCTTAAAATACCCCAAATCATTAGAATTACTGACTAAAGATTTATTGCAAGTTTGCCAAGTAGAAGCAAAATCAACCATTGACGATCGCCTAAAACAACTACTGGATCTACTCACGGAGAAAAAATGTTTAATTGTCCTGGATGACGTGCAAAATATCTTTTTGCCGGGGGAATTTGCCGGACAATATCAACCTAAATATCAAGATTATCAAAACTTTTTCAAACTCATCACCGAAATTGAACATCAAAGCACCCTGATTTTAATCAGTCAAGAACAATGTGCCGAAATGGAATGTTGGGATCGGGAATTATATCCGATTAAGTCTTTAGACTTATCCGGTTTAAATGATGTGGAACTGCTGAAAGGTACAGGGTTAAAAAATGAGGAAAGTTGGTTAAACTTAATCAAGTTATATGAAGGAAATCCGGTTTATTTAAAAAATGTGGTGGGTTTAATTAAAAATATTTTTGATGGTCAGGTGGCAGATTTTTTAGGGGAAAATCACTTATTGATTACTCAGGATATGCCTTTGCCGCAATTATTCAACCGATTATCCCCCATAGAAAAGCAAGTTATTTTAGCCTTGAGTAAATTTGACCAACCTGTCACCAGAGAAGATTTAATTCAAGCTTTAGATTTGTCCTCAATGGAATTGATTCAGGGGTTGCAATCTTTGCAAAAACGGTATTTAGTCAGGAAAATTACCGGGGAAAAAGTCCGGTTTAATTTGTCTCCCGTTTTTCGGGAATATGTGAGAAGTTGCGGCGAAGGTAGTCAGCAACGCTAACCTGTTTATTTACCAATTTTTTTCCATCGCGATATCTTCAGGGGTAAGATCAGAAAAATCTATGCCCATCATATCTAAAATATTCAATAATATTTCCGGTTCCATCTCCATGATTTCTGCTGCTTTATCAAGACTAATTAATCGAGAGGCTAAAGCCCCAACGACAAAAATAAATTTTTCCTTTTGTTCTATATCATTAAACAATTGCACTTCAGCAGCAATTTATTTAAAAGTAGTTGTATTTTTCATGGATTGGCCTAAATCATAATTTAATGATTTCGTAATTAAGGCGATCTTAGTTCAGACCCAGACCCATTATACTATACCACATCGTCTTCAAGAGAGTCCTCAAGAGAAAATAAGGAGCGATCGCCCCTATTCCTGACTCAGGTATTCCAGGGGCGATCGGCTTTTATGAAAAATTGGATATTCTCTTTTAATTTATTGTGGTAGAGCGATCGCGTAGCGGCGCGGATGCGCGATCGCGCAATAAATATGTCACCAATTCAGGAACTTGACGGGGATGAACAAACGCCGGTCGAGGATGAATTCCTTGTTCCGTATCGCAATTTAAAACCGGAGCGATCGCCGTTTTAGGAATAGAACCAGCCCCACAAGCTGCCCCCAGTAAACCGCCAACAATACAGGCATTTGTATCCGTATCTCCTCCACCAAATAGGGTTTCTGCGATCGCCTCCACAAAACTACTGCCTTTAATTAAATGTCGGAAAGCATGACTAAAGGCAATTTTCACAAAACCCGCTTGAGGATAATAGAGAACTGGCAAGTTTAAACGGGCTTTTTCTAACCAACCGCGTACCTCCGCATTCGCATAAGAAATCGCCCAACGTTCTGCCCGTTCAAAAGCAGTTTGCCGATCGCCTGGTTCGCGGATTAAAGAAGCGATCGCGATCGTATAACAAGCCACCGCATCACAACAAGTTGGATGAGGATGAGATAACCGACAATCTTCTTGAGCATACTGGGCTAATTCTGCATCATCTAATCGATATCCCCAAATCCCCAAAGGGGCAATTCTCATCAAACTGCCATTCGCTTTTGACTCCATACAAAACTTAGCTGCTGCCTGACTCATTCCCGCTGCATAACCTTGTTTTTGGCAAATTTCTCGCCAGGTAGGACTTTGAGCAAAACAGCCCAAAGACCGATAAGTGGTTAAACCCATATCAAAGGGCTCAGACTCGATCCATTTCGCATAACTGCGGGCAATATTTTCTCGGTCAAAAGTCGGACTAAGGCACAAAGCCCGCGCTAAACAAATCGCTAATTCCGTATCATCTGTAACTTGTCCTGGGGTGAGGTTCCAAATACCACCGCCACACATTCTCATCGCCCGATCAACTTCTTCTGGGGTCGCTGACCGATTGATAAATTCCAACACTCCACCGGCAGCATCCCCAACCACCGCGCCGAGGAAACAACCTAACGCCGCATCCTCGGTATTTTGGGCTGATTCTGAGATAGTTTTTTCCGGCGCTTTCGCCGTTAAATCCTGGGATAATGGCGGCTGAACTTCCGGGGTTTTTTCTGATAATTTAGAGGGTTTTGCTGCTAGAAGTTGAGCCGTCTTGACTAACACATTCATCGACGGATTTGGGATCGTCGAATCCCACCAAACTTTTCGCGCCATTTTTAACAACTCAAAGACCCGCCCATCATCATTTTCTTTAGTCCGACCGGATAAATTAGCGATCCACCGTTGCGGCAGTCGATCTTTCCCGTGTAAAGCCCCAACTGCTGCCCCAACAATTGCCGCTACCGTATCATTATCAACAGTATCATTCACCGCTCTCACAATCGCTTCTTCTGGATTATCCCCATGTTTCATTAAAATATAAATAACCGTGGGAACAGTTTCCAGGAGATAAGCCCCAGAATACCATTGATTACAAGCATCAATCACCGAAAGATTTTGCCGATAAGCCTCGCGGACTTGTTCATCCAAGAACTGCCAAATAGACCCCTGATAATTCAGAAAAGCGCCGCCCCGGAAACAATAACTACTGTCAATTTCCAAATCACGAGCAATTTCTATATAAGTATTCAACCACCACTCAGGTTTAGGCGGGGTTTTCATCGTTAAAAGCTGCCAAAGCATATAGATAAACGATAAGCAAGCCGCAATGGATCCAGAGTCATTGTGAGTTAACATCGCTGACAATGCCGTATCCACCCAAAGGTCAGATTTACCGAATTTTAAATGGGGAATTAGCATCGGGGCAATCCGCATTAAAGCCCCATTGCCAGCGGACTTAATCCCACATTCAAACCAAGGTTGATGACATTGGTAATTAATCAGAAATTTTCTCACCGTAGAACCGATGCCAAAGATGCGATTTTGGTTAAATCGTTCTGCGAGGTTTTCTGGATTAAATCCCCCATCAGCGATCGCTTGTTCCAAAGTCCAGAAAGCCATTTGGGTATCATCTGATGGTATACCAATACACTGATTATTCGCATATTTGTTAGGCAAATAATCGCGAATTTCCCAATAATGATTATTTGGTTTCTGCAAGGGTTGGTTAGCATAGTCCCGAATATTTCTCTGATGAGACTTATCAATTTGTTGTTGGGTGCGTTGAAAGGAACCGGAAATCGTGTGGCGATATCGGGGCAGCATTCCTTCTGTGGTCACACCCAAAGCATCGCCGATCGCCAACCCTAACATCATCCCTTCAACTCGGTCAAAGTCAAAAAAAGATGGAGGCATGGGAGATAAATCTAGGTGAAATATTTTGCTTCGTTTAATGTCAATTTGACCCGTTTGGAATAGGTAATCTAATATTTCACGTTTATTGTTCATAGTCTTTGGTTACTTGGTTATTTATGATTTTTTCGAGATTTCTCTGGGAGTGAGTAAAGTTAGCTTAGTGGCAATGGGCAGATGTTCTGAACCCACAGGTTTTAACACATGGCTAGAATGAGATTGCCAATGGGGAGAATACCAAATATAATCTATGCGGAATAAAGGAACCGTTAATTTCCAGTTGGTGACTTTAATTAAATCACTTAATGGCCAACCGTGCGGCCAGGTAAATCCAAAGCTAAAACCAGAGATGTTAAAAGCATCTTTCAGTCCGCTGGCTACTAAGGAATAGTCTTGAGATTGGTCGGTAAAATTAAAGTCTCCGGCTGCAATTACCGGCAGAGTTTCTGTTTCGATGCGTTGGATAAAATCTTGGATTTGGGCGGTGCGATCGCCATATTGATAAACCGGAATATTCAGCCCCGGCCAAATCTTCTGAGGACGAATCCAAGGGGCGGTGGTTTGCATATTATATAACACCACAGGTTGTTGGTTTATGTTCAAAATCACCCGTTGCTGAAATTCTTTATGATTAGCTAAGTTAATTTTTTCTTTAGTCTCAATAGGATAGCGACTAAATATCGCTAAGTGAGGTGAAAAAAAATTATAGGGATAGGATGATTGGATATAGGGAAATAATTTTTTAGTATTTTCGGAAACGGTTTCTTGTAAACAAATAATATCAGGTATTTCCCGGTAAATTAATTCACCTAAAGCCTCTTTTGTGGTATGATACCAAGTGGCGTTGAGGGATAAAACTTTAATCCTCAGTGCATCATAGCTATTTGACTTGAATTGGGCTGATTCTGGGGAAAAATAATGATGATGCAGCCAACCAATTAATATTAGGCAAGCAATGGATGAGCCAATAGAAAACCATTTTTGTTTGCGGGGGATAAATCCCACTAATGGCAGGAGGAATATGGGCAAGAATAGCCAAGGAATTAAGCTACTCAGGAAAGCGACAATCCAAAGGCGATCCCAAAATAAACCTCTCAGGATAAAATAGGCAATCAGCAAGCCACAATAGCTATAACCTAACAGTTGCGCGATCGCCTTTAATCCTCGCAGCACATATCGTTTCATACAAACTTCCTTTCTGGCCATATTGACAAATAAATCGGCCATAATAACTTATATATCTAACTATCTATCCAACAAAAAAGCCCAAATCATAAAACCACTAGATATCATCATTAGTCCAGCAATTTGCCGAATTTTTTGGGCTAAATTTGGTAGAAATTATTCCTATCTCTGCTCTATCCCTGTCTCAGTGATGTGATATTTCATATCGCTGAAGCAGGGATGATTTAGTTAAGTATTTTTGCTCACCTTCTAGATTAACAATTTGAGCGCGGGTGGGGATGATCCGCGTCACCTGTGAAAGGCGATCGCGATCGCGGAGTTTTGGTTTTCTGGGTTTCTGTGTCTTTTATTCTTTTGTTTTCGTCGATTTTTATTTAGTTCGACGCGGGATTCTAAAACAAAAAAAAGACACGGCGAAAGCCCGTGTCTTTTCTTAGGCGAAAACTAATTGCTACTTGGCCATAGCCAGTTCGCGTTCTTTAGTTTCCTTAATCACTTGCTCCGCAATATTATTAGGACAAGGAGCATAGTGAGAAAATTCCATCGAGAACTGACCGCGACCGGAAGTCATCGTCCGTAAGTCCCCGATATAACCAAACATTTCACTCAAAGGAATATCCGCTTTGACGCGAACACCCATGAGGGATTTAGTCTGAGACTTAATGATGCCCCGACGCCGGTTCAAATCCCCAATCACGTCGCCCATATTATCTTCGGGAGTAAATACGTCCACATTCATAATGGGCTCAAGCAACTGTGGGCCTGCTTTGGGAATCGATTGACGATAGCCAGCTTTCGCCGCAATTTCAAAGGCGATCGCCGAGGAGTCAACTGGGTGATATCCACCATCAGTCAAACTGACTTTGAGATCCACACAGGGGAACCCAGCCAAGACACCTTTATCAATGCTTTGTTTAAATCCTTTTTCCACAGCAGGCCAATATTCTCTGGGAACACTGCCACCTGTGACTTTGGACTCAAACTGGAAGCCGCTGCCCGGTTCACCCGGTTCAATCACATAATCAATTCTGCCGAACTGACCGGAACCGCCGGACTGTTTCTTGTGGGTGTAGCTATCTTGAATCATCTTAGTAATGGATTCACGATAAGCCACTTGAGGCTTACCAACTTCCACCTCAACCCCATAAGTCCGCTTCAGGATATCAACCTTAATATCCAGGTGCAGTTCTCCCATTCCTTTAATAATGGTTTCACCGCTGTCTTGATCCGTTTCCACATGGAATGAGGGGTCTTCTTGCACCAGTCTGGTCAGTGCCGCGATCATTTTTTCATCCCCACCTTTTTGCTTGGGTTTAACGGCGATGGAGATCACCGGATCAGGGAAAACCATTGGTTCTAAGGTAGCGGGATCTTTGGGATCGCAAAGGGTATGACCTGTCTGCACATTCTTCATGCCGACGATCGCCACAATATCCCCAGCTTGGGCTGATTCAATTTCTTCGCGGTCATTGGCGTGCATTTCCACCAACCGTCCGATCCGCTCAGTCTTGCCGGTGGCAGTATTCAGCACAGTCATGCCCTTGCTTAACGTACCGGAATAGATCCGAGTAAAGGTTAAGGCGCCATAGCGATCGTCCATGATTTTGAAAGCCAAAGCCCGCAATGGTTTGTCTGGATCGACGATCGCGAATTTTCCGGTTTCGTGACCTTCCAAATCCATTTCTGGTTGTGGCTTCACTTCATTGGGAGCAGGCAAATAGTCAACCACAGCATCGAGCACCAACTGCACCCCTTTATTTTTAAAAGAAGAGCCGCAATAGGTGGGGAAAAAGGCCATGTCGTGAGTGCCTTTACGGATACATGACTTAATTTCTTCGATGGATAATTCTTCTCCTTCGAGATATTTTTCCATCAGGGCATCGTCTTGCTCAACCGCTTTTTCAATCAACTGTTCGCGGTAAGCTTCCACATCATCCACCATATCCGCTGGCACATCTTCGATGGTGTAGTTCATCGGATCGCCAGAATCATCCCAAATCCAAGCTTTCCGAGTCAGCAGATCCACAACCCCTTTAAATTCAGTTTCAACACCAATGGGGAGTACCATCACTAACGGTGTAGCCTTCAGAATATCTTTAACCTGTTTGACTACATTGAAGAAGTCAGCCCCGGTACGATCTAGCTTATTGACATAAATAATCCGAGCAACTTTAGAATCATTAGCATAGCGCCAGTTCGTTTCGGACTGAGGTTCCACACCACCAGAGCCGCAGAACACACCAATCCCACCATCAAGCACTTTCAGCGAGCGATACACTTCAATGGTGAAATCAACGTGACCTGGAGTATCAATAACATTCAGTTGATGATCCTTCCAGAAGCAACTGGTGGCAGCAGACTGAATGGTAATTCCCCGCTCTTGCTCCTGTTCCATAAAGTCTGTGGTAGCAGCACCTTCATGCACCTCACCAATTTTGTGAATTTTTCCAGTGAGTTTCAGGATGCGTTCAGTTGTCGTGGTCTTGCCAGCATCAACGTGGGCAAAAATGCCGATATTTCGGTAACGAGCGAGGTCTTTCTTCATAATTTAAACTAGGTGTTACAACCCATAAGGGTTATCTCTCAAGTGGGCTTCAGAGACGATCAGTGTGGCTGTTGTCACCAGCACTGATAGGAATTCATAGAAAATACTTTAGAGGTGACAATTCTTCTAAAGATTTTCATATCAATTATTAAACAATTATAAATTATTGTATCAAAATTTCTGCATCTCCTAAAGATATTTTATTTTATCACCGACTCAATGATGTGGGGGAGCGGGGGGAGCGGGGGGAGCTTCTGGTGCGGGGGAGCTTCTGGTGCGGGGGAGTGGGGGAGCTTCTGGTGCTGGGGGGCTGGGGGGCTGGGGCGCAAGCATTGCGCCCCTACATCACCAAAAGCTCCTCATCACCAAAAGCTTCTCCCGAACCTCATCCCCTCCGCTCCTCCGCTCCCCTGCGGCAAAAGCCCCTATGGGCTCATTGGCTTGATGCCAATGATGGTGCGATGACGTGGATCCGTGGCGACGGTGGTTTTGTAGTCAAAGCCGACTTTTTGCAGGGCAGCTTCTACATCAAAGGTGTAATAGTCATCACTCCAAGGTTCGGTGCTTTTCATCAAGACAAATAGGGCTGGAGGTAAGTTTTGAATGACTGGCGATCGCGGATTATTATCGACAATGCCCAAACAGCCACCCGGTCGCAAAATTCGCAATACTTCCCGGAAAATTTCCTCAGTCGCATGACCGGGCAGTTCATGCAAAACAAATTGGAGTGTCACCACATCAAAGGAATTATCGCCAAACGGGGTTTTTTCCGCTAGACCATGTATCCATTCGGCAATTTCTCCCTGAGAATCCTGGATTTTTGCCACGGACAACATATAAGGAGATAAATCTAACCCCACTGTTCTAATTTTCTGGTTTTGTTGTTGGCAAAAATAACGGTGCAGGGGCAAAGTAGACATTCCAACGGAACAACCAATATCTAAGACATCTTGGACATGGTTGGGGCTATATTGTCCCAAAACCTGGTGGAAACTAGAGCGTAATCGTTCTTGGGCTGTTTGCCAAGAGATATTTTCTTCTGGCCAAACTCGCAAAGCCATTGACTGGGTAGCGGAAGTCGCCTCAAAAGCCGCTTGCCAGCAGAGGTTGCCTCGATCGTAAGCATGAAATGGCACCTGGTAATAGTCGGGATAGCTAATCTCTGGATTGGTGATTTGCTCTAAAAGTGCCTTAGTCTCTGAGTTATCTAGCTTTTGGCAATTTTCTCGCCAGGGAATACCCTTTTTCTCCGCTGTTTTAATGAGTACCTGTCTGGCTTGCTGTTTCATCAGACCGTAAATGGGTTTAATTTGAATCAGGAGATTGACAAACCGAGAGAGTAAATCTTCACCAGCCCAGTCTGGCTTGACTTTTGCTTCCATAGATATAAAGTGATGAATTGATATAGATTTTTGATTATTGCACAAAATTTTTCGCGATCGCCTAAATGATGCAGAGGAGCTTCTTGTGCGGGGGTGCTGGCCTTTCGGCCATTCCACAGGCTCAGGGGTCAGGGTAAGAGGCGCTTCTTGTGCGGGGGTGCCGGTTAAAATAATTAACAAATGATTCCTTTAACTATCCCTTGCCATGATGACTACTAAAGATCAACTGATTCAAGAACTGGAAACCCTTCCCGAAGAACTGATGAAAGAAGCCTTAGACTTTATCTGTTTTATTCAACGTCGCCCACAACCAGAACCACCGACAACAACCAGCAAAAATATTGGCTCGGACTGGTGGGATAATCTCGATCGCTTTACTCCTGACTTTATGTGCGATCGCAATTAACTCTAATTGAAGGAATGATTGTTATGTAAATTTTTACCACAGAGGCACAGAGGACACAAAGAATTTATGTTTTTTTGCGGAGAAATGACTGTAGGGGCGAAGCATTCGCGCAACAATGTTGATAAAGCAGTCGATCGGATAAAAACGCGAATGCAACGCCGCCCTGACCGCTTAGAGGCAGGCGATCGCCTTCGGCAGCGCAACCAAGAACTTTTAATTCTGAAGAGACAGTGGCGATCGCAGAATTAAAAGTTCTTGGTGCGTTACGGGGCAGCAATATTGAACTGGATCTCTGTCTTCACGGGGGCGGGCTTTGGCACGTTTGTTGACCCGCTAACACACCCTACCGCATCTGGTGGGATAATTTCCCCCCTGAACTGAGCGATCGCCCTTTAGAATAGAGGTAGATGGAAATTTCGCACTTCTATAAAGTAATGCTCCCATTTGGATCAATTCAACGACAAGACTTAATTCGTAATTTCCAGTAAATTATCAAAGATAACCCATGAATGCTCATAAATTAGCTGCAACATTTACCGAAGATGGCAAACTCGTCCTGACGGGTTTACCCTTTCACGCTGGGGACAAGGTGGAAATCATTGTCTTAAAACAACCAAAAGAGCAAAAATTATCCCAGTCAGAAAAATATGAGTACCCATTAGAAGGGACAGTGCTTCAATATGACGATCCATTTGAACCGGCTGTACCTACTGAAGATTGGGAAGTGTTGAAATGATTGTTTTAGATACTCATATTTGGATCTGGTTGGTAGACAATAACTCGCATCTCACAGACCAACTGCGACAGATCATCATTACTCATCAACCGGATGGACTAGGGGTGAGTATTTTTTCTTGCTGGGAAGTCGCTAAATTAGTCGAAAAAAATCGTTTAAAATTGGCTTATTCTTTGGATGAATGGCTGAATATGGCATTAGCTTATCCGGGAGTTCAACTACTAGAATTAACCTTACCCATTGTCGTGCAGGCAACGCAGTTAAAAGGATTTCATAATGACCCAGCCGACCAAATTATTGTGGCTACTGCCCAGATTCATAAATGTCCCTTATTGACGGTAGATTCTAAGATTGTGAATTATCCATTTGTCCAAGTGTTGAAATAGTAAAAACTAACAAGTGGTAATGGATTGATCAAAACAATAGGTCTAATAAAAATGCAGACTTGTAGAGGCCAACCCCTGTTAACCTCTACATTAGAGTATGTAGAGACGTAATCAGGACTTACGCATTATTTAATATCAAGCCCTCTATGTACGGTAGAGAGCGCGAATAAACCCCACAGATTTAGGGTTTATCCGTAAGTCCTGGTAATATATCAGGTGTTGCTACGTCTGTACAGAGGAAAAGTGCGGTAAAGTCTTTTAAGGAAAATCAGTATCAGTAAGTATCAGTAAAATATCCATGACTGCATCTATCCCCAGCAAGCCCAATGACAGCAAAGCCAACCCTTCGGACAGAAAAATGCCCGCGAATGCAGATTATCGCGAAGTCGATCGCAGCAAGTTAAGTCAGATGTATCTGCATTATGTGGAAATGAAGGATAAATATCCCCATGCTTTGTTGCTGTATCGGGTGGGCGATTTTTTTGAAACCTTTTTTCAGGATGCGATTACGATTTCCGAACAACTGGAACTGGTGCTGACCAGTAAGCAAGCGGGGGATATTGGTCGGGTGCCCATGACCGGGGTGCCCCATCATGCTTTGGAACGTTATGCCCAAATGCTGGTAGAAAAAGGGTTTGCGGTGGCGGTTTGCGACCAAGTAGAAGATGCGGCAGACGCGGTGGCTGATGGTCGGCGGTTGGTGGAACGACAAATTACCCGCGTTTTGACTCCGGGCACTTTGGTGGAAGAAGGGATGCTTCATGCCCGTCGAAATAATTTTTTGGCGGCGGTGGTGATTGTGAAAAAGAACTGGGGTCTGGCTTATGCGGATATTTCTACGGGGGAATTCTTTACCACCCAAGGGGATAATCAGGATAATTTGTATCAGGAATTGATGCGTTTGCAACCGTCGGAAATATTAGTTCCCACTAATGCCCCGGATATTGGGGTGTTGTTGCGTCCGGGAGAAAGGTCGGAACATTTGCCCCCCGGTTTGCCTTCGTCGTTTTGCTATTCTTTGCGATCGCAGAAAGCTTTTGGCATTCACGAAGCCAGACAGAAATTGATGCAGCGGTTTTATTTAAAAAGTTTAGAAGGATTGGGCTGTGAAAATTTGCCGTTGGCGGTTCGCGCTGCGGGGGGATTGTTGGAATATTTGGAAAATACTTTTGAGTATGATTCTGGGGATAAGACTCAAAAAAATTCCATCCCCCTGCAACCCGTTAGAACTTATACTATCACCGATTATCTAATTTTAGATAGTCAAAGTCGCCGCAATTTAGAAATTACTCAAACGGTTAGAGATGCGACTTTTCATGGGTCTTTGTTATGGGCGATCGATCAAACCGTCACCGCAATGGGGGGGCGGGCTTTGCGCCGTTGGGTATTGCAACCATTGCTGCAATTAAAAGGAATTCATGCCCGCCAAGAGACGATTCAAGAGTTAATTGAAAAGCGAGAATTGCGGGAAACATTGCAAGAACAGTTACGCTATATTTACGATTTAGAACGATTAACGGTGCGGGCTGGTTCCGGGACAGCAAATGCTCGTGAGTTGATCTCTTTGGCGGATTCTTTGTCAAAATTACCAGCGATCGCGCAGTTAGCGGCTAAAGGTCGTAGTGCTTATTTGCGGACATTACAAGAAGTCCCCCAAGAGTTAGAAACTTTGGCGGAAAGACTGCGGACTCATTTGGTGGAGTCGCCCCCAATTCATATTAAGGAAGGGGGGTTAATTCGTGCGGGGGTAAATCCTGAATTGGATAATATGCGATCGCAGGCAGAGGGCGATCAACAATGGATTGCCAATTTAGAAGTATCAGAACGAGAACGCACGGGAATTCCTACTTTAAAAGTCGGTTTTAATAAAACCTTTGGCTATTATATCAGTATTTCTAAGGCTAAAACTGACCAAGCCCCGAATAATTATATTCGGCGGCAAACCCTCACCAATGAAGAGCGTTATATTACCCCTGAATTAAAAGAACGAGAGGCGAGAATTCTCACCGCCCGTGATGATTTAAATCAGTTAGAATATGATATTTTTGTGGGGCTGCGATCGGAAGTTTCCGCACATACTCATTTAATTATAAAAGTAGCCAAAGCAGTGGCAGCGATCGATGTTTTATGTGGTTTTGCTCAAATTGCCCAAGAACAAGGATATTGCCGTCCAGAAATGATTACCGGGCGAGAATTGACTATTATTGATGGCCGACATCCCGTAGTTGAAAAAAGTCTTCCCGCTGGTTTCTTTGTCCCCAATTCTGCCCGTTTAGGGTCAGATGTCCCAGAAGCGGGAAAGTCTGAAACCCGATTTAATCGCCCAGATTTGATTATTTTAACTGGCCCGAATGCCAGCGGAAAAAGTTGTTATTTACGCCAGGTGGGATTAATTCAATTGTTAGCCCAAGTGGGCAGTTTTGTCCCCGCTAGTTATGCTAAATTAGGAATATGCGATCGCATATTTACCCGTGTTGGGGCTGTGGATGATTTAGCCACGGGACAATCTACCTTTATGGTAGAAATGAATGAAACCGCCAACATTCTCAACCATGCCACAGAAACCTCCTTAGTTTTATTAGATGAAATTGGCCGAGGCACCGCCACCTTTGACGGACTTTCGATTGCTTGGGCAGTGGCAGAATATCTGGCAAATGACATTGGATCGCGGACAATTTTTGCCACCCATTACCATGAATTAAACGAACTGGCTTCAATTTTACCCAATGTGGCTAACTATCAAGTCACGGTGAAAGAATTAGCGGATAAAATAGTATTCTTACACCAAGTTCATCCTGGTGGGGCAGACCGTTCTTATGGGATTGAAGCGGCCCGGTTAGCGGGTTTACCTGCTTCGGTTATCTCCCGTGCCCGACAAGTCATGGGGCAAATTGAAAAACATAGTAAAATTGCCGTAGGTTTACGCAAAGGGGCGATAAAAAAAGAAGTCCCGGTGGAGGAATTACCGCCGCTCGAACAGTTGGATATTTTTTAAGGAGCGGAGCTTCTGGTGCGGGGGACCCGCCGTCGGCAGAGGGGCAGAGGGGCCCGCCGTCGGCAGAGGGGAGAGTGAATAGTGAATAGTGAATAGTGAATAGTGAATAGTGATATTTTTTTAACTTGTAGGGGCGAATGGCCATTCGCCCCTACGAATGCATCACTTTTCACTTTCCCCCGCTCCCCTGCTCCCCTGCTCCCCCGCTCCCTACACCCTACACCCTACACCCTACACCCTACACCCTACAAATGAATTTACCTTACACGATTGTAATTCAATGGTCTGATGAAGATAATTGCTATCTAGTTAGTTTGCCTGAATTTCCCTCTCAAAAATTTCATACTCATGGGGAAACTTATGAAGAAGCATTGAAAAATGCTCAAGAGGTTCTGGAGCTTTTAGTAGAAGAATATCGTCAAGATGGCAAGCCCCTTCCAGTTCCTAGAAATATAGAAATCCTTAAGTAGGGGCGAACGGCCGTTCGCCCCTACTAATTAGGTAATGAGAAAATTACTTGTTCCCGACAAGTCATGGGGCAAATTGAAAAACATAGTAAAATTGCCGTAGGTTTACGCAAAGGGGCGATAAAAAAAGAAGTCCCGGTGGAGGAATTACCGCCGCTCGAACAGTTGGATATTTTTTAATTGGTAAAGCCCGTAGGGACACGGCAATGCCGTGTCCTAATTAAAGGCATTGCCCTGTCCTAATTAACTATAGATGTTTTATCGATCGCACCATTTTCCTCTAAACAAGATAACGGTGGATGATAGATAAAACTACTGGAAAAATTTTTGATTGGTAGGGTGTGTTAGGCGGCGATAATATTTCGTAAAAAACAAACAATCTCTAAGTCCGCCGTAACGCACCAAATTATCGGCATAAAAATATCCACAAATCAGTTTAAACTGATGTGATTTGGTGCGTTACGGCGCGATTTAAAATCGTCGTTTTAAGTTGAATATTGTTTCGCGCCTAACAGACCCTACACCTTGGGATTTAGAAACCGGGTTTCTTTATACCATCTCTGCCACCCCACCAACATTGTCATAGAAACCCGGTTTCTTGGTTGCTTTCTTGGGTGTGTTAGGCGGCGATAATATTTCGTCAAAAAAAACAATCTCTAAGTCCGCCGTAACGCACCAAATTATCGGCATAAAAATATCCACAAATCAGTTTAAACTGATGTGATTTGGTGCGTTACGGCGCGATTTAAAATCGTCGTTTTAAGTTGAAGATTGTTTCGCGCCTAACACACCCTACACTTCTCCTACGCCATACCCTGAGACACAAACCCCGACCAATAATGGGGACTGACAAACGGCAAAGTTTCCCGGCAAAGCAAATCTAATCGCAATCGCCGCTGATTCACCTTTTCCGCTTTATCTTCACCCCATTGTTGCCGTTCCAAATAAGCCTCTAACTTCTCCTGATAATTAGCCTTTAATTCATTCCCGGTCATGGTGCGTAATTTAAATTGAGCTTGGCGCAGTGCTTCTGACCGGCTATGATGCTGTTTTTCCTCATAATATAAAATACAAAATAAAGCCGTAGCCAAATCATCCACTGCCCACAAGGTACTGACCACATTTCGCGCCCCGGCACAGAGAAAGCCACTGGCAATACTCAGAGGGTCATCGGTAATTTGGGTTAGGGTTAAATTGGTTTCGCAGCAAGAAAGGAATATTTCCGAAAGTTGCTTAAATCTCCAGGTAAACAGGCGACCGAGAGTAATATTGCCATCGAATAATAGCAGCTTTGACTCCAGGGAATTATCTAGTTGATAACTGGCATGATGGCTGGAATGCAGCACTTGCACTTGATTGAGTAAAGTTTGATAGTTGCTAACAGTGGCTTGCTGATATTTTAGGCGATAATTTGGCTCGACATGGTGCATGGTTGCCAGAGTTTCGCATTCGTAGCCAGTAAAAACCAGGTCGCCCGTAGCATTTTCCACGATGCCCATTTTCGCGGGTTTCAGGTTGCCCCGTTGGTGGCAATAATTCAGGATTTGGCTACTGGGAACGATGCGAATGCGGAATTTATCGCTGAGATATTCCGGTTGTGGGGGTGGAGTTTTGGCAGAGGTGTTTAAGGGTTGATTCAAATCAAGGAATAACCCCCGTGTTTTATCAGCAGTTCTCTCACTTTGGGGAATCGGCACATTATTTAAAGGTAAAGCAGCAAAGGGAATTTGATGCAGAGACAAGTGAGGGATGATAATTAGTTCCTTAATGTCCGCGAGATATTCAGAAATCAGGTGGTTAATTTGCAAGCGTTGGGCAAGTTGCGGCAGAAATTCGCTCATTTTCTGTTGCCATACCGGGCGATTTTTTACATAAGGTTTTAACCAGTTCTCAATTATCCAATTTTGCAACGTCTCCAGACCTTCACCTTCGCAAGTATGGACTTGGGGCGGTTGATTTTGCCGCAAGATAAAAATGTGGGTATGTTCGCGAGTGGTATAAAAATTGAGCATCGCGGTTTCCCTATCGTCAATTAACTTTTGCATATCCTGAAAATTCAGGGGGTTGGGTTGCAATTGACCGGCCAAAACTGGGTCTTGGCTGCGAATTTTCCGCCATGCTTGTTGCTTTTTGGCTTCTAATTGTTTAATTTTTTCCAAAGTTGCCTCACTGTTGGGGGCAGGTTGAAGAGTGGGGGCAAATCCTTTCATGTCGTCATTATTGTTCATGTCGTCATTATTAAAAGATTGCAAACGGCTACTTTGCTGTTGCAAGCGATAGTATTCCTCCACTTCCGGGGGAATTTCGCCTTGGGGGTAGAGGTCTTTGCTGGCAAATAAGTCCGCGAGGTGGCGAGCACGGGAACGTTCTGCGGTTTCTACGGCTTTGTCGTATTGTTTCAGGTTGATGTAGCATTGCACCGCATTGGCGTAAACCGAGAAAGCATCGGCAATAATTTCTTGGCGCCGTTTGTCGGTGGTTGACCCTTTGCGGAGTTGTTCCACGGCTTCTAAGGCAGGTTCGTATCCTTCTAAAGCGAGATGCCAGTTGCCTTGGAAAAAGCCGATATCGCCCAGGTTGCGACCGGTGGTGGAACATTCCTCTGGCATGGTTTTGGGAGTGGCAATTTTGAGGCAGTCTCGATAATTTTCAATGGCTTTCTCTGGTTGCTGCAAATCGCGGTAAACATTGCCGATGTTATTTAGAGAACCAGCTTCCCCTTGGGGGTCTTTGATTTCCTGAGTAATGACTAAAGACTTTTTGTAGAAGTCAATTGCTTTTTCATATTGGTCTAGAGAATAGTAGGCATTGCCTAAACCGTTCAGACAAGCAGCTTCTTCTTTGCGGTCTTTGATTTCCCGATTAATGACTAAAGATTTTTCTTGCAAGGCGATCGCTTTTTCATGTTGTCCCAAACAGGAGTAAGCACTGCCTAAATTTCCCAGAGAATTGGCTTCTCTGTCGCGGTATTTGAGAACTCGACTAATTTTTAAAGACTCTGTGTAAAATTTGATGGCTTGGTCATATTCTCTCAAACCGAGGTAAGCACTGCCTAAATTTAGTAGAGAAAAAACTTCCTGTTTTCTGTTCTTAATATTTCGACTAATTTCTAAAGAATTGTTGTAGACTTCAATCGCTTTTTCATGTTGTCCAATAGAGTTGTAAGCACTGCCTAAACTTTCTAGAGATTTTGCTTTCCATTCCTCATTTTTGAGTTCCTTAGCAATGACTAAAGACTGTTCGTAGAAGCCAATTGCTTGTTCATATTGTCCTAGATAGTTGTAAGCATTGCCTAAATTTCCAAGAGAAGCAATTTCCTCTTGTCGGTTTTTGATTTCCCGACTAATGACTAAAGACTGTTCGTAGAATTTAATTGCTCGTTCATATTGTCTCAGAGAAGAGTAAGCACTGCCTAACTTTCCCAAAAAAATCGCTTCTCCACGGCGGTCTTTAATTTCTTGTTTAATGACTAAACACTGTTCGTAGAAGCCAATTGCTTTTTCATATTGTCTCAGAGAAGAGTAAGCACTGCCTAACTTTCCCAAGAAAATCGCTTCTCCACGGCGGTCTTTACTTTCTTGTTTAATGACTAAACACTGTTCGTAGAAGCCAATTGCTTTTTCATATTGTTTTAGAGAATTGTAAGCATCGCCTAAAGTTCTCAAAGAATTCTCTTCTCCTTCTCGGTCTTTAATTTTCCGGCTAATCTCTAAAGACTGTTGCTGAAAATCAATCGCTTGTTCATATTTTTCCAAATAGTAGTAAGCACTGCCTAAATTTCCCAGAGCAATCGCTTCCCCAAGTCGATATTTAATTTCCTGACTAATGGCTAAATGCTGTTGGTGAAACTCAATGGCTCGTTCATATTGTCTCCAAGAGCCATAAGCACTGCCTAAATTTCCCAGAGAAATCGCTTCTCCTTGACGGTCTTTAATTTCTCGACTAATAGCTAAAGACTGTTGCTGAAAATCAATCGCTCGTTCATATTGTCCCAAATAGCGATAAGTCTCGCCTAAATTTCCCAGAGTCATCGCTTCTCCACGGCGGTCCTTAATTTCTCGACTAATGGCTAAAGACTTTTGGTGAAAATCAATGGCCGGTTCATATTTTTTTAACAATTTGTAAGCCAAGCCTAAATTGCTCAGAGCATTTGCTTCCCCTTGGCGGTCTTTAATTTCCCGACTAATGGCTAAATACTGTTGGTGAAAATTAATGGCTTGTTCATATTGTCTCAATGAGTGGTAAGCCAAGCATAAACTTTTCAGAGAATTGGCTTCCCCAAGGCGGAATTTAATTTCCCGACTAATGGCTAAAGACGGTTGATAAAAATCAATAGCTCGTTCATATTGTCCCAGAAAATAGTAGGCATTTCCTAAATTTTCCAGACAAATGGCTTCTAATTCGCGATTTTTAATTTCCTGACTAATGACTAAAGACTGTTCGTGGAAAGTAATGGCTTGTTCATATTGCCCTAAAGAGTGGTAGGCATTTCCTAAATTTCCCAGACAAGCGGCTTCCCCTTTGCGGTCTTGAATAACTAGATAAATCATTAGACATTGATACCAGCAATGAAAAGCAACAATAAACTCGCTAATGTTATATTGCTGATTGCCCCAATTGAATAAAATATCCGCTGTCTGTTTTCTGATTTCCATTGGCTGCGGCGCACTCCCAAGCCATCCCCCCAGTTGCAACGCAAGGTTAGTTAAAAAGTCAGATATATTTTTTTGGTTGCGGATATTATTAAATAATTGGGCAACTTCAATTATTCTTTCCAACAGTACGGGGTTGAGTAACTCTAAATTTGCGGTGAAAATTTGCGGAATTTTCACCGGAAAAGAGTCTCGCCATTCTTGAATCAGTTGGTAATAAGCGTCCATGCGTTCTTCGTCCATTTTTGTTTTCCTTCCTTTTTTGCGATTATCATTTTTGTAGGGACACGGCATTGCCGTGTCCTGCTATCTAGCGTTCATCGAAACACAATCTTATCAACAGAGGAACTTATGAAATCAGAATATAATCTTTCCCAATTTGCCCCGGAGTCGGACACGGCAATGCCGTGTCCCTACGGCCATTATCCCATTTATCTGGAACCCGATGTTGAGAAATTTCTGACTAAACTTGCTAAAAATAAAAAGATTAATGTTCCCGGAACCGCCGGTGGTTCAAAACCACCGGCTAATAGCTAAAGTCCTCTAAAGAGGACTGTAATTTTTGACAGGTTTCAGTCGGTTTTAACCGACTTCAGCTTTGAGGGGAATTTATTCCCCGGCGAATATCTGGCGATCGCAAGCATCCCACAGTTCCGGCATCGGTTCATCAAAATCATCAGAAATTTTAATTGGCATACCTCGCAAAGGATAATTTTTGTTCGGTGTCTCAGAAATCGAATAGGGAACAATCCGCGCAACTGGCAAACCCTTGCGAGTAATAATCACTTCAGACTGGTTAGCAGCAATTTCATCAATAATTGCCGTGAGGTCAGGATTGTTTGTCTCTAGGTTCAGATATTTCATGGCTGTTTACTATGATTCTTTCATATTTTTATGATAATAGTGAGTTTCAGAAACCGGGTTTCTTCGAGAAACCCGGTTTCTAGTCGCAAGCTTCTACATTTACCACCTCAAAACTTTGATAAAACACTTGCCAATTGTCTTGCTGTTCCAACTTCTCAAATAACTCTTTAATCCGTTCAGCCGTCCATTGTGGAATCGCCTCCTCTTGGCGGGGAGTCAACCACGGTAAATCCAACGGCTGATCCAAGACAATGGCTAAAAATTCCTCCTGTCCCAATTCGTTAAATATAAACTTTTGCTGCGTTTGACCCGCCCAAGAATCTTCTTGAGGCAGCAAAATCGGCGGTTTTTGAATTGCCGCATTCTTCGCATAGCCAAAAGAAGGACAAAGTAAACATTTCCCCTGTTCGCTGCGATTCAATAAAAGTAATTGAGCATTCGCACAATCTAAATCAACCACCATCCATAAATGCTTATTGGCCGAAATCGTGGGTTTTGTTTCCGGTGGTGGCAGTCGCAAGCTGGGGCATTTATTTTCTGGTAAAGCAGCGATTTCCTCAGTTGTTTTAAAATTGAGCCAATTCGCGGTTGATTTAGCTTGGTCTTGCAAAATTTGCCAGCTATTCGCCTCAAGCCATCGCAGATATTGATGATTCCACAGCCAATCATAAACTTCTGGCCATGCACCTTTTTCTCCTGGCTTTCGGTTTATCCAGCTTTCAGGATTAATTCCGTCAGTTTTTATTTCCGCTTCATACTGATTAACCAGGGCGTTGATGGTTTCTCGCAGCGTCCTCGCCATTGTCTCGAGGCAGTAGCCACCTTTCATATCTTCCTTGATTGACTTGGCAATTTCTTTATTTTTACTAAACTGATTTTCTGGGTCAAACCGATGCAAAAAGCAGCGTTTTTCCGTGGGTTTCTCTTCTTTAAAGGTTTCGCCAAAAACTGTATCGGCGATTGACTGCATAAAATCTTGCTGTAAGCTCATTGATGTGCCTCTAAACCCGTTAATTTATATGTTAGCCCAAAAAATAGGAAATTGGCCAGTCTTTTGGCAAGGTTATCATTTGCTGTTATTTGTTGTTATTTCCTGTAATTACCTATTATATGCTGTAATTTTTTGTCAATTTAGGGTGAAACTATGTGATTAAATGTTTGGAAAATTATTTTCGTACATCTTGGCGTTTCTGGATTGCCTGTTTAGGATGAAATCAAGGAATAAATTTAAGCGTTAATAGAAGGCAGAAAATTATGAACGCGCAAGACAACTATGAAAGTACCGGCAAAAATAGAGTTATTTTAGATGCCACTGAAAAGATTGAAACGGTAATGGGGTTAGACCCTCATTTTCAATCTTATCAGCCGCAAGTTAGCCAAGCAGAAGCGCCCCCCGGTCAATCAATGGGGTTAATGGTGCTTTGGTTTTTGGTTTTATTCGTGCAAGTGATGATGTTTTGGCAGCAAAAAAGAAAAGATTTGTAGGGGCAGTGTTCCCATGCCTGCCCCACTGGATAAAAAATCAAATTGGTGCGTTACTGCGGATAAAAAGATTGTTGGTTTTTTTGATAACTTTTTGCCGCCTAACACACCCTACCACTGCCCACCCTACGAATGTTAGGGGCTGTTGGATGAATTTTTGTAAATGGTATAAAATTGCCGTAGGTTTACGCAAAGGTGCGATAAAAAAAGAAGTCCCGGTGGAGGAATTACTGCCGATCGAACAGTTAGATATTTTTTAAGGAGCGGAGAATAGGGTGTAGAGTGTAGAGAAGAGGGAATAATTGATAATTGTCAATTGATAATTGATAATTTTGTTTAATTAATAATTGTCAATTGTCAATTGTCAATTGTTAATTGTTAATTAATAATTGTTATGGCTAACTCGTCAGGAGTGCGGTACGCACAAACCAGCCACCATAAGAAAAAACTGCATCTCAGTATATATTTATAGCGGTTGGTTCTATGATTGGTTTATGCCGCCTCTGAGCGGACTTGGTTCTAGTAGCCACGGGTTGACACCCGTGGCTTTTTTGCTAGATGCAACCCTAGACCATTTCTACTGGTTGTGGTTGAATTTGAGCATTCACTTCTGGGGAATTTTCCTCAGAAGGAGGCACTACTTGCCAGAATTTAGCCAAGGTATTTTCCCAATCTGCTAATAATTTCTGGGCTAACTTGGAACCAGTCCGTTGGGCGTGGGCTTCAATTAATTCTTTTAATTGTCGTTCCCCAACAACAGAACTAATCCGTTGAATTTTGACAATTTCTGGATTAACTTTTTCCGGGAATGAACCATCTTCATCAAAGAAATAGGCCAATCCGCCGGTCATCCCAGCGCCCACGTTGCGACCTACTTTGCCCAAGCAAACAATCACACCGCCGGTCATATATTCACAGCAGTGGTCGCCAGCCCCTTCAATGACTGCTTTACCCAGGGAATTCCGCACCGCAAACCGTTCGCCCGCTTGACCATAAGCGAATAAAGTGCCGCCGGTCGCCCCGTACAGGCAAGTGTTGCCGATAATCACGTTTTCTGAGGGATTAAAGGTGGCTTCTGGTGAGGGCTTGATGATGATTTCACCGCCATTCATGCCTTTACCCACATAGTCATTGGCTTCCCCTTCCAGGATTAAAGTCATGCCAGAGATGTTAAAGGCACCAAAACTTTGACCCGCAGACCCGCTAAACCGGAGGACAATTTGACCGCTGAAGCCGGTATTGCCGTATTTGCTGGCAATTTGACCGGAAACGCGGGCGCCGACAGAGCGATCGGTGTTGATAATTTTGACGGTTTTGTCCGCAGTGCCATGATTGGCGATCGCGAAGCGTTGCGGATGCAATATCGCCTCGGAAATTTCTGGACAGGCTAATAACTCATCATCCAACACTGGCCCATTGGTATGGACTTCGGGATGATTTAACCAATCGCGGTTTTCCCGCGTATCGGGCAAATTCAGCAGGGAATTCAGGTTAATGGTCTTAGTCTTGGCTAACTGCAACCCTTGACGGGGGGTTAAGAGATCGGCGCGACCGATGACCTCATTTAAGGAACGATAGCCCAACCGCGCCAATAGTTGCCGCACTTCTTCCGCCACAAAATAGAAGAAATTGACCACGTGCTCGGGCATTCCACTAAACCGCTTGCGGAGTTTCTCCTGCTGGGTTGTCACACCCACCGGGCAAGAGTTCATATGGCAAATCCGCGCCATAATGCAGCCTTCCGCAATCATGGCAATGGACCCAAAGCCGTATTCTTCAGCGCCCATTAAGGCGGCCATCATTACATCCATGCCGCATTTCATGCCACCGTCAGCCCGCAATAGGACGCGATCGCGCAGCTTATTCTGCATCAGGGTCCGGTGGACTTCCGTTAAGCCCAACTCCCAGGGAACCCCCGCGTGTTTGATGGAACTCAACGGCGAAGCGCCCGTACCTCCGTCATGGCCGGAAATTTGAATAATATCTGCGTTGGCTTTTGCCACCCCAGCAGCGATCGTGCCAATCCCAATTTCCGCCACTAATTTCACCGATACCTTAGCTTGGGGATTAATTTGGTGCAAGTCAAAAATTAACTGAGCCAAATCCTCAATACTGTAGATATCGTGGTGGGGCGGTGGGGAAATCAACGGCACTCCGGGCTTAGATTTCCGCAACATGGCGATATAGGGACTGACTTTTTTACCGGGCAATTGACCGCCTTCTCCCGGTTTTGCCCCTTGAGCCACTTTAATTTCCAGTTGCTTACCGCTCATCAGGTATTCTGGTGTGACCCCAAAGCGACCGGAAGCGATTTGTTTAATGGCAGAAGAGGCGGTGTCACCGTTGCGTAGACCCCGCAAATATGGCCGAGAAGGGGATTGTCCGTTTTCATCCACATCATTAATCACCCCAAACCGCCAGGGATCTTCGCCTCCTTCCCCAGAGTTGGACTTACCACCCATCCGGTTCATGGCGATCGCCAGAGTTTCGTGGGCTTCGGGAGAAAGTGCCCCCAGAGACATTCCCCCAGTGCAGAACCGTTTGACAATTTCTTCCACGGGTTCCACTTCGGCAATATCAATAGATGGGCGATCGCCTTGCAAATCTAACAAATCCCGTAGATTCACAATCGGACTATTTTTCAGATATTCCTGATAAAGCTGATAATGGTCAAATTCGTTAGTTTTAACAGCCTGATGCAATAACTTAGCTAAATCGGGATTATTGGCATGATATTCCCCACTGGGACGATGTTGGACAAAGCCAAAATTTTCCAGTTTTTTGAGAGCCCCGGTTTCTCCAAGAAACCCGGTTTCTCCAAGAAACCGGGTTTCAGGAAAAGCTTTGCCGTGAAATGCCATAACTTCCCGTGCCACATCAGCTACAGACAAGCCGCCAATGCGGGAAACCGTGCCTTCAAAGGCGATATTTAACAAATCTTCGCCAATACCAATTGCCTCGAAAATTTGCGCTCCTTTGTAACTGGCTAATAAAGAAATTCCCATTTTTGAGAGAATTTTTAATAAGCCAGCTTCTACGGCTTTGCAATAATTTTCTTGAGCTTTTTCTAAGGAAATTGCCTCAATTTGGCCTCGTTCCATCATCTTTTGGGTCTTAGAATTAGACCACCAATGCCGCACCGTTTCTAATGCTAAATAAGGACAAACTGCGGATGCGCCATAACCAATTAAACAAGCAAAATGATGGGTAGTCCAACATTGGGCAGTTTCCACCACAATTGAAGCTTGAGTGCGTAAACCTTCCCGGATTAAATGGTATTGAACGGTGCCCACTGCCAACAACGGCGGAATATATGTAATATTGGCACTGATTTCGGAGAAACCGGGTTTTTCAGAGAAACCCGGTTTCTGGCGATCGCTCAAAATGATAATCTTAGTTCCGGCGGCTACCGCTTCAGAAACGGATTTTTTCAATGCTGCTAAAGCATTAGCTAAATCATCGGAACCTGTAACGATCTCATACAAAGTCGATATCCGCGCCACGTTAATGCCATGCCCATTGCCGGTAGAAATTAAATTTTCTAATTCCGGTTCATTGAGAATTGGTGACATTAATTGCAACTGTTTGGCATGGGCGGCATCTTCTTCTAATAAATTGCGATGTCCCCCTAGATAAACTTCTAGGGACATGACCAAACTTTCCCGCAATGGGTCGATCGCCGGGTTAGTAACTTGGGCAAACCGTTGCTTAAAATAGTCGTAAAGCAAATAAGGCTTATCGGACAAAACCGCCAACGGGGTATCATTGCCCATACAAAATGTGGCTTCTTTCCCGGTTTCCGCCATTGCCTGAATCATCATTTCCACATCTTCCGTGGAATAGCCAAATGCAACTTGCGATCGCAGCAAAGTTGACTCATCTAATTGAGGGGCTGGTAAATGGCCATGACGTTCAAACACAAAGCGACTTTGCAACCACTCCTTATAGGGTCGGGCTTGGGCAACGCGCTGCTTAATGTCCCAATTATGGAGAACTTCCCCACTTTCCAGGTCTACCACCATCATTTGACCGGGGCCGAGGCGTCCTTTTTCCACAATTTCCGACTCAACCAAAGGCACTACCCCAGCTTCCGAGGAAACCACCACCAAGCCAGAACGAGTAATCGCATATCGGGCAGGGCGTAAACCATTCCGGTCTAAGCTGGCACCTACCTGCTTACCATCGCTAAACACTAACAAAGCCGGGCCATCCCAAGCTTCCATCACCCCGGCATTGTAATCATAAAAATCGACAATTTCTGGGTGATCGGCCAAGTCGGGCTGATTCCGAAACGCTTCGGGCACCAGCATCATAATCGCTTCCGCAGGGCTACGTTGCGATCGCACCAGCAACTCAAACACATTATCTAAATTTGCCGAATCACTATTATCGGTGCGAACAAATGGCATCAAATCAGAAATGCGATCGCCCCAACATTCATGGGACAAATTCGCCTGCCGTGCGGTCATCCAGTTCATATTGCCCAGCAGGGTATTGATTTCGCCATTATGTCCCAACAAGCGCATCGGTTGCGCCAAGGGCCAGCGGGGCATTGTGTTGGTGCTAAAGCGGCGGTGGAATACGGCAAACGAACTCTTATAAGCGGGATTGGTCAAATCCTGATAAAACTCGCCTAAGATCGCGCCGCGTACCATGCCTTTATAGACAATCGTGCGGCAGGAAAACGAACACATATAATAGTTATTCGCCCAAGAAATTACCCCGGTTTGATTTAAGGCATCGCCCACCACCCGACGGGCTAAATATAAAGACCGTTCCAGTTCATCCCCGGTTTGCGTGGGATGGAATACCAGCAATTGAGAAATCATCGGTTCGGTTTCTCTGGCTTGGATTCCCAGCACTTCTTGTTTCACGGGCACCACCCGCCACCCAAGCACCTGAAATCCTTCTTTGACCAAAACTTTCTCGGTGACATCAACAGCCAAAGCGCGATCGGCACTATCCAGGGGCAAAAATACCATCCCCACACCGATATGTTGCCGTTGGTTGGCAATCAGCGAACGAGTTTCTTCTGTCAAAGCGGTGTCTTGGGCCAACAGTTCCCAAGGAATTGCCGTGAGAATTCCCGAACCATCTCCAGAGTCGCGATCGGCACTGCAACCGCCGCGATGTTCCATACAAGCAAGGGCGGGCAAAGCTTCTACAATAATATTATGGCTGGCCACGCCTTTAGAGTCAGCCACAAAGCCCACTCCACAAGCATCTCGTTCTTCGACTAACCAACGTTGTCCCTGAAACTCGTTAGTAGTTTTTTGTACTTCAGTCATTTTGTCCTTTGTCCTTTGTCTGTTGTTGCTTTGTTATTGATTATTGATTATTTGTTATTTAACGATAAATCAATAACCAATGGCTAATAACCAATAACGAATAACTAATAACAAGTTATAGTGATGTTTTTGGATCCATTTATGGGTATTTGATTATAACAAAAAAATAAAACAATATTGCATCCATCTATTACTTTTGGGCGATCGGCAGAAACCGGGTTTCGTGGAAGTTACCCGGTTTCTTGTCCCTGGGGCGGTGGGAAGCCTGGAGAGGTTAGAAACCGGGTTTCTATGTAGGGGCCGGTGGGGTGGCAAAGGTTGACCCAAGAAACCCGGTTTCTTGTCCCCAGCAATTTGGTAGGGTGCGTTAGGCGGATAAAAATTTAGGGTTCCAATTAACAATTACCCGCTCCGCCGTAACGCACCATTGAAAAACAGAAAGGTGCGTTACTGCGGATTGGTAAATCTTGGTAAAAATTCCAATTTTGTCACCGCCTAACACACCCTACCAAAAGGTGAGGACATGGGCGTAACGCCCGTGTTATTAGCGAAAAAAACCGGGTTTCTATTCTATCTCATTGCCTATTTTTCACATATTCTCTTAACACCGGATTGAGGATAAATTCTGTTGTTTCGTCTCCTGGTTTAATTTCCACAAAAAAGCGCCTACCTAGGGATTTAATCGCAGTCAACAAATCCGCAGGGGATAATTTGGTCAGCTTTAATAGTTCTGGCAAATTTATCGGGTCTCTGGTCATAGCGAGTTCGCACATCACCGACTGTTCGGTTAAGGTCAAATTTTGCAACTCTTGGTCTAACTGCACCTGCAACGGTTCCCATAAAATTGGAGTTTGATATGCTAAAAATTCCGCTACTCGACCAGCAAATAATTCTCGGATTTCAGTAGCGGTTAACTCTAGCCACAGCGGATTTCCGTGATACAGATCAATTAACTTTTCCCACTTATCTGGATCCGATAAATTGTGCGCTTGTAATATTTCTTTGGCTGCTTCACCTAAACCTGACAATACCAGCGATCGCACCGGAGAATTTTGTTTTTCCCAACAGTCGATCGCCAAGGGTTTTTCATTGGCGATCGCCACGATACAACTTTGATGGGTGACATCCGCGATCGTCTTGAAAAATAGCCGATAATGTTCATAAACCGACCAATCTTCACCGGCCACTTTTCCCTTATGGAACAGGATTTGCCAATCATCGATGACAATCAAACAGCGATACTGACGCAAATATTTAATCAGTTGTGAAAGTTGCATTTCGGGGCGATCGCACATCTGACTATTCGGGGAAAAAATAGTCAGCAAATTGACCAGGATATCATTCAAATTAGCATAAAAATGCAGATTGCGATAGATGACATATTCAAACTGAGGTTTAATTTGCTCAACCAAACGTAGCGCCAAAGTTGTTTTACCAATGCCACCAAATCCGAAAAGTGCCACCAAACGAGAACGTTCTTTAATAATCCACTCTTCCAGCTTCGCGAGTTCTATGGTTCTGCCGTAAAAGTTGAAAATTTCTGGGGCTGTATCTAAGTCTAGATGCGGTTCATTTTCAGTTGCCTGGGGTTTTGGGAAATTTGTGGGCGATGATCGCTGATGATGTTCTGAACAAATATTTAAGTTAGTAACTGTTGCATTATCACTTAGAATAGCTGAATAAGTACAAAAATTTACTTTCTCTAATATCGCTTTAAAATTTGCCTTACTAACCTCTTTCCCCAACCCTTTCGAGAGAATATTCCAAAGTTCTGCCCCCCGATCTCTCACATGACCTTCACCAGCATAAGTCCCTTCTGCAATTTCCGAATAAGTCTGACCATTCAAAGTGCCTTGCAGTATCGTTTCTTGCAGATAGTCCAGATGCTTTCCCGTCTGAGTAAAAACTAGATCATCTGCCAACTTCAACACTTCCGTAATTTCCATAGGTCAATGAGGATAACGGTTTTGGCTATTATATCCGATTTTTCCGACATTTCCGACATTTCCTCATTTTTACAGATAAATCTTGCCTGGGAATAAACCCCCCGTACTATAGGATCCACTTTCCTGACCGACATTTCCGACATTTCCGATCCGGTTGTCGGAAAAAAATGCCCGATTTTTCCGACTGACAGAAGTTAAGGGATTAATGTACTCTTGCTATAGTAAGACTTTTATACCAAATACGGTTGCCAAAACCCGTTTATAAAGCCATCTGTCATTCCCGCGAATGCGGGAATCCACAAGTGTTTTAGGGGATTATCGTAGGGGCGATTCGCTTGCTCGCCCCTACTAGAAGAACCGGATTTGGTATTAGTTGGTAAGCTGAGTCCTTGCGGAGCAAAATTTATATTTTTAATTTATATTTCAAGTTAACAATCTCCATATACGGACACATTTTTAGGTCTGTAAATTGTGCGAACATCGGGGATTTGTAAATATCCGTAAAAATACCAATTTTGTCACCGCAATGATCCACCCTAGCAAAAAGTTAATGTAGTCGCAATAGTCCCTATCCCCGCATAAATTCGTCCCTTGCTTCAACAACAATCTTGACGCTCTCGGTTGGGTGATAGTAGTATCCTGAAATTTTGGTACTGATAATAGGAGAAAATTTTATGGAAGTTCATTTAACTGTTTGGCAAATTTTAAATATCGGGTCCAAGGCATATAAGTTCTACCAATCCTGTCAAAAATACAAAGATAAGCAAGAGTCTGATGCCCTGTATAATGAGATACTTAGCGCGGGCTGTGCGGATGTATATGAACTTGATCCAGCTAAAATAAAGTCTGCTTTTGATTTATTGCCAGCCAAAGATAAAACGAAGGTTCTAGAATCTTATCCTGATTTTTTTGAAACGCTTGAGTTTCTTGAAAAAACAGAAACACAAGAAATGTTGCGTCAAATGAAGCGCCAAAAGTATGCAGTTGAAAACGGTGTATTCCTAAGCTTGAGCGGACTTGGTAGCCAATTAGAAAATGCTGGTGATGATACATTCCTGCGTGACCTTGATATGGCTATTGGTCGAGAAGAGATGAAGCAGGGTCTTCAAAAAGCTTTAAATGATTATCCGGGGGCTTCAATTACCATTAGCTTCATTGAGCCTTGACATTTCGACTATTAGATTAACCACAAAACTCAGCAGAGGGTAAAATGCCAAAAGGTTTGTTTAGCTACAATAAAAATGATGAAGTATCGCAATTTTGTTCGGTAGCGATAGGAGCTATATTTTTTATGGTGTTCGACCAGAGTAAAATATCTTCCAATTCTTCAGAGCTTAGGTTTAATGTGGCAGTAACAATTTGTTTAGCCAAGCGATTAGGTACTGATAGATTATACCATATCGGAAAGCATTATCTCCAGCAAAAAAAATTAACTTCAGAAGAAGATAGTCTTATTAGACAAGAAATCCGGCGTTTGTTCAGTAACCCATACACTGTACCTAGCATTGAAAGTACATTAGAAAGATGGGATATTCCTGTTTCTGTTAATTGGTCTTCAACATCCTAGTCTAATCACTTAGAATTTTCAATAAATGCCAGCAGATTTTAATTGATTATAGATTAGTGGGTAGGGTGCGTTAGTCGGGGCAAAATTTCTGGAGAAAATCAACAATTTCCTTTCCCTGCCCCCGTCTTCACGGGGGCAGGCTGTCTGTATGTAGGGGCGAAGCATACTCTTCGAGAAGGCTTCGCCTACGGGCAGTTAATTCTGGGTTTTGACAGTAAATATTTATATCCGAATGCTTCGCCCTTACCGGCAGTTACAGCGGTTTTCTGATCACTGAACCACCGTAGGGCGAAGCATTCCGGGATAAAATTTCGGGTTTTTACCCATAAATTATTCGCCGGAATGCTTGCGCCCCTACAGATATACCAATGGAATTAGGGCGAAGCATTCCGGGATAAAATTTCGGTTTTTCAGAAACCGGGTTTCTTCATCAATTTCTCGGTATAAAGCATATATTTTCACAGAAACCCGGTTTCTTCTGGAATTAGGGCGAAGCATT
>NZ_LIUQ01000004.1:155633-157519 GCF_001276715.1 Planktothricoides sp. SR001 | reverse complement strand
CGAAGCATTCCGGGATGAAATTTCGGGTTTTTCAGAAACCGGGTTTCTTCATCAATTTCTCGGTATAAAGCATAGATTTTCACAGAAACCCGGTTTCTTATGCGGTAATGTTCGCCCCTACAGATATAACTAAAATACCATGAATTCAACATCAGAAATCCCTAATCTTAACCATCTTAAAGCATATCCGCCAGAATTTCGGCAAATCATTAGAGAAAAAAGCGCTAATTTTGTCGGCGGCGAATTGGTCTTTTCCGCGATTAACAACTTTCTGGAACGCCAGAAAAAAGGTTATTTTACCATAGTCGGCCCACCGGGTAGCGGCAAAAGTGCTATTCTGGCCAAATATGTCAGCGAAAATCCCCAAGTTATCTATTACAGTGCCGAACTTGAAGGCAAAAATAACCCTGAAGAATTTACCGCTATTGTTGGCAGTGAATTGATGCGACGTTTAGGAACAGAAAACGCCATTAAGGAAAGTTATGTTATGCCGTTATTGCTGCAAAAAATCAGCGATTTACTCTCACCGGATGAACGGTTGATTATTGCTATTGATGGGTTAGATAGAATTGATGCTCAAAATCAACCCCCAGGGACAAATTTATTGTATTTACCCAGATATCTCCCGGATAAAGTTTATTTTATTCTGACTCGTCGCCCGTTTTTGCGGGAAAAATCCGGGTTATTAATTGAGGCACCATCACAGGTTTTCGATTTAGCCCGGTGAAAAGAGGAAAGAGGAGAGAGAAAAGAGAAAAGGAGGAAAGAGAAAAGAGAAAAGATTTAGTAGGGTGCGTTAGTCGGGGCAAAATTCCTGTATCTAATCAACAATTTCCTTTTCCGACGTAACGCACCTTTCTGCCTGTAATGCCTGTAATATAAATGGTGCGTTACGGCGGACTTGTAAATCTTGGTCAAAATCCCAATTTTATCACCGCCTAACACACCCTACCAACAAATAAATTCAACCGAATAAGAAACCGGGTTTCTATGAAGATTTTGGTGGGGTGGCAGAGGTTATATAAAGAAACCCAGACCGGCTGAATCCCTGGTTTACCCTAGCCTGATAACTTAGCCCACCTGTGCGATCGCTTGTCCAATTTCTTGAGGGGTTGCACCTGTCGCTAAAATTGCTCGAATCAGCAGTTCAATAGAAACTGAAGCATCACCATTTTCAGCATTGGCAATTCGCGGTTGACTGGAGTGCAATTTTTCTGCTAATTCTGTTTGAGTCATCGCTTGTTGCCGTCGTTCTTTCAAGTAGCGGCTAAGAGCAAGTTTAATCTCAACGAGCGCAGTTTCTTCCGGCGTCAAGTCTAGAAATTCTGAAACGGTGCCAACTTTCCAACCTTTTTTTTCTAAATGTTGTCTTTTAGATTTTTCCATAACTTTAACCCTGGGTATCCTTGTCGTATTTACTGAGTCGTTTCTTGCAGATGTCGATTACATTTTTTGGGGTCGATCGGGTGGTTTTATTAAAAACCTCAAGAATCACAATTGCATCCTGATCAATCCGATAAATAATTCGCCAGCTTTTGTCTGTGTCTGGAATTCGCAATTCATGGCAACTTCGCCCGATACTTGGCATTGGTCTTGAGTGCGGTAATTCTAGGTTTTCACCCTGTTGCAAAAGTCTAAGTAATACACCAGCCTCTATTCGTGCCTCCGGGCTAAAAGGAGGAGTCTTTACTTCCCCATGCAGCCAAATTAACGGTTTATCAGTTTTGTCCATGTGGTCAGATATATCATATCTGATATATTTTTGCCAATTGCAGCAACTCAGTTTCCGTCTTTCAACCTAGTAGAATTGGTAGGATGCGTTAGTCGGGGAAAAATTTATGGATCCAATTAACAATTTCCTTTCCCGACGTAACGCACCTTTATAT
>NZ_LIUQ01000004.1:82038-155309 GCF_001276715.1 Planktothricoides sp. SR001 | reverse complement strand
GCCTAACACACCCTACCAAAAGCTATTTGCTTCACTATTCAAGTCAGCTATCATCTTGCTAATCACCTGCTTAAGAATAGGAAGACTTTTCTGTGTGGTTTTCCACAAAACTGCGACATCTGTCCCCCAATAGTCATGGACTAATTTATCTCGCATTCCGGCTACTGCTTTCCAAGGTATCTCTGGATACTGGTTTCTGAAGGATTCAGGGATATTTTTTACCGCTTCGCCGATAATTTCAATGGCTTTAGACACCGCATAAATAGTTTTTTCATCTTCGGCAAATTCTGCAAAATCAAGACCAGCTATAAATTTTTCAATCGACTGAATTGCCTCGAAAATATCCTGAAGAAAATCTAATAAAGAACGCGAAGTCATACAGTAACCGCCTCTAACAAAATTCGTTCTTTGGTTGGCGGCTTTAAGCTATTTTTTGTCACTACATCGACCTTGAGGTCTAAAAGATCACTCAGATAGTCTTCTAATTCAATTAGTTCTATCAGCGTGGGTGCTTCATCATAATCTATCAAGATTTCCACATCGCTGTCTTCGGTATCTTCCCCGCGAACATAAGACCCAAATATCCCTAACTCACTTACATGGTATTTTTCCTGAATAATCTGCTTTTGTGCGATTAAAATCTGTTTAATTTCTGCCAAAGTTTTGCGGTAGTCTGGCGGTGAGGTACAGGGGACTAATCGGGCAACGCCTACGCCATTTTCGGTGATAATGGTTTCTTCTCCTTGGCGGACTTGTTGCAACATTGTTTCTAGGTTTATATTGGCTTCTTTCACATCAATATTAAGGCTCATTTTTACTTTCTCTACTTAGGTTTAATCTATTTTAATACCATTTACAAAAATTTATGCAACAATAAGTATTTATATTGTAGGGTGGGCAAAAGTCAACCATCATATATGGTAGGGTGAGTAAAATTTTTTGCCCACCCGAAGAATGTTAGGGGCTGTTGGATGAATTTTTGAAATTGGTATAATCTATTTTAATCTATTAAAGAGAGATGCATAGAAAAGAGAAGAGAGAGGAGAGCATTTTTACGATTCACCTCTCTCCTCTCTCTTGTGACAGAAACCCGGTTTCTTGGGGCGATCGCCGCTACGGAAAGGCGCCCCTACTGGAATTTTAAGCGGGTAAGTCAGTGTGACCCATTAAAAAGCGATCGCACTCACGGGCAACTCCGCGACCTTCATTAATCGCCCAAACCACCAAACTTTGACCGCGACGGCAGTCACCGGCAGCAAACACCCCAGGAATACTGGTGGCATACTTGCCATATTCCGCTTTCACATTACTCCGGGCATCGCGATCGCATCCCAAAGCGTCTAATAAAGGTTGTTCTGGACCGAGGAAACCCATTGCCAGCAATACCAATTGGGTGGGGATAACTCGTTCTGTCCCCGGTATCTGCTTAGGAATAAACCGACCTTGGGCGTCTTTTGCCCATTCCACTTGTACCGTATGCACCGCTTTCACATGGCCGTTTTCATCCCCCTCGAACTTCGTAGCGGTGTTTAAATAAACGCGAGGATCGGACCCAAACTTAGCCGCTGCTTCTTCTTGACCGTAGTCCATCTTATAAACTTTCGGCCATTCGGGCCACGGATTATCCGCCGCCCGTTCTAGGGGTGGTTTCGGCAAAATTTCCACTTGCACCACACTATTACAACCATGCCGGATCGAGGTGCCCACACAGTCAGTCCCAGTATCACCACCGCCAATAATTACCACATCCTTACCTTCCGCAGAAATATAAGGATATTTCACAGGGTTAAGAACCCCGGTTTCTTCAAGAAACCGGGTTTCTCCGGCCACTTTACCATTACCATTACCGTTCCCATTCTGGTTTTGATCCAAAATTGCCTGAGTATTGGCGCTGAGGAATTCCATCGCAAAGTGAATTCCTTTCAGATCGCGGCCTTCAATGGGCAGGTCACGGGGTTTGGTGGCGCCCGTAGCTAAGACTACCGCATCAAATTCTTTCAGCAGGTTTTCTGCGGGTAAATCTTTGCCCACTTCGGTGTTACAGACAAATTTCACCCCTTCGGCTTCCAGGACTTTCAGACGGCGTAAGACAATTTTTTCTTTGTCCAATTTCATGTTAGGAATGCCGTACATCAGCAAACCACCAGGGCGATCGGCCCGTTCATACACTGTCACCCAATGTCCGGCTTTATTTAATTGTGCGGCTGCGGCCAAACCAGCAGGCCCAGAACCAATCACCGCCACTTTTTTACCAGTCCGAATGGCAGGGGGTTCCGGTTTTACCCAGTCTTCTTCCCAACCTTTCTCGATAATCGAATATTCGATATTTTTAATTGTCACCGGGGGGTTGGTGATGCCTAAAACGCAGGAACCTTCGCAGGGGGCAGGGCAAACCCGACCAGTGAATTCGGGGAAATTGTTGGTTTTGTGGAGGCGATCGAGGGCTTCCTGCCAAAGTCCCCGATAAATTAGGTCATTCCACTCAGGAATTAAGTTATTGATTGGGCAACCACTAGCCATCCCTTTGATCGTGGTGCCCGTATGGCAAAAAGGTGTGCCGCAGTCCATACACCGGGCCGCTTGGGTGCGGAGTTTTTCCTCCGGCATATGCAGGTGGAATTCATCCCAGTTACCGACGCGATCGCCCGGGGAAACTTCTGCTGCTACTTCACGGAGATATTCGATAAAGCCGGTTGGTTTTCCCATAGTTCTCTCTCTCAAATAATGAATGCAAGATTAATGCAAGGTTCTACAAAAGGTGCGAGAAACCGGGTTGCTTTGACGCTACCGTAGGGGCGAATGGCCATTCGCCCCTACTTTTTATCCCCCAAAAGAAACCCGGTTTCTGGGTGTTTCTCTGAAAGCATTTCTTTGTGGTCTTTAGTCTGATGTCATTGGACTAAGGACAAAGGACTAAGTTATGTCAATCGTTAAGTAAATCAATGTATGTTTTAATCTCTAATAAGGATGATGACCGGACGAGAGGACAATCTTGACCACTATCTTGACTATTATACAGAGTACCCGCCAATTAGGGTATTTATTGTAACCTTTATTTAAGGTTAATCATGTTAAGGAATCAGGACGAAGCGCGATCGGTGCTGTAGGGGCGAAGCATTCCGGCTGATAATTTATGGGTAAAAATATTAACCCTAATGCCGGAATGCTTCGCCCTGAAGAAGCATTGTAGTGGCGAAGCATTCCGGCAGATAATTTATGGGTAAAAATATTAACCCTAATCCCGGAATGCTTCGCCCTGAATCGGCGGTCAGGGCGAAGCATTCGGGTAAAAAATTTGGGGTTTTATCCGATAAATTATTTGCCGGAATGCTTCGCCCCTACGTTTGGGAAACGATTATGTTATGAAATATTGAGAAATTGCTCGTAGAAGGTCAGATTTGGCATATTTTACCTCTAATAAATTTATATGAATATAAATTATAACATCTGGCGTTTTAGGCTGATCGAGCCACTGAAATTAGTAAACTGGTGTTTTTATTACTCGTTTTGGTGATTTATTTTGCCAAATAATTTCTTGAATGCGTTCTACGGTTTCAGGAGAAAATAAAGATTCCCCTGTTTCTTGGCAAACTCTGGCTGGAACGTTTTCTATAATAAAGAATTTCCCATCAAATTCCAAAGTGTAAGTCACATTCTGTTCAATAAACGTCTCTTGTCTAAAATTAGTGGTCATATCATTTTCTCCTTGGCGAGAAACCGGTTTTCTGGGTTGGTTTAGATTGTTAGGCGAATTTCTTCTATCATTATCAAGCTAAGGCAAAATCGGTATATTGACGCATTTTTGGTTCGTGAAATGCCAGGACGATATCTTCTTTCGGCACCCCTGCACGGACTAAATCATTGGCAATACCATCTTCTGTCCAGTCTTCTTCAATCCAAAATTTCCCGTCGCGAATTCTTACATAAACAGTCATACCAGCAGTGCGTGAAGCGAAGCTATCGCGTCAGCGAATCGCCGTTGTTCCAACCAAGATTCATCCAGATATAGTGCTGCTTTTGTTCATCTATCACCAAAAATGTTTCTAAGTTAGGATTGGGACGGCGATTCGCTGACGCGATAGCTTCGCTTCACGCACAGTTCAACATACTCATTTAAAATTTGCTGAATGATTTTGGGATATTCTGTTAATTTATCCATTGTACAATTTCCTCTTTTTCTGTATCTACAATAATCATTGGCAGTTGATGTTTCTTGATAATAAGTTGTATAACATCTTGTTGAAAAAAGTTTTTGTAAATAAGATTGCCAATGGCAACATATAGTTTGCGATCGGCTTTAATTTCCTCTAAAAGATAAAGATAAATATCATACTGACCGAGTGCCTATGAATAAATTCTGAAATTTTGACGCCCCGACAAAACTTGTAAGGGCGAAGCATTCGCGCCAAAATATCCCGGTTTAGACAACAGATTTCTACGCGAATGCTTCGCCCCTACACCACAATTTTATCAGAACCCCGTTCAGCAGCAATGGGTCTTTCCGCGCCCAGGTCTGCATAAAGCTTTGTACTCTGGTACTGAATAATATAGGGATCGTCAGTAATTGTCCAACCGTCTTTAATCAGTGCGTTTTTTACAGCATTATGAATGATATCTAGCTGAGGCATAGTGGGTTTTAGGGTTAAAAATGCCTAGTTTAGTATAAAGAAATTCACGGGAGGCAGAGCCTCTAGACGGGCATTCCCAGGCTGGAGCCAGGGAACGAGGATTCCCAAAATAAACCCGATTTCTGGGTGTTTCTGGGTTAACTTCCAGGTGCAAGAAACCCGGTTTCTTTGTTGCTACCGTAGGGGCGAATGGCCATTCGCCCCTACCCCGAAAAGAAACCCGGTTTCTGGGTTAACTTCCAGGTGCAAGAAACCCGGTTTCTCAAAGAAACCGGGTTTCTGAATCAAACCCTAACTACCGCCAATCCGGGCTAAGTCACGGGCATTTTCTTCAAACGCTGCGCTGAGGGCATCATCACCACTCAAACCCGCTTCAAACGCCTTCTTCAGACAGTTCAACACCCGCTTATAATCGCGAGGCATTACCTTGACAAACTTGGGCAACATTTCCTCCCAGTTCGCCAATACTTTTTGCCCTTTCTGACTCTTGGTGTAATGAACGTGCTTCTCGATCGCCTTGCGGATCTTGTCAATGTCTTCGGCATCCAGCGGTTCAATATCCGCCATTTCATTATTGCAACGGCTGGCAAAATCACCCGCTTCATCCAGGATATAAGCCACACCGCCACTCATACCGGCAGCGAAGTTCCGCCCGGTTGGACCAATGACCACAACTTGACCGCCGGTCATATATTCGCAACCGTGATCGCCGACCGCTTCTACCACCGCGTGAACCCCGGAGTTACGAACGCAGAAACGTTCGCCCGCGACACCAGAAATATAGGCTTCCCCACTGGTAGCGCCATAAAACGCCACGTTGCCAATAATGATATTTTCTTCCGCCACAAAGGTAGAACCCGCTGGGGGATAAACCATCATCTTGCCGCCACTCAAGCCCTTACCGAAATAATCGTTAGCATCTCCTTCTAGTTCCAGAGTCACCCCTTTGGGTACAAAAGCCCCAAAACTCTGACCCGCACTGCCTTGGAAATGCAGATGAACCGTGTCTTCCGGCAACCCATCCCAGTGCCGTTTGCTGATTTCATAGCCTAAAATAGTGCCGACCACCCGGTTAGTGTTTTTAATCGGTAAAGTCGCTTTAACTTTTTCCCCTTTTTCGATCGCCCCTTTGCACAAATCCAACAACACGGTCATATCCAGGGATTTTTCTAAACCGTGGTCTTGGGGAATTTGGCAATAACGACCAACTTCGGGGCCCACGATCGGCTGATAGAGAATCTTGGACAGGTCAATCCCTTTGGCTTTCCAGTGATCTACTGCTTGCTTGGCTTCCAATACATCAGTCCGTCCCACCATCTCATTGAGGGTGCGGAAACCGAGTTGAGCCATAATTTCCCGCACTTCTTGGGCGATAAACTGCATATAGTTGACCACATAAGCTGGGTCGCCCATAAATTTTGCCCGCAGTTCGGGGTTTTGGGTAGCAATCCCCACGGGGCAAGTATTTTTATGGCAGACTCGCATCATAATGCAGCCCAGGGTGACTAAGGGCGCGGTGGAGAAGCCAAATTCTTCGGCCCCTAATAAAGCCGCGATCGCCACATCTCGTCCGGTCTTAAGCTGTCCGTCGGTTTCTACCACAATCCGACTGCGGAGATTATTTAACACCAGAGTTTGGTGAGTTTCCGCTAAACCCAACTCCCAAGGTAAACCCGCGTGTTTAATCGAGGTCTGGGGTGAGGCGCCCGTACCGCCATCGAAGCCAGAAATCAGCACCACATCAGCGTGAGCTTTGGCCACCCCAGCGGCAATGGTGCCCACACCCACTTCTGACACCAACTTGACATTAATCCGCGCTTGCCGGTTGGCATTTTTCAGGTCGTGAATTAACTGCCCCAAGTCTTCAATACTATAGATATCGTGGTGCGGCGGTGGGGAAATCAAACCTACCCCTGGGGTAGAGTGGCGCACTTTGGCAATCCACGGGTAAACTTTACCCCCAGGCAACTGACCGCCTTCGCCCGGTTTCGCCCCTTGAGCCATCTTAATCTGCAATTCTTTCGCCTGGGATAAATATAAGGATGTCACCCCAAAACGACCAGAAGCCACTTGTTTAATGGCGCTATTTTTGGAATCCCCTTGTTCATTGGTCCAGGTGTACCGTTCCGGGTCTTCTCCCCCTTCCCCAGTGTTGGATTTACCCCCAATCCGGTTCATGGCGATCGCCAATGCTTCATGGGCTTCTTTAGAAATAGACCCATAGCTCATTGCCCCGGTCTTAAAGCGTTTCATAATCGCTTCAATGGGTTCAACCTCTTCTAAGGGAATCGGCTGCCGTTGCTTGAAGTCCAGCAATCCCCGCAGAGTAAAGAATTTCTGGTTTTGCTCATTAATTTCGGCGGCATATTGCTTGTAGAGGTTATAGTCATTTTGCTGTACCGCCTGTTGCAGGGCATGGATGACTTGCGGACTCAGCAAATGTTCTTCCCCGTCCTTCCGCCATTGGTATTCGCCACCAACATCAAGAGTATGGCCATTGGTCTGACGGTCTGGGAACGCATGACTATGCCGTAAAATGGCTTCTTTGGCGATCGTTTCTAGGTCTACGCCCTCAATGCGCGAAGCCGTCCAGGTGAAATATTTCTTAATCACCGAACGATTCAGCCCGATCGCCTCAAAAATCTGGGCACCGCGATAACTTTGGATGGTAGAAATGCCAATCTTAGAGGCAATTTTAATCACACCTTTGGTGACAGCCTTGACATAATTCTTATGGGCAGTCTTGGAATCAACATTGACCAATAAGCCATCGGCAATCATTTGATCGATTGTCTCAAAGGCCAAATAGGGATTAATTGCCCCGCAGCCATAGCCAATCAACACCGCATAATGATGCACTTCGCGAGGTTCGCCGGATTCGAGGACAATGCCCACTTGTGTCCGCGTTTCTTGACGGATTAAATGGTGATGCAGCCCAGCAACCGCCAGCAATGCGGGAATCGGGGCGCGATCTTTATCCACACCGCGATCGGACAGAATAATAATATTGATGCCAGAAGCGATCGCCTCGTCAGCCTTGGCGCAAATTTGCTCCATCATCGCTTCCAATCCCTTCACCCCTTGCTTGGGATCGAACAGAATCGACAAGGTGATAGATTTAAACTGTCCTTGGTTAACGTGCCTTAGCTTACTTAATTCCGCGTTACTCAGGATAGGAGTTTTTAGCTCAATCAGATGACAGCTTTCTGGTTCTGGTTTCAGCAAATTCCGCTCAGACCCAATCGTGGTTTCTGCGGAAGTAATAATCGCCTCCCGAATCGAATCAATCGGCGGGTTCGTCACCTGGGCGAATAGCTGCTGGAAGTAATCATAAAGGAGTTTTGGCCGGTCAGACAAAGCCGCCAAAGGCGTATCCGTTCCCATTGCCCCGACTGCTTCTACCCCATTCATGGCCATCGGGGTCAGCAGCAAGCGTAACTCCTCAAAGGTATAGCCAAAAGCCATCTGGCGTTGGATCGTGCTGGTGGACTCAATTGGTTCTACCCCTGCTGCGGACGGGAGACTGGCCAGTTCCACCATATTTTGGTCGATCCACTCGCGATAAGGGTGCGCCGTGACAATTTTATTTTTCACTTCCTCATCAGTGACAATCCGGCCTTCCGCCATGTTCACCAAGAACATCCGACCGGGTTGTAAGCGCCCCTTATAAGCCACCCGTTCCGGTTCCACGGGTAAAACTCCCGCCTCAGACGCCATAATCACCAAATCATCTTTGGTGACATAGTACCGAGAAGGCCGCAAACCATTCCGGTCAAGCACTGCCCCAATGGTCGTCCCGTCCGTAAAGGCGATCGACGCAGGACCATCCCACGGTTCCATCAAACAAGAGTGATACTCATAAAATGCTTTTTTCTCATCACTCATGGACTCGTGACCCGTCCAAGGTTCTGGAATCATCATCATCATCGCATGGGGCAATGAGCGACCGGAAAGCACCAGCAATTCCAGGGCGTTATCGAAAATTGCCGAATCACTGCCTTCTAAATCAATCACCGGCAGGATTTTTTTCAGGTCATCCCCAAATAACTCGGAGTCAAATAAGGACTGACGAGCATACATCCAGTTGATGTTGCCCCGCAGGGTGTTGATTTCGCCGTTATGGGCAATGTACCGATAAGGGTGCGATCGCTCCCAACTGGGGAAAGTATTGGTACTGAAGCGAGAATGCACCAATGCCAGGGCACTTTCCATATCTGGATCTGCCAGATCGGGATAATACTGCCCCACCTGAACTGGCATCAACATCCCCTTATAGACCAAAGTCCGACAAGAAAGGCTGCTGACATACCAAACCGGGTCTACCCCGGAACTGTGAATTTCCATCTCCGATCGCTTGCGAATCACATAAAGTTTGCGATCGAAAGCTGCCTCATCTGTCACTTGTGCGCCCCGTTGCAGGAATACCTGCTGCATAAACGGTTCACTAGCCTTTGCCGTATTGCCCAATGATGAATTATCCGTGGGGACATCCCGCCAACCAATCACCTGCTGACCTTCTTCAGCGGCAATTCTGGCAAAAATTTGTCTACCCTGCTCGCGGATAGCGGGATCCGTCGAGCCATAAATCATCCCCACCCCATAAGATCCCGCCTCTGGCAAGGTAAGATTCTCTTGGGCTGCCACTTTCCGCAAAAATTTATCGGGCACCTGCATCAAAATGCCTGCACCATCGCCGGTATTTGCTTCGCAACCGCAAGCACCCCGATGGTCTAGGTTGACCAGGATTGTCAGCGCTTGTTGAACAATCTGGTATGACTTTTTGCCCTTCATATTGACCACGAAGCCTACACCACAAGCATCGTGTTCGTTGTTTGGATCGTATAAGCCTTGTTTTCTTGGGTAGGGATTCTTTTCGTTGCTATTCATTTTGATGTAGATTTTACTAATTCAAGGTTGGTTAAGCTTTGCGGACAAATAACATAAGTCATAAGTCACTTGTCATTTCTTGGCGATGTTGCATCCGCAAAGCGTTGCGCGTTCGCACAAATCTATCTCAGGTATTATGACGAGCGTCTGCATCGGATCTGCTAGACCTTATTCTCTAACAAAAATCCCTGATTCCTCGGTATTCTTAAGGAAAATTTTAGCTAACTCCATCCGGAACAACTGATATTCTAAATCAATCCTCGATTTTTTTGTTATGACTCAAAAAGTTATATCAGGAAATCTTCATATTCGCAAATTAACTAGGTGATTCAGCGTTTTTTTGCTGAAAACCAGTCTGGTTTATTCGGGATGCTTACGGATGCTTTTTTTACTTTTTTGTAACATTTTTTCACAAAAATTAAAATATTGGCAGGCATAAAATAAATATGGCAAAGCAGAAAAATATTGACCCAAATATTAAAACTTCTCAAAAAGTCTCAAAAATTTAGCTATTAAGGGGGGTATAATAGGAAGATTAATGATATATCAAACCATTGGCAATAGCTGCCAAATTATTATATAAATTAATGCTTTTTTCTAAAAAAATAAATTTTAGATTGCGAAAAAACATCTGATATAAATTTAAAAAAACATCATAGAAACAAAAAGTAATTAGTAATTTTTTATAAAAATGAATCAAATTGATTTGAACCACTTAGGAGGCGATAGATCACCATGATTCCGCCAAAAATAAATCAAAAATAAATATTTTGTAAAAATTAATCTTGGAATGAAAGAATCATCAAAAAAATTTTCAGGAGGCTAAAAAAATAGCGATATCGCCATAAAATGAGTATAATTACTGATTAGCCAGTCAAAATAGAACTTGTTATCTTGGATCAAGTAAAAGGCAAGAAAATTACCACCGGGAATTGTTAACTGGTTAAGGGGGGGGTTAAACAGCGGCAATGGGCTGACCAGTATGTGCGGAAAGAAAATCGGTGACAAACAGGGTGCGATTCCCTCGCGGGACGCTTCGCGAACGGGAAAAATTGCCGCAAGATCGCAAGCTTTGTCAGCCTTCTTAAGGGCAGGCTCCTTAACCCAGGAAAAACCCAGCATTTTTGGCGTGGAAAAAATCCTACCTTATGACCGTGTTACAGCGTATTCAACCTTTGGAGAAAAAAGTATGGTGACAACTCAAGAATTAGCTCAAGTGAATAACTTGTCAACCGCTGCCGCCTCTTTGAAACTTGCGGCCACGGAAATGCGCCCTTGGGGTTCTTTCACCACCCTGGAAGAAGGAGTGGGTTACAAAATTAAACGCATTGAAGTCAAACCCGGTCATCGTCTCAGCCTACAAATGCACCATCACAGAAGCGAACATTGGATCGTAGTTTCTGGAACCGCTAAAGTCACTTGTGGCGATCGCGAATTAATGCTGACCAGCAACCAGTCTACTTATGTCCCCCAATGCACCAACCATCGGCTGGAAAATCCCGGGGTCATCGATTTAATTTTGATTGAAGTGCAGAACGGTGAATATTTGGGCGAAGATGACATCGTGCGCTTTCAGGATGATTATGCGCGAGCCAAACCCCAGTAATTGAATTAGCTACTTATTTGAGCTAATTATTTTAGCTACTCATTTAAGCCGCTGGTGAAAACCAAGCCACCAGGCCAATGCCCCTTGATTCAGCAGCGGTTGACTCACTTAAAACCCGGAAGCGAAATTTTGGCAATGGTCAAAACGGAGCCGAATAACGGTCTAGCTCTAGGTGACTGATCCGCATCATTTTGTGTCAAGATAAACAACAAAGGTTAGTAGAAGAGACTAAACCCCCATAAAAATTATCCAATTAGCCTCAAACAGCGTAGATTCAATGATTCATCTGAGCCAAGCGGCAATCCGTGAAGTAATCAGGCTAAGGTCCAAGCAGCCCAGCCAAAATGCTTTGTTTCGCCTGGGAGTGACTCCAGGCGGCTGTTCGGGTTTGTCCTACACGATCGCATTTGTCACCGAAATGACCGAACAAGACCAGGTTCAAGAATGTGATGGCATCCAAGTGGTGGTAGATCGTGAAAGCTTAAAATCTATTAGCAACCTGAGCATCGACTACTCCGAGGATCTGATGGGGGGAGGTTTCCGCTTTCATAATCCCCAAGCCACGGCTCACTGTAGCTGTGGTCATTCCTTCTCGGTGGCAGATGCGGGCTGACGCTAAATCCGTAAACCTGAGAAATCCGTGATTGTTGCCAAATCTTAGCCGAAGCATACCACAACAAGGTTGCGAGTTGGCCAAATTTTTTTGCCAAAAATTTGACAGAAGCTAATTAAATCCGATATAGTTATAGTTTGTAAGAAAGTTGGAATATAAACAAGCTGCACAGGCTTTAACTCATGCCCACTATTCAGCAACTCATTCGTAGTGAACGCCAAAAGGCACAAAAGAAAACCAAGTCACCGGCTCTGAAGAGTTGCCCTCAGCGTCGTGGCGTTTGCACCAGAGTTTACACCACCACGCCGAAAAAACCCAACTCGGCTTTGCGTAAAGTGGCCCGGGTTCGCCTCACTTCTGGATTTGAAGTGACGGCTTATATCCCCGGAATTGGTCATAATTTACAAGAACACTCCGTGGTTTTAATCCGAGGCGGTCGGGTAAAGGATCTCCCTGGAGTCCGATATCACATTATTCGGGGCACTTTGGATACTGCGGGCGTCAAAGATCGGCGTCAGGGTAGATCCAAGTACGGTGCTAAACGTCCGAAACAATAAAGTACAACGGGTAACGGGAAGCTTGAAAAAAATCAAGATGAACGGTGAAATCAAATTTCTATGGCTAAAGCTACCGTTCATCAGTCTTCTTAGTGCCATCCAATCCACCTGAAATCTGCAACCGTTCAGGGAGCAAATGATTCGCTGCCCCCAGCCGGTGGCAATTAAGTGGATGGGAGTTGAACAGACAACAGTACAGTGAAGTGAATTAGTTTTAAAAGTTACTATGTCTCGTCGCACGACTATTCAAAAACGTCCGGTGCCCCCAGATCCAGTGTACAACAGCCGCCTTGTCAGTATGTTAGTCCGCCGGGTCATGGGTCGGGGTAAAAAATCGATCGCCTCGAACTTGGTTTATAAGGCGATGAAAAGCATTGAAGAAAAAACCGGATCCGAACCCCTGGAACTCTTTGAGCGAGCGGTGAAAAATGCCACTCCCCTGGTCGAGGTCAAAGCTCGGCGGGTTGGGGGGGCTACCTACCAAGTACCAATGGAAGTTCGCTCAGATCGAGGGACTGCTTTGGCACTTCGCTGGATTATTCGCTTTGCCCGCGCCAGATCCGGTCGGACAATGGCCAATAAACTCGCGTCAGAGTTAATGGATGCTGCCAATGAAACCGGGGGAGCAATTCGCAAGCGAGAAGAAACTCACCGGATGGCAGAAGCAAACAAAGCATTTGCACATTATCGTTACTGATGCCTGGTTTGACCAAGACTAGATCGGCAGGACGGTAAAAAAATTTCAGAGCAACGTCAAAATCCACCAGTTTCTGCAAGGATTTGGTTTTGTTTTGTAAACAAATCTTGCAAAAAATATTAAAATGTGACGCAGAAAGGGTTTAGAAGCATAGCAATACTGAGGGCAGACCCATGAATGATGATTAGAGCCGACAAAAACAATGACCGCCCCAAGTCTTTAGAACATCTCTAGGGATGATGGCAGTCTGTAAACAACCTTCCTTACCGGAGCGGATTTTGAGGGCGAAAAAAACGCCTTCATCTATCTATATCTCTTAGTTGGTTAAGTCTTAAGCCATAAATATCATCTAATTGCGTCAATACCCAACAATTAATTTTTGTGACTAAACATTTGCAGCAGAAACAAAGAAGGAGGTAGCTGTGGCACGGATTGTCCCGCTTGAAAGGATACGCAATATCGGAATCGCCGCCCACATTGATGCGGGTAAAACGACAACGACTGAGCGAATTCTATTCTACTCCGGAGTCGTTCACAAACTTGGTGAAGTCCACGAAGGAACAGCCGTTACAGACTGGATGGAGCAAGAGCGGGAGCGGGGCATTACCATTACTGCGGCTGCCATTAGCACTAGCTGGAAAGACCACCAGATCAATATTATTGATACCCCCGGTCACGTCGATTTCACCATAGAAGTCGAACGTTCCATGCGAGTGCTCGATGGTGTGATTGCTGTGTTCTGCTCTGTAGGGGGTGTTCAACCACAGTCGGAAACGGTGTGGCGTCAAGCAGATCGGTATAAAGTACCGAGAATGGTATTCGTCAATAAGATGGATCGCACGGGAGCTAACTTTTTTAAAGTTTATGACCAAATTCGCGATCGCTTAAAGGCGAATGCTGTCCCAATTCAGATCCCGATCGGCTGCGAAGATAACTTTCAGGGAATTATAGATTTGGTGCGAATGCGAGCCAGAATCTATACCAATGACCTGGGCACCGATATGGAAGATACAGAAATTCCCGCTGAGGTGCTTGAGTTAGCTAACGAATATCGCACTTTATTGATCGAGTCAGTGGCGGAAACTGATGATACCTTGACTGAGAAATATCTCGAAGGTCAACCATTGACTGAAGAGGAAATCACTCAGGCTCTCCGTCAAGGCACGATTACGGGTAGCATTGTCCCGATGTTGTGTGGCTCTGCCTTTAAAAACAAGGGAGTACAGCTTTTATTGGATGCAGTGGTAGACTATATGCCGGCTCCAATAGATGTGCCGCCGATTCAGGGAACTCTCCCCGGTGGTGAAACCGCTGCTCGCCAAGCTGACGATCAAACCCCCTTATCAGCGTTAGCATTCAAGATTCAAGCAGATCCTTACGGTCGTCTCACTTTTATCCGGGTTTATTCCGGAGTCTTAACCAAGGGGAGCTATGTTTATAACTCTACCAAGGACAAGAAAGAGCGAGTTTCTCGTTTAATTGTTCTCAAAGCCGATGAACGAATTGAAGTCGAGGAACTGCGAGCAGGCGATCTTGGTGCGGCTTTGGGGCTCAAAGATACCTTTACTGGAGATACCATCTGCGATGCCGATCAACCCATTATTCTTGAATCACTTTATGTTCCTGAACCCGTCATTTCCGTGGCGGTTGAACCGAGAACAAAGCAAGACATGGACAAGCTGTCCAAGGCTTTGCAATCGTTGTCTCAAGAAGACCCCACTTTCCGTGTGAGTATTGACCCAGAAACCAATCAAACAGTGATTGCGGGGATGGGTGAGCTCCACTTGGAAATTTTGGTGGATCGGATGCTTCGGGAATTTAAGGTAGAGGCTGGTATTGGGGCACCGCAAGTGGCTTACCGAGAAACAATTCGTAAAGCGATTAAGTGTGAAGGTAAGTTCATCCGCCAGAGTGGTGGGAAAGGCCAATATGGTCATGTCGTGATCTCTCTGGAGCCGGCAGAACCCGGTAGCGGATTTGAATTTGTTTCCAAGATTGTTGGCGGTACAGTGCCAAAAGAATATATTGCCCCAGCGGAGCAAGGAATAAAAGAAGCTTGTGAATCTGGGATTTTGGCAGGGTATCCGCTAATTGATGTCAAGGTGACATTAATCGATGGGTCATACCATGAGGTCGATTCTTCGGAAATGGCCTTTAAGATCGCTGGCTCCATCGCGGTTAAAGAAGGGGCGCTAAAAGCTTCTCCAGTGCTTTTAGAGCCGATTATGAAAGTTGAGATCGAGGTTCCTGAGAACTTTCTTGGGGACGTGATCGGCGACCTGAATTCCCGCCGTGGCCAAATAGAAGGGATGGGTAGTGATGCCGGAATTGCCAAGGTAAATGCTAAAGTGCCATTGGCAGAAATGTTTGGCTATGCTACGGATATCCGATCTAGAACCCAAGGCCGGGGAATCTTTACGATGGAATTTAGCCATTATGATGAGGTGCCTCGGAACGTGGCTGAAACCATCATTGGTAAAAATAAAGGGAACGCATAAGCAAATCGAAAGAGGAACAAATAATTCATGGCACGCGCAAAGTTTGAACGGACTAAACCCCACGTTAATATCGGCACTATTGGTCACGTTGACCACGGTAAAACTACCTTAACTGCGGCTATTACCATGACCTTGGCGGCTCTCGGTCAGGCAAAAGCCAGAAAGTATGATGATATCGATGCGGCTCCCGAAGAAAAAGCTCGCGGGATTACGATTAACACCGCTCACGTGGAATATGAAACCACGACTCGTCACTATGCTCACGTGGACTGCCCAGGACACGCTGACTATGTGAAGAACATGATTACCGGGGCGGCTCAGATGGATGGAGCGATCCTGGTGGTATCTGCTGCCGATGGCCCGATGCCTCAAACCCGCGAGCATATCCTGTTGGCCAAGCAGGTCGGGGTTCCCAATATCGTGGTCTTTATGAATAAAGAAGACCAAGTGGATGATGCGGAACTGCTGGAACTGGTGGAGTTGGAAATTCGCGAACTCTTGAGTTCTTACGATTTCCCCGGTGATGATATTCCCATTGTTTCTGGTTCAGCCCTGAAGGCTCTGGAAGCAATTACGGAAAATCCAAAGATTAAAAAAGGTGAAAATCCATGGATCGATAAGATCTACGCTCTGATGGATGAGGTGGATAGCTATATTCCGACTCCAGAGCGGGATATCGATAAGCCTTTGCTGATGGCTGTGGAAGACGTATTCTCGATCACAGGTCGGGGAACTGTCGCTACTGGCCGGATTGAGCGCGGTAAGGTTAAAGTGGGTGAAAACGTTGAGTTGGTCGGGATTAAAGCAACTCGCAGCACTACTGTAACTGGCGTGGAAATGTTCCAGAAAAGCCTGGATGAAGGGATGGCTGGAGATAACGTGGGTTTGCTACTCCGTGGGATCCAAAAGACTGACATTGAGCGCGGGATGGTGATTGCTAAACCCGGTTCGATTACTCCTCACACTCAGTTTGAGTCTGAAGTGTATATTCTCAATAAGGAAGAAGGCGGTCGTCATACTCCCTTTTTCCCAGGCTATCGGCCTCAGTTCTATGTGCGGACAACTGATGTGACCGGCACCATTAGTGCCTTTACCGATGATGAGGGGGGTGAAGCCGAGATGGTGATGCCCGGCGATCGCATCAAAATGACCGTTGAACTGATTAACCCGATCGCGATTGAACAAGGGATGCGTTTCGCTATCCGTGAAGGTGGTCGCACCGTCGGTGCTGGCGTCGTTTCCAAGATCATCAAGTAGGATGATTTCCTGAAACAGCATCAGCTAAGTCGATTAGTTGACTGCTGTTTCTCTATTGCCTGGAGTCATCAGTCATTGATTCACTTGAAGACTCCAGCATTTTCAGTCTGACAACCGAACCTAGACAATTGAACTGAGTAAGAAATTAAACATGGCTACTATTGCACAGCAAAAAATTCGGATTCGTCTCAAGGCATTCGATCGCCGCTTACTAGACACTTCTTGTGAAAAGATTGTCGATACCGCCAACCGCACTAACGCTACAGCGGTCGGGCCAATTCCTCTCCCTACTAAGCGCAAAATTTATTGTGTGCTGCGATCGCCTCATATTGATAAGGATTCTCGCGAGCACTTTGAAACTCGGACTCATCGCCGGATTATTGATATTTATCAACCTTCTTCTAAGACCATTGATGCTTTAATGAAACTCGACCTGCCTGCGGGTGTGGATATTGAGGTCAAGCTGTAATTTTCTGAAGATTTATCCCGATTATTTTGCTGGATCGACCAGATAGTTTTTGGGCAGCAAAATTGGGAGTAAAATGTGAATATGCTTAAGAAATATTCATATTTTAACTAATAAAATCAATCCTGATTTTTTAATTATCAAAGGGGCGATCCTAACTAACGGATTGCCCCTTTTAAATTATGAGAATTATAATTGTAAAAAGCCCCCCTTTTTAAGTTTTTAAGGGGGGTTGGGGGGATATTCTAGGGTATAAAAGCAAGAAGTCTATTATTTCAGCTAATGGAAATATCTTCAAGATAGGCGATCGCTTCCCGTAGATCCCACCGCTTTGGGCATGGAAGTAGGCGGAATGAATCTGGGATTTTTTGGCTGAATAATACTGGGTTTATACTCGGGAACTAATCTTTGCAATTCTGTTTTGATTGCCGCAGTTTTATTAGATAGAGCCGCATTAAACAAGACATCTAGACAAGGATGTAAAAATTCCCAATGAATTTTTGGTTCGAGAGCGCAGAAAATCTTCGGGTGTTTTGTAGATCGAGCGGTGGCGCTATCAACCAGCAATTCTTCATGGAGCTTTTCTCCCGGTCGTAATCCGGTAATTTGAATTTCAATATCTTTTCCTGGAGTCAAGCCACTCAATTTAATCATCTGAATAGCCAGATCGTAAATCCGCACGGGATCGCCCATATCCAGTAAAAAGATTTCTCCCCCTTGACTCAAGGCGCCTGCCTGAATTACTAAACGAGCGGCTTCGGGAATTGACATAAAATAACGAGTCATTTCCGGGTGAGTCACGGTAATGGGTTTGCCTTCGGCAATTTGTTTGCGGAACCGGGGCACCACGGAACCACTGCTATCTAAAACATTGCCAAATCTGACGATGGTGAAGCGGGTGGGAATACCGGGGCGATCGGCTAATCCCTGGATAATTAATTCCGCCACTCGTTTGGTGGCACCCATGACATTAGTGGGACGCACCGCTTTATCGGTGGAAATTAAGACAAATTGTTTGACTCCACAGTCAATACAGGACTTAGCAGCGGTTAAAGTCCCTAAAACGTTGTTCAAAATACCGGGTGAGGGGTTTGCTTCTACCAACGGGACGTGCTTATAAGCTGCCGCATGATACACCGTATCAATTTTATATTTGGATAACGCAGAACTAAGCTGGTTTTGATCGGCTACTGAACCCAGGCAAGGTACTTTTGTTAGCTGGGGATAGGTTTCCCCCAACTCCATATCGATGGTGTAGAGGGCAAATTCGCTCAGTTCATATAAAATTAGACATCTAGGCTGCTGCTGGGCAATTTGACGACATAACTCGGAACCAATTGACCCACCCGCCCCTGTCACCAGAACATTTTTACCTGTAATGCTCATGCCCAAGAGTTCTGGGTCTGGTGCCACTTCTTCTCGACCGAGTAAATCAGCAATATCAATATCGCGGATTTCGCTGAGAGAAACTTTTCCAGAGAGAATTTCGCTAATACAGGGGACAGTTTTGACGGGAATGGCAAAATTTTGCAGCCGCTCCAGAATTTCCCGTTTTTTGACCCAGCCCACCGAAGGCATGGCCAATAAAATACTGTCCGCTGATTTTTGGACAATTAGTCTGGGTATGTCTTTCGCCCCATAAACCGTTAACCCTTGAATCATTTGCTTAGTTAATGAAGGGTCATCATCGACGAAAGCAACGGCGTTATATGCTGGATGGATGGCTAGAGATTGAGCCAGTTGAGAACCCGCAGATCCGGCTCCGTATATAATGACTCTCTGTGGGGCAGGACTTTGGCGATCGAGGAAATTGACGGTATTGACTAGCCAACAGATTGATAGCCGCAAGCCACTGACCAAGCTGAGGGTCAGCAGAGCATCATTGATTAAAACTGAGCGAGGTAGTTGTAAAAATTCTAGTAAGTACGCCAGTAAAACAAAAGCACCGGAACTATAGAGTACAGCCTTGGCACTGGTAAATAAGAATTCTAAGCCCGCATAGCGTAGTACAGGTCGATATAACCCCGTTGCCATAAAGACAACGGTCTTGGTGGTAATCAACAAGACCAATAACCAACTGTACTGGAATGCTTCAGAAAAAGCACTAAGGGAACCAAACCGCAGTCCAAAGGCACCGTAAATCGCGATGACAAATAAACAAAGGTCTAGGCTGAGGAGAAGTCCATGCTTCTGTTGCCTAGATAATGAGGCGGCTGCCTTTTTAATGGCAGTTGCCAGAGTTTTGAGTAGCATTTGCTGCATCATGGGAACTGTATCATCTCCTCCAGGGTCACTACAGTTTGATTCCTTGTGACTGTTTTGGAGCATAACGCATGTTTATTCACTAGAGAATCATGTTAGATAAAGATAGTTCCCTTTATTTTCTGGAAACCACTTAAATTTACTTGGATCTTAAGACTTTTTGATCAAATGCTGATAATTTTAGTTAATTAGACCAAAAAAAACAACCTGTGGAGAGGCTGGGTTACATTTTTATGCCCTTGTAAGACATCTGAGATGTTACTCAAGTTATTTGTCTTGATCGGGATGATTTTATATTGACACATAAGTCAGTTTATGGTATCGGGATGACGGTTTTTCACTTCACCCATAAACTTCACCCATTAAGATTCAACCAGATTCAAGCACATTTAAGCCGGTATCAGTTTTAAGCCGTGAGATATCAGCTTTTGGCTGATATCTCACGGTTGATAGCTAACTGCTGATACCTTTTGGGCTGACCTGGCCACGGGGGTTTTGGCTACGGGTTCAGTTAGATTAAGGTAAAACTATTTTCCGTAATTTCACTGACGCTTACCCCGATCGCAGTCACTAATAGGCGATCGCTTATGCGAATAAATGTATTACTTTGATCGCCATCTATAGTTAACTGGTCAAGGGTTAAACCACTGGCTAACCCAATCTTATCTTGCCCTAATTCAAAATCAAGAATTGTATTACTACCGTCTTCAGCCCGGAAGACAAAAGTATCAAGACCTTCGCCTCCCATTAAGGTATCATTCCCTAAGTCACCACTAAGGAAATCATCCCCAGTTGAACCGCAAAGGTAGTCATCATTTTTGCCTCCGTGTAAGGTATCATTCCCAGCCCCACCACAGAGAAAATCATTTTCTTGATTGCCGTTGAGAAAATCATTATCTTCACCGCCGTAAAGGGTATCATCTCCTAAGTCACCAAATAAAATATCTTCCCCTAGGTTGCCTTTAAGAATGTCGTTATCTTTTCCCCCATGTAAGGTATCATTGCCCGCCCCGGCATCTAAGAAATCATTGCTTTGATTTCCATTCATAAAGTCATTGCCATCTCCACCCAGCAGGGTATCATTGCCTAAATCCCCAAACAAGATATCATCGCCAATATTGCCGAATAAAACATCATTATCTTGCCCCCCATAAATTAGGTCATTTCCCCCGTGACCATCAAGGAAGTCATTGCCCATATTCCCGTGCAATGTATCATCGCGATCGCCGCCGAAAATATTGTCGTTGCCGCTCATTCCCCGAATAAAATCATTGCCGCCAAACCCTTGTAATTCTTCAGGGATATCGCTACCAGTGATTATGTCATCTAAATCTGTACCATTCAGGATGCTTTCTACAATATTCGGGGTGAAAGTTGGGGTAGAAACTTCTTGGCAACCACAATTATTTTGACTAGCATTACTTGAATTATCACCGATGGTTGCTATCTGGCTATCCGGTAAAGGTTCTGATGGCAGTACCACACCAATATTATTAGTTCCCGAACCTATGGGAGAATTTGTACCGGGGTCTGTTGTACCGGGGTCTGTTGTACCGGGGTCGGTCGTCACCGTAGCAGCAATGGCAAAATTAAAAGGATTTTCATCACTATCATTGGTAGAAAAAGATAGTTCACCGGATAAAGCAGTTGCGCTGGTGGCATCTACTTGAACATCAAAGGTTGTTTGAGAACCTACGGCCACGGTTGCTGGTAAAGTGCCGACCAAACTAAATCCAGTTGGCAGTTGTAAATTACTCATATTTAAAACAGCATTTCCCGTGTTTTTCACCGTAAATGTTTTAGTAATGACGCTGCCAACTGGGGTGCTGCCAAAATCTAATGGTGTAGTTGTGCCATCAACAATATTATTAGTGCTTCCAATAAATTCAATTTCTGGCAGCATCCCTGGAAATTCATAAGCACCAATATCCACAATGGCTGTGCCATTATTATCTCCATCAACCGGACGATTTTGGCCATTTTGATCGGTGGTCGGTGCGCCGGTATTGACTCCTGCATCAATGGCGGGACTTCCGGATAGTAAAGCATAAGATAATTGGCCATTGCCATTATCTTGTAATAGGCCGATTTTGGGGTCAGCAATGGTAATATTTGCCGTGACGGTGACATCATCCGCAGCGGTGGTTTGTGGACCAGGCCATTCAATGTTGCCACCGCCGTCGAGAAGTTGACCACCAGTTTGGTGTTTAATATTCCAAGGATTTCCCCCTTGATTGTTGTTAAAAATTGAATTAGTTGCAGTGGTATTTTGATTGTTTCCCCAAAACGCCCCTCCCATAAAAGCGGCATAATTGTCGCTGATTGTACTATTAATAATTTGGGCTGGTTGGGTGGTATTGATCGAGATCGCACCTCCGACCCCAGTGCCACTGCCATCGGCTCCTTTGAGGGCTTGGTTGCCACTAAAGGTACTATTTATAATGGCGGTTGGCGTGCCTTCTCCAATCCACAAACCACCCCCCTGAGAATCAGCAATGTTATTAGCCAAGGTGGTTTTAGTAATTGTTAATTGACCATTTCCGGCTCTTAAACCACCGCCGAGGGCATCTCCTTTGGCATTTTTAATTACCGTGTTATTAAGAATGGTACTTTCTTCTACAATGGCTTGATCTGGGGGATACATAAATAGAAATAAAGCCCCGCCTTGACCAGCCCCCTGATTGCCTTCAAACCGACTTTGGGTAATCCGAATTGTCCCAGGATTTATGCCATCGTTCGGGGAAGCTCCATCGGTATAAATAGCGCCACCATAACCATGATTTGCGGTTAAGCCTGGGGTTGAATTATTATTCAGAAAAGTGGATGTTTTGATCGCTAGTTGGCTGAGGAGATTGTTAATTGCTCCCCCATTAATGCCTTTATTGTTGGTAAATTGGCTGCCTTGAATGGTGGCTTGACTATCGCTCCAAATTAAAATTGCCCCGCCACCATGTTCGCTGAGTTGACTATTATCATCTAGGGCTTGACTGCTATCATTGTTGTTAAATTCACTATTAATAATTGTGAGTTTACTGCGATAACCACTATAAATCGCTCCTCCACCTAAACCGCTGGCTTTGTTATTGTTAAATGTGGTATTTTCTACGGTGAGGGTGGTTTGTTGGTCGGTTCTAATTCCCGCCCCGGCACCAGCTTTGCCAATTCCCGTAGTTTGACCATTGGCAATGGTTAAATTTTTTAGGGTTAAATTGGTGGGTTGAAAGTCGGTAGTCCAACGCAGGTCAAATACGCGAGAAGCATTATTACCACTAATGGTTAACCCCGCCGAATTGCTACCATCAATAATTAAGTTTTTATTGATTTCTATTTGGCCGGTGGTCAGGGTGATGGTCTGGTTTGCTAGACTAGAATCAAATTGAATGGTATCCCCAGAATTCGCAGTGGCGATCGCTTCTCGCAGAGAACCAGCGCCACTATCCGCTAAACTGGTTACGGTAATAATTCCCAAAACTCCGGGGTAATTATTCCGAAAAGTTACTGATAAATTAAGGGGATTTTTTACTACACCTGTGGTATAATTTAAGTCCCATGTCCCTCCTAAATTATGATGACCAATCAACCCATCTGTAGCGGCAATAGTCGCTTGAGTGAGTTGACTCAGTTTTTGGATAAACTTTGCTCCATATCCCGCCGCAATTTGACAGCTATAAAGGAAAATTTCTGGGATGTTCCATTGTTGAAGCTGCGGGGCGTAATGGTTGAGATTAAGTTGATTGATGGCGCGATCGCCTAAGTAAAGACAACCGGGACGACCATGAGCAAATAAATAAATCGCATCAATTTTACGATTTTGTTCCTGATAGTTTTTCAGGATGTTGGTGATTTGAATCAGGCGATCGCCCGTCCCATCTAGCACTATTACTTCTGCTTGATTCTTGATACTCTTGACTAAGATGGGATAGTTTTCAATGCTGGCATCAATGAAAACTACACGATTTAATTGAGTGAAAGTTTCAGGGAAAGAAAAATTAGCGGAAATTCCAGGATAAGCCATACTACATACTCCAGGGGACAATTAGCAGGTAGACACACTCCTAGAGTTCTGTGAGATTTTTCACAGAAAGATTTCTGTGAAATAGTTCTGTGATTTTTTTTGATGCGATCGCCCGATGTCTGGTTTGAATTATCCGTAATTTTACGGATGCTTTTTGGTAAAATTTTAAATCTACCGATAACCTTAAAAGACTATAATTCTGAAAAAAGGTTTCTGACCGGATTTGACTGGTAATAATTTATTTTGTCACAATAAAAGGCTGTAATTAAACAGCCAGAACAAAACTAATAATTACTTAGGGCAAGCGTTCCAACATGAATAGTTGAATCAACGGATTTTAAACCAAAGTAAAATTATCAGCGGTCATGGCACTGACATCCACTCCATTGACGCTGACTAATAGGCGATCGCCCGTGCGAATAACTGCATTATTTTGATCGCCATCTATAGTTAATTGGTCAAAGGTTAAACCACTGGCTAATCCGATCTTATCTTGCCCTAATTCAAAATCAAGAATTGTGTTGCTACCGTCTTCGACCCGGAAGACAAAAGTATCACGATCTGTTCCTCCCATTAAGGTATCATTGCCTAAGTCACCACTGAGGAAATCATCCCCACTTCCTCCATTAAGAACGTCGTTTTCTTTGCCCCCGTGTAAGGTATCATTTCCTTCGCCACTACAGAGAAAATCATTGCCTTGATTGCCGTTGATAAAATCATTTTCTGCGCCCCCGTAAAGGGTGTCATCTCCTAAGTCACCGAATAAAATATCTGCCCCTAGGTTGCCTTTGAGAATGTCATTGTTTTGACCACCATGCAAGGTATCATTGCCCGCCCCGGCATCTAAGAAATCATTGCTTTGATTTCCATTCATAAAGTCATCGCCATCTCCACCCAGCAGGGTATCATTGCCTAAATCTCCAAACAAGATATCATCGCCAATATTTCCGAATAAAACATCATTATTTTGCCCCCCATAAATTAGGTCATGTTCCGCTTGTCCATCAATGAAGTCATCGCCCATATTTCCTTGCAATATGTCATTCCCGTCGCCGCCGAAAACGTTGTCGTTGCCACTCATTCCCCGAATAAAATCATTACCGCCGAACCCTTGTAATTCTTCAGGGATATCGCTACCAGTGATTATGTCATCTAAATCAGTACCATTCAGAATTTTTTCTACAATATTCAGGGTGAAAGTTGGGGTAGAAACTTCTTGGCAATTGCCAGAAAAATTGGCAGTATTATTGGCGATCGCATCACTATTACTGCCTCCAGTTAAAGAGTCTGATGGCAATACTACACTATTATTATTAGTTCCAGAATTTATCGGAGAATTTGTACCGGGGTCAGTCGTACCGGGGTCAGTCGTACCGGGGTCAGTCGTACCGGGGTCAGTCGTACCGGGGTCGGTCGTACCGGGGTCGGTCGTACCGGGGTTTGTCGTCACCGTAGCCGCAATGAAAAAATTAAAGGGATTTTCATCACTATCATTGGTAGTAAAAGAGAGTTCACCGGATAAAGAACCGGCGGTATTAGCATCTACTTGGACAACAAAATTTGCCTGAGAAGCAGCGGCCAAGGTAGCGGGTAAACTGCCGACTAAACTAAATCCAGTTGGCAGTTGTAAATTACTCAGATTTAATGCCGCATTGCCAGTATTTTTTACAGTGAATGTTTTAGTAATTATGCTGCCAACATTGGTACTACCAAAATCCAATGGTGTAGTGGTGCCATCAACAATGTTATTACTGCTTTCAATAACTTCAATTTTTGGGGCTTCTGGGGCAGCCAGAGAAAATTCATAAGCGCCACTGTCCACCATAGCTGTGCCATTATTGTCTCCATCAACCGGACGAGATTTGCCATTCTGATCGGTAGTCGGTGCGCCGGTATTTACTCCCGCATCAATCGCAGCACTTCCTGCTAGTAAAGCATGGGTTAATCTGCCATTGCCATTATCTTGTAATGGGCCTAGTTTGGGGTCGGCAATGGTAATGGTGGCGGTGGCATTATAATCATTCCCCAAATTTGTCAGTTTTGCTGGCCATTGGATGTTGCCACCTAGGTCAGTTAATTGGCGATTTGTATGTTGTTGAATGTTCCAATCATTTGGCCCATTATCCGCCGTGTTGTTAGCAAAAATGGTATTTTTGACGCTGACAGCTTGGTTCGCAGACGCTACCAGGGCACCGCCAACCCACCCGGCGGAATTGTTGGCAAAGGTGGTATTAATAATATCTGTTGGGCCACCAATGGCCATTGCCCCACCGTTACCACTGGTGGTTTGACTGAGGGCTTTATTCCCGGAAAAAGTGCTGTTGGTAATAGTGGTGGGAGCGAAATTAAACCAGACTCCACCCCCGGAATTAGTAGCGGTATTATTGGCAAATGTGGTGTCAGTAATTGTGAAGCCTTTATTGGCTGCATTGTTTAATTGCGCGATCGCCCCGCCATTTCCGGGAGCACCGCCATTTGGCAGTTCTAAAATTTGATTATTGATAAAGTTGCTGCCAGAAATTACCACATTATCTTGAGTGCCGGTGTATAAATAAGCTGCTCCACCTTCGCCCCGACCTTTGTTGCCTTCAAACCTACTATTAATAATCTGAATTGTTCCCGATGTCGCGTCACTATTTGTGCTGGCGCGGTCAGTATAAATCGCCCCGCCATAGCCTCTTAAAAATGGATTTGATTTGCCAGTATCGTAGAAAGCTGTGGTGGTATCGTTGTTGATAAATGTGGAATTTTCAATGGTGACTTTGGCATTGAGACTGTTAATAGCGGCGCCATTAATCCCTTTGTTATTGGTAAAATCGCTATTTTTGACAATCAGGTTATTTGGCCCCCAAAAGGCGATCGCTCCTGCCCCCCGTTCATCGTTGGCAGCAGTGGCAGTATTACCGTTAAATTTACTTTTGTTAACGGTGAGATTGCCTTCAAAAGCGATAAAAACTGCCCCACCTCCTTTGTCGGCCACATTATTATTTAATTGGACATTTTCCAGGTTGACACTGCCTTGGTGTTCCGTAGCGATCGCCCCGCCCCGTTCAGGGGTATAAGCCTTTTCTAGGGTTAAATCTTTGACAGTTAATGTGGTGGGATTGACTGAAGTAGATTTCAGCAAAAATATCCGGGAACTATTATTCCCACTGATGGTTAAACCCGCCGCGTCTGCACCGTCAATGGTGAGATTTTTGCCTACGGGAATTTCTATCTGACCAGTGGTAAGAGTAATGCTTTGATTGGCTAAATTTGAGGCAAATTTAATCGTATCCCCATTTTGGGCTTGGTTGATGATTTCTCGCAGGGAACCCGACCCACTATCCGCTAAACTGGTGACGGTTAACACTGCTAAAATTCCGGCGTAATTTTCTCGGACTTTAGCGGCTAATGGATTGGCACTTTTGATTTCTCCGGTAGTAAATTCTAAATCCCAGTTTCCGCCATATTTTCTACTACCAATTAAACCCACAGATGCGGCGACATTCGCTTCCGTAATTTCACTGATTTTATTGACAAAATCACTACCGGATGCAGCGGCAACGTGGCAACTATAAAGCAGTATTTCTGCCGCTTGCCATTGTTTTAATTGCGGGGTATAATGTTCTAAGTTTGATAGGTTAATGCTGCGATCGCCTAAGTAAAGACATCCCGGACTCCCGTGACAGAAAATATGCACCGCATCAACCCTACCAAATTCTGCGGTATATTCGGCGATCGCTTGAGTAATTTTGTCTATACCATTGTCAGTGCGATCGATGACAAAAACCGGGCTATTCTCAGCTACTCCAGAGAATAAAAGCTGCCAATTATCTAAACGGCTATCAATAAACGCGATCGAATTTCCCGGAAAATACTGATTATGAATTTTTGTCTGACTGGCAAATAAATTAGCTATCATTAGGAAGACTCCAGAACACTCTTATTCCCTGATACATACTCGCCGGTCGTTTATCAGGACAATTTGAAAAAATTTCAGCCAATTCCAAAAAAAGTAACCGATTTAGATTTAATTTAAATAAAATAGGCGTACAATCATAATGCCGTCTACTTTTGATTGTATGCTGGGATTTGCCATTGTTCTGCTGGCCTCGTTTTTTTTCTGTTTCCAAAATGTGATTGTCAGAATTCTCTTTAATCAATACACAATGTTTGGAGAGTTTATCATTGGCGGATATGTTCTCCCCACTTTAGAAAATTCTTTTTTGCTGCTGTTTATGCGAATGCTATTAGTGGTGCCATTAATGGCAGGTTTGTCTAGCAAACTCTATTCCAACACTTGGCAAGATATTCGAGGATTAAATCAGTCTGAATCCCGCATTATGTTGTGGCGATCGCTTGCTGGAGGACTGTTAATGTTTCTCTATTTAGCCCTACTTTATCTCTCCATTGGCTTAATTGAAACGGGAATTGCCATGACGCTATTTTTTACTTATCCCGTCTTTACTGCCCTATTTTCTTGGCAATTCTTTGGCAGTGCTCCCAGTCGGTTTCGCTGGCTAGTGATGGGTCTAATTTTATCTGGCATTTTTCTGACAATTCCCCATCACCAAAGTAGCGACCAGAGTTATAGTCTGGTGGGGGTAATTTTGGGCATTGCATCGGGCATTACTTATGCCCTTTATACGGTGAATGCCCAAAAAATATTTGAGGACAAAATGCATCCAGTTCCCTTTACTTGGATCAGTTTTGCTACTACTTTGGTACTTGCTGGCATCAGTTTATTCATTTGGCATAACCCTGACTCTGAAATGAACTGGGCACCGCTGTGGGTGGGCGGACTTTTATCCGCGATCGTCACTTTGACCGGACATTTGATGAATAATTTTGGCATTAGTTTAATCGGGGCAACTTCTGCCTCTATGATTAGCGCTACTAACCCAGCTTTGACAGTAATTTTGGCCTGGTTTACAATTCAAGAAACCCTGAATTATTGGCAATTATTCGGTGTTATAATTGTGACATTGAGTGTCGCCATGCTCAGTCTAGAACATCGGCGATCGCCGGAAAAAATAAACAAAAATAGACAAAAATAAACAAAAATAGACAATTTTTGTAGAGGCAAGCCTTCGGTGTTTGCCTATATAGCGGTTATTATTCTGAGTACAGACATTTTCTGGATTCCCGCCTTCGCGGGAATGACAGTTTTTTTTACTTTATAACTCTGAAAAGTGCTATGCTATATTTTGCGAATAAATGTTAATAATTAATTTTTATGATTATGAACGAAAATCGGTTAAATCGACCACATACGACGGTGGTATTGGCTATGAGTGCTGATGGGAAAATTTCTGATGCCATGCGATCGCCCATCTTATTTGGTTCTCCCGCCGATAAAGCCCATTTAGAAACACAGGTTGCCCTAGCGGATGCGGTGTTAGGTGGGGCGGGAACTCTGCGGTCTGGCGGTTCGGCTATGCCCGTAAGCAATCCAGAATTATTAGCCCACAGAAAGCAACAGGGAAAACCTCCACAACCGATGCAAATTATTTGTTCGCGATCGGGCAAAATTGACCCGCAAATGCGTTTTTTTCAGCAACCGATTTCCCGTTGGTTAGTCACCACTAAAATAGGAGTAAAAAATTGGCAATCACAATCATCCGCTGATGAATTAAATGAATTAAATAATAAATGGGAGCATATTTTTACCTTTGAAACTCCAGAAGGAGAGGTGGATTTATTGGCGGCTTTAGCCCATTTTGCTCAAATGGGACTCGAACGCCTAGCGGTTTTGGGCGGTGGTGAACTGGTGGGTTCTTTGCTGACCATTGATGCCATTGATGAGTTATGGCTGACCGTCTGCCCTTTACTTATTGGGGGCGATCGCGCCCCAACGCCGGTAGATGGCCCAGGCTTGCCCACCCAGATGGCGCCCCGCTTGCAACTCTTGGAGGTTAAAGAGGTGGATCAAGAGCTATTTTTGCACTATTCAATCAAAAATCGAGTTTCTTAGGTTTTAGTTAGCTTTTCCCGTGACATTGGATTAACCTAGAGTTTAAACCCTCTATTCTTTTGTGGTTATGCTAGAACAGATTAAATCTCATATTTCTGTTGCCTGGATTCACAGTATTCAAGAAATTCCCCAAGAACCTTGGGATGCAATGGCCATGCCTTTAAAAACGCCTTTTTTAGAGTGGAATTGGTTGCATAATCTCGAAAGATCCAATAGTGCGGTGGGAAAAGCTGGCTGGTTGCCCACTCATTTAACCGTGTGGCGAGGAAAAGAACTAATTGCTGCTGCCCCGCTTTATTTAAAAGGTCACAGTTATGGGGAATTTGTTTTCGATCATCAATGGGCTGATTTAGCCTATCGTTTGGGCATCGAATACTATCCCAAAATGCTGGGCATGAGTCCATTTACCCCCGCTACGGGATATCGATTTTTAATCGCCCCTGGAGAAGATGAAGATACATTGACCGAGTTAATGGTCAGGGAAATTGATCGCTTTTGCGATCGCCAAAATGTATCCGGTTGCAATTTTCTCTATGTCGATCCAGAATGGCGTTTAGTTATGGAACGTCACGGGTTCGTCAGTTGGTTGCACCATAGCTATATTTGGGAAAATAAAGGTTTTAATACCTTTGATGATTACCTAGGAATTTTTAACGCTAACCAACGGCGGAATATTAAACGAGAACGGAAGGCGATCGGGCAAGCGGGTTTAGTGGTAAAAATACACCACGGCGAAGACATTCCCCATAGTTTATTTCCTCAAATGTATAAATTTTATAGCGACCATTGCGATAAATTTGGCTGGTGGGGCAGCAAATATTTAACCAAGAATTTCTTTGAAATGCTGCATCATAATTATCGCCACCGAGTGATATTTATTGCCGCTTATCCCGAAGGGGAAGAACATCACCCGGTAGCTATGTCTTTTTGTGTGACTAAAGGCGATCGGCTTTATGGGCGATATTGGGGCTGCAATCAAGAAATTGATTGTCTCCACTTTGACGCTTGTTACTATTCACCGATTGAATGGGGGATTCAAAATGGCATCCAACTTTTTGACCCAGGGGCAGGGGGACAACATAAAAAACGCCGAGGATTTCCTGCTATGCCCAATCATAGTTTACATCGCTTTTATAATCAGCGTTTTGGTCAAATTTTACGGCCTTATTTAAATGAAGTCAACAAAATTGAACAACAACAAATCGATGCCATTAATCAGGATTTGCCTTTCAAACAAACCTTACCTGAACTAAAATTTTGATGAATAAATTTATATAATATAGTGGTGCGTTACGGCGGATTTTAGATTTGGGAAAATGTCTCCAATTCCTGTCACCGCCTAACGCACCCTACCTTTAGGCTACAAAATCAAGAATATGTTTAGCGGTAATTTCCGCTTGTTCCAAGTGAGGCACATGACCGCAATTTTCAATCCAAATTAACTGACTATTGGGTATGACTTGGGTAAATTTTTCTGCATCACCAGTGCCTAAGATTATGTCAGAATCTCCCCACAAAACCAGGGTATCTTGTTGAATTTTGGCAAATTCATCAGTGTGATTCGCCAAAAAATTATAACCCCCACTTTTGGTAAAATCAATTAGGGCTTTACTCCACCCCGGCATTTGTAAATGCAAGGAGGCACAAATGTCAGAATCGGTAGTAGCAAATTTCGGGTCTTTGTAAGCATTAAGGCTAATTTTTCGCCGCACATTGGCATTTCGCAAAAATTCAGTCGCCAAATATCCCAAAGGGGGAATTAAATATTTACCGATCGCTGGCCCTTTGGCAAAACCCGCACTATCAATTAGTACCAATTTTTGCACTGCTTCTGGATAGGTGAGAGTAAAATCAAGGGCAACCCCCCCTCCCATAGAAACCCCAATTAAAATCATCGGCTGACTAATCAGAGTTTTCCAAGTGTAATAGAGATGAGTTTTAATCGCAGTGGGATTAAAAGGAGTGCCTGCCATTCTGTCGGTAAACCCAAACCCTAATAAATCGATCGCATAAGTTTGGTAATGAGTTGCGAGTAATGGCAAAAGTCGTCGGCTTTCCAATAAGGAACCATCAAACCCATGCAGAAATAATATCGGTGTACTGCCATTGCCTTGACAAACATAAGAAGTAGCAATGGCTTCAGGGGTCAAACTGGTGACAATATCTTGGCGCTGAATTTTTTCCGCCAGGGAAATTGAGGTTGATTCCGTCAATTTTTGCACGTCGGATGGGAGAAAAGAGGCAAACACAATTTTTAGGTGATTTATTCAGAAAATGTATTTTCTCTATCCATGATATATTATATAAGTATAAGTTTGCATTCTATGTAAATTTTTTACAAAAAAATACCTGGACAATTATCTGGAAAACTAAAAAATTATGATAGCTACAGCAACGGATCGGACTTTACCCCATTTAAGCCCATCGATTGATGGCTGGCCGAATATCTGCGGGTGGGAAGCAGACGTGCAGGCGATCGCCACCCAAGATCGACCCGTATTTTTGTCAAAGACGAATATTAAAATTGAGGACATTAAAGCTGCATTCGCGATCGCGCTACATATGCACCAACCGACGATTCCTGCTGGGCAAAATGGCGAACTAATTAGCAACCTTCAATATATGTTTGAACATCCCGGAGAAGGGGATAATCATAATGCGGGGCCATTTGCCTATTGCTACAGTCGCATGGGAGATTTTATTCCCGAATTAGTGGCTAATGGCTGTAATCCTCGTGTGATGTTAGATTATTCGGGAAATCTCCTCTGGGCTTTTCAACAAATGGGGCGAGAAGATATTCTGAATAACCTGAAAAAAATTACCTGTAATCCCGAATATCAACCTTATGTAGAATGGCTGGGAACTCTCTGGAGTCATTCCGTAGTTCCCACTACTCCCATTCCCGATATCAAACTACATATTCAAGCATGGCAACATCATTTTGCCGCAATTTTTGGCTGGGAAGCTTTAGGGCGGGTTAAAGGATTTTCTCCCCCAGAAATGCACTTACCCAATCACCCGGATACTCTATTTGAATATATCAAAGCCCTGAAAGAATGTGGCTATCGCTGGGTGATGGTACAAGAACATTCCGTAGAATCTTTAGATGGGTCTTATTTGCGGGAAAAATATCTGCCAAATCGCTTAGTTGCCCGCAATTCCCACGGGGAAACTATTAGCATCACCGCTTTGATTAAAACCCAAGGTTCTGATACTAAATTGGTGGCGCAAATGCAGCCCTATTATGAGGCTAAAACTCGCGATCGCCAGAAACCGGGTTTTTTAGAAAAACCCGGTTTCTCTAATAATTCTATTCCCGCTTTAGTCACCCAAATTGGCGACGGGGAAAATGGCGGGGTGATGATGAATGAATTTCCCGATGCTTTCAAGCAAGCCACCTATAAAATTCAGGCAGAAGGTGGGGTAAAAGCGGAGGTGGTGGCTTTAAATGGCACCGAATATTTAGAATTAATTGAAGCTGCCGGATGTCACCCGGAAGATTATCCCCCTTGTCAGGCGATCGGGCAACATTTAATCTGGGAACGAGTGGATTTAAATCATTGTACCCCGGAAGCGGTAGAAAAAGCTATCCAAGATGCGAAAAAAGAACATCATAATTTTCATGTTGATGGGGCTTCTTGGACAAATCATATTAGCTGGGTTAAAGGATATGAAAATGTCCTGGAACCGATGAATCAATTAAGTGCCAAATTTCACCAAAAATTTGACCCTTTATTAGCTGAAAATTCAGCAATTACTCGTCAAGCAGATTATCGCGAAGCTTTGCTGTATAATTTATTACTCCAAACCAGTTGTTTTCGCTACTGGGGGCAAGGAGTTTGGACGGATTATGCGCGGGAAATTTATCGTCGAGGTGAAGCTTTGATGTAATCCCTAGAAATTCGGTCTGAGGTGGGCAATGCCCACCTAGGAATTCCCCGTAGGGTCGGCAATGCCCACCCTACGGCGATCTTTTTGGGCAAAAATACGCTAAATTTAGAATGATTTTATTTTTGCCTCTAAGGGGTAGGAATTTAGCCTAATTATATGAATGCCGATGTTATTCAGCAAGTAAAAGAAATTTTTGCCCAAATCGAGGGACAAACTGCCGTATTGCAAGCCGCAACTGGGTTAAATTGTCCGGCTGGTTGCGGTCGTTGTTGTGAAAACCCAGAGGTGGAAACGACGGTGTTAGAAATGATTCCCTTGGCCTTAGAATTGTGGCAACGAGGAGAAGCTTTGGAGTGGCTTTCTCGATCGCAAGCCGTGGAAAACCGTGGCCCTTGTGTGTTCTACCAACCTGACCCTTTTGTACCGGGAAATGGTCGTTGTTCTGTTTATGAATTTCGTCCCAGTCTTTGTCGTTTATTTGCCTTTGCCACGGTGACAAATAAGCAGGGAAAACCGGAATTAGCCGCTTGTATTCGGCACAAAGAAATGATGCCAGAAACCGTCGCGCAAACCAAAGCCGCGATCGCTGATGGATTACCCGCCCCGAATTTTGCTGAAATATCTATTCAATTGGCCATGCTAGATCCATCGGGAATTGAAAGATTTCCCATTAATCAAGCTTTAACATTGGCTTTGCAACGAGTGGGTTTAATTGCCCAACTTACTGGTGATGGCGGTGAATGATATTTTGCCAACAAAATCGCTGCCAAATCACTGTAGGGGCGAAGCATTCCGGCAAATAATTTATCGGTAAAAATATTAACCTTAGTACCGGAATGCTTTGCCCTAACCGCCGATAATTTTATGATCAGGGCTGTAGGGGCAAAGCATTCCGGCAAATAATTTATGGGTAAAAATATTAACCCTAGTACCGGAATGCTTCGCCCTAACCGCCGATAATTTTATGATCAGGGCTGTAGGGGCAAAGCATTCCGGCAAATAATTTATGGGTAAAAATATTAACCCTAGTACCGGAATGCTTCGCCCTAACCGCCGATAATTTATCGGTAAAAATATTAACCTTAGTCCCGGAATGCTTCGCCCTAACCGCCGATAATTTTATTCATCATAAACATCTAAGGGCGAAGCATTCCGGGATTAAATTTATCGTTTTCACCGAAAAATATCTGCCGGAATGCTTTGCCCCTACAATTAAGGGCGAAGCATTCCGGGATTAAATTTATCGTTTTCACCGAAAAATATCTGCCGGAATGCTTCGCCCCTACAAAAATTGCTTTAATGCTTTAATATTAATGGAAGTTTAGAATTGCGCCTAATTAATGAGCTTAAGAATCTACGGCAATCGCCTATTAAAAACCGTACCCGGACAGCAAACTCGCCCGACCTCAGCGCGAGTCCGCGAAGCTATTTTTAATATTTGGCAGGGAAGTATTTCCGGCTGTCGGTGGTTAGATTTATGTGCCGGGGCTGGTTCGATGAGTGCAGAAGCATTGTGTAGAGGGGCTTCTGAGGTAGTAGCGATCGAACAGTCCGGTCGGGCTTGGGGAATTATTCAAGAAAATTTAGCTAAAGTTGCCAATGATGAGCAATCTTTTCAAGTTTTACGGGGGGATGTGGTCAAGCAGTTGAAAAATCTGGCGGGTCAACAGTTCGATCGCATCTATTTCGATCCGCCTTATGCCAGCGATTTATATCAGCCAGTGATTTCCCTAGCCGCGTCTCTGCTGGCGCCCGATGGGGAAATGGCCGTCGAACATGACCGCGATATGCCTCCGGTATGCTTTGGCGATCGCGACTTATCCCCAGAAACCGATGAAGCACAAACGGATCGGCCAATCTTAGAAATTTGCCGACAGAAAGTGTACGGAAATACTGCCGTCACCTTCTATCGGCTAGTTACAGACTAGGGTTTACCGCTGATACTGTTGATAAGCCGCGACAAATAAACCAGTCAAAGTCACAAAAATCAGTCCCAGGACGATACCAGAAAGTAAGGGTTCTACCACGTTAAGTCTCCTTGTTACAAGTCAGAGATAAGATACAACAATCGTTAACCTTTATTACCAGTTTCTCATAGTACCCCGTTTCTAAGCTAGATGCTTGTCGATGAAATTCTCGGTTTTTTGGCAAAATCAGGGATCTGGTCTGCCCACACCCTTGCTTGTTAGGTGCGGAAATATTAAGCTATGTAATGGAATTAAAAGTTATATTTAGAATCTTCTTTAACCAAAGTGCTCTTGGATAATCAGGTAGGTCAACTGGAAAACCAAGCTGAGGCGAACCGCCGCAGTTTATCAGGTCAGCATACAACCAGAATCCTGCTTCTGGCGCTTGTCTTGGCATTCGGGCTGACTATTACAGCGATCGCGCTTCAGTATCAGGTTTCCGATCCGTACACAAAAACCGTCCTTTCTCTCAATGGCGACGCGGTACAGGGACACGCCATCTTTCAAATGAACTGCGCTGGTTGTCACGGCCCCCAGGGGAAAGGCCAAGTTGGGCCGAGTTTGCACAATGTTGCAGGCCGCAAGTCTCGCCCTCAAATTGTCCACCAAGTGATTAGCGGTCAAACCCCACCCATGCCACAATTTAAACCCACCACCCAAGAAATGGCTGATTTACTCAGTTATGTGGAAAAACTTTAGATTTGTTGTTTGTTGGTGGTTGTTTGTTGGTGGTTGTTTGTTGGTGGTTGGTGGTTGGTGGTTGGGTAGGGATTCTTTGGTGGTTGGTGGTTGGGTAGGGATTCTTTGGTGGTTGAGTATTTTTAATTCAAAGAATGAATATAGCGATTGTCATAGTTATGAAGTACAAAAAAACTTGTCATTCCCGCGCAGGCGGGAATCCAGAAAACCTCTGTAATTCGGACAATAACCGCTATAACGAATAGCCAACAACAAATAACTAACAACCAACAACCATCAACCAACAACCAACAACCAACAACCAACAACAAATACTATACCCAGCCTTTAAACTCAGACTCAATTAAAGATTTTTCTATCTTGATATATTCGCTGCGCGATGCCGCTAAAATATGTTTCATCATCACAGGTTCCCCCGCATCCGCCGCAATAAAGGCCGCATTTAAGGCAATATTTTTTATATTGCCCCCAGCCACAGATAGCTGGGCTAATTTATTCGGTTTCAAGCCTTCTGTAGGAGTTTCAGATGGAAAAATTCTTGCCCAAATTTGCTCTCTAGCCTTAATATCTGGGTAGGGAAAAGAGATAATAAAGCGAATTCGGCGTAAAAAGGCTTGGTCTAATGAACCTTTTAAATTAGTCGTTAATATAGCTAACCCTTGGTAAGCTTCCATCCGTTGTAATAAGTAACTTACCTCCACATTGGCGTGGCGATCGTGACTATCGCGGACTTCAGTTCTTTTGCCAAATAAAGCATCGGCTTCGTCAAATAATAACACCGCCCCACCGGACTCAGCCGCATCAAAAATCCGCCGCAAATTCTTTTCGGTTTCGCCAATATATTTACTGACCACTACACTTAAATCAATCCGGTACAGGTCGAGGCGAAATTCTTGGGCAATCACTTCAGCAGCCATTGTTTTTCCGGTGCCACTCGAACCAGCAAATAAAGAAGTCATGCCTAAACCGCGATTATTTTTATTGGCAAATCCCCACTGTTGATAAACTTTAGCCCGTTGTCTAAATTGAGCGGCAATTTCCCGCAAAATTTTTAGTTGTGGTTCCGGTAAAATTAAATCTTCCCAGGTAGCTTTGGCGTCGATTCTTTGGGCGATATCATCTAATCTTGGTCGCGCCATTGTCCGGCAAATATTCCACAAATGATGAGATATTGGTTTTGTATCGGTGGATTTGGCTAATTGATTTTGATTTTTTTGCAGAGAATTACAAGCGGTTTTAATGGCTTTTTGACTTAGGTTAAATTGAGCCGCGATCGCCTCCACATCTCCATTCAGTTCCGCCGCCAATCCTCCCAAATTTTTCTTTAACAATTCTAACTGTTCTGGATAACTAAGCCCCGGAATATCCCAGGATATGAGAGGATTTCGCGGATGATAAATTCGCTCTTCTGTGGAGATAATTAAAGGAGTCTTTACATCGTCAATAAATTGTAAAACAGCCCCTAGTTTCAGGGGTTCCCTGAGATTTAATCCGTCACAGTCGAGTAACAAGATACTTTTGGTCAGGGCAAATTCTCGCTGCCACCGATGAATAATATAACTAATATTTTCTTGATCCGTGGGTAGGCGATCGGCCAACAAAACTTTTACCTGGCGATTCATTCTCTGGCAAACCGCAGCGGCGATCGCGCGTTTATCCGCCGTTTCCCAACCGCACAATTGCACCATAGATGAGTCCATTGATGAGCCCATTGATGAGTTGAGTAAATCATCCCCATAATTCATAATTGCCAGCAATTCTTGAACAATTTTTTCATGGGAATTGGGTAAAGTCTCAGGAACAGAATCCTCTACAGATTTAATTAGATGAGAGAGGCGATCGTCCTGATAAATTTCTCCCATCAAATAATGTAAAATACACTCATCAATTTGTAACGGACATTGGGTAATCACCGTCCCCGTTCCCACCTGCAACAATTGCCAACGTCTTAAAGGTGCATGGGGGGTAAAAGCACTCCAATGGGCATTAGGAAACAATTGCAAACCTAGGCCAAAAGTAGGGTAAGGCATTTGGGGATTTTGGTGCAACTGAGTACAAAGAAAAGAAAAATCAGGAAACACCGCCACCCCCACCCCCATTAACAACAGATAAACCTCAAAAGCAGAAAGGTTAAAAGTGGTGCAAACTTGTTCTAACGCTGTAGGTGGAGATAATTCAGGAATTTCCACCAATGGTAGTTCATTCGGTGGCGCCACGCGAGCGGGATTTTGTTGATGCTGCCACTGTTGCTGCAAGAATTCCTGTAAAACTTTAACATTTTTTAACAAAAAATGAGAATTCACTTCAAACCATTTATGATTCATTTTACTGCCTCACTATTGCCTCACTATTGTCTCAGGATTTATATATAATTAGGGCATTTTCTAATTGTAATCAGACTTTATTCATCAAACCGGGTTGTTATTCTACATACCCTGCGGCTGGCAAAATATTAAGAAATATTAACCAAACACTTTTAGAGAAAATCTTGACTTAGGATAAGATATTGATTCTTACAACTATCACAAAGTCAAAAACAAATTGTCTCCCTTTTTCTCTCTTTGTCTCCCTTTCAGGAGTCAAAAGCGCCGCAGATACAATGTAACAGCAATGTAACAGCAATTCTCCATAGTAATTAGATAGGTGAGATTATGACCCAGACCAAAGCGCAAAAATCCGGATCCTGGACGCCACAAATTCAGAAAAAAGCACCATCCTTGGCGCCACCACCTATCGTCGTGCAGCGTGACGCCGTTGCCGCGCCCACCAGCGAAGCACCGTTATCCGAATATACGCCCCTAGAACCCAATGCCCTGCAAAATCATCCGTTAATGGGGAATATTTCTGACTTGCCGCCCATTCAGACTAAGTTAACTATTGGCGCCCCTGGGGATAGGTATGAACAAGAAGCGGATACCATTGCCCGAAAAGTAGTCAGTCAAATTAATTCACCTACAGCCCAAGCAAAACCAGCCACCAAAGTTTTGCAACGGCAGCCCGTTGGTCGGGATATCACCGTTTCTCCCTTTGCGGGAATGATGCAAGCAAAAGAGGCGATCGCTGGTGGACCTGCTTCCCAGGATTTAGAATCTTCCATTAATCGGGCCAAAGGTGGGGGACAGCCGTTAGATGCCGGTCTGCAACAGTCAATGGGGCAGGCAATGGGGGCAGATTTTAGCGGGGTGAGGGTACATACTGATGGCACATCTAACCAGTTGAATCAATCGATTCAAGCCAAAGCTTTTACCACCGGGCAGGATGTATTTTTTAAACAGGGACAATATAATCCCGGTAGCAAAGGCGGACAGGAATTAATTGCCCATGAGTTAACTCATGTGGTGCAACAGAAGGGTGGTTCCACTGTTCAACGAGAACTGAGTGAACTGACTCTAGACCAGGTAAAATATGCTAATCAAATTCGTCAAGTTAGAGGTTTAGATAATGTTAATACGCGGATAAAATTTGATTCTAAAAAATACGGTAAAAAAATTGAAAAAATTTTTTTAGATCATAAAAGTTGGGATAAAATCAAGAGTGAGTATGGTAGCGATTTAACCATGATGTGGTTATGCTTTGATTATCGTAAATGGTACGTTGATTCCTTGATTTCCAAACTTCGCTCTAAATATAAAGGTTTAATTGCTAAGTCAGTGGGGAGTCAGGATCCGACTTCAGACTATGACATTACTATCTCTACGCCCGGCTCTGGAAATGATGTTAAAGCGATTGAAGATTTTAATCGAGAAATCAAGAAAAAATTTGGGGTTCAACCAGGTACTCTTTTCGATACCAATTTATATGCCAAAGACTATCTGAAGGTGACAGAAAATATTGACGAAGCATCGAAAAAAAACCAAGTTTCTGATACTGACTTAGATGAGCCGGATGGTGGTTTTGGCAAGATGGGTGGCTTGTCACAAGATGTGGCGTCTTTGGTAAAACAACGGCGGTATATGAATCAAATGGAGTGGAATAAATATGTTGAGGAAGTAGTTGCCTCTATTCAGGATGAAAGCCAGAAGAAAACTACGCGACATCAATATGAAGAAGCTGATGCTATTTATCAAATTGCCGCTTACGAACTTCGTGACGAAGTGATGAATAACCCTTCAGAGGAGAATCAAAAAATCATTGCTGACGTTAACAAAAAAACGAAATTAAGTAATGAAGAAGAAAAACTCATCGCTCAACAGCCCAAAGAGATTCAATCAATGGTGAGAGATGAGTTTTTAGGTCTTAAACAACTGCAAGGAGTTACCCACGAAAACTCTGACTTAGTGCTAGAAAAAAGTAATAAGCTTTATTTGCAAAGGATGGCGAAGATTCGCGAAATTCAAGAATTAATTCGCGTTCTCAGCCCGGACAAAGAAGCAGAACAACAAAATAAAGAAGAAATTGAAACTCTCAAAGCACAAGTCAAGCAACTATTAGGTGAAGCTTGTTTCTTTGCGGCTGAGGCTTATCATAGTGAAGGGGCGGTTAAACATATTGTTGCTGGTGTTCAGGGATCTAAAGCAAATCCTCAAGAAAAACAAAGGATTATGAGCAGCCTAAAACCCGAGCATTACTTGCAATCTTTCAATGAACAGTTTGGAGATTTTTTGAAAGATTTAAATCATTATGCCGGGGAGCCTAATGGCAAGATTTTTTATCGATCTTCTAAGTATTTATATCGTCTGTTTTTGGCGGTAGCAGAGTTGCGTTTATACAAGCCAGAATTCAAGGGGTTGGAATATTTACAAATTGAGGAACAACAGGGTAATGCGGCTAATCTTGCACAAGACATTAATGATAAATTAGTGCTGATTCGCAAGGGGGATGGAGAATTTAAGGGGGCATCAGAAGCGAAGAAGATTGAAGCAGCAGAGCAGCAGATGAAAGCAATTTTAAATGTAGATACAGCTTCATCACTGAAAGTGAAAATTCTGCAAATGGCTCAGGAATTTAATAGTGAAGTGAGAGCCAAAATCAAAGATTTGTCCGCAATGAATCCAGAAATATCCAAACAATTCTTTAGGAATATTTATAAATAATAGTTATGAAGATTAACGAAACAATCTGCAATATGCTATCTTTGGGAATTATAGAAAAAACCGATGCTGGGGTTTTTGTTCTAACGTGGCTGTTGCAAAACTGTCCGAACTATTGATGGCTAGTGCTATTTGAATTAGCGGCCCGATCGCCTCTCTTTTCGAGAAAGAAACCGGTTTTCTGTTATGAATATCAGCAGTTATCTGTGGGATTCTATCAAAGAAACCCGGTTTCTAGCTAGGTGGCTGAGAAGCGATCGCCCCTCTTTTTCTATTACCCGCAATATTGTAATCGATTAGACATCTCCAATAATTGCCCTTCACAAAGCCATATCAAGGCTTTATATCTGATTTTTGGAGATGTCTATTCATTACCGGGAAAATATTAAGAAATATCACAATCAAAAAAATTGAAAAATCTGAATATAAAATTAACTATTAACGACTGGGACTAATTGCCAGAGAAATCCTGTCCCATTCACTCCATCGGTAAAATGTGCATCTGGGCTTCATACTGATAGATCACACTGAACCTAGTAGGTGACATGATGACTACAACAAAAGCGCAAAAATCCGGATCTTGGACGCCACAAATTCAGAAAAAAGCACCATCCTTGGCGCCACCACCTATCGTCGTGCAGCGTGATGCCGTTGCCGCGCCCACCAGCGAAGCGCCGTTACCCGAATATACGCCCCTAGAACCCAATGCCCTGCAAAATCATCCGTTAATGGGGAATATTTCTGACTTGCCGCCCATTCAGACTAAGTTAACTATTGGCGCCCCTGGGGATAAGTATGAACAAGAAGCGGATACCATTGCCCGAAAAGTGGTCAGTCAGATTAATTCACCTACAGCCCAAGCAAAACCAACCACCAAAGTTTTGCAACGGCAACCCATTGGTCGGGATATCACCGTTTCCCCCTTTGCGGGAATGATGCAAGCAAAAGAGGCGATCGCTGGTGGACCTGCTTCCCAGGATTTAGAATCTTCCATTAATCGGGCAAAAGGTGGGGGCCAGCCGTTAGATGCCGGTCTGCAACAGTCAATGGGGCAGGCAATGGGGGCAGATTTTAGCGGGGTGAGGGTGCATACTGACTCTTCCGCTAATAATTTAAGTCAATCCATTCAAGCCAAAGCCTTTACCACTGGGCAGGATGTATTTTTTGCTCAAGGACAATATGATCCTGGTAGCAAAGACGGACAAGAATTAATTGCCCATGAGTTAACTCATACTATTCAACAAAGTAGTGCTTCAACGATTCAACGTAAGACAAAAAATATTCCTCAACTTTCGAGTATAGATACCCGTGCTTTAATCAGCACTAAAGCCGAAGATCTTCAAGGATTAATCATCAAGTATAACCAGATTAAGCAGGATGATAAGAATTTCGATCTCCAAAAAGAAATCCTATCGAAGATAAAGGAAATAGCAACAGCGTGGCTTGAGTCCGATGCTGATAGTGCCAAGAAAACAAAAAAACCAGAAGTTATCGATACGCGCACAAGAGCGGAAGAAGAGTTAGCCGAAGTCGCTCGCCAAAAAGAAGAAAAAGTTGCAGATGTTACTCAAGATGATCGGGGTACTTTAGGGAAGACAGGGGTGAGTAATGCATTGATTGATCCGATTTATGATAGTGAACTGTATGCTGAGATTTATGGGGCTGTTCTCTCCAAGCTAGGGGTAGGAAGAGGTGCATGGCGGCGATCGGACGAGTTGAATCAGTTTCGCCAAAAGTTGAAAGATGCTGCTAGAACCCAAGCTGCCACAGATATTGAACAATCCATCAATCATCAGTCACTATCGGGTGATGCTCGTAAAGAATACATTAAAATGAAGGCTAATGTTGAAGCATATGGATTAGCTAAAGGTTCCGTTGATCAGGTGATGAAACAGCAAGCTGAGAAAATTGTAGATAACGTCATACCAAAAGTTTCTACAGTTCTAGATTTGCGAAAAGCTGCCAATGAGCGGGCGATCGACAAAACCCGTAGTTTGATTAGCAAAGATCCTGAATTACAAAATCAGGATAACATTAAGGCCATTAAGAAAGCTGCAATTGAAGCCGCTACTCAACAAGCCAAATCAATCTTAAGTCAAAAGGAACCCGCAGCGGTTGCGATCGCACGTGAAATCACCAAGGGAGATCCTCTACGGCAGGAAGAACAGGCCCTAACTGAAAAAGTTATTGACCAAACCAAAACTGATCGAGTGGGGAGCCGAGCAATTCAAAAGGTAATTGAAGCCGATACCTTAACCCAAGGCTTTGAGAAAATTGCTTCTTTAATTGATGCGAATGCCTCTGCTGCTGGAACCTCAGTTTCACTCAATATTGAATTGAGGATTAAAGACCCAATGACGGGAGGGTACTTTATTTCTCAATTTATTGGAGAAGCATCAAAAGAACAAGAAGAAGAAACTGAACCTCTTGAAGTTTCCTTACGCTCAGAATTTTCTCTGGGTGGTGGTTGGGAGCGTTTTGGTTTGGATCTGAACGCCCAAGTAGGTTTCTTCTTTGAATCTACTGCTACTGACACCAAGAAAGCGGTAGGCTTGATTTCTTATGGTTTGTATCGAACTCTCCAAACTAAAAACCTTGATAGTACAGTCGCCAACGCGATTTGGGGTTATGGAGGAAAATCGCAACTCAAACATAAAGGAAAAGAAGCAGAAACTTGGGCAACAGCGATGGAAGAGTATCTCTTCAAAAATGCTCAAGGAAATATTGACGAAACATCAAAAGTGGAAGTCGGAGCATTGCTGAAAGGTAACGCTAAAGCCAATTTAGGATTTGCTACCGGAGAGTTAGAAGCTAAATTCTCTTATGCTAAACAATATTCAGCAGAATCAATTGGTGGTACAACAGCAGTTGGTAAATCTAAAGACCAAACACAGCTAAATCAAGCTTTTGCTGCTAAAAACGTTACCTATATTGAAGTTAATGGCAAAATGGAAGCCTTGGAAGAATTTGCGGGAGGTCAAGCTGGAGTTAAATTTGGTTTGGATGGCACAACTTTCAAGAGCGTTGAAATAGAAGCGGCAGGATTCCTCAGTAGTGCCCTAGCTAAAGGTGGCAAGGACTATGGAACCGTTATGAATCACGTTTGTAAAGCGATTGCCGGTTATGTGACTTCTTTGGCCGCCATCGGGAAAAAAGCTTATAATGTTGCCAAAAATAAGGCCAGGACTACAGCGGAAAAAGGTGGTGAAATTACTGGGATTTTCAGTGACTTAGGAATGATGGCTGTAACCATCGGTGATGAAGTCGGAGCCGAGTGGGGTAGTAAGATTGTTAATGTAGCAGGAGAGGAAGTTGGCCAAGATATTATTAAGATTACCGCTACTGAAGCTGCTATGAATCCTCTTCTGGATATTAAACAGCAATTGAAGATTGGTGGGGGTCTTTCTTGGGAGTCAGGTGAGGGTTTTAAAGTTAACGTTTATGTGAGTCAAGTCAAAGGAATAGCAGTTGATACGGGAGCTTTATTAGGGGAAGTGTTCCGCTTAAAGATTAAAGGTGAAGCTACCAATAAAATTGTTAGTAAAACGTTTTAAGTAAATTTTTATCCATATCAATGAGCGGAAATTAGTGACTCTGAAACAGAAGTTAAAATTTTACTTTTTAACTTCTGTTTACGACTTAAATGGGCAAAATTACCAGCGGATTATCGCACAACAAATTATGAACAAAGAAACATACAAGGTTGGACAAGAAACTCCATTTTTATCTGCCCTGGGAGAACCTATAAAGATTTTGGTAGAAGAAATCAATCTCCAAAAAGATGAAAATAATCAGATTACAGCCTTGGTTTTCACTGTGGCTGTATCCTATGAAACCTATCAAAAGATAATTCAGCAATCACTGTTTAATCTGTTTCCTGAAATTGGGATTAGTTATCCTTATAATGATTTTGAAGAGGATCTAGTTGAAATAGAGTTGCAGCTAAAACCATCGCTAATCACCTACCTGAATCAGCAAATGGAAACAGCAAAAGGGCTGGGAGGTGTAATGAATCAAGATGATTCAAGTGGACTGCAAAGCAATTGTTTATTTTATACAGAAAACTGGTTGGCGATCGCTTTCAAACAATTGGTGTCGTTACCTCCTGAATTAGCAGAAGATGGGGAATTGAAACAAGGTTATCGGACTCTCTGGCATAATCAGGCATTAATCCGAGAAAAATTGAGTACAAAAGTTAAATCTACCAAAGAATTTGTGATTGATTACCTTAATCACAATAATTGGAAATATGAGGAATTTAATGAGCAAATTATTAAGCTAGTATTTAATGGAGAAACGGCTCAATGGTCTTTCTTAATTGCAATAAATGAGCCAGAGCAGGAAATCTGCTGTTATTCTATTTATCCTGAACCGATTTCAGAAGAACATCGAGGGCAATTTGCAGTATTTATTACTGGAATTAATTATCAATTGAATTTCGGTAATTTTGAAATGGATTTTGATGACGGAGAATTAAGATTTAGAACTTCTTTACCTTTAAGTAAAGAAACGTTAAACCAACAAGTGTTAGAAAAAATAATTACTGGGAATCTGAATACAATGAATGCTTATGTATTTCAATTACAACAATTACAGTCCGATCTAAATTAGATGAAAGTTTCTGCCTGAATAATTGGGTTCAGGAAGTTATAGAGAATTCTATGGCTATATATAATTATGACTAGGCGATCGCCCTTGCTAAGAATTGAGGGGGGATCGCCTCTCTTTCTCTATTCCCAGCACTATTTTAATCAGAGGCGCGATTCCCGTCTCTGGATCCGCTTCGCGGAATCGCCTCTCTTTTGGAGAAAAAAACCGGGTTTCTTTGATGAATATCAGCAGTTATCTGTGGGATGCGATCGAAGAAACCCGGTTTCTGAGTGGCTAAGGCGCGATCGCCTCTCTTTTAGAGAAAGAAACCGGGTTTCTTTGATGAATATCAACAGTTATCTGTGGGATGAGATCGAAGAAACCCGGTTTCTCGATGGCTGAGAAGCGATCGCTCTTTGTGGGAAAAACCCTGATGAGCGATCGTTCTTGATAAAATCAGGCAAATACCCTCTTCTGTTTCCATGCCTGACTCTATCCAACAAGAAGCCCGTCAAATTCTCGATACTCTTGTTTTTACTCCCTTCGAGCAATGTCAACCCCTCAGCCGCCAATTTGAAACTATCCCCGCCAGGGTTGGTTTATACGCATTTCGGCACTGCTCCGAAGGGCTACTCTATATCGGCAAAGCCAACAACCTACGAGACAGACTACGCGGCGGACATAAAGCCTTTCTCTGGGGCTGGCTCGATCGCTATAATCCAGAGGATGTGCGAATTGCTTTCGTCACTCTCAAGCACTGGCAAAGACCCGGGTTATTATATGAATTAGAAACCCTCATCCTCCAAGCCACCAATCCCCCTTACAACGTAAAAATCCCCAGAGAATTATGACTCAAACCTTAACCAATCAACACCTTTCCCCAGAAGCGATCGAGCGGCTGGTTAATTATTTGCCTGACTACATAAAAGCTGCACTTTTGGAAAAGTCTGCTGCATTTGAATGTTCCCTTGAGGCTACAATTGAAATGGCAATTGCCAACTTCTTAGATGAAGAAGCATTGAGCTTTGAAGACTGTCTTCTCGCTCAACGGCTGAACAATAAGCATTAATAGTGCGATCGCATTTTACTCGCCTTTTACTCGATGGGATCAATTTGTCCTCAATGCGATCGCTTTCAATCTAATCCGATCGCACTACAAGATCGGCGATCAGATTGGGTTGAAAAAATATCAGCGATCGCCTCTCTTTCTCTATTCCCAGCACTATTTTAATCCGAGGCCCGATCGCTCTCTCTTTTCGAGAAAGAAACCGGGTTTCTTTGATGAATATCAGCAGTTATCTTTGGGATGCGATCGAAGAAACCCGGTTTCTGGGTAGCTGAGAAGCGATCGCTCTCTCTTTTGGAGAAAGAAACCGGGTTTCTTTTATGAATATCAACAGTTATCTTTGAGATGCTTTCGAAGAAACCCGGTTTCTGGATGGCTGATGCGCGATCGCCTCTCTTTTGGAGAAAAAAAACCGGGTTTCTTCATATCAGCAGTTATCTGTGGGATGCGATCGAAGAAACCCGGTTTCTGGGTAGCGAAGGCGCGATCGCTATAATTGGAGAAATGTCACCATTAATCTTTATCTTATGAGAAGCCAGCCAATCAATATCACCTACGAAATCGATCTACAACCTGGTGAACTGCTTCATCTACCTCCCGAATTAACTGCCCGGATTGGCGCCGGACGCTGGTTGATTACAATTCAACCAGTATTATCCCCTCAGTATCAGCCAAAGCGCAGTCACGATGCTTTTCTGAATAGCTATGCTCCAGAAGACGAGGGACTCTATGATGATTACACCCGGTGATATTTGGGTTGCCGAAATCCCATTTACCGACGGGAGTGCCGCCAAAAAACGCCCAGTTCTAATTTTATGGCTGGACGCTCAAGACGCGATCGTTGCTGCTGTAACATCTGCATCCCCAAGATCAATAACTGATGTAATCCTCCAAGATTGGGAACAAAGTAGTTTACGAGTCCCCTCAGTCATCCGACTTGCCCGATTAGATTGTTTGGAAAAATCTCTCTTGATTGCTCGCATTGGTCATATTTCTCCAGCCGATGCCCAACAGCTTATAGATGTCTGGAATTCTCATGTCAACCCCAAGTTTTAGTGCGATTTCCCGCGATCGCTCTCTCTTTTGGAGAAAGAAACCGGGTTTCTTTTATGAATATCAACAGTTATCTTTGAGATGCTTTCAAAGAAACCCGGTTTCTGGATGGCTGAGAAGCGATCGCCTCTCTGGTCGTTTGGCTAGTGGGGATGAAACCTAAAGTGTTACAATCTAGCTGATGACGACAGAAATTGCGCGATCGCAATATCAGACAAAAAATGAGCGGATCGAACTGGTGAACCAGAAAAACAAATACTTGGGGATGTTCGTGGTGACAAATAATGCCTAGTGTAGAACAAATGATCGCCTGTGTGCGAGTTTGTCAAACTTTGTCTAACTTCTATACCGATATTCATCTATTTCGCTATGACGAAAAAAGAAAAGAAATTTACATTTTAGCCGGGGAGACGATCGGCATCACAATTTTTAGCAATGGAACTTGGGAGTTAGATGATGACACAGAAGCTTGACTTTCAAAAAATGAGCCGAAAAGAACTTAGAACTTATGTTCTGAACCACCGGGAAGATGAAGAAGCTTTACGGATCTATATGGATAGAATGCACAATGATCCTGGTGTTATTCGACAAATTGGGGGCTTGAATGAAGCGGATCTCAAGTTCCTTGAGCAAGCGATCGCCAAACAAGTGAAAGATCCCTAATTTTGCGCGATTCCCGCTTCGGGATCCGCTAGAAGCGCGATCGCCTCTTTTTTCGAGAAAGAAACCGGGTTTCTTCATATCAGCAGTTATCTTTGAGATGCGATCGAAGAAACCCGGTTTCTGGGTGGCTGAGAAGCGATCGCCTATCCTTGCCATAGAAGGATTACCGGAATCTCGGCGTAATTGTTCTATAAATTCTGGATATTTCTCCATATCTTATTTTGGCTAAGGTGGATGCTAAACTAAAAACAATAACCATCAAAAATACGACAAATGGAACCACAAACTTTAGAAGGAACTTGGGAAGAAATTCTCCAACATAGTGCTGAATTAGCTGGTCAGCGAGTCAGACTGACTATTTTACCCCATGAATCTTCAAATGCCTCGATGATTCCCACTCTAGAGCAAAAATTAAAAGGAAGAGTTGGACGAGTAAATTTTCAGCCATCAGACTTATCTGAACGAGTTTCAGAAGCTTTTACAGACCTTTTAGATACTCAAGCTTCATCATTAAATCAATGACAATTTGCGATGCTTCACCCCTAATTGCCCTCATAAACTCAGGCGATCGCAATCATCAACGCTGCCTGGAAATTTTACCATATCTGTCAGACCCCCTGATTACCACTTGTGCTTGTTTTACTGAAGCAATGTATTTGTTAGGTCGATATGGGGGGTGGTTCGCGCAACAAGAATTATGGGATTATGTTTCTGATGAAATCTTAGTCATACACCATCATAGTTTAAACGAACTCACCAGAATGGAAAGTTTAATGGCTCAGTATCAAAATGTACCAATGGATTTAGCGGATGCTTCTCTAGTAGCGATGGCTGAAGTGCTTCATCAAAGACAAATATTCACTCTCGATCGTGATTTCTATATTTATCGATTGTGGGGAAATCAATCCATTGAGGTTGTCCCCTAAACTGATCACAAACCAGTCAGAAAAATCACGGCGATATCCAACAAAAAAAAGACCTGAGTCAATTCTATCGACTCAGGTCTTATCCAACTTATCTATCTAGCACCCAATTTAGGGTATTAAAACTAGCGACGAATCACCACTTACTTAGTTTCCGAAAACTCGGCATCAATCACATCATCATCGCCACCGCTGCTAGAACCACCGGGAGCTTGTCCGCCAGCACCAGGGGCGCCTGCTGCATCTGGGCCGGGGGCTTGTCCGCCCGCTTGTTGGTACATATTCGCACCAATTTGATACAGGGCTTGTTGCAATTCGGTCGTCAAAGACTTGATTTGATCGAAATCTTCCTTAGTCACCGCATCCCGCAAATCTTTGATCAAACCTTCTACCTTGGTCTTATCAGCCGCAGGCACCTTATCACCGAACTCTTTAAGCTGTTTCTCCGCTTGATAAGTCAAAGTATCCGCTTGGTTCTTCATATCAATCTTCTCACGGCGTTCCTTATCGGCAGCGGCATTAGCTTCCGCTTCCTTCACCATGCGATCGACTTCATCAGACGGCAGAGTCGAAGCACCAGTAATACTGATCGACTGTTCCTTACCAGTGCCCTTATCCTTAGCGGTCACGTTCAGAATACCATTCGCGTCAATGTCAAAAGTCACTTCAATTTGCGGTACACCACGGGGGGCAGGGGGAATTCCATCTAAACGGAAAGTTCCCAAACTCTTGTTATTGGTGGCCATTTCCCGTTCCCCTTGCAGAACGTGGATTTCCACATTGGTTTGACCATCCACAGCGGTAGAGAAAACTTCTGACTTCTTGGTGGGAATAGTGGTGTTGCGAGGAATAATCTTAGTCATCACACCGCCCAAGGTTTCCACACCCAAAGATAGGGGAGTCACGTCCAGCAGCAGGATATCCTTCACTTCCCCAGCCAGCACACCGGCTTGAATGGCCGCACCCACCGCCACCACTTCATCGGGGTTCACGGTTTGGTTGGGTTCTTTACCCATTAATCGCTTCACCAGTTCTTTGACGGCGGGGATCCGGGTAGAACCGCCCACCAGCACCACTTCATCAACATCGGCATTCTTGAGTTTCGCGTCGCGCATGGCGTTTTCTACGGGAATGCGGCAACGGTCAATCAAATCAGCAGTCAGTTCGTCAAACTTGGCGCGGGTTAAAGTCACATCCAAGTGCTTTGGCCCATCTTGGGTAGCGGTAATAAAGGGCAGATTAATTTCCGCTTGGGTAACGCTCGACAGTTCGATCTTGGCTTTTTCCGCCGCTTCCGTTAAGCGTTGCAGGGCTTGCTTATCTTTGCGGAGATCGATACCTTCCGCTCTCTTAAATTCTTCGGCTAAATAGTCTACGATTTTTTTGTCGAAGTCGTCCCCACCCAGGTGAGTATCCCCAGAAGTAGCCAACACTTCAAATACACCGTCGCCCACTTCCAGGATAGAAACGTCAAAAGTTCCACCCCCTAAGTCAAACACCAAAATGGTTTCATTGCTTTTCTTGTCCAAGCCATAAGCCAGAGAAGCGGCGGTGGGTTCGTTGATAATCCGCAATACTTCAATCCCAGCAATTTTACCCGCGTCTTTGGTGGCTTGCCGTTGAGAGTCGTTAAAGTAAGCGGGAACGGTAATCACTGCTTGAGTGACTGGTTCTCCCAGATAGGTGCTGGCATCATCAACCAGTTTACGCAGCACTTGAGCCGAAATTTCTTCAGGAGCAAACTGCTTACCACGGGTTGGACTATCTAATTTAACATTGCCATTGACGTTAAGAACTTTGTAAGAAACTTCCGTGGTTTCGTGGGTCACTTCGTCAAATCGTCGCCCGATAAACCGCTTGACGGAATAAAAGGTGTTTTCTGGGTTCATTACCCCTTGACGTTTGGCGATTTGACCAACGAGTTGATCGCCGTTTTTGGCAAATGCGACCACCGATGGGGTGGTGCGACCGCCTTCTGCGTTGGCGATCACGGTGGGTTTACCCCCTTCCATTACTGCCACACAAGAGTTTGTAGTTCCTAAGTCGATGCCAACTACTTTACCCATACCGTTATTTTCACTCCACTGATAACAAAGATATTATTTATGGCTGGCGCCGAGTTGTTCACCAGCGATCTGGGAATGCAACCGGCAATTTGTTTCCAGCGCTCCCATATTGTTTTACGTTTACTAATCTATATGGTGAGGGTATTTGGGCTGATTATGTAGGGGTATTTACCGAACCTAAATTGGGGCGGTTCCCGGATCTGGGGCTGTGAGGGGGTGGGGTATGAGGTGATGGGAAGCAGGAGAAGAGGGAAGAAAAGGCTCAGGATATTATCGGTATATTATCGGTATCTTATCGGTATATTCTGAGGGTTTCCAGGATGAAATATCTGGAATGTATCTGGGATATATCTGGGGTAATTAGGATGAATAATCCAATTTTTCCCCAGACAAAAGTTTCCCCAGACATCTCGCCGATCGCTGATTTTTACTCACCAATCATAATCCGATTACGACCAGCGGCCTTAGCCTGATGAAGTACCCTATCAGCAGATCGATAGAGAGATTGTAAATCTGAACCATGTTCGGGATACTGAGCAATTCCGGCACTAAATGTGACAGAAAAGCTTTCTGTAATTTTTTCTGTAATGTTTTCTGTAATTGGTGGTTGATGCTCCCAGTCTTCTGTAAATTCATCGGTTGGCTCATTATATGATGACAAAATCGTGGCATTGAATTCTTGATTTTGGAGTTGTTCCAGTAATTCCGTGAGCCGTTTCAGCCCATCTTCTTTGGTCATGCCATACATGGCGACAATGAATTCTTCTCCCCCCCAACGAGCGACAATATCTTCACTGCGGAAAGACAGACTTAATAATCGACCTAGGCGATGTAAAATAGCATCTCCCATTGCGTGACCATATTTGTCATTAATTTGTTTAAAGTGATCTAGGTCTAAGAGGGCAAAACAAATGGGTTGTTTATGCCGTTTGGCTAGTTGTAAAAATCGATTGAGTTCTTGGCTAGATTTTCGGCGGTTGGCTACCCCGGTGAGGGGGTCAGTTTCGGCCATATTGCGGAGTAATTGAATCCGTTCTAAGCGGTTGAGAATGCGGGTGACTAATTCTGGGCCGACAATGGGTTTATTTACATAGTCATCGGCACCGGCTGCGAAGATACGGTGAACCATTTTCGGTTCTCGATGGGCAGTTAAAAATAAGATGGGAATGCCACTCCAACGGGGGTCATTCCGCACGACTTGGCAGAGGGAAATGCCATCGATTTTGGGAATTTCTACATCAAGAATTAGTAAGTCGGGTTGATAAGAGTCGAGGGCTTCTAAAAATTTCTCTGGATTAGATAAGCCCATGAATTTGAGTCCCCAAGGTTCTAAAAAACTGCGTAATTCTACTAATTGATCCGCATCATCATCAACGACCATGACTTTGGCTTCTTCCCGAAGCGATCGCTGTCTAACTTGGATCACCGTTTCCATGACTTGAGCGGCGCTGAGAGGCTTTTGGATAAAAGCCCGTCCGCCTAATTTAGCCACTTCTAAACGAATTTCGGTGCTGCCAGAGGCGGTAAAAATCAGTACCGGCACTGGAGAAACGTGATTCGTGAGTTCAGCGAGGAGTTTTAATCCTTCCTGGGCAGTTTCCAGGTTGGTGCAAGGTTCTCCTGAGATGGCTAGGTCTAGCAAAACCATCTCCGGTCGTGCTTGAGCGATCGCCTCCCGTGCGGTGCATAAATCATCAATAATTTTTACTTTGATGCCCCAGCGTTGAGCTTCTTGTTGCATTTGTTCCGCTACCGTGTGATCGCGATCGATAATCAGCAGTTGTGTCACTGCCCGATCTGACTCGAAACTAGGGTTGCTAGGAGAAATTTTCTGAACATCCCTGATGGTTTCATTGGGCTTATGTTCTAATTCGTCGCGCAAATGCTGGACTAACTTCTCTAGCTCCGGCACTTGTTCTCGCCCTACTTTCGGTTGTTCTAAAATGCTTTCAATTTTTCGGGCAAAGCCTGAACCCCGGACAAAGCCAAAAGTTCCCAATGAACCAATTAATTTATGAGCATCTTCCGTGGCTGACTGACGCAGTTCATCATCTAAAATTCCTGCCCGTAAAGCGATGACTGCTTGCTCCAATACAGTGACTCGATGGCCAATCCGATGCTTAAACCGTTCCCAAACTTCGGCGATCGCCTCTCGATGGTCTTCTTCTTGGTGAGTTTCTGCGGTGAATAATGGCGGATGGTCAGGCGCCGTTGTTTTGCCCTCTTCTTCGGCAGTGGCCACAGTCGGCTCAGTAATAGTTTTAGCCGGACTCGACAGTTTTTCCGGTGGCGGCGATAGAGAAATCTTCAGTTTTTCCGCCACTTGCCGCGCTAATTTTTCCCGATCGATTGGGGGAGTGATATTGAAAATGGCGATCGGATAATTTAGGGGTTCTATCAGTTGACTAATAATAGATTTTTTATCGCTATTATTGACTACTTTTTGACAAAAAATAATCGGAATTTTCCTAAAAATATTTTTTTTACTCCCTAAGCGAAAAACTTCTGACACCGAAGGTTCTCGCAAGCCTTCATCAATAATAATTAGAGACCATTTATCTGTCGTCAGGTATTGCAGAGTTTCTTCTCCGGTATAAGCGGTTTCCACGGAGATATACTCTAGTCTTTTAACCAACCATTCGCCTAATTCATCCGGCAGTCCTGCCAGGAGAACCTTACTAATTGCTGGGGTAGTTTCAGTTTTTTTCGGCAATGGCTTTAAGCGATAACCTAACCCATAAACTGTTTCGATTAAATCTCCCGGTGCGCCAGATACTTTGAGTTTTTGACGTAATCCTTTAATGTGAGCGCGGATAGTTTCTTCTCCCGGTGGATCTTCAAAAGACCATAAGTGATCCAGAATGGCACTCCGACTATAAACTCGACTACTGTTCCGCAGGAATAACTCTAACAAACGATATTCTGTCGGAGTTAAATTCACCAGTTCGTCTTCATAAGTCACTTCAAAAGTATTAGGATTAAGCTGTAAACTGCCCCAAGAAATCACCGGAGGTAATGCGGAGTCACCTCGACGCAGTAAAGCCCGAATTCGCGCCGATAATTCCTGGGGTTCACAAGGTTTTACCAGGTAATCATCCGCCCCCGCATCGAGTCCCATGACTTTATCGTGGGTGCTATCACGGGAGGTGAGTAACAAAATGGGCATTTGATAGCCCTGCGATCGCATCTTCCGGCAAAGGCTAATCCCATCAATTTTTGGCAGTCCTACATCTAGGACAATCAAATCATAGACACAACTTTCCACTAATTGCCACCCCTCTTGACCATCAGTGGCAACATCTACAAGATAATTTTGGTTGTTGAGTGTGGAAACTAAGACATTGGCGATCGCCTCGTCATCCTCTACCAGTAAAATTCTCATAGTGGCTTTTTACTATTTAGTAATCAGTGACAAAAATTAAAAATTATAAATTATAAAATCAATTTCAATGGCGGGATTTATTTTATAATAATATCCTATTTTGAGTAGCGATCGCGTAACTTGCCGTCAGCGATCGCAACTCAATTTTAATTTTTCACCAGGTACGGGCGCGATCTTTCCCGGAACAAATTCACGCTTCTAATTGATAGATGAGGAGCTTCTGGTGCGGGGGAGCAGAGTAGCGGAGGGGCGGAGGAGCGGCGGTTCGGCCCTTCGGCTGCGCTCAGGACAGGCTTCGCTCACCGACCGAGGATCCGCCAATCGAGAAGTGAAAAGTCGTAGGGGCGAATGGCCATATAGCCTGACGGCATGGGCTTCGCAAGGACGCCCGTACAAAAGAATTATCACTATTCACTCTTCACTATTCACTCTTCACTATTCACTCTTCCCTACACCTCTTACCCTTCGGCAGGCTCAGGGCTACACCCCATCTTCAAGGACGCAATAACTCCCAGAGTTCCGCTTCGGAAATACAGGGAATCCCCAGGGCTTGTGCTTTCTCCAACTTAGACCCGGCATCTTCTCCCACTAATAAATAGTTGGTTTTTTTACTGACTGAACCCGTGACCTTACCGCCCGCTTGTTCAATTTTCGCCTTAGCTTCCTCTCTCGTCATGGTGGGCAAAGTGCCGGTAATCACAAAAGTTTTACCCAATAGAGGCAATGTTGTTGTGATTCCAGATATAGCTTGCGGCTGTTGTGTACTGGTTTCTAAAGGTGTAGCTAGTTGCAACCCAGCAGTTTTTAAGCGGTCAATTAAGGTTTGATTGGCGGGAACTTGGAACCATTGAGACACGGAATCGGCAATTTCTGAACCAATGCCATAAACAGAGGCGATCGCAAGAGGGGTAGCGGCGGCTAATGCTTCTATGTCACGGAATTTTTCTGCCAAAACTTGAGCATTCACACTCCCCACATGGCGAATCCCTAAACCATAGAGCACTCTAGCCCAAGGTTGGGTTTTGCTGCTGGCGATCGCTGTGACTAACTTTTCCGCCGATTTCTGACCCATGCGTTCTAAAGTCATCAATTCTGCCACGGTTAAACTATATAGATCGGCAACGGATTTTACTAATGCGCGATCGACCATAAGTTGTACCAGTTTTTCGCCCAAACCATTAATATCTAAAGCCTTGCGCGAAGCCCAATGAATCAGGGAACCTCTCAGAATTGCCGGACAAGAGGTATTAATACAACGGGTAACGGCTTCATCAGCGGGTTTTACCACCGTTGACCCGCATTCCGGGCAAAACTTAGGCATTTGAAACCGTGGGGCATTTTCTGGGCGTAACTCTGGCAACACCCGCACCACTTCCGGGATAATTTCCCCGGCTTTTCTCACAATTACCGTATCGCCAATATGTAAATCTAATTCATCCAGGCGATCGCTGTTGTGCAGAGTTGCCCGTGACACCGTAGTTCCGGCTAATTGTACGGGTTTCAACTCCGCAACCGGAGTTAATGCCCCCGTCCGTCCCACTTGTACAGTCACCGCTTCTACAATCGTCGGTAATTCTTCAGCGGGATATTTTAGGGCAACCGCCCAACGAGGAAACTTTTGGGTAAAGCCCAATTGCTTTTGTAACGCCAAAGAGTTAATTTTGACCACCACCCCATCGGTCATATAGGGTAAATGTTCTCGTTCCGTTTCCCAGCGATCGTAAAAAGCTTTGACTTCGGTCAAAGAGGGACATAAATCTCGATTGGGGTTAACCCTAAATCCAGCTTGTTGCAACCATTGCAGACATTCCCATTGAGATGCTGGTTGCAGTTCTTCCGGCAAATGTAAGGTATAGGCAAAGAAATCAAGACGGCGATCGGCCACTTTGCGGGAGTCTAACTGCCGCAAAGTTCCCGCTGCTGCATTGCGTGGATTAGCAAATAAATATTCCCCTATTTTTTCTCGTTCTTGATTAATTTGGGCAAACACATCTAAGGCTAAAAATGCCTCCCCGCGCACTTCTACCCAAGGTGGCGGATTATCTAAATTTAAGCGTAAGGGAATGGAGCGAATAGTCTTCACATTTTGGGTAATTTCTTCCCCAGTGGTGCCATCCCCCCGTGTGGCGCCGCGCACCAGTAAGCCATTTTCATAACTTAAAGCTAAAGCGGAACCATCTATTTTTAATTCGCAAACATAACCCCCCCCAGACCCAGAAACCGGGTTTCTCTGAGAAATGTTTGCCTCCCCACCGGACCCTACATAGAAACCCGGTTTCTCAGGGGACACTACCCTTTGCCAGCGTTCCTGCCAAGTGGCAAACTCTGCCAAATTAAAGGCATTTTCCAAACTGTAGAGAGATATTTTATGCTGAAGCGAGACAAATGCGGTGGCAGGTCGTTCCCCTACCCGTTGGGTGGGACTATCCGGTGAAATGAGGGACGGATATTGCTGTTCCAGGTCTTGCAGTTCCCGATAGAGGCGATCGTAAACCGCATCCTCCATGATCGGATTATCTAGGGCATAGTAGGCATAACTAGCTTTTTGCAATTGTTGCCGCAGTTGTTCTGCCCGCTGTTGAGTTTTTGGGGTTGGCTGTGACAAGGGTTTTCTCCATTGACAATTTCTCTGTCTTAGTTTAACTGAAGAAATTTCCTATCCATTGCCGGTGAGTAAACCAAACACCAAAGTGATTAAGGTAATGCCGAGAGCGATCGCGCCGATTACCACTAACATCAAACCACCTACTAATAAAAACACAAACCACTTATCAGCTTTTTTACCCATCTGTGGCGACTTAATATGGATATCCAACAATTCCATATTTTTCACATTAGCTTTCCATGCCACATCAAACAAATCTCCCAAGACGGGCACAGTCCCCACAAAAACTTCTAGCAAAATATTGAACACCATTCGCAGCAAACTTTCTCGCGGTAAACCCAACTGTGCCGCCGAAATTACAATATAAGCGGACAATGCCGCCCCAGCAATATCACCGCCACCGGGAATCAGTCCTAAAAAGGGATCGAGTCCAATACGGTAGTTCGTTCCGGGAATCGGAATGGCATTATCCAGCACATGAGTTAAGGTACGCAATCGCTGGATAATTTTGGCGTTAGAGTCTTGGTTTGATTGTTGGTCTTTGGGCTTAGTCATTACAAGGGGGAAAAATCACAGATTTAGTAATAATCAGATTGTGGCATAAGTACGCCAGTTGCTCTACTTGGGGAGACCCCAAGACCGCACTGGCTTTGGAATCGCTTCAACCCCGGCGCCAATTAAAGAAGCCTTCAAGCAGATTTTCCCAGGGTCGAATCCGCTGATGATATCGCCACAATTGGGCTGTTTGGCTGTTAATTTCCGAGAAGGACGGGAAAATATGCGGCAGAGAAGCGATCGCACCTATTTTTAAATTATTTTGCATCGCCAAAGCCCAGGTATGGATTAACTCACTGGCGCTATTTCCCACCAAATGCACTCCCAATAATTCCCCATTTCTCCGAGTAATAACTTTACAAATTCCGGTAGTTTCTCCCGACAACTGTGCCGCTGTAATATTCTTCTCATACTGGCGAAATACTAAAACATCTTTACCATAGCTTTCTTTAGCTTGGGCTTCCGTTAAACCGACCCTAGCGAATTGAGGATGAGTAAAAATAGCCCAGGGAATATGATGATATTTTACCTGATGAATCGGCAAAAATAAAGCATTTTTTATGGCTATATTTGCTTCATATATAGCCAGATTTTTCCAGCCATATTTTTGGGCTAAATGGCTACAACTGTAAATAGAAGACCGTGTGGTTTGGAGTTTTTTATTTAAAATTAACTCCTGATATAATGAATCATGCTTAACAGTTTCCACCCCAACCCGGTCTAAATTTAATGATTCTAGATTGGGCTGGTTGCCGGTAGCAATATAAATTTGGTCAGCTTCCAGGGCTTTGTCACCAGCTTGCACCCATATTTTGTCATTAATTCGCTTAATTTGACTCACGGAAGTATTCGTCAATAATCGGATGCCATCCGCTTCTAATTGACACTGAATTAAAAAAGCTGCCTCCGCATCTTCTTCCGTAAGCAGGCGATCGCTCTTGACAATAAGTGTTACTAAATAGCCAATTTTGGCAAAGCATTGAGCAATTTCTATCCCTTGAGGACTGCCGCCAATTATAATTAAACGCTTAGGTGAATTATCGGTATTTTTTAAAGGATTTAAATCTATAAAATCGGCTAAAACTTCTTGATTAAATTGTTCGGCTTTAGCCCTATTTAATCCTTCGATATAGTTAGTAATTGCTGGAATTGACCCCGGGGCTAATAAATAAGAACGCGATCGCAATAGGCGATCTTTCACTTCAAAAGCTAACCTAGGTTTGGGGCAAAATTGACCCTCACCAATGATCACATCAATGCCCAACGATGCCAAAATCCCCGGAGAATACGGTTCTCCTACGGGCAAATCATAGAAACTTAACTCTGGAGAAAGGGAAAATCTTTGCTGCTGAAATCTGCAAATTTCCTGCTGGAGAAACCGGGTTTCTTCAAGAAACCCGGTTTCTAGAAGCGGTTGTACCAGGGCGACACGGGCTTTTAGCTGGGCTGCGGTTTTCGCCGCATAAACCCCAGCCACACTGCCGCCAATAATGACTAAATCGTAATCAAAATTCACTGTTGTTGGTTGATTGTTGTTGGTTGGTTGTTGGTTGTTGGTTGTTGGTTGTTGGTTGTTGGTTGTTGGTTGATTGTTGTTGGTTGGTGGTTGTTTATATCGTATGTCAGAGTTATGAAGTCCAAAAAAAATCCGTCATTCCCGCGCAGGCGGGAATCCAGAAAACCTCTGTACTTCATCCGCATTGCTACCGCTATATTGTTGATTGTTGATTGTTGATTATTGGTTATTGGCAGTTAACAGTTTGTAGGGGCGAAGCATTCCCGCAGAAATATTCCGGTTTAAAGAACAATCTGTCTACGGGAATGCTTCGCCCGTACCCAACAACCAACCAACAACCAACAACAACCAACCAACAACCAACAACAATCAACCAACAACAAACAACAATCAACAATCAACAATCAACAATCAACAATTATGATAAAACGTCCCTGAGTCCTTGGAGGAGACGCAGGTTTTCTGGTTGGGAACGAATGGCTACCCGAAAATAGCGATCGCCTAGTTCGGGAAAACTCAGGCAGTCACGAATCAAGATTTGATGATGTTGGAGTAAAGCTTGTTGCAGTTCAGAACTGGGCTGCTCGGTTTTTACTAATAAGAAATTAACCGAACTTGGGTATGGGGTCAGCCCTGGTAGCTGGCTTAAGCCTTGAAATAGTTCATCTCGCGTTGGGGGCAACCAAGACCAAGTTTGCTGCTGAAAGGCTGTATCTTGGAGTACCGCGCCCCCCACCGCAGCGGCTAAAACGTTCACCGGCCAAGGGTCGCGCCATTCTTGCCAGCGGCGCAGGCGATCGGGGTGAGCGATCGCATATCCCAAGCGCAGTCCGGGCAGGCTGTAAAACTTAGTCAGCGATCGCAAAATCACCAGATTAGGGAATCTTGCCACCTCGCTGACCAAACTTTCTTGTTTTGGTGGCGGCAAAAAGTCCATAAAGGCTTCATCCACCACCACCAACTCAAATTGCTCCAAATAGGGCAGCAAAGTTTCCCGGCAAAATAACCAACCACTGGGATTATGAGGATTATTCAGCAAGAGTCCTGAACTTGGGGACATGGAAGAAGGCAAAGACCATCTGTCAATATCAACTGCTTCCATGTCTTCTGGTAAGTTTGCCCACAGACAAGACTCAACAACTTTGGCGTTAAATGCCCGCAGACAGCGCCGATAGTCACCAAATGCTGGAGTCACCAGCACCACCTTGGGAAGAGTGGCCAAATCCCAACCAGCCCAGGTCAGCAACTCAGCGGCGCCATTTCCCGGCAAAATCCACTCTGGGGAAATTTGATGATACTCACCGAGAGATTTACGCAGTTCACGATAATTAGGGTCGGGGTAAGCGGCGATTTCCTCTAGGTGAGATTGGATCGCCGCGATCGCCGACTGGGGCGGGCCCAGAGGATTGATACTGGCGGAAAAATCCACAAGTGAACTTGGGGGACAACCTGCTAGTGCGGCTGCCCAGAGCAAATTTCCCCCGTGTACTGGTCGGTTAACGGCCATTAAATTCGCAATTGATGGTTTATTGCGCTTGGGCTACTTTTTCTTTAAACAATTTTCCAGCGGAGAAAGCTGGAACTGTAGTAGCGGGGATTTCCATCTTATCGCCAGTTTTGGGGTTACGACCTTCACGGGCTTTGCGGTGACGTGCTTCAAATGAGCCAAAGCCCACTAAAGTCACTTTATCTCCAGCGGCAACGGCGTCGATGACTACATCTAATGCTGCGGTCAAAACGGCGTCAGCTTGTTTCTTGGTGACACCGGCTTTTTCGGAAACTGCGTCTACGAGTTCACCTTTGTTCATTTCGATACTCCTTTTATGTGTTTGGGCGTTGAACGCCACGATGAAATTTCAGATCGCCCAGGGGGATTTCGTGGCAATTCTCAGTCATTCTGACACAAAATCTCTGAAACTCCCATACAATCTATTTTCTAGAAACCGGGTTTCTTAAGTGAGATTTTGGCTATGATGCTAAATTTAACGCAGAAACCCGGTTTCTGAAAATATTCAACCTCAAAAGTGAGATTTTGGCTGTGATGCTAAATTTAACGCAGAAACCCGGTTTCTGAAAGTATTCAACCTGAAAATGGATCGATGAAACCTTTAATTTCTGTAGATTTCAGGATTTTTTTAACAATTCACGACCGACTGGATGTGCCAAAGCCTCTAAATTGACGTTATTTTATCATTACTTTTGTGGCTACAAGCGAAATTGGTTGAAATTTGCTGAACTCCAGAAAAAACCCCTGTTTTGGCAACAGGGGTTTTGAGTAAAATCTGACAAGTTATTGTATTTTTTGGGTTTATCAAGGATCCACGGATGGCAGATCGCCGTAAAAATGGCGGTCTTAGCGGGAACGGTTCATCATTTCTTGGGCATCTTGTCCGGGGACATAACCGTAACCAAACCCAGAGCGATCGGAGTCATCCAAAACCTGGGGAGTCACCAACACGATCACCTCAGCCCGTTGGTTTTCTGTGGAACTTCCCCGGAATAAAGAGCCAATAATCGGTAAATCCCCTAGAATTGGCCATTTAGTCACCGTAGACCGTTCTTGCTCTTGAATAATTCCAGAAAGAATTAAGGTCTGACCGTCCCGCAGGCGAATTGTGCCAGTATTAAGAGATCTTCGCTGAACCAAAGTGACAAAACCACCCTGTCCTGTTTGTTCTGTCCCAATCGGCGAACTCACTTCTGGCGAAATGGAGAGGGTGACAAAACCATTGTCATCAATTTGAGTTACTTTCAACTCCAGGGTTAAACCCACTTGGGCTAGTTGCGGAGTTCTGGTTTCTCTTTGACCGGCATTGGTATCAGTAATGGTCACATCCACCTTGGACAAGACATCTTGAGTCAGACCAACGCTGGCGGTTTCTCCTTCCTGAACCACCACGGTAGGATCGGTGAGGATTTTGGCATTGCGGCTGATCACCTGTGCTTGTAGCAGAGCCAAAAACTTAGTGGGATATTGAAATAAAGTCGGGAGGCCAAAAAAAGCTTCTCCCAACTCTAAAGAACCCAGAGTCGTATCACCGGGATCGAGGCTAAATGAGGTATATCCTGAAATTCCCGGTTGCAAAGCGCTGTTGACATCATTCGCTAATGGAGCGATCGGGCGTAAAAATGCTCCCCCCTCTTGACCAGGAGCCGTTAGCGGCACCCGAACTTGGTTGGGATCGTAGAAAGGCTGAAGTTCCACATCTTCAATTTCGTCAATTGTACGAAGCGGACTGCGAATCACCGTGGGCACCAGAGTACCTCCAGCGGTAGTTGTCGCACTAGGAGGATTCACTCCACCAAAGTTAATCGCTGCTGAACCGTTATCACTGACAAAGAAACTGTCATTAATTCCGAAGGAAAAGCTTGTATTAAAAGTATCCTGGTTATTCAGGTTAACATCCACAATTTTTACATTGACAGCTACTTGACGCTTACGAGCATCAAGCTGAACCAAGAATCGAGTGGCGATATCAACCTTGCTTGGCTCACCAACTAAAGTAATCGTATTCAATCGTTCATCGGTAAGAACTGACAATCCTCTGAGCAATAATGGTCCATTTCCTTCGGTGGCTCCGAGGGGAATGATTTCTGTTGTAGTTTCTTCAATAATGGTTCGATTAGCCCCTTCTCCTTCCGCTGTTCGTCTTGTTCGAGTTACCACCCGTTGAGTTTCCGCACCTTGAGCGCTGAGAAAAGCTGAAGCTTCCGCTACGTTAGCCTGATTAATCCGCAAGCTACGAGTGACAATATTTTGAGCCGATTCAGGAAGTTTAAGTCCAACAAAAATGGTATTGCCGACTCGGTTAGCTTGCAGGCCACTCAGTTGAAGAATATAGTTAAAGACATTTTCTAGGGACTCGTTTTCGATATCCAGGTTAATGGTCAGTTCTCCGACTTCTTGAGCGTTGGTGGTATTTCCCGCCGCTGCATAGGCGACGTTGACTCCGGCCAATCGTGCGACGACCGATAAGGCTTCTCGGACTGGTGTATCTTTGAACACTAAACTTTGGATCATCTCGCTACTTCCCAGCGTAATTAAGTTGGGAGAGGAGTCGGTATTGGAAATCGCAATATCCCCGACCGGCGGCGCTACAGCGCGGGGCAAGAACGGTGGGGCTTGGCTGGTTCCCGTTGAAGGAACCGGCACCCCATTAATGGTGATCTCTGGGTTGCGGACTAGGACTTCCGGTTCTGATTGCGGTTGTTGCGGTTGCTGAGAAATTTGTCTGGGTTGTTCTTGCGCCATTGGGGGAGGATTTGCCCCTGGGGGTGGCGGATTCACTGGGGCGCCAGCGATGCCGGTGCCGTAGTTGATGGTAATTCTATTCGGACTACGTTCGGCAATGTCTACATTCGGGGCGCTGCCGCTGCCACTGACAATCACCCGCACGCTATTAGAATCTAAGGGCGTGACCACAATTGAGGCAATGCCCGGAGCCGGGTTGTTTTGCCGGAAGCTGCCGCCTTCTCGCAGTTTGAGGGTGGTATTGACTAAATCCGCTACTACGTCATTACCCCGATTGATGGTAAAAACTTGGGGCGCTTCGCCGCCAGAAGTTTGTAAGACCAGTTGAATTCCGCCACCACTGGAGATGACTTCTACGTTAGTAATTGCGGTAGATTGAGCCCAAGCTGGCTGAACTACGGCGATCGCGCCTAGACTGACACCCATTGAACTGCCCAGGATTACCCCCAGGAGATAATTTGGTTTCACTGTTTCCTCCTCACTAAATATGTTTGATCCGATCTTTGAATTAGTCTTTAATCATTTTGGCGATATTTTGGCGATCGGGGCGATTAATTGGGCAATTAAGGCAATTAAATTTATCGCTGCGATCGCACATTAACCTGAGATTCCCAATCCGCTTTTCTGGTAAGAGAGGAGAATATTCCCGCCCCTACAATCCCCTAAAACGCTTATGGATTCCCGCATTCGCGGGAATGACACCTCACGAGTATAAGTGGGTTTTGATAACCGGATTTGCGGTGATTTATTCTGGTTTGGCTTCGGGCGTTGCCGGGGCTGGCGCTTCACCCTCTTTCGTTTCTCCTTCCTTCGGTGGCGGGGGTGCGGCCAGCTTTTCTAACTCTTCTGCCGGTAAAGGCACTATAGCTAATAAATTAAACTTAGTGTTCAGTTTCGGTTCGCCTTCGGGAGTGTATTGATTCACTCTGCTAGATAAGAGTTTTTGGTTAGTGCGATCGACTTCTAACACAAACTGATCCATTAACACCATTGCCGGTAATCTTTCCAAATCCTGCAAAGCAGCTTGCTGTTGTTCCCACTTGCCTTGCATCTCTACCTCAATCGTCACCCCTTTAATCGCTTCTGATAATTTAGGACCCGGTGGGGCAGCCGGGTCTGCTGGGGCTGGTTGTGCCTCGGCAGTGGCGTCAGTCTGCCCGAGAATCCAACCACTACTAGAACTTTTCACCGGATTAAACTTGTCTATTGTTCCCTGGTGTTTTTCCACCACGATTTTGTTCACATCAAATAGCAAGGTATCCAAAAAGTCGTTTTTCCCAAATAATGCCATCACACTTTCTTTTTCCTGTTTGGCAGTTTCTAGTTGATTCGTGACTTCTTCTAATTTAGCTTTTCTTTTTTTCTGCCCTTCAATGTTATTGTTTAATTCACTAATTTTTGCTTCCAGTTCTTGAGTTTGGGTCATAGCTGGTAAAATCAATTTCCAGCCCACAACCCCCGCCAAAGCCACCCCAACCAAAGCAATCGCAATCCCTTGGATCTGGGGAGTAATTACCAGTGGGCCGACTACCAAACTACCTGGCGGCGGCGGCGGACTTTCCTGTTGAGGTACAAAACCTTCTTCACTTGCTAGTGTCATCGAACTTCACCCCTAATTGTTGTAATCGATTCAGCCTACTTAATAGTCCTTGTGCGTTTGTTCTTTGTAAATCTGGGAGTATTTCTGAAGCCAGAACATTGGTGGCCTTCGTTGAAATTTTATATTGCACCACTTTGGGAGTTAAATTTTCTGGCGCATCCCCAATTCCCGTCCATTCTACTTGTATGGGAATCTCTATTAACTCTGCTTCCACTAATGCAGTTTCTTTTTCATTAAAAAAAGGAGAGCTTTTCAGAATTAATAGCAAATCGTTCACTTCGGCAAAGCTAGGAGAAAGTCCAGTAATTTCTATATCTTGTGAAATCACCCCCCAAGGAGTGTTGGCTTGAATATTTTCTCCTTCTGCTGGTTTCAAGGTCTGACTAATCTGGGAAAGTTGCATCCCAGGAGGCAGAATGCTACTCAATTCATCTAGCAAAGAGGATACGGGTTTGACTGAAGTGTTAAAGATACTGGTAAAAAATTTAGTTTGCTCATTATATTGCTTGGTTTTATTTTCCAGTTCTTCAACTTTCTTCACTTCAGCTTCTAGCAGACCACTTTCACTTTCTAATTTTGTAATTTCTGCTTGTAATTGGGCATTTTTGGTAGTGACAATCCACCACCACCCCCCGGCACTACAAATGGCAGCCACCGCCACCGCTGCCCCCCCAATCAGGAAAGGAAGACTGGCAGTGGATGTCTGTTTACCTGGAATTGGTTTGGAAATATCCGGTGGCTTATAATCAGGTCGGTCATTAAGAAAATTAATATCAATAGAATACATAATGATTAGACCTCTCGCATTCCTAGACCCAAGACGACCCCCAATGCTGGGTGGATGGCTTGGGATAGTTTTTGTTCTTCATCTTCGATCGCCAAGTCACCAACTGGATCGACGATCATAACGGGTAAACCTAATCGATGACTAAAAAATTCCTCGATTTGGCCGATCGCTGCCCCTGGTCCGGCGAGAAATAGCTGGGAGACATCAGGGCCTTCACTTTGATTGATAAAAAAGTCAATGGATCGCCGCAATTCATCGGTAAGCTCAGACAATACTTTAACAATTGCCTGGACTCCAGGATTGCTTTCTCCCATTGTACCCTCCCCAGTAATTTCCGTTGGATTAGCGGGAATCGATATCTCTTGTAGCATATCGGTCTGTCTGGAGGGAGGCAAGTTCATGGCTTGGGACAGTGCCATCTGAACTTGGTAAGTGCCAATGGGAATAGTGCGGGAAAATTGGGGAATGCCATCCATGAGAATGGCTATTTCGGTACTGTCAAATTCAATGTCCGCGATCGCCACTGGTTCTTCTTGGGGCAGTTGGCTTAATTCACCTTGAATCGTCCGCAGCAGGGAAAAAATAGTTAAATCTAAAACATCAATCTTTAACCCTGCTTGTTCAAAGGTACTAATATAAGTATCGGTGACTTCTTTACGAGTTGCCACTAGGAGGACTTGGAATTTAGAAATTCCGTCTTCATCCTCAAACACCCCCATCTTTTGATAATCTACATCAGCCTCTTCCCTGGGAAAGGGTAAGTATAGCCCCGCTTCTTGATTCACCATTTCCCGCAATTCTAAATCATTGAGTTCGGCGGGCACTGGCACCACCCGGATCACACCTTCTTTGGCAGGGATAGCCGTGGCAATGTGTCTGGCTTTGATATTATTATCCGCTAAAGCTGTCTGAATCAGCATGGCGACTTCCGGTGGATCGGCAATCAGTCCTTCTTCGATCAACCCTTCTCCTACTTCCACCGATACAAAAGTTTCTAGTTTATATCCAGGCTTTTTCTGACTCAATTGCACAATATTAATCCGGTCTGGGGCTATTTCGATGCCCAATCCAGGGGCTTTTCCTGGCAAGAACTTTTTCAATAGATTTTGCAGACTCTGCACGGCAGTATGGCTCCTGTCTTTGGTTGTTGGTTATTGGTTGTTGGTTGTTTGTTATTTGTTGGTTGTTGGGTAGGGATTCTTTGGGTAGGGATTCTTTGGTTGGGGAAAGGGGAACAGTTATCAGGGAACGGGGAACGGGGATAAGGAGCAGAGGAGCAGGGGGGATGAGGAGCCTGCCGTCGGCAGGGGGGATGAGGGGATGAGGGGCGGAGGGGCAGAGGAGCAGAGGAGATGAGGAGAAAAATATCCCCCCTGCACCCCTGCACCGAAAGCACCCCTGCACCGAAAGCTCCCCCGCTCCCCCGCTCGATGGCGGCACCCCCACTCCTCTGCTCGATGGCGGCACCCCCGCTCTCCTACACCCTGTTCGTTGTTGGTTTCCCTGAAATAATAACCAATAGCAAAGAACAAACAACAAACAACAAACAACAACCAACAAACAACAAATAACAAATAACCAATAACCAATAACAATTTTTGGGGTTAATGGTCAATCTGGTTATGAGTGGCAAAAAAATAGCCCAGTAAGTATAAAGAACCGCATAAAATTGTCAGGGTGTCGCAACTAGACAGATCCGGATGATGACAATGTTCTAGGGCGATCGCCAATTCTGGATAGCACTTGATTTCCGCCAATTCTGGGCAAATTGGCTGGGCGATCGCGGCTAAGTCTTCGGGCAGGGCAGAACTATGATCGGGGACTGGTACTAAGTATAGGCGATCGCCCGGTCGGAGCAATGCCTTAAAGATACCCGGATGGTCTTTTGTCGATAACATTCCCATTACCCAGTTCACAGGTTGCGGGGATATTTGATCTACATATTGGCGCAAAACTTGAGCCGCAGCCGCATTATGAGCGCCATCAACTAATAATCGTGTGCCACTATTGGACCAGTTGACCCATTGCAGACGACCGGGCCAGCGTGTTTTCCCCATGCCATCAGCAATTTGTGCGTCGGAAATTTGCCAACCTTGCCCTTGCAAGACTTTTATGGCAGCAATGGCTAAAGCAGAATTGGTTAATTGGATTTCACCCAACAATGGTAAAGGATATTTGATATTTTCATAAACTGCCCATTGTGGTTGATTAGGCAAAAAATTATCCTCTGAGGAATTAACAGAATTATGTTCGACGATCCGCGCTGGTTCGGGAAAAATCGCGGGACAATTCAGTTCAGCAATGCGATTTTCTACGACCTTTTGCGCGTCAGGAGGCAGCGACCCGCAAATCGCCGGACAACCGGGTTTGAGAATACCAGCTTTTTCTCTGGCAATATCGGCGATCGTTGGCCCTAAGCGTTGCCAATGTTCCCAACTAATTGAGGTAATGATGCTAACCAAGGGGCGATCGCAGACATTGGTGGCATCCAATCGACCCCCCAGTCCCACTTCCATCACCGCGATATCCACTTGCTGTTGGGCAAAATATAACCAAGCGGCAGCAGTAATCACCTCAAACTGCGTCGGACAGGGGGCGGCTGGGTCGATCGCTGCTTTAACTTGTTCTAAAAGAGAGATAAATTCCTCACGGGCGATCGGCTTTTCATTCAGAGAAATTCGTTCCGTCCAATCAACTAAATGAGGGGAAATATAGCGACCGACCCGATAACCTGCGGCGGTTAAAATTGCGGACAGATAAGCACAAACAGACCCCTTGCCATTAGTACCCGCGACATGAATTATGGGCACTTTGGCTTGAGGGTTGCCCAAGTCGCCTAAGAGTCGTTGAATTCTCTCTAAACCCAGGTTCACCCCAAAATGTTCAAACTCTTTTAAGATTTCATCGATATTTGTGGTCATTGGTAGTTTCTCTATTGATAAAAAATCAGCGATTGTTGTTCGTTGTTGGTTATTGGTTGTTGGTTGGTGGTTGTTCGTTGTTAGTTGGTTGTTGATTGTTGATTGTTGGCTTATTTATCAGCTATCCGTAGGGTGTGTTAGCGCAAAGCGTAACGCACCAACACCCCATATATAGAAATCCGTAGGGTGTGTTAGCGCGAAGCGTAACGCACCAACACCCCATATATAGAAATCCGTAGGGTGTGTTAGCGCAAAGCGTAACGCACCAACACCCCATATATAGATTCCCTGCGTAATTCCTATGGTTCTTCGTTGTTGGTTTCCATGAAAGAACAACCAACAAACAACAAAAGAATCCCTACCCAACAACAAACAACAAACAACAAACAACAAATAACCATAATGGCATTATTTTTGAGTCACCCAACGTAAAGCACTCAATATATTAGAATAATCATCAGTCCAAATTAAAGTTTCTGGACTAGACCGGGTTTGGGTGGATGCTATCGCTTCCCAGCGAGGGTCTTGGAGTAATGAGCCAAAATTCTCGGATTTCTGAGTCAAAATTACCCAGTGAGAAGCGGATTTACCCATTGCTTTTTCTGTTTGGGATATTTCTCCTTCTTGTTGATGGATGGCCACCAGTCCTAAATTATGAGCGATCGCGCCTAGTACGGGTTCTAAATCAATATACCGATTAGAAATATTCACCAGCAACCATCCCGATGCTTTGATTTTCCTAAAATATAGCTGAAACGCTTCTTTTGTCACCAAATGAACCGGAATAGAATCGGAACTAAAGGCATCCATAATCAGTAAATCATAAGCCCGATCCGGCACCTGCGCTAACTGCAATCGACCATCTCCCAATATTACCTTATAAGGGGCTTTGGCGTCTTGTAAAAAAGTAAAATAACGCGGGTCGCGAGCGATTTTTTCCACCGTGGGGTCAATCTCATAAAAAGTCCATGCTTGTCCCGGTTGGGCATAAGCGGCTAAAGTACCAACACCCAAACCTAAGACAGCAACCTGGGATAACTTTTGCGGTTTTACCGAAGAAAAAAATTGACCAATGGGGCTATCTATAGTAAAATAAGATAACGGATCATTCCGGCGTTTGGGATCGAGACTCTGTTTCCCGTGCAGGGTGGTGCCATGCAGTAAACTATGATATTTACCCCCAATTTCATTATCATACTGAATTACTCGATTTATGCCAAAAAAACTCCGTTCACTGTAGAGGATGCCGCCTAAGTTATTCAAAGAAAACTGGCCAATTAGGAAAATAAAACATAAACCCAGTACCCAGGTGATCTTTTTCAATTTAAAGGGATAAAATATCAATATCATTAGCCCTATAGCTATAATATAACCCCTGAGATTATTCAGAAATGCTTCTGGCGAAAATCCTACGAATAATCCGCCAAACAATAACCCGACACTGATAGTTTGAATTTTTTTAATGGTTAAAAATTGGGCGGAAGATGCAAATTCTATGCCCTGGAATAATTGGGGCGATGTTGCATCCGCAACGCTCCGCGAACGCACCACTAAAATAGACAACAACATTATCAGCGGATATTCTAATAAGTAGTTGAATACTAAAGGCGCGGCGATCGCATTAAACAATCCGCCCAAAACTCCTCCCACGGAAATCCACCAATAAAAACTGGTTAAATGTTCCGGGTTGGGGCGTCTTTGGGCTAACTGCCAATGAAACAAACAAGCAGTGATAAAAAATCCGCCCAAATGTAACAATAGGACAAACCATAAAGGATTAACCAATCGCGCCCAACAGAGGAAAATTAACGGAGTCAACCACGCCGGTAATATGGCCAAAAATTGGGGATAAGGCAAAAATTGCTTTCGGGCAAAAGTGAGAATAAATGATAACAAATAAAGGGCGAGAGGAATTGCCCAAAGCATTGGCATTGCCGCCAAGTCTGTGGTAATATAAGTTGTTAAACCTAACAGCAAGCTGGAAGGAATAAAGGCTAAAATAATCCATTGGAAAATTTCTATTAAATGTGGCGATTCTCTTTCGATATTTTCGATATCTCGCTCTAAAATAATATTATCTGTATTTCCGTCGTCATTTTCTGTTGTTTTAATTTTCGGTTTAGATTGCCAACTACTAACAGCACAAAAGCAGACTAAAAAAATTAATAATATATATAATATAGACCATATCTTACTTTGAAATGTTAAAGAAAAATATGGCTCAATTAAAGTCGGATAGGTTAAGAGACCCAATAAACTGCCAATATTACTAGCACTATATAAAAAATAGGGATCGCTACTGCCCGGATTGTCTGTATCGGCAAACCATTTCTGTAGCAGCGGCGCCGTGGTGGAAACCACAAAAAAAGGTAATCCGACACTGAGGGTTAAGACGGTCAATAACCACAGAATAGGACGCAAATTTTCAGGAGTATAGAAAGGGGTGGATATCGCGATCGGTAAACAAGTCAGTGGCAATAAAAGCAAAGGAATATGTATCATCCCTTGACGACGGGTTCCTAACCATTTACTGCTTAAATGAGCATATCCGTAGCCCAGCAATAATGTGCCTTGAAAAAAGAACTGACAAGTATTCCAAACTGAGGGCGAACCCCCCAGCAAGGGTAAAATCATTTTGGCAACCATTAGTTGCACGGAAAATAACAGAAATGCACTTAAAAATAAGGTATAAGAGTAAAGACGTAGCACCTGTTGCCTCCGTTTTTCATCACTTTTGCTTGAGGCGAAAAATTAAAAAATGATTGTTCCCAGGTCTTACCTGGGAACGTGGAAATGACCGAGAAATATGATTTTTCTTATCCCCCATTCTTAATGGGGGTTGGGGGGATCAAACATGAGAATCAATGCCTAAAAAATAGGGTGAGATGATTTTCCAATATATTGGATTCCCGCATTTGCGGGAATGACAGCTTTTTATCTGGTGAGTATATACTGAATTCATTTATGCCCACCTACTTATATCGACAATCAGGGAACGTTTACGCCACCAATTGTTGACATAATTTATCTTCTAGTTCATGTTCCATTTTGATCATAGCGATAATCCCTTGCGCGATCGCCGTGCGAATATCCGTCCCTCCTTCATAAAGTTTTAACCATTGTTGAGCTTGGTTCCCCTGACGCAAGATTTTTTTCAGGGGTGAAAGGAAGCAAGCAAAACCCCGTTCTTTGGCCAAAGGGTTCATTTCTTCATATAGTTCAGCAATCCAATCCCGGGCTAAAATTGTTCTACCATCAACCCAATGGCGCAACTCAGCATCTAAACTATTGGTAGCGGCGGCGGTTTCGTTAGCATCAGCGAGACTGGCTAAATCTTCAGCGCGACTTTGGGCTGGGAGTTGGCTTTGCACCAGGGGATCTAAGTTGGGGTCTGCTATTACCTGCATAATTCGGGCTTCTAAGAATGCCGCAATAGCTAATAAGGCGATCGGGTCTTCGATCGCATCACAAATCCTCAGTTCCAGGCGGTTAATATTATAAGGACGGTGATCCCCATTGGGACGCACCGACGACCATAAATGCCGCACATTTTGCATTGTCCCGGCTGCGAGTTGTTCTTCCGTCCAGCGGATAAAATGGCTGTGACTTTCAAACAGAGGCACATGGACAGGCGTTTTCGGGAATAACTGCCACCGAGTTGAATGATAGCCGGTGACTTCCCCATCTAAAAACGGAGAAGAAGCACTCAGGGCAAGGAAGAGAGGGGCTTCCATGCGGATCACTCGACAAGCCCGCATCAGCACTTCTGGATCTTCAATGCCAATATTGATATGAATACTGGCGGTGACGATTTTTGTGCCATAAGTTTGCTCGATATAGTCATGGTAAGGGTTGCCTGGGTCTGACCGATAAAAGCGATCGCTGTGACCCAAGGACAAGGTACTACCCGGAACCAGGGTATAGTCCCCCAATGTTTTCAGATAGTCTCGTAGCTGCAACCGAGGTCGGACCAAGTCACACAATAGGCGATCGTAGGAACATAACGGCGGAGTCGTATATTCCACATTTCGGCTATCGGGTTCGCGGACAAACCGATTTAACGCCGCGACAATTTTGTCCGAGAGGCCGATAATATCCCCCTGCGGGGTGCCTGTGTACATTTCGACCTCAAAGCCTTTTGTTAGTAGCACAGTTTTTCTCCACAACAGTGTTCATCTATATCTAGTATCTCGGAAATTTGAGCAACATTCACACGGAAAGATGTGGGGTGTGGGGAAGAGAGGGTTTAGGGTGTAGGGTGTA
>NZ_LIUQ01000004.1:0-81917 GCF_001276715.1 Planktothricoides sp. SR001 | reverse complement strand
CACCCTCTCTTCCCTACACCCTCTCTTCCCTACACCCTACACCCTACACCCTCTCTTCCCCTACACCCTACACCCTACACCCTACACCCTGCACCCCCGCTCCCTCCTACTGCTGCGGTGGCAACTCCAAGGCGATCGGACCCAAGACTCCTTTGCGAAACTCTTTTAATAACTGCCTTGCGGTGCGTTCCACATCCCCACGATGCCGTAACTCCGCTAAAGTATGCAGATATTGTTCCCCAGTCATTTCTGTGGGATCTAATTCATAGCGAGAGGCTAAACATTTTGCGCCAACTACCCCCATTTCGTGGCGTTCCAATTGCGTCAGCAAGTCGATCATTCCCGCTGCGACTCGTTGATTATCATAGGCCGCATCACCAATATCATCACAAATGGCTAATTTGAGGGCAGCGGCTTGACTTTCCAACTTAGACGGAATAATTCCTGGGGCGTCTAATAGTTCAAGTTCTTGAGAAATTTTCACCCAGCGCAGGGAACGGGTGACACCAGGGCGTCGGGCACTTTCCACTACTCGTTTTCCCAGCAAGCGGTTAATTAAAGCGGATTTGCCCACATTGGGAAAACCAATTACCACAGCGCGGACGGGTCTAGGCAACATTCCGCGATCGCGCCGCCGTTGATTGATCGCGACCCCGGCAAATTTTGCCGCCCTAGCGACTTGGGCCACCCCATCCCCATGTTGGGCATTGGTAAAATAGGGAGTTTCTCCTTGAGACTTAAACCAAGTCAACCATTGCTCTTTCACCTGTGGGGCGATCGTATCCATCCGATTCACTACCAAAACCCGAGTTTTCTCCCCCACCCAATTGGGTACTTGGGGATGATGAGTCGATAAAGGAATACGGGCATCAAGCACTTCCAGCACCACATCCACCATTTTTAGCTGTTCTTTTAACTGTCGTTCAGCCTTAGCAATGTGACCCGGATACCATTGAATGATCATTATGAGAGGAAATCCTAAATTTTTTGTCTGGTGAGGATTCATAGGATAACCCCCATGAACCCTCAAAAAGAAGCAAGAGACTACGGAACGATTAACACTGCACAGGGAGACAGATTAATCACCAAAGTGGTGACACTTTCCGTTGCCGCTTCCTCCGTCAAACCCATCCCCCGACAACCCATGACAATTAAATCGGCGTCGATTTCATCAGCCACATCACAAATCACAAAAGCCGGTTGACCTTCGCGTTCAATGACTTCGGCTTCAATTCCTTCCTTAGAAAACATATCCTGAGCATTTTTTAGCAATTCTGCCACCGCTTCCGGGGACATCATCGCCTCGTCTGGGGGTAACTCTTCCCCTTCTGGGGGCTTTGGCACTACAGAAAGCAAGACTAAGCGAGCTTTGTAGGTTTGAACAATATTGAGAACCTTGTCCGCAGCTTCGCGGGATTCTCGACTGCGATCGATGGGAAATAAAACGGTCTTGAACATGGCACCCTCTTACGGTACACACTCTCGTATAAAATGTTTACGACAAACAAGTGAAATTTACTCTGGTTGAAGTCTGACAACGTCGGTGTACTTTCTGTGCCAGGGAGCTTGCGTTCCCGGACAGACAAAGGTTTCGCATCGATTTTCCAGGACTTTAACCGAGACATAGAAAATTCTAGGAGGTATTTTTGTGGCCAAGAAAACTGTAGCAAACTTGTCTGAGTCAGATTTATCGGGTAAGCGGGTATTAGTCCGTGTGGACTTTAATGTGCCTCTGGATGATGCTGGCAACATCACTGATGATACCCGGATTCGGGCTGCTTTGCCTACCATTAAAGATTTAACCGGCAAAGGCGCCAAAGTCATTCTGTGCAGCCACTTTGGTCGTCCCAAAGGTACAGTAGACGAAAAAATGCGCCTGACCCCCGTAGCCAAGCGCCTTTCTGAATTACTCAATCAAGAAGTAGTCAAATGTGACGACTGCATTGGCGATGAAGTTGCTGCCCAAGTGGGCGCCATGCAAAATGGCCAAGTGGCATTACTGGAAAATGTCCGCTTTTATGCCGGTGAAGAAGAAAATGACCCAGAATTTACCAAACAGTTGGCTGCTGTGGCCGATTTATATGTGAATGATGCCTTTGGCACCGCTCACCGCGCTCATGCTTCCACCGAAGGGGTGACACACTATCTCAGTCCTTCCGTGGCTGGCTATTTAATTGAGAAAGAACTTCAGTATCTCCAAGCCGCTATTGACAATCCCCAACGTCCTTTGGCCGCAATTGTTGGCGGTTCCAAGGTTTCCAGCAAAATTGGTGTGATTTCTGCGCTGCTGGATAAGTGCGACAAGCTATTCCTCGGTGGTGGGATGATTTTCACCTTCTTGAAAGCTCGTGGTTTATCCGTGGGTAACTCTTTGGTGGAAGAGGATAAGCTGGAATTGGCTAAGTCTTTGGAAGCTAAGGCTAAAGAAAAAGGCGTTGAGTTCTTGCTGCCCACCGATGTGGTGGTGGCGGATAAGTTCGCTGCTGATGCCAATACCCAAACTGTCAGCGTGGAAAATATCCCCGATGGTTGGATGGGATTGGATATTGGCCCCGATTCTGTCAAGACCTTCCAAGCGGCTTTAGCGGATTGCAAATCGGTGATTTGGAATGGCCCAATGGGTGTGTTTGAGATGGAGAAGTTTGCCGCTGGGACTAATGCGATCGCTGAAACCCTGGCTGAACTCACCCCCAAAGGCACCAGCACCATCATTGGCGGTGGCGACTCCGTAGCTGCGGTGGAACAAGCCGGTTTAGCTGACCAAATGAGCCATATTTCCACGGGTGGTGGCGCCAGCCTAGAATTGCTCGAAGGAAAAGTGCTCCCTGGCATTGCTGCCCTGGATGATGCCTAATCCCTACTAATGTAGGGTGGGCAATTTGCCCACCCTACGATTATTTCGGTTGAAATGTACGGTGGGCAAATTGCCCACCCTACTCCGGTTTAAATGTACGGTGGGCAATTTGCCCACCCTACGATTATTTCGGCGGATAATATTTCCCATTCCGATACAACCAGCCCGTTAGCTGATGCAAATATTCCACCGTAGACAAACCCCGGACACTTGCGTGTCGGTTTAAAGTGTTGGGATTAATCCCAAATTCTATACATAAAGCGGTTTGGGTTAGCCCGATATCATTTTGCTCATCCTCAGTGAGGGGGCGATCTTTTTCTAAATTATGCTGATGTAAATCCCCATCAATCGGCACCGCAGCAACATCGATAAAATCAGAGTCTTTCTTAGTCTTTGCTCCCTTAAATTTATCAACAATCTGTTCAACTTTATCTAAGCGTTTACTTAACTGACTCACTTGCGATTGAATCCGATGTATTATCGGTTCAATATCCTCAATTTTTGCCTCTAATTTTTCCTCAATTCTCGCTTCAATTCTCGCCTCAAGTTGTTTTTCAATTTTTGCCTCTAATTTTTCCTGAATTTTGGCTTCAAGCAGTTTTTGAATTTGTGGCTCCATTGCTGGAATGAAATCACGATTTAACTCAGGAACTTCTGAGATTGCTAATCCAGAATTAACCGGAGATTGTTCCGGTAACTGACTCGCTACTGGAACCTCTACTTCGGCCTCTAATGAGGAATCAACTGGGGAATCGAAAGAATCCAGTAATTCTGGCTGATTTCCCGCATTAAATCTAGCCAGATAGTCCTCAATAAAAGCCAATAAAGTAGCCGATGCTGTTGTTCCAGATGCACTGGCAGCCTCTTGAAACTTCTCCCATTTTTCGTATGGAATTCTGAAAGTAGCTAAAACCAGTTCATCAGGGTGTCTTTTTTTCACCTGTTTAGGAATCATTGATTGGCAAATTTCCCTTGATTGAATGTGAGCGATCATGTGAGCAATTCGGTAATTGGGTTAAACCTAAAACCTTTATATTGATTCAATACCATCAGCAGACTATCTACGAGACTATCTACCAGACTATCTACCAGACTATCTACCAGACTATCTACCAAACTATCTATTTTCCCGAATTAGCTAAATCTGCTGCGGCTTCAATAATCTCAAAAACCACACATCGCCGCAACCATCTTTCTTGATTCAAATCAATATCTGGCGGGGAACCTGTACCGGCAAATGCCTGAACTCGACGGCGATCTATCCCGCGAGATTCCAACATATTTTCCACCGATTGAACCCGTTGCAATGCCAAATTTTCCCTAGAGAATTCAGTGCGATCGCTGTAGCCAACAATTTTCAAATGCAGACCGGGGTATTTTTCGAGAATGTCTTTAATTTGTTCAATCTTTTCTTCCCAGTCTCCTGGAGGAACTTGAGCAGAATTTTGCCTAAAATAAATCCGAATGCCAATAGAAATTGGCTGAACTATCATTTGATTAGAAACCTGACGAACCCCAGGAATGCCTGCAAAAATTTCAGTAATCTTGTTAAGGGTAGTATGTTGAATAGACGTTCCTGTTAAGCTGACATTTCCCCGATCAAACTCCGCAGAAATGCTAATCCCATCAATTTGATTGAGAATTTTAACCACCTGTTCAACCTCAGCCGCTACTTGCATCATATTCACCGGCTGATCTACTACGATAATCTGATTATCCAACACTAAATCTGGAGCCGCTAACCGCACAATTGTTTCGGCTCGATCCCGGAGATAAGCACTGGGTAATTTTCCGGTTAAGGATAGGATTTTGCCCCGAACATCAACGTTGAGCCGATAAAAGGCTAATTCTGGAGAAGCATCTAAAAGCTTACTGACTTGTTTTTCCCGATCGCCCTGATTAATTTGCACATAGTGATAAATCCCCCAACCAACCAAGATAACAACCATCATCCCTAAACTAAACCCCCAAACACCGGCCCGCACCTTTTGTTTTTTGGCACAGTTAACCGACGGCTGAAACATAAATAGCATCAATTTCCCTAACCCAGATAACCAGCGATTGCTTTTGGTTTTGGCTTTGGTTTTGGCTTTGGCTTTGGTTTTGGCTTTGGTTTTGGCTTTGGTTTTGGCTTTGGCTTCCGTTTCCGTTTCGGCACCGAGATGCTCTAATTCAGAGATTGTCTGACTGGACTCTTGGTTATATTCACTCCCATCATTACCAATTTCTGCTGCGGCCAAGTCTGCCCCTGCCAAGATAGATATTTCCTGATTGTCTGCGATCGCTTCATTTCTAACTTCATCTCTAAAACGATTTAATAAATCATTCACTTCTTTAATCGTTTTAGGATCCGTCTGATCCAGGGCAAGTTGTTCCAGTAACTCCTGATATTCAACCGATTCTCCTTCCTTCGCCTCCGCAGTAAAAGGCTGTAGTAAATCGTCTAAAATTCCGGCGGTTTCTATCGATTTCAAATCAGGAGATTCTTGGAGGGATGGCTTACCTTCCCCGGACTGTAACTCTTGGGCATCAGCATTAGCCAGCGCCAGTGTAGTTTCCGCAAATTCAGCCTCATTTTTGGCCGGTTCACTCGATCGTAATTCCCCGGATAACCCCTCAAATTCCTCAACTTCGTCAATCTCAAGACTGATTTGGTTTATTGCTTTTTCAGCATTTTGACCTCGATTTAGCATTTGGTCAAGTTGCTGCAAATACCTTTGGATTTGCTGATAGTCCATATCCGCCATATCCGATTGTTTGTTATAAATAGTATGATGCTTTTTTTGGAAATCAGCCCGTGGAATGAATTCATCCTTTGGCTGACTGTTCCCCCGATCGTCAAAAGATTTTCTATCTGAGTAATTCATGGTTTGACAAACCAGATCATGTTTGAGTAACTTTGAGCATTTTGACATTTTTGACTTTTTTGATCTGTTTTTTAAAAATTTTATTTTAAATTTGCTTGCTAAATCAAAAAAATTATTATGGTTTAAACATTAGTGTTTAAATTAGTTAGGTATTTATAGTTATTTAAGATTTGAAAATCCAGAATATAAAGATGCTTTTAGTTATATTTTTGGGTAATAATGCCAATCAAAAAAACACTTTTGGCCTTCTTCTAAGGTCAGAAGAAGACCAAATGCCAAGAATATTCCTGTATTCTTGAGCGGACTCATGCTATGATGATATTGGGATCAGGGAGATTAACCATTACCCTGAGATTCTTCCAGCAAGAGATACTCAGATTTGCTTGAGGTATTTTCTTCTTCCCAAGTGGAGGGGAATTCAGTTCCTTTTAGCTGAAGTTGTTCCGGTCCTTTAAGTTTTAGCACAATCTCAAAAAACATATCAGCGATATCTTCTCGACTCACTTTGCTAGAACCTAAAGTTGATAAGCGTTTTTCAAAGTTTTCCAACAACTGCTTTTTCATATGAATCAGATCGCCCTGAAGCTTTTTATGACTCGACAGGACATCATCCCGCAGCGATCGCGTTTGCTTATCAATTGCTTCATCCAGATTAGCAACATTACTCGAAAGCCGCTTACTAATGCTTTCAATTTGTTCGTCGATTTCGTCTTTATCTTTAATACCTTTCTCTTTTATGGCCTTAAGTTCTTCACTTAAAGTCCGCATATAAGTCTGAAGTTCTGTGGACAGAGATTCTTGCAATTTTTGTAAGCTTTTATCGGTTTCTATTCTCAAAACAAAAAGCCGCTTTTCTGTCTCTTCTTTTTGCTCTTTTAGTGCAGCTTCCAGACTATCTAATCGACTACTCACCTGTTTCATTTGAGTGCCGAATAAAAGCTCACGGATTTGTTCAATGTTGTTAAAACCTTGACCTAAATCTGGTTGGTTGTTAGTCATCTTGATTCTTCCTCCTATTCTATATAAGTTGCCTCGGTTTTTTTGACTCAGAATATCTAGATCGAATCTAGGCAACTCACTATATAAGCCACTTAGCAATTATCAGGAATTAGCCAGTCTTCTTATATAACCGCCAACATACTAACATAGGTTGATCGAGATTGATATAGTAAACGGCGAATCTATCTGATAGATTTATGGTGGACGCTAACTTACCCCAGTTTTTCATCCTCGATCAAGCTATCTAACTGTTAAAAGCAATAGAACTCTTTTCCCAAATTAGCACTCAGTCAAGCTATCTCCATCCGGTGAATCCGTTGGACAACATACCCTGGGGGTGCTTTTACTTATCTATAGTCTAAATCCATATGTGCGAAAAATAGCCGATGCGATTCAGTTCAATAGGTATAGATAAAGCATTCCCTCTTGAGAAATGAAATATTAAAACCGAGTCGGATTGTTGAAGTGTTAACATCAGGCTAGACGACTCCTGACTGAGGCAGCATGAGCGCGGTCGGCCATAAGAGAGACAATCATAATTTACTTTTAATAATTTTTATTTATAAACGTTAATTTATACATAAATAAAAGTTAGGTAATTCCGCTGCGATCGCCTCCTTAATCTTTTAAATCCCCCCTTCCCCCGGTTATTTTTCGGCAGTACCTCGATCGCCACTACCAGATTGATGATTTAGGAATCGGGCTCCATTGTTCCGTTGCCTCTGTATAGTTGTACTGCTACGTCCCTGTCCTATTTTTTTCCTTCTCCCCTGTCCATTTTTGCGGAGCAACTTGAGCAAACCAAGGCAGCAAAAATGATGATTTTATATTTATTTTTGCATTTTACGAGCGCATTTTTTATGCATCGATCTTCCTTCTCGATCTCGTTACGATCTAGGTGGATCTCTCCCATAGGAAAATTTTCTCATAAATTTCTCATCAATTCCTGGAGTTTAAAGTCTGAAGAGCATTCAGGGGACTGACGTTTTCCCAAAGTTTACCAAACTTAATTTTTGACTTAATTATTTGCAGTTTATGTGATACTGTTTGAATGTTATATCTGGAAAAAATTACTCTAATGCGAATATATTTTTTTCTCGATTAAATAGAGTTTTTGTCATATTTTTTTGCCACTTTATTTCTAAAGTTTTGTTAAATAAAGATCGATATAATATTAAAATTATACTAAAAATTTATGGCAGTTATATCTGTTTTTATTCAGGATTTTTTCCTGTATTTAATAGTGGTATTTAATAGTTAGGCAATGTTAATTGCTTGAATTTATTTATTTTTGACGATAATAATGGTGTTTAGTTTATTACTAATAATGCCACTTTTAATTTACTGTATTTTGGCTTTAATAGCTTCTAATTGCTGAAAAATCATCGAAGATTATTTAATATCTCTAAGAAATTAATTTTTTATCCATTCGTGAAAATGCCAAAAAATTCTTTTTCTAATTGGCTCATGCGATCGCGCATTTTTAACAGGTCAGGAGCGACTAAAATCTCCGGCAACCGATTAAATTCATCTTCCTTGTCATTTTGATGAAAATTGAAACTCTCAAGAATCATATTTTCTAGATTCTCTAAAGCATATGATTTAGGTTTTTGGTTAAATTCACTCATTTTAGTCAGCTTGATGGAGATAAATTAGCAACCTTGACAAAACTTGCTCATTCGAGAGGTAATTATAGCCTAATTTTTTGACTTTCCTATGAAAAAATACTGGCAAGCACTGGTCGCTCTGGCTTTAATCACCTGTTTAATCGTCTCAGCGCCCACCTTAGCTGGATCTCAACCACCGGATACCTCAGATCGTCAAATCCAGGGATTGCCAGTGATGGTGGAAGGTTACTCATTATTTGAGATTCCGAACACGGTTCAGGGGATCTCCCCAGAACAGCGATCGCAGAAAATCGCCAAACAGGTAGAACTGTTCGCTAAGGATACTTTAATGCCCATTGAGTCCCTGCAAGTGGGAGAACGAGGGAAAACGATGGTCATTTTTTATGGGAGTACCATCATTACCGAAATCACGGAGGAAGACGCCAAAGCCGCTAACACTACTCCCAGAGAATTAAGTTATATTTATTTACAAAAAATTCAAGAATTTTTTAAAGACTATCGACAAAAAACCAGCTTAGGCAGTGAACCGAAAAGCCTTTCTAGCGATACCTGGTTGAATCAAACCTGGAAAAAAATTTCATCCCTAACTATCCCTAACTATCAATGATAATCGCTTGAATTATCGACTGGCGATCGCTTACACAATCATTGATAATTTTCATTATATTATCATTTTTAATTAAAGCTTCATCGCGCAAAATAAATTCATTATCTCGCTATTATAGTGAATATAATTCGCCATTAAATAAAAAAAGTATATTTAATCATAAGCGATTTTATCACCTTATTTTCTTCTTTTATTACCAAGTTTAAATCAATTAAATACTGGATTTTGTTATTAATTTTATTTAATATATTTTTTGCATAAAAATATTAAATATTATAAAATATAAGCTTTAGATGATAAATTATGTTCCTATTTTTTTTCATTAGTCCAATTGTATTATTTAGTTATTATGGCCTCCGTTTTTCTAAATTTATTTTTACTAAAATTAGTAAATAAAGAATTTATTTTCCTGTATTTTATGCTGGGCATAACCGACTTATAGATTGGTGGAATTGGGGATTATTGCCCTAGCTTTGGTCATGGGTGCGCCTTATTTTCCTGGATTTGGTTCTCCTGCTTTTCAATGGGTTTCTCTGTTTCTAGGAGTGCTCTTTTCTTTGGGGTCTTCTGCCGCACTATCCAATGCTGTTGCCGAGATTATTTTAATCTATACTAGGGCATTTCAAATCGGCGATCGCATTGAAGTTGAAGATACTCAAGGGGATGCGATCGAAAAATCTCTTTTAGTCACACGCATTCTCACCGATGATAATGTGATTGTCACCTTGCCCAACTCTAACTTACTTTCCACGAACATCTTCAATTACAATGCACCCATGGGAGATCACAACATTCCGGTAGCACTTACCATTAACGTCAATTTTGGGTATGATGTGCCGTGGCAAAAAGTCTCTGAAGTTGTCAATGATGCGGCAGAAACAACTCCTTATTTTTTACCAGATCCACCCGCATATTACACTTATAACTGGGTGAATTATCGGTAAAGTATGAGATAGAAACTTATACAAATCAGCCTAGTAAAAAATACGATCTTATTTAAGAATTGCAAAAGCATCTGCGCGACGATTGCAATGCTGCGGGGATTGAAATTCTTTCGCCCCATTATTCGCGATGGAAATCAAAGTACCGTGCCAGAGAACTTATTACCCAAAAAATATAAAAACAGAGGATTTCAAATTCATCCTCTCGGCAATTTATTTCAGATCGATATGCAGTGGGGCGGCAATAGCAATCATCGGCAAACTAAAAAAGAGCCTCGGTCTATTTCTCCGTCACCTAATCGCAACCCCAGCCAACAAAACTCAGAAGATCCATCATAAAAACTAAATCAATCGATCCTACTCTGGCTTAGTGTCTCGCAACATTAACGCCTCTACCGCTGCTTTGGGGGTAATCTCTCCTTGAAGTAATTTGTAAACTTGATAAGAAATCGGTACAGAAATATTCTGCGCTTGCGCCCGTTGAATCAATACCTGAGTAGTATTCACTCCTTCAGCAGTGCCTTCTAAAGAAGCCAGAATTTCCGAGAGCGATCTACCCAGACCTAGCTGATAGCCAACTTGGTAGTTACGACTTAGAGGACTATTACAAGTGGCCAATAAATCTCCCAATCCTGATAGACCGTAAAAGGTTTCTGTTTGGGCGCCCCAATGGGTGCCAACGCGGATCATTTCCGCCAGCCCTCGCGTCAAGAGTGCCGCTTTTGCATTGGTGCCTAGTTCCAAACCATCGCAGACCCCCGCTGCGATCGCCATCACATTTTTCAGAGTCCCCCCCAACTCCACCCCTAAAGGATCTGAATTGGTATAAACCCGAAAACTGGGGGACGAAAACACCCCTTGTACTTGTTGGGCGGCGGTGACATTGTGACTCGCTACCACCGTAGCGGCAGGTAAACCTTGTTGAATTTCTTTGGACAAGTTGGGACCTGCCAGAACCACCACGGGGCGATCGCCCAACGCTTGTTCCCAGAGTTGGGAAGGGGTACAAGTCGTTAGGGGATCTAATCCTTTGGTCGCCGTAATCAGAATCGTATTTGCCGAAAGACGACAGTCATGGATTTGCTCCACAATTGCCGTCACTCCTTTCATCGACACCGCTGACAAAATCATGTCAGATCCGGCGACAACCTGCCCAAGACTGTCCGGCGATCGCCTCGACCACAAGCGCACTTCATGGCCATTCTCTCTGACAAGCTGCCCCAGGGTAGTTCCCCAAGCCCCTGCCCCTAAAATTGCCAACGTTTTTGGCTTCATATTCCCATCTCACTCAAGACTTAAGCGTCAACCCGGGCTGATTTGGGATAAAGTTCCATCAACGCCCTAACTTGTTCAGCGTGGTAAGAACTCCGAGTTAAAGGAGAAGCCACTACCTGTAAAAAACCCACAGATTCCCCAAACTCTCTCCAAGACTCAAATTGACTTGGTGGAATCCAACTCTCCACCGGCAAATGCTTAGGACTGGGTTGTAAATATTGACCCAAGGTCAAAATATCACAATCCACCGATCGCAAATCACGCATCACTTGTTGAACTTCCTCATCAGTTTCTCCCAGTCCCACCATAATCCCAGATTTGGTGTACACTCCCGGAGCAATTGTTCTAGCCTGTTTTAACAAATCCAAAGTGCGTTGATAATTCCCTTGAGGACGCACCCGTCGATAGAGACGAGGCACTGTTTCTGTATTATGGTTGAGTACCTCTGGACGCGCCTGCAAAATCAACTCCAACGCATCCCAATTCCCACAGAGATCGGGAATTAACACCTCAATCGTCGTACCTGGGGAACCGAGGCGGATCTCTTCAATACACCGCACAAACTGAACCGCCCCCCCATCTGGCAAATCATCTCGATTCACCGAAGTAATCACCACGTGCCTAAGATTCATCCGCTGCACTGCTTCAGCTAATCGTTTGGGTTCAGTGGGATCTAATGGTTGAGGTTTTTTCTCAAAATCAATATCACAATAGGGACAAGCACGAGTACAAGCCGGTCCCATAATCAGAAAAGTTGCCGTCCCGTTGTGAAAACACTCCCCCATATTGGGACAAGACGCTTCCTCACAAACACTATTCAGCCTTAAATCCCGTAAAATTTCTTTAACGCTGCCCACGCGCTGCCACTGCGGCGCTTTAACCCTTAACCAGTCTGGCTTTACAGTCACCCTTTTGTTTCCCTAAAAAATAACGTCATTAATATCCTAGCCAAATCGGCTATCATATGTTACAATCTAAAAGCTGAAAAAAAATTCCGGGATGTAGCGCAGCTTGGTAGCGCACCTCGTTCGGGACGAGGGGGCCGCAGGTTCAAATCCTGTCATCCCGATTTAATCTAAATCCTTATAATCTATAGCTTATAGGGATTAAGCTTTACCACTAATAGCATTCGTTCACTCATATTTCACTCATATTTCACTCATATTTCACTCATATTTCACTCATATCTCACTCATTTGTACTCTGGTATAGCGGTAAATTGAGTCACCATCCCTTGTTTTGCTACCACCATACCTTTGTCGTCAACGGGTGAGATATACATTTAATTAGTTTATTTTCAAATCAAGTATCTAATTGATTATTAGATATAATCTATAGCATAAAGCTGCATCCAGCGAGATCCTATTTCGGTCTTCGGTCACTGCCAGAGTAAGTAAGGTCGTACTTAAATAATTAATCATATATAAATTATTAATTTTTTGATAAATAGTCAATCAAATCAAGAGAAATGGCTTGATTTAAATTTCTCTTGCTAGAATATTGAGTAAAGCAACTTAATCTCATATTTAATTTACCAATCCCAGTCACCAATTTACCTTAATTTACTTGAATTTACCTTAATTTACCTTAATTTACCTTAATTTACCTTGGCGATCGCGTGTTTATTTCCCAGGTGAATGGTTTACTTCTCCTTGTCTATCTCCCCAATTACCCTGACCACAAAGCACATACAGGAGATAAAAGACATAAAGCACATACAGGAGATAAAAGACAGTAAGAATATCTTTCCCTGTATCCTTTGTATCTAAATGGCTGAATCAGTCCGCAAAATATCTTTACATCTGCTAAACTAAACAATTAAACAGAATTGTCAAGTACAGCCGGAACCATAGACGGTTGTGGTTCTATTCTATCAAAAACAATAATTACCCATGCAAACACTGGTTCCCCGTATTTCCCAAGAATTAGCGAATCTCAATTACACCTCCAGAGGCGATCGCTTTGACTCCACCTGGCAAGCACCCCTAGCCACCCTCCTAGGCTTAGGACGGGCAGCGGGGGCGGACTTCGTAGAATTTTTTCTCGAAAGAACCAACTACACTAACTGCCTTGCCGAAGACGACATTATTAGCAGCATCTCCCCGCGTCTTTCCACCGGCGCCGGGGTGCGGGTATTTCGCGGCACCGCTGATTGCTACGTCAGCACCAACGATTTATCTTTTAGCGGATTAAAATTAGCCCTAGAAAAAGGACTTTCGATTTTAGGGCTACAGCTACCCAGTCCAAATGCATATATCCCAGAAATTAACCTGGAACCCCTCAGAGACTATGCCCTCCTCAAAGGCAAAGAAGGCTGGTTGAGCGAATGTAGCCCCATGAGTGAAATGAGCGATATTCTCCTCCATGCGAATGCCAAACTAAAACAAAAAGCGTCTCACGTTCAATCCCGACGGGCGGTTTATTTCCGGGACTGGCAAGAAGTGTTAGTGGCTTCCAGTGATGGCACTTTTGCTCGAGACATTCGCCTGACTCAAACCGTCGGATACAACCTACTTTGTGCCGATGGCGCCCATCGTTCTTCGATCAATAAGCGGGTGGGAGATACCAGCGATCCCAACTTTTTGCGGGATTGGAATTTTGAGGTATTGGCGGATGAAATTGCCGATTCTGCGGGGAAAATGCTCTATGCGGACTATGTAGAATCCGGCACTTATCCAATTATTATGGCCAATGAATTTGGCGGTGTGATTTTCCATGAAGCTTGTGGACACCTGCTGGAAACAACGCAAATTGAACGGAAAACCACGCCATTTATTGACAAAAAAGGGGAAAAAATTGCCCACGAAAGTTTAACCGCTTGGGATGAGGGCTTGTCAGAAAATGCTTTTGGCACCATTGATATGGATGACGAAGGAATGCCCACTCAGCGCACGTTATTAATTGAGAATGGGATTCTGAAAAACTTTATTGCCGATCGCACCGGGTCAATTCGCACCGGACACCCGCGCACCGGCAGTGGACGACGCCAAAGTTATGCCTTTGCTGCCGCTTCGCGGATGCGGAATACTTATATTGCTCCCGGAGATTATGAAATTAACGATTTATTTGCCTCCATTGATAAGGGCATTTACTGCAAAAAAATGGGCGGCGGTAGTGTCGGGGCAACCGGACAATTTAATTTTGGGGTTGATGAAGCCTATTTAATTGAAAATGGCAAGATTACCAAACCCTTGAAAGGGGCAACTTTGATCGGGGAAGCAAAGGAAATTATGAATAAAATTTCTATGTGTTCCAAAGATTTAGGACTCGCCGCTGGTTTTTGCGGGTCGGTCAGTGGCAGCGTTTATGTCACTGTGGGACAGCCTCATATTAAAGTTGATTCGATTACCGTGGGTGGACGGTAATTTTAATTCATTTTTCTTTTGTTCTTTGTTATTTGTTCTTTGTTATTTGTTCTTTGTTATTTGTTGTTGGTTCTTTATTCTTTGTTCTTTGTTTTGGCTATTATGACCAATGACCGTTTACTGAGGATTGACTTACAACCAAAAACCAAAAACAAAAGAATCCCTACCCAAAAACCCACAACCAACAAAAGAATCCCTACCCACCAACAACGAACAAAAGAATTCCTACCCACCAACAACCAACAACCAACACCCAACAACAGAAGTACCAAAAAAAGAGCAATGATCGAGATTAATCAACTAGCATCCCAAACCCAAGAAACTGCTAAAAGACTAGGAATTAAAAAGTTTGATATCTACGGGTCTGCCGTGGATGAAAATAGCGTGCAGGTAGACAATGGTGAACCGAAACAGGTGAAAGCTTCCCAACGTTCTGGGGTCACGGTGCGCGTCTGGAATGAGCAGAATACAATGGGGATTACTTCCACTACAGATGTGAATCCATTAGGATTAGAATTAGCTTTAAAAACGGCTTATGAAGCCAGTTTTTTTGGGGTCACAGAACATGTGCCTGATTTTAGTCCAGAAGCCACAGTGCCTTTGGCCAAACAAGATGCCAAAATGCCACAAGTCCAGGTTTCTACGTTGATCGAAACTTTAATTAAGGCGGAGAAAGAATTGCTGGCGGCTCACGAAGCGATCGCCAGTGTTCCTTATAATGGATTAGCCCAACGAGACATTGACAGATTTTATCTGAATAGTGATGGGGCTGCTCGGGCAGAAGGGGCTTCTTATACCTCCCTTTACCTATACACCAAAACCGAACAACCGGACAAAAAACCCCGCAGTGCTGGGGCTTATCGGATCGGCAGTCACTTGGACAAACTGGATATTTCTGGTTGCATTAAAGAAGCGGCAGAGAAAACCATTAGTCACTTAAACTACGAAAAGATCCCATCGGGGAAATATACCGTAGTTTTTTCGGCGGAAGCCTTTTTAAGTCTCTTGGGAGCCTTTTCTAATATCTTTAATGCCCAGAATATTTTAGACAAACAAAGTCTTTCAACCCCAGAGTCTTTAGGGCAGCAAATTGCCTCTCCTTTCTTGTCTGTGTGTGACGATCCCTTGCATCCGAATAATGTGGCTTTTACTACCTTTGATGGGGAAGGAACACCTACTCGTCGAGTCCCGCTAATTACCGAGGGAATTTTGAGCAATTTTATTCATAGTGCAGGTACGGCTAAACGGATGAATGCTCAACCCACAGGACACGCGAATATTGGGGCGAAAGTAACGGTCAGTCCCCATTTTTATCATGTTTTCCGTGGGGCAACACCAGAGACAGAGTACAGTCTAGAAACCGCCGATAATGTGGTATTAATTGATGATTTGCAAGCACTCCATGCGGGGGTTCAAGCTTTGCAGGGGTCTTTTTCTTTACCCTTTGATGGTTGGTTAATTAAGGGTGGCGAAAAAATCAGCATAGAATCCGCTACGGTGGCGGGAGATTTTCTGGAATTTCTCAAATCAATTGTATTTTTAGAAGCGGAAGCCGAACTGACCCCTGGGGGCATTTCTCCGCGAGTTTGGGTGGAAAATCTCTCGATTACGGGTGAGTAAATTTTCTGAAACCGAAAATTGACGGATTATTTTGAGGTTGAGGAGATTTTGTTGGGGCAATTTAAGGCAATTAATTGCCCCATTGTCTTATTGCCCCATTAAGGTGATGAGGTGATGAGGTTATGAGGTTATGAGGTTATATTACCTCGTTCCTGTTTCCTATTTCCTGACAGATGAAAACTGATACCTGAATGCTTACGTTGGCTTTTATCCTTATGGAAGATGAAAAAGCGATCGCGCCTCTAATAATTAAGGTGCGATCGCCTTACAATCATGGGAAATAATCCGGGGAAATCTTATCAGATATTTATGAGACTTTTTCCTTAGATTTAGAATGATGGAACCTAATTCCCAAAAAAATGTCATAAATAAAGCTAAAAAAGTCTTTCCCTTGGAGCAAGCCTAAAGATTGTGGACTTCCTTTAGCATCTAAAAGTGGTTTCATCGCATGATAGGCGGGACGGTATTTGTACCAGGGAATAGATGGCCACAAATGATGGACTAAATGATAATTTTGCCCCAAGATTAAGATATTAAGAATGGCACTGGGATAAACTCTGGCATTTTTCCAGCGATCGCGCTCTTCAAAAGGGCGATGGGGTAAATAATCAAAAAATAATCCCAAAGCCAAACCAACCACTAAAGCCGGGGAAAACCAATAGTTGAGGATATAAGGCAAAAAATCATATTGAATCGCTGCATAGACCACAGCTACCACCACCAACCGGCTGAAAAACCACTCTAACAATTCATAATTTCGCCAGAGACGATGTTTAAAGAAAAAGATTTCATGGTAAAAAAAGCGGGCGGCAATTAGCCATAACGGGCCCCCTGTAGACACAAAATGATCCGGATCCTTCTCAGGATCGTTGACATGAGCATGGTGCTGTAAATGAACTCGCGTAAAAACTGGAAAAGCAAATCCTAACATTAAGGCACTACCATGCCCTAAGATGGAATTCACGATACGATTACGATGCCCTGCATTGTGTGAAGCATCGTGAATCACTGTCCCCGACAGGTGCAACGCGATCACATTAATCGTAAAGCAGCACCACCCCGGCCAGTCCCAACGCCAGTAACCAATCGTAGACATGATAACCAAAGTCACGGCGGCTACAAACATAAGTAGGTTGGGATTAATCCTGCCAGGAGGGGGCCCGAGAAACTCCTTGGGAATCGTCAGCGTGGGGTGCTGGGCCTCTGGCATCTTGTTTTGTACTCCTTTCAATAAATTAAGGCTTAGTATACGATAATGAACCGAATTATATAAACTTTTGTAAATATTTGTAAATAATTGTATTTATAAGTGAACATTTTATAAGTTTTATTTATAAATACAGTGACAGTTAATAAGGTTGCTTTCAATTCAACCCGACGGTTCATCTCCCATCTATCTGTCAGAACTGTGTTGTTTTTGTCTGATTTGTGTCCCGGCGATCGAGCAAACCCATCCCCAAGATGGCCTGCCGCGATCGCCGAAATCCTTGGCTCACCTGGGGAATTTCTTGCCTCTGAAACTGGCAATGATATTCTAAGCTGCCGGACTGGTGAAGAAATTTTGACTCAGGTCAAATTTCTGCGATGGAATTCCATCGGTAATCAAGGGTAATCAAGGGCGGGGCGATCCACAATGGTTTATTCTAAAAGACTTCCAGACAAAAATCCGCAGGATTTGGTGATGATCCATTAATCCTTATTTATCATTTATCCCCATCTATCCCTTAGCTTTCTGCTTATGGAAATGCGAAATTTTTTGCGTCGGACAAAGATTGTCGCCACTATTGGACCGGCAACCAGTAAACCAGAAGTGTTGCGCGATTTAATCGAAGCAGGTGCAACCACTTTACGCCTGAACTTTTCTCATGGGAGTCACGAAGATCATCAGCGGAGTATCCGCTTGATCCGTCAGGTTTCCTTTGAACTGAATCAGCCCGTCGGCATCTTACAAGACCTGCAAGGGCCAAAAATTCGCTTGGGCAAATTTGAAAAAGGCTCAATTCAGGTTAAAAAAGGGGATAGCTTTATCCTAACCAGCCGCCCCGTGGCTTGCAACCAAGAGATCGCTTGTGTCACCTACGATCGCCTCGCCGATGAAGTTCCCGAAGGCGCCACCATTCTCCTTGATGATGGACGGGTGGAAATGTTCGTGGACAAAATCGATCGTGAATCCGGTAATCTTCATTGTCGAGTGGTGGTTGGTGGCGTCCTTTCCAACAACAAAGGGGTAAACTTTCCGGGAGTGTATCTCTCGATTAAAGCCCTAACGGAAAAAGACCGGGAAGATTTACTCTTTGGTCTTGACCAAGGAGTAGACTGGGTGGCCATGAGTTTCGTGCGTAACCCCCAAGACATCTTAGAAATCAAAGAGTTTATCTCCAGTGCCGATAAGAATGTGCCGGTGATTGCCAAAATCGAAAAGCACGAAGCGGTTGAGCAAATGGAAGCTATTCTCTCTCTCTGCGATGGGGTGATGGTAGCTCGCGGCGACTTAGGGGTAGAAATTCCCGCTGAAGAAGTGCCGATTATCCAAAAACGCTTAATTACTACTTGCAACCGTTTGGGAATTCCGGTGATTACCGCCACGCAAATGTTGGATAGCATGGTGAGCAGCCCTCGGGCTACCCGTGCAGAAATCTCCGATGTGGCGAACGCTATTCTGGATGGCACCGATGCGGTGATGCTTTCCAACGAAACAGCGGTGGGCAAATATCCCGTGGAAGCGGTGGAAACAATGGCCCGGATTGCTTGTCGCATTGAACGGGATCAGGCGATCGGTAAAATTACAACTCAAGAAACCGGGTTATCTATTCCCAATGCCATCAGTCAAGCGGTGGGGAAAATTGCTCAACAACTCCATGCAGCGGCAATTATGACCATGACAAAATCTGGAGCGACAGCCCGGAATGTTTCCAAGTTTCGCCCTCACACGCCGATTTTGGCGATCACACCCCATGTTTATGTGGCGCGTCAACTTCAGGTGGTTTGGGGGGTTAAACCCTTGCTAGTCCTGGATTTACCTTCTACGGGTCAAACTTTCCAAGCGGCGATTAATGTGGCGATGGAAAACGAATTCCTGACCGAAGGGGATTTAGTGGTAATGACGGCGGGTACTTTGCAAGGGATGTCGGGATCTACTGACTTAATTAAGGTAGAAGTGGTCACGTCTGTACTCGGCAAAGGGGTCGGTTTGGGTCAAGGGTCGATTAGTGGTCGGGCTAGAGTTGCCGATCGCCCCTTGGAAGTTGCCAATTTTAACCCTGGAGAAATTCTGGTTGCCCCCAAAACTACCGCTGATTATATTGATGCGATTAGAAAAGCAGCCGGAGTGATTACTGAAGAAGAGAGTCTCACCAGCCATGCAGCCGTCATTGGCTTGCGTTTAGGGATTCCCGTGATGGTGGGGGTGAAAAATGCTACGAAAAAGATTCGCGAAGGATCGATTCTGACGATGGATCTCGAGCGGGGTTTAGTCTATTCCGGTGCTACGGGTACGAGTTCAACTGATACGATTCTGACTCCTTAATTAGCTATTAATTAGCTATCAGCGTGTGGCGTTTCCGCTTGCCGTTGACAGTTATTGGTTATTCGTTATTGGTTATTCTTGATTCTGGGGTAGGTTTCAGCAGGGGCGGGTTCAAACCAGCCCCTGCTTGATTTGTGAGGAATTCTCCCGCTTTATGTTACAAGTCAATCAGAAAGGCGATCGCACTGACCCAAATAGCCACAGATACGGGAATCCCAAACAGAAGTCCGGCGATCGTCCAGCCCCGTTGGTGGGCTTTAAATTGCTCAATACTGCGCCATTTGCGACTTTTCCAAGCCCATTCATTGCCTTTATAAGCGAGGACAAAGGTCATAAATGGCCCAATAAACGGCGCCCAGGATAACAATCCAATCCAAGTTTGATTGGTCAATGGCCAAAATTGGGGAAACAAAAAAGCACCCCAATTCCAACCTTTAATTTCATCGGGGACGGGTACAGAGGAGTCAAATAAACCCCCTTGTCCCGAATTATTGACAAAATTACTGGCAACTTTTTCGGGATTTTCTTTACTTAAAATAATGCCAGATTCCAGCATATTTTTCGCTTCACGAGCAGAGTTTGGGCGTTTTTCTACGGATGGTTCGGTTAGCATTTCTAGCCACTGCAAAAAGCTGGGACTAGCATTAACTAAATGACGAAATTGAATATGGGCATCATATTGGGGTAAATCTGCGGGTGAAGTGCCACTGAGTAAATGAATTAAGGTGGCACCGAGGGCATAAAGGTCAGAAGCGGGGACAGTTCTGCCGCCATATTGTTCCATTGGGGCATAACCGAATGTGCCGACGACGGTGAAAGTAGATCCTATCCCAGGAGATGAATCTTGCACCGAACCAAAATCAATTAAGTAAAGGCAACCTTTGTTGTCCAAAATTAAGTTACTGGGTTTAATATCCCGGTGTAAAACTTGGGGATTCAGTTCGTGCAGATAAATCAGGATATTTAATGCTTGTTTAGCGATTTCCCGCACTTCTGATTCGGTAAAGCGTTTCCCTTCAATTTGTAATTGTTTTAGGGATTTACCTGGTATATATTGCTGGACTAAGCCAAACCAAAGGGTTTGGTCATCGAGATGAAAATAATCATAATATTTGGGAATGCGCGGATAATCCAGTTGTTTTAATACGTTGGCTTCTCGTTCAAATAGTTTTAAGTGTTCCCACTGGACTAGGCCACCAAATGCTAAGAATTTTATCACCACTAATTGTCGCTCAATTTCCGTGGCTGATAAATCTCTGGCCAGCCAAGTTTGCCGGACGGGATTATCACTTAATTGCCCTTGGAGTTGATAACGGTCTTGGATGATTTGATCGATCGCAAGCATGGCTTTTTTCCCTGTAAACCCATTTTTTCTAATTTAACGTTAAAATTTTGATTGGGGTAATGATGTTACGTTTTTTAAAGAAAGTTTATATTTTTTAGGCTGGTAAAAAACTTCTATTATTTACAATAGTTAGCATTAGGTGGGCAATGGCGCCAAAATAAACTTTAGAATTGGAGCAATTTTTTTTTAATTTGTATTAGATATAGATTAAGATATATGTAAATAAGGACACGGCGAAAGCCCGTGTCCCTACAGGGAATATTGTGACTGAACTGGTTATTTGGCGGTGGGGGAACTAAGCCTTTTAGAAATCCAGTTAATGATGCCGGTGAGAATGGCACCGGCCATGAGAATGCCGATCGCGGGGGTAAAAACCGGCTCCCAGAGGCTATACCAAAGGTCAAACCCTAGGGGAACGCCAATGGAACGACCGACCAGGGCGATCGCAAACCAAAAAAAGCTTAATAGTACGAAGAATACATCGACCATTAAGAATATGTTTAATCCATTCAAAAGTTTATCTTTCATCGTGGGCTAAAATTTGTGTTTGACTTTGTGATTGACTTTGAATTAATTTGAGCAAATTAATTTGAGCAAATTAATTTGAGCGACAGGATTTACGCATGATCTAGAAACCGGGTTTCTATGACAATTTTGGTGGGATTACAGAGATTTTCGTCAATTACCCGGTTTCTGCGTAAATCCTGTCGGTTAATCGGGATTCACCGAAGATTGTACCGAACGCAGGGGAAATGTTATGGCCAAATGATTGCCTAACAATTTCAACCAGTGCCAAAGTTGCAGTAAGAGTTGACTAAGACTGGCAGGATGTGCGATCGCCCAACCATTAATCGTTAAACAAACGCAGGCTAAAAATAGCAAAATAAAGGTCGGCGCCATCACGACCCCAACGGCAAACCAGGTAAAAACGTGAAATACCATCGCCAAGGCATACAAGCTGGCAATGGTGACGAGGATCGGCACCCGTGAACGAAATCGAGGCCAAGGGGTAAAAATCATGGTTTGTAAGGTGGCCAGCAGGTTCGCGGGCACCAAAAAGCCACAAATGGCAAGGCAGTGAGTGTGGGAAAAGGCAAAAATCCTGTCAATCATTTCAGTCAATGGTTAATGTCAGTTAAAAGAACATCAGTAAATCAGAGCCGAAACACGGCTGTATTTCCGAGAAAACATCAGCCACGAGGTCTCAAGGATTCACCGCGATCGCCTACTTGGGCATCCGAAGACTCAGTAATAGGTTCAAGCAGGCGATCACTATGAGATGATAATAAGTAAGAGTATCTAAAAGAGTGCAACGACCTCTCATGGAAATTACTGAACTAGAAAATTGGATTGCGGGTGGATTGGCGATCGCGCTATTCCTCGGTGGAATGCTGATGATGTTTACCACCGTGTTTACGAGTAAAAAATAAACATCATTCAACCTCAGTCTGGTCTGGGTTCTGAGGATTCAACCTTCCAGACTAGACGGGAAAACCCTGATCGCCAATCATCAACGGCTAAAGAAATCCGCTCGGTGGCGATCCCCTGGAAATAGATTCGATATGATCAGAGAATTTAAAATCTGTTAGCTTTTCTTTTCCCCTATGCAAACAACCCAGTTGATCGCTAAATTACTTGCCGCTGGCGTCCTGTCGGTTGCGATCCTGCCCTTAAGTCCTTTCCTCGCCCAAGCAAAAGACGAATCCCGTTTAGCTTGGTTATTTGAAGCGCAATGTGTCAGCGAAAGTCCTGGACGATGGCGACGGGAAGTAGAAGATGTTTCGGTCGGTAGAGAAGTTTATCGATCGGTGATGTTTCTGGGACCGGGCAGCCAATTTGCGTCTCTCGCCTGTAGAATCCGCCAAAGTGAAGATACTGAAACATCTAAGAAAAAAAATTTCCAAAGTCTGAAGTTGGAATTTGGAATGCGCGATCGACATAGTGCCAGTCCTGCCAATCAAGTGATTGTCTATTTAGATGGCGAACAAGCTTCCGTCAATACGGTGTCATCGGGAGAACGAGTCGTTTTAGCCCTCGATGTCAGCAATATTAGTAATATCGCAATTGAAACTATTTGTTCTAGCAAAATTCAATATTGCGATCGCGTTTATTTCTTTGATGCATCCCTAAGTGCTGATGTCGTAGTTCCCACGGAGGAAACCCCCAAAGAAGAAAGCAAAAAACTGGATAATTTGCCTCCCAGGGAAGAAATCACGGAAACAGAATCCCCCGAAACAGAATCCCCCGAAACAGAATCCCCCGAAACAGAATCCCCCGAAACAGAATCCCCCGAAACGAACACCATGCCATCTGAGACTGACATAAAACAGCCAGCCACTTTGCCGTCTAAAATTGAGACCTTGCCTTCGATCAATTAAGGAATTAAGTCAAAATAGGATTTAGGCAAACAATTAACCGGGGTTCAATGAACCGGGACTTTCCAGAATTCCGGGAAATTGGCAATTCAGATCCCACAGGCAAAAGTCCTTTTTCACTTTTGCCTGTGTTCTTTTTTCAATAGCCAGGGAAATTTCGCCAAGAGAGCCGCTTGGCGGCAGGGCATTTTTGGGATATCCTAGTTGAACAGGTAGTGATGCTTGAGATCAGTTTAAATTCAGTGTAAATTTGATGATATTTATGAGACCCTTGAACGATGAAACCTAAATTTAAAAATTCCTTGGCATGGCAACAAGCCGAATTATTAATGCAACCTTGCTTGATTCGTTTACTGGATAATATCCGTAAGTATCTGGAAGATTCCCCGTGGGAAGGGACTTATGAAAATGTGCAAACCCCCGTTCCTGGTTATCTTTTATGTTTGAATCTAGGGGAGAATCAGGTGACATTTGATATTTGGGAACTCTGCTATCAAATCTGTTTTTTAAACTACAAAGAAACCCACGCTGAGGCAGAAACACAGGCAGTAGAAATTGACACCAGTTTAATTGATGAAAACGGAGATGTTAATTGGAATGAATTAGAAATAAAAGCCAAAAAATTAGTAGAAAAAATGTTCGCTAATTTACCGAGTAAATCCCTTTAATTACATAATACTAAATTCACCTATCAAAAAGTAGCCCATTTGGTGAAGCTAAACGGTGAAGCTAAACGGTGAAGCTAAACATTGAGGAAATCAATTAATCAAAAATGAACCAAGAAGTGAACCAAAAATTACTCGCAATGCAGCAGTCATCCGGCGCAATTTTTGCCGATTCTAGCGCTGGGGAAAATATCCCCATGAGTTTTGGTAATGATGCGGCAGCCTTGACCGCAGCCCGATCAGCGGTTGCCCTTTGCGATCGCAGTCATTGGGGACTGATTCAACTTTCTGGGGGCGATCGCCTGCGGTTTTTACACAACCAAAGCACCAACAACATTCAAATTCTCAAACCCGGTCAAAGTTGTGACACCGTATTTGTCACCTCCACAGCCCGAACCATTGACCTAGCCACGGTCTACATTACCGAAAATACCGTATTAGTCCTGGTTTCCCCCAACCGACGGCAAAAACTGATGCCATTGCTCGATCGCTATATTTTTCCAGCAGATAAAGTCGAACTAGAAGACCTCAGCGACGCCACCGCCATCTTTAGCTTAATTGGCCCAAAAAGTCACCATCTTTTAGCACAGCTTGGACTCAAAGATTTGAGCTTCTCTGAGCAAACAAAGCATCAAATTATAGACCTAAATGGCTGCCAATTACGCATTGCCGAAGGCAGTGGTTTAGTCACCCCAGGCTACACCTTAATCATGCCTAAAGATGCAGCGGCAAAGGTTTGGCAAACCCTCACCAATACGGGATCGGTTCCTATGGGAGAAAATTGCTGGGAACAGTTAAGAATTGAACAAGGACGCCCTGCCCCAGATTGTGAACTCACAGAAGATTATAATCCCTTAGAAGCAGGATTATGGCACACCCTTTCTTTTGATAAAGGCTGTTATATTGGGCAAGAAACAATTGCCCGGTTAAACACCTATAAAGGAGTCAAACAGCAACTTTGGGGAGTGCAACTACCCGCCCCCGTTGAACCGGGAACTGCGGTCATGGTTGGGGAAGACAAAGTTGGTATCGTCACCAGTTATACTAACAGTAGCACCGGGTCATTTGCCTTGGCTTATATTAGAACCAAAGCGGGAGGTTTGGGCTTAAAGGTACAAGTGGGAAATGTTGCCGGTGAAGTGGTGGATGTGCCATTTTTAACTCGCGGTTATTTAGCAGAAATGAAAGACTTGACTTAATTACCAGGTTAATTACCAGGTTAATTACCAGGTTAATTACCAGGTTAATTACCAGGTTAATTACCAGGTTAATTACCAGGTTAATTACCCGCTTAATTACTAGGTTACAATCAATAACAAAATGACCAGCAACCAACTTTCTTTAACCCCACCTAAGAAAACCAGCGTGTTAGGCATCGGCGTAAGTCGCACTAACTACTACGACTGTACAGAATTTATTATTAAATCGGCTAAACTCCGCCAGTCTTGTACCGTAGCTCCCACCCCAGTACATGGGATTATGACTGGTTACTTAGATCCCAAGGGTCATGGCGATCGCCTCAATCAATTTACCCTGGTTGTTCCTGATGGTCAGCCAGTCCGTTGGGCGATGAATTTATTCCGCCAACCTGATGAAGTTCCTCTAAAAGATCGGGTGTATGGCCCAACATTAATGCTGCATCTTTGCGCCTCAGCAGCCAATGAGAATATGGGGATTTTTCTCTATGGTTCCAGTATCGAAGTCTTAGGTAAGTTGGCGCAAAATCTCAAAGAAAAATTCCCAAACTTAACTATCGCTGGCGCCATTTCTCCACCATTTCGCCCACTCACTCCCGAAGAAGACGCCGAATACACGCAAAAAATTCGTGAATCTGGCGCAGGGATTGTGTTTATTGGGTTAGGTTGCCCCAGACAAGAAGCTTGGGCTTTCAAACATTCTCAGCAGTTAAACTGTGCTTTGGTTTGTGTCGGGGCTGCTTTTGATTTTCATGCTGGCAATATTCCCCAAGCACCTCCGTGGATGCAAAAAGCTGGCTTAGAGTGGTTATTTCGGTTGCGGCAAGAACCGCTTCGTCTTTGGCAACGTTATGTATTTTTAAATCCCCTCTATTTAATTCTGTTGTTCCTTCAGCTAATCAATTTACTTCCACTTTCAGCCCCTTTGAAAAAGAATTTTTCTTAGGTGGATGATTCTGCTGGATTACCTACTACCCCTTTCCCTATTTGTTATACCGTTTCCAATTTTCCAAAAATGCAACCCTTTTGGGCGGGGGGGCGTGATCCTTCCGGTATATAGGTTAATATTTTGAGCATTGGGCGAATGGCCATTCGCCCCTACTGTTGAATGAATTTTTGTAAATGCTATTAACTGAATTATGTCCCAAAATTAACCGTATTTTTGTTGGTGGGCAACGCCCACCAACCCTCATATATTTTTTCTAATTTCACTTCTAATTGATCTGATGAAGCTTAGAAAATTATCCTTGCAAAACTTGCCGATAAGCCCCATTGATTTTTTCCGCCAATTTATCCCAAGTGTACTTTTCTAATACTTTTTGATAGCCCGCAGCACCCATTTTTTCTCGTAATGAAGTATTCTGGAGCAATTGGCAAATTTTATCAGCTATTTCCGCCGAATCCTGTTGCACCAAAAAACCATTGATGCCATCGGAAATCACCTCCCGAATTGCTGGAATATCACCACCAATGACAGGTTTTTTCATCATCCAAGCTTCTGGATAAACTCCGCCAAAACTTTCTTGCATGGATGGCACACATAAAATATCGCAGGCAGCCAAGGCATTGGTTTTTTCTGCTAGGGAAACTTGGCCTAATTCTATCACTCGCTCATCTTTGATTTGAGCAAAAACTTTTTTTGAATACTTCGTGCGTGGCCCAATAAATATAAACCGAGTATCGGGAAACCGTTTCCAGACTTCTGGGGCGGCATCCCATAACGATTGAAATCCTTTATAGGGATACTGCTGACCCAAAAATAAAATAATCGGATCGCGTCCTAAAGCATATTTTTGACGAAATGCTTCCGGTTCGGCGGTATCTGCAATTAATGGGCCAATTCCGGTAATAAAGATTTTTTCTGGTTTAACCCCCAGTTCAATTAAAATTTGCTTTTCTACATTGGTGAGGGCAATCACTCCATCCGCTTGTTGATAAAGATTGATATACTCCCGGTAATTCCATCCCACCCACCGGGGATGATGCAGGGGCGTAAAAATAAATGGAATATCTAATTTTCGGGCTAGTTTCCATGAAGCATAACTGATTCCTTCGCGACCAATGCGGACATTCTGAATCAAATCTAAGTCTGCCGGTGCAGATGCTTCTAATTTAGGCAGCAGGCGATCGGAAATGCGATCGACTGCTATTTTTTTAATCGCATAATATCCCAATACATAAGGAATTAAAGCCAGTCTTTCTGACTGATTTAGGGTAATTTGTTTAACGGGAACGCCATCGAGGTCATAATTTTTGACCATTTTTGGAGCATTCAACGTAGTGCCCAATAACCAATCATTCCGATTTTCCGTCCAATGAGTGATGACACTAATTTGATGGTTTTGGTTTAAGAGGCTGACAATTTTATGGGTATGTAGCTGGGCTCCGCCCACTGACGGAGGGTAGGCAGTAATTGTACAGAGAATTTTTAAGGTAGAGTTGTTCACCGACCGATTTTATGTTCGTTTCATCTTGCTGATCATTTCTTATATCCTAGTGCTTTTCTGCTTTATAAAACTTAGACAAACCCGGACATGGCCGGATATTGATGTTTATTTCTTGCTTCGTCCGGGACTGTCGGCAGCACCCCGTCCACAAGTGTAATCGCCGCAGCCCGACGATTTTTCTAAATTTAGACTGGCATTCAAGTCTCTATCTATCACCAGACCACAGTTATGACATTGAAAAATCCGTTGGTTTAGCGGCATTTTTTGTCGATGGCCGCAATTAGAACAGAGTTGACTGGATGGATAAAATCTATCTGCAATAATCAATTTTGAACCATACCATGAGCTCTTGTAATCCAGTTGCCGACGGAACTCATAAAATGAGGCGTCAGCAATAGAACCGGCCAAACGATGATTTCTCAACATCCCAGACACATTCAAATCTTCAATGACTACTTGGCTGTGGTTCTTAGCTAAAAAAGTAGTTAGTTTATGAATTGTGTCACGGCGAATATTTGCTACTCTTCGATGTAGCCTTTGGACTTTTAAGAGACATTTATACCAATTTTTCGAGCCTTTGATTTTGCGACTTAAATGGCGTTGTAATCGAGCTAGTTTTTTGGCGGCTGATTTATATGCTTTGGGATTAGAAAAATTTGTCCCATCGGAGCAAGTCGCCAAATTGTTAATTCCCAGATCGACCCCGATTATCTCTCTACATTTAGGTGTAATTTCTGGGGTAGTTTCTACAAAAAAGCTCATATACCAGTCACCAGCTTGGCGGCTAATAGTGACTTTCTTAACCAGACTTTCTGGTATAGCTTCTAATGTAGAAACCCAGCCAACAAAGGGAAGCTTGTGGCGAGTTCCTGACAGCCTGATTGGTTTTCCACAATTGTCAAGAGTAAAACTATCGTGGTAGCCTTTCTTCTTAAATTTAGGATACTTACTTATTCCTGTAAAGCAGCGTTTGAACGCATCGCCTAGATTAATAAAAGCATATTGATAAACTCTAGAAGACAATTCAGACATCCAAGGATATTGAGGTTTCACATGATTAGTAAAAACCTTTTTGATGGAGTTAAGGTTAGGCTTTAGTCCCTCTCGATCGGCTAACATCCACAAGCGTAATCCCCAATTAAAAACTTTTCGAGCATAGCCCGCGTGTTTGGCCATCAGGGTTGCTTGATGGTCATTGAGTTTTAGTTTTGTGCGGAAAGCTTTGTAAACCATTGTTCCATTTTACCATAAATCCGGCTTCCTTAGTAGGTAGGGGGCGAGATCCAGCATTGTCCGGGTTTTAACCGTATATCAGTTATTGAGTTGCGACTCGGCTTGGGTATTAAGCAGTCATGCTAAATAAATTGCATACCATAATGCGCTGAAACCCTTGTACAGACTGGCCGCAGGGATGCAATTATTTTTGTCTTGGTGCTTATACCTTATTGTCCGTAGATGTCCGGCAAGTCTCAGATTAAATCCTTGCTCTGCACATAAATTATTGATCCATTGCTTTAACCCAGAGGTTGCATAACGGTTCAAATCATCTAGTTTGAGAACCAAGGGCTAACTGGTAGATTTCCATTAATTGCCGATAGTTGGCTTCTGCTGTGTAGTGGGCTTCAAATTCGGCGCGGGCTTCTCGTCCCATTTGCGCCAGTTCTTGGGGGTGAGCGATCGCCCATTCAACCTTTGCCGCCAGGTCATCGGCATCTCCGGGACGAAAATGAAGACCCGTGCGACCCGAATCAACCAATGAAGAGAGACTGCCCAAGTTACTGGCGACCACCGGCAAACCCACGGAGTAAGCTTCTAAAATAACCATGCCAAAAGCTTCGTACCACACCGAGGGAAAAACCAGCATTTTGGCATTTTGCATCAGCTTTTGTACTTGTTCTTGGGGCTGTCTACCGAGCCACTCTACCCCTGGGATCTCCTGTGCTGCCATAGCCACTCGATCTGCTAAAGGCCCGTCTCCGACAATTTTGAGCGACCCTAAAAAATTTTGAACCTTTTGACCAAGCCCATTTGACGCTTTTAATCGCCAAGCAGCCAGCATTGTATCGATTCCTTTTTCCGGTGACAGCCGCCCCACAAACAGCGCATAATTTTCCTTGGTTTCCTGTAACTTTGGATCTGACAACAGGAAATTAGGCTTGACAACAATTTTATTTTCTGGCAAGCCTGCCTCAATAAATTTATGGCGGGCAAATTCCGTCAATGCAATGTACAAGTTAACCCGTTCCTTCCAGGTTCCCCTGGCGCGGTGGACTGCCTGCATTGTTGCTAATACGGCACTGCCGACTCGACTGCCTCGGTAGCAACGGTGGACTATTCCCGGCCAAGGGAAAAATTTACCCAAGCAATCTTCGCACACTTTTCCATCTCGGTAAAAGAAAGCACCAGCGCAAAAGAGTCGGTAGTTATGGAGAGTCTGCAATACCGGCACTCTGGCTTCTTGACAAGCATCGTAAACAGCCGGAGACCACAATGGGAAGAAATTGTGGACGTGAACTATATCCGGTTGAAACTTAGCAATTTCTGCCTGCACTCGTTTTTTGGCTGAGAAGGAATAAACCGTGTTCAAGGCGGTCATGGTTTGGCTGAAGAAGTTGGTAATGTTGTGATTGTCCGCTTGCAGCAATACCACCTCGTGACCATAAGCTTCTAGCAAGGTTTTCTCTGCCTGAACGACTACATCCTCTCCTCCTGCGATTTTGTAGAGGTTATGTAGCTGTAAGATTCTCATTTTGGGGAAATCCTCCAATAATAATGGTGAAAAGCCAGCAATTCTCAATATTCGCCATTGACGAATATGGGAATTACGGGTTAATTTTAATACTAGCCTCTGTTCATAGAGGTTGAGAACCAGTCAAATATCTCGCCGGTAACATTCCCGCGTTTTCTAATCATTAGACACTGCGGCAGGAAGTTGACCAGATTTTCATCTACAACAATAGTTAACGATCTCCTGATTGTTGAGAGATAGTCGAATCCGGATCTTTTGGAATGTTCCAAGCCAGCCACCTACTTTCCTCTCTTTGTTCATCGAGGTATGCTAAACTAATATATCTGAATTGCGGTAGATCAAAACGATGTTTTATCTCCCAGGAAGTTGACTTACCAAGTGCCTATAAGCATTTGAGACTTTTACAAGTTTATTCTGGGTGTCTAATTTATTGTATAGATAGAGGATTAATCATGCTTTGTCCATTGTGTAATAATAAATCGAAATATTCATTTTCAACTCAATATGTAAAAGTCAGGAAATGTTTAAATTCAACATGTGGTCATTTGTTTGCCGAATCTCCATCGCCCACCCAAGGAGAAATGAGCTACTCAGAGTCCGAGATGATGGAATTTTCTGTATTTCGCAAAAAAAATGCCCGATGGTTTGAGCGTAATCACCAGATTATAGATTATCTGATTCAGAAGACTGCATTACGTCCTGGAGGAAAGATTCTCGATCTGGGAAGTGGCACCGGACATATGGCCAAATCTTTTATTGAAAAAGGCTTTGATGCTGTTTGTGTCGAACCGAGCAATGAGGGCAGAAAAATTCTCACTGAGTATGAATTAGTGAATTACCCATATCTTCATAGTATTCCCGATCGAGAGAAGTTTGATGCCATTATGTTAAGTGAAGTCATCGAGCATTTACCCTCTCCAGTGGAGACACTGAAAGAGGCGAAAGGACGGTTAACGGATCGGGGAATCATATTCATTACCACTCCTTGTTCGCGAGGAATTAAGGCGATTTTGAGACTAAAAAATTCAGCAGCTTATGCGGAGCGCACTCACATTCATTTCTTTACCTCGAAATCATTAGCAAAATCTTTTCAATTAGCTGGGTTTTCCAAGTACGAACGCCAAAACGTTGATTTCATGGTTCCTGGGCGTTCTTCACTGATGAAAAATCTGGATAAAGTGTTGTATTATGTGGACTTAAATCCTCATTTGATTTACCTCGGTTTTAACTGATAATTAGCTAGATGCTATTCAGCTTTTTGGAAAAAAAGCGCCACTCATTGACTCAGATTTAAATCATGTTTCGATGGGTGGCCATTTTTACCTGCGCTCGATCCATGAATCCGTTGACAATTACGACAATTAAACCGGCTTATTTTAGACTAAGAAACACGGCAGTTTGGATCGTGTAAAACGAATAGACTAAGAAACATAGTTAATCGCTTTTAATATTCCGTCAGCGACGAATTGCGGGGTGAGGTTGCGAATGCGATCGCGTCCTGCCGATCTCATTTGCTCTAATACATCCAGAGGAGTTGTTAACACTCGTTCAATGGCGGCCTCCATTTCACGGCGATCAGGCCGAAATGTCCAGCCCGTTTCCCCTTCAGTGACTAACTCTTCGACAGATTGACTATACAAACTACCTAAGACAGGCAACCCAGCGGCCATTGCTTCATTGGTGACTAAACCCCACTCGTCTGCTAAGGTGGGAAACACAAAGATTCCGCAAGAGTAATAAATGTCTGCTAACTGGTCATAAGCCACATTGCCTAAAAACCGCAGGGATAAATTATTTGGCATAGAGAGCCCCTCTAAAGTGTTCCGTAACGGACCATCTCCTACTAACCAAAACTCGATTTTTCGGTCAAGATGGGCCTGACACCATCGGGTCAAAGCCGATAAAAATGGCTCTATTCCCTTGCGTTCTACTAACTGACCTACGTAAAGCAAGCGATAAGCTTGATCGGCATCTTTGGCTAAAGGCACCGAAAGAAATGGAGTAATATCGGTGGTATAGGGTGCCGGAAAAATTTGTTCATCTTTGATGCCAAATTGACGGACATACCGGGCACCGCTTTGACCATTGACTAATACGGCATCCGCTTGGGGCACCAGCCACCGCCGTAAAATTTCTCGGAGTTTGCCCCGTCCTTGTTCACTGTATTCTGAAACTGTCGCCCACAAAATCAGACGGCTTTTCGGATTAAACTTGTGATAAATGGCTGCTTGCAAGGTTCTAAATCCCATTTCTCCAGAAATAATTATATCTGGCTGCTTTTGGTGTAATAACCAGAGAGTGTCATAAGGAATATGCACATATAAGTCTTCAGAAAAACCATGAGGGTGCCGCCATTTCCGTTGCAGGGTGAGGTTTTTTTGTACGGTGACATTCAATCCGTCCCAATTGGGTTGCCAACTGCGGTTGGGTTCCATTGGGGTGGAAATTAATACTTGAAATTCTGGAACTCTGTCCCCTATTGCTTGGTAGAGGGGCAACCGATAGGGGGGAATAAAGTTGGTGAGCAGAACAACGCGCTTATTCATAATGATTTACAGCCGGTTTTTTTGTTTTTTTCTTGAGGGTGATGTTTGTCGCAAAAAAAGGAGAGCATTGCTTATATTTTGACATTTTTCTGGCATTTTCCAGATGGGTGGGCATTGCCCACCCTACATTTTTCTAAATTTTTCAGGGCGTGGGCGCCGGTTGAGCCAAAATTGAGGCGATCGCCCGTAAATCCCACCACCATTGTTCTTTGGCGCGTTTAAATTCTTGGTCAGTCCATTGGGGAAATTTGGCCAAACTCCAAAAATTGACTTGGCCGCCTTGTAAGCCAATAAATGACGCTCCTGGTGATTCTTTTCCTGCTTGTTCGCTCAGATAGTTAATCCCTTTTTGGGCTAATCGGGTGGCGCTAATTCTATCGAAGGGAGAGGGGTCGCCGCCTTGTTGTAAGTGTCCCAGAATTGATTGCCGAACTTGGAATATTTTTTTACCTTCTTCGGTCAATAAATCCCGAATAAAATTGCTGTTGTAAACGGGGTGAGCTTTTTCATTACATAAAACTAATCCTAACCTTTTTCCTGTCGTAAATCCCGCGATTAAATCGGATACATCTTGCTGCAAATTCTTTAAAGTGATGCCTTCTTCGTGTAAATAAACTCGTTCGGCGCCGGTGGCAATGCCACTCATTAAAGCTAGATAACCACAGTATAAACCCATGACTTCGACGACAAAACAGCGATTAGAGGCGACGGCAGATTGTTTAATTTTATCGATCGCCTCGATAATATTATTCAGGGCTGTATCGCTGCCAATGCTATGTTCCGCACCGGGTAGATTATTGTCAATGGTGGCGGGAATACAAAGGATGGGAATATTAAAGGCCGGATAGTTTTCTCGTTGCTGATATAAATAGTAAGCGCTTTGATAACCAGACCAGCCACCAATGATTAATAGGGCGTCAATGTGATTATTTTCAATGTGACGAGCGATCGCATAAAAATCTCGTCCCTGGGGAGTTTTGCGACTGGTGCCTAATTCTGAACCGCCAATGGTTGCCCAACCGCGAACGCTGACCCAATCCAACTCGCGAATTTTTCCTTGAATAAAACCGCGAAATCCATGTTCAATGCCTAACATGGTGTAACCGCGATCGATGCCCAACCGGACCGCTGCCCGAACCGCAGTATTCATCCCTGGTGCAGCGGCATCACAGTTGAGAATGGCAATGCGTAAAGACTTTTGACCGCCCGGTGGTCGTTCGCCTAGACTACCGGGCGGTTTCGCCTGAATCAATGTGGAAAAAGTGTTATAGGCTTCTTCAAAAATATGGCCTCGTAACTGCATAGCTTTTTGGTAGTCCCCAGCGGCGATCGCCTGCACCACGGAACGGCTAATTTGCACGCATTCCATCAACGGCGCCTGGGTGACTCGGTTGCCCCGCATCCCAATCAACATCGGCTCACGGTGGGGCTTGTCCGCTAAAATTTCCTCAACGGCGTTATGCCCCAAAATCGTGCTCAGGATGCGATCGTAAGCACTCGGCGCCCCGCCCCGCTGCATATGACCCAAAATCGTCACCCGGACATCCTCACCCAGCCGTTCTTCCAGAATATGTTTCACTTGGTCGCAAGAAATGAGATTTCCGTGACTATCTCTGGCTCCTTCCGCCACAATCACAATGGTATCTCGACGACCAAAACTTCGTCCTGCCTTGAGGACTTCACACATTTTCTCTTCCCAGTTGTCGTCTGTGGGGGGCATTTCGGGAATTAAAACCCAGTCGGCGCCAGTTGCCAAAGCCCCCATCAAGGCCAAATAGCCGCAATTGCGTCCCATTACCGAAATCACAAAGGTGCGCTGGTGACTGGCAGCGGTGGAAGAAATGGCGTCTACCGCTTCCGTAATGCGATGCAGGGCGGTATCGGTGCCAATGGTCATGTCACTGCCATAAAAGTCATTATCAATGGATGCAGGCAACCCTACTATTTTGAGTTGAGGATGAGCGATCGCCACTTCCTGGGTAATTTCCCCAGCTTCCACCAGTTCTTTTAGCAGTTCCGGCCATTCTTGGTAAAAAATATTCGCCCCAGTCAGGCTACCATCTCCACCAATCACGACTAAGGCATCGATGCCCCTTGAGAGCAAATTTCGCGCTGCTTGGCGTCGTCCTTCTCTGGTTTGAAACGGCATACAGCGGGCGGTGCCAATGACTGTGCCCCCCCGTTGCAAAATCCCACCGACAAATCCCCAATCACACTTATGGATGCGATCGCCCCCATCCACCATTCCTTGATATCCTTCATAAATGGCGTAAACTTCCACATCCCGCTCTAATGCTGTTCTCACCACCGCTCGCACGGCAGCATTCATTCCGGGAGCATCACCGCCACTGGTCAAAATGCCTAATTTTTTTGTAGTCAAGATACCGACTTCCTACCCTCATTAATAAAATAGTTCCAGATTTATTTTTATCCTTATCGGGCCTGATCCGATATCACCAAAAATACACAAACCGGGTTTCTTGACTTTTTATTACTGGTTATTTATTTGCAATAATTTGACGATTAAGGGGTTGTAGAGAGCAGCAATAGTTAGCAACATCCCTTGTCTGTATGATTGCTTGGTGTCCTCATTCTATAAATTCCCTAAAATATCTATACGATCATTTACTACGACGATGTACTATTATAGGATGTACTATTATATAGTATAGAAATAACCGAATGTATAATCTAATCTATAGATTAATCATCAAGCAATTTCTCGGCTAATCCAGTTGTATTATCGAAGTTTATTTAAAACACTTACACAAATAACTTATCAAATATGGTTACACAATTAACAATTACCGATGAGCTTAAAGCCAAGGCTGAGGCTGAAATCCGCGATCGCACAAAGCGGGTTGACTACAATACCTTAGAATATCCTATCGAGGTGATTGTTGAAAAATATTTAAAGGGAAGAGACGAAGATAAAAGTGAACTGTTTATTCCTGATTATCAACGAGAAATGGCTTGGGATGAAGATAGACAATCAAAATTCATTGAATCTTTAATGTTAGGTTTACCAATTCCTTATATTTTTGTGGCCGACATATCAGAAGAGGAAGATGCCGCCCGTTTAGAAATTATAGATGGTACACAACGGATTCGTACTGTCACTAAGTTTATGAATAACGATCTCGAATTAAAAAATCTTGAAAAGTTAACAAGTCTTAATGGGTTTACGTTTAAAGATTTGCCACTGTCACGACAAAGACGGTTTCAAAGAACAAGTATGAGAATGATCGTTTTAACCAAAGAAGCCGATGAACAAGTTAAAAGAGACATTTTTGAAATAATTAATAGTGGGTAGGGATTCTTGTTGAATTAAATGAAGCGGAGAGGAAGTAAACCGGGAAATTTTCTGGATTAAATTGAATAAATATCAAAAAAATAATTCAATATTTATGCTCTTTAGTTCTAAAAATAAAGTTATCGATCGCATTGGGTATGTGCGCGAAAGCGCATCCGCGCCGCTTCGCGAACGCCTTTTAGGTAAGTAATTTATGAAAAATCCATTATTTTAAGATTTACTTAAAGATTTTGATGAACGCGCTCAAGAAGTGAGTAGATATTTTTTCTTTTTGAAGAATTTACAGGAAGGTTCAATTCAGTTAAGTATGGGTCATGGGGAACATACAAAAACTAAAAAAATTAACGATGATTTAGCCAATACTCTTAAAGCCACAGGATATTTGTTACTCTATAACTTAATTGAAGCTACTATGCGGAATGCAATTGAAATAATTTTTGATCAACTAAAAAATAAAAATATTTCTTTTGATGAGGTTAGAGATGACTTGAAAAAAATTATTATAAAAAATTTTAAAGATAATCAATCGACGGATACGCTTTTAGCTAATATTCAAGCAATCTCAGTTGATATTATATCTGCGGGGTTTAATAAAGAAAAATTATTTTCAGGCAATATTGATGCTAAAAAAATCAAAGAAATCGCCGAAATGTATGGATTTTCTTATAAAACCAATGCTAAAAAAACAAAAGATGGGCGCGATTTAATAACCGTGAAAACTAATAGAAATGATTTAGCACATGGGTTTAAGTCATTTGAGGAAGTTGGTAAAAATGCTACTGTGGATGACTTGCTAAAACTTCAAAAAAGAGTGATTTGTTATTTAAGGGAAATATTACACAATATAGAAAGCTACCTGTCCCATGAAGCATATTTAAAATAATTATAACTGCAAAAAAGCTAGGAAGGCGTTTTCAGGGCGAAGCATTCGCAGAAACCGGGTTTCTTCAAGAAACCGGGTTTCTTTGCGAAGCATTCACAGTTTTAAAAGACGCGATCGCTCTTCTGGGGTCAAATCCCGCCACTGACCGGGTTCTAACCCATCTAACCGGAGATGCGCGATCGCCACTCGCACCAGTCGCAACGTCGGAAAGCCCACCGCTGCGGTCATGCGTCTCACTTGGCGATTTTTTCCCTCAGTCAGAGTTATCTCTAACCATGCGGTCGGCACCGTTTTCCGAAACCGAATCGGCGGATCCCGTGGTGGTAAGGTGGGTTCACCTTCTAACAACTGCACCTTTGCCGGTCGAGTTCGGTAATCAGCGATCGTCACCCCATTCCTTAACTTTTGCATCGCCTTTTCATCGGGGATGCGTTCCACCTGAACCCAATAAGTTCGAGGATGAGCAAACTTGGGGGAACATAACCGATTTTGTACCTGACCATTATCAGTTAATAACATCAATCCTTCACTATCTCGGTCTAAACGACCCACGGGATAAACATCAGGAACCGGGACATAATCTTTCAACGTTTGATAACTTTTATCCCCCACAATGTCACCATAATTTGACCCGACATCACTAAACTGACTGACAACATTATAGGGCTTGTAAAAGAGAATATATTTCATATTTATATTTCATATTTTATGTTGACTGGTGACGGTTATTTTTACTACTGATTCCTAATTCTTTATTCCTGCCCAACGTAGGGGCGCAATGCTTGCGCCCCCGCTCCCCCGCTCCGGGGCGACCACTTAGGGGAGCCCCTACACCGACTCCCCCGTTCCCCCGTTCCCCGTTGCCTGTTGCCTTTTCACTTTTCACTTTTCACGCTCAAAGGTAACGTCACCGTAAAAGTAGTCCCCCCCCCAAAGGTACTATCAAAAGTAATTTTTCCGCCATGTAAATCTATGGCGTGTTTAACAATGGTCAAACCTAAACCAGTGCCGGTAGTATTACCAATGTTATTGCCCCGATAAAAGGCATCAAAGATGCGGTCTTTTTCTTCAGCTTCAATGCCGACACCATTATCTTTGACTTGGAACATGACCACCTTAGATAAACTTTCTGGGCTTGGTGATGAGGAATTTTCTGAATTTTCCTCAATTTCTTCATAATAGCTTAAGGTTAATTCTACCCGGCCATCTCGCCCAGAATATTTCAGGGCATTGGACAATAAATTGATTAAAATTTGTCGTACCAAAGTAATATCCACTAAAGACTGAGATAGTCGATCTTCTACCTCGCGACTACAAGTAAATGCGATCGCGCTACGGTGCGGATAACCGCTTTTGACTTCTGAAATAATCTCACGACATAACGCCGCTAAATCAAGGCTTCCCGGATCGAAGTCTTTTTGACGAGCTTCGGAATTAGCAATTTCCAGAATATCATTCAGCATATTAGTTAAATGTTCAGCCGCCGCTTGAATATGTCGGATATGCTGACTGCTTTTTTCGATCGCCCCAGTATGCACATAGACTTCCAACAAATCTGCGGAAGATAAAATCGTCGCTAACGGGGTACGGAATTCATGGGAAGTCATGGTAATAAATCGGCTTTTCAGGGCGTTTAGTTCTCGTTCTTTTTTCATCGCCTTGCGAATTTCTTCCTCCGCTTGTTTGCGTTCGGTAATATCCGCCAAATAACCCACCACTTCCAGGGGGTTGCCCTGTTCATCTAACAGCAGTCGATTTTCATCCCGTATCCAGCGATAATTACCCTGAGCACAAAGAAACCGATATTCATAACTGATGGTTTGACCTGGTTGCCACCCTGACTCAAGAGCGATCGCTATCTCCGGGAGATCTTCTGGGTGGATATGATCGATCCAAAAACCAGGATTTTCTAGGAATTTTTCTGGTTCATAACCCAGCAAGGTTTTCACATTGTCACTGATAAAGGTCGTCCGACAATTTCCCCAAGGTTCCATACTATAAATTACCGCAGGGTTTCGGGTAATTAAATAACCCAGTCTTTCTTGGGTGACTCGCAGGGTTTCTTCGATTTCTTTGCGCTGGGTAATATCTGACACCAAACCCGCTTGACGATAAACTTCTCCTTGTTCGTTGCAAATGGGAAAAATTCTTTCCCACAACCAGCGAATGCGACCATCGGGTCGAATAATCCGATATTCGTGACTGATTTCTTGGGGGTCAAGGATCTGCCGCATTACGGCGCCGAGAATTCGATAGCGATCGCTGGGATGAATCATCTTGTCAATCCAACCCAGAGGTTCCGCATAAAGACTGGCACAAGTTTGACCAAAAATTATCTCATAAGCCGGATTGACATAAAGTAATTTTTGGCGATCGTCTGAAGCAATCCAGAAAATTTCTTGACTATTTTCGGCAATTTGTCGGAAGCGTTCTTCTGATTCTCGCAACGCGGCTTCGGTGCGATAGCGATCGCTAATATCTCGCTGCACCCCAAAATGTCCGGTAATTCGGCCTTGGTCATCATACAGACAAATATATTCCCCTGAAATCCACAGTTGAGTACCATCAAAACGCCGTTCATCGGCGATAATTTCCAACTTGCCGCGATCAAACAAGTGTCGCAAAAGTTTTCGCCCATACTCAAGATTATGGGCAAATAAATCATTGGGAGTTAGACCAATGAATTCTTCACGCTTTGTTTTGTATTGAGTCAACATCGCCTGATTCACTTTGGTGACTCGTTGGTGAGCAAATACATAGTCCAAAATTTGTTCTTTATCTACTGTATCGTCCCATTGCACTGGTGCATCCAGCATCATAAAAAAGAAGCCTTCCAGGGATTTAGAGAAGAATAGTTCCAGTAAGTTTTCCGTTTCTCGTAGTGCTAATTCTGTTTTTTTGCGATTGGTAATATCCCGACCGACTCCCTGAATTTCTATAATTTCTCCCTGTTCGTTGTGGATGGCGTAGTTTTCCCAAGCAATCCAGCGGCAGCCTTGAGGAGTAGACGCTTTCTGCTCAAAACTGACTCGATAGGGCGGAAATTCCAGTAATTTCATCACATCTAAGGTATGTGCTTGCTCCTCTTGATCCACGAGCGCAAAATAACTTTGACCGAGTAATTCTGACCGAGTACGGCCAAATAATACACAGTAAGCATCATTGACAAAAGTTAATTCACCAGCGGGATTAATTCGGACAATCAAATCTTGTTGAGATTCAATTATTCCTCGGTAACGGGCTTCACTTTGTTCTAGGGCAATTTGGGCTTTTTTGCGATCGCTAATATCCAATTTCTTAATCCACAACCGCTGCAAGCAACCCGCTTCAATAATTCCCAAGAAATTTAGCAAAAAATAGCGATCGCCTTCCGGTGTATTACTCCATCGAATTTCGATTTTATTTAACCGATATCCCGCCCGAATCAACTGCCGAGTTTTCTCTAGAGTTTCTGGTTCCTTGGGAGAACGCCATTGGGTGACAGATGTGCCAATCATTTCTAACCCAGAAGTCATCTCATGCATTTGAGCCATCGCATCATTACATTCCACAATGTAACCATACTGAAAAATTTGCTCAATTTGGGCTGCTTCTGGCTGGTCAATAGAAATCGGTGGGTTAAATTCCCAACAGTAAATTCCCTCAGAACTTTGGGTAATAAAAGCGCGGTAGCGTTCTTCGCTGCGTTTCAGCGCTTCGGCAATTTTTACTTGCTCCGTGACTTCTCGGATCGTTCCCACTAAAAATTTATTTTGCTTGGAGTCTGTCACGCTAGTTTTTTTGGTAGAAATAATATGAATATTTCCGGCTGAATCGGTCAATTCTTCTTGAATTGTGTAATCACAGCCTGTTTCTAAAACTTTTTGATCAACTTGCCAAAAAACATTCACCTGTTCTGGTGGGAAAAAATCTGGGTCACTTTTACCGATAATCTCCGATTGACCACAGCCAATCAATTCACATAAAGCCCGGTTGACTATCACAAATTCATGGTTTTCATTTTTAACAAATATAGGGTCGGGTATAGCATTAATGATTTGTTGTAAAAATTCTTGAGATTGTCTCAGGTTTTGCTGACTTTGAATGCGTTCGCGAAGCGGCGCGGATGCGCTATCGCGAAGCGTTGCGGATGCAATATCGCTAATATCCCGCGCTACCAAAATCACCGAATCTTCTAAAAACGGTGAAATCCGCGCGTCAAACCAACATTCCCGACCTTGAATCGATAAATTATACTCTACCTGAACGGTTTCCTGCTGATTTAAAGCAACTTGAATCCGATTCAGTATTAGTGCCGCTGTTTCTGGTGGTAACACTTCTGACAAAGTTTTGCCCAGCAATTCTCGCGGTGGCTTGTAGAATAAGTTACTTTTGGTTGGGGCAATATTTAAATAACGTCCGTCGCGATCGAGGACAAAAACCATATCAGTAATTGCCTGGAAAAGCGATCGCAGTTCCGCTTCCGTTTTATGCCGTTTGGTAATATCAACTGCTAGGGCGATCGCGCCGATTAATTCTCCCTGGGAATTGTTCACAGGTAAATATTTCCACTGGTAAAATCGACCACCATCACTTTCTGACACAAACAGCAAAGGCAGTTCAGCCATTGTTTCGATATCTTCTCCAGTCGCAAGGCAATGCCGAAGTTGGGCGATCGCCTCTGGAACATCCAGATTTAACTCCAAAAAATTTCGGCCAAGCAGTTCATTTGCTTGCCAACCTTTGACCTCCTCATTTCCTTCGGCGATGCGGATATATCCTGCTCCATTCAACACCAATACCAATCTCACTTCATGCCCCAGCATTCTTTGAATATCTAGGTAATTGACAGAAGAAAAAACGCCAGCTAATGGTTTTTTTTCAGCCAGAAAACTTTCTGATGCTAAATTAGGGCTTAAATCCTTGAATTTCTGTAGCTTTAAGGCAGTTGATTTATGAAATCTTCCGGCTTTTTTTGATAATAATGATTTTGACAAATTATTATTTTTTTTACTATTTAATTTGTCGGTATCAATACTTCGTTTTTCAAGGTAATTATTACTTAAATAATTCAAGATAAAATTTTGATTAATTACATAAAAAATTATACCTCTACCATCAACTAACGGCAGGTGATTAATTGCTGTTTCTTGAAAAATTTCCAGGACTCGCTCGATCACCATTTTTTGGGTTAAACTATTTAACTGGCTAAACCGATCCAAGTTATCCATAGATGCCCCATGTTCTGGGACAAATTCTAATAAATTCAGGGTAATCACCGGAGTAATCATCACCTCTTCAATGGTCAGATTATGTTCGGTAAGATGACCACTAGCCACTAAACGAATCACATCACTTTGGGTAAAAATTCCCATCAATGATGCTGCGGGAAATTTTTCCAGCTTGTAAGAGATTTCTGAGTTTGATTGAGCGATATTCGATTGAGCAATTTCTAGATAATTACTGGGATAATTATCAAGCCCGTCTACAATTAATACACTGCTGCGACTCAGTTGACTCATCAGTGAAATGGTCGAGATAACCGAGCTAGATTTGGGGATTTGTAAAGGCAAGTTAATCATTGATCTATAATTTATGTTATTGATAATTGTTTTTTTATTACTAGGTATTGGCAAATAAATTACGCTACAAATAAGCAGCATATTTTGGCAATTATATTATATATATGTTTGAATAACAATATATGCTATGGCCAAAAACACTCACATAATTTACGTTTCTGAAAATATAATTAATCCCTAAACTTTACCATAATCTTAGCACCGCGATTTATCAGCGATCGCGCTCTTGAGCAGTTTTGGCTGATATTCCCTCAAAAAAATATTGTGTTCTATAGTTAATCCACCTATTATAGGGTTTTTTGTATTAAAGACCACAATCGATTCCATTCGGGAGCACCGGTCGGCAAAGAGCCTCAACTTCTATGATAAAATAATCTGGATATTGTATGGTAATTCAATCCAAAACTCCACAGTCTTTGAGTAATGGATTGAAGAGTTATTAACGAATCTTATTAGTGAATCTTGGGGTTTTTCCCCGGATTCTAGGGGCGCTGAACTGACCAAAAGCTGTTGGCGGCGATCGCAATGCCAAAAATCGAAAACTCTGAAACTTCGACCATGACAGTTGATCCTCGATGGAAATCCAGGATCCACTAGCCTTGCGGATAGCGGGCGATCGGCGACCACCGAACCACCCTCAGATGTTTAAACACAACCCAATCATAACAAGCAACAAGTAACAAGTAACAAGTAACAAGTAAGAAATGGCTTGAGTCTGATGCTGAAGACACATTTAACTGTTGGTGATTGGAGGGGGATTCACTGGTAAGAACCTGATATTTCAGGAAATATTTTTCTAAGTATGGTAGTCTATCGAGTAGAGAGTTAAGCAATAGCCAAAGGTGGTTTGCCGAAGCATCAAGTAGCTGACTATAGCTATATTGTAGTAAGCAATTGAATATGCCACCAGAATTGACTCAACAATAGCGCTTTTAACCTAACTGTTAAAGGCTTTGAGAGATACCTCCACATCTGGCGTGATTACTTCACTTCAGATTGTGCCATACTCAGAAACTTCCGGCTATTACCAGATTTTTCCGGGTTAAATGTATCTGTATGATTGTCTCCTGGTACCGTTCAAGATTATTGATTCACTTTTTAGCTATGGATATTTTGACAGTGGGTTGGGCTTCGCTGATGGTTGTGTTTACCTTTTCCATCTCTATGGTGGTTTGGGGTCGCAACGGCTTCTAATTTCCTGAAAAACTCCTTAAGAGTTCCCGCCAAGTAGCCAAAGGCGACTAAGTTATAGTGGGGGCATAGTGGGGGCAATGCCAACAGGCGATCCTTGCCCCCAATTTCTAACCATCGAAAAAAAGTAAAGTTCTTATGGCTCCTAAGAAGATTTTGATGTTAGTCGGTGACTTTGTAGAAGATTACGAAGTCATGGTGCCATTCCAGGCACTTCAAATGGTCGGCTATGCCGTTCATGCGGTCTGCCCGGATAAAAAAGCTGGTGACAAGGTTCGCACGGCTGTCCATGATTTTGAAGGGGATCAAACTTATAGCGAAAAACCGGGTCATAATTTTACCCTAAACGCTACCTTTGATGAGATCGATCCTTCTAGCTATGATGCCCTGGTGATTCCCGGTGGCAGAGCCCCAGAATATATCCGCTTAAATCCCCGGGTTTTGGAAATTACTCGCTATTTTGCTGATGGGAATAAACCTATTGCGGCGATTTGTCATGGGTTACAACTGTTAGCCGCAGCGGGTGTGCTTACCGGGAAAACCTGCACCGCTTATCCCGCTTGTGCCCCAGATGTGACGGCTGCCGGTGGTCAATATGTCCAAATTGGCGTGGATGAGGCGATCGCTGATGGCAACTTAGTCACGGCTCCCGCATGGCCTGCCCATCCCCGCTGGTTAGCCGAGTTTCTCAAGGTCTTGGGTACGACAATTAGCCATTGATAATTCATAATTCACAATTCATAATTTGTTGTTGGGTAGGGATTCTTTGGGTAGGGATTCTTTGGTTGAGAACAAATAAAGAAACCCGGTTTCTTAAATAAATAAACCGGGTTTGTTAATTAATTATTTTCCCAAACCATAACAAATTAAGGAGAAAAAATTATGCTTTTACGCTTATTAACGTTACCGATTACCGGCCCAGTTGAAGGGATTATTTGGATTGGCGAGCAAATTTTAGAACGAGCCAGTGGGGAATTAGACAGTAAAGAAAATTTACAAAAACAATTGTTAGCGTTACAGTTAGCTTTTGATTTAGGGGATATTTCTGAAGAGGATTATGATGCCCAAGAAGAGGAGCTTTTATTAGCGATCGAGGCATTGGAAGAAGACGAATTAAGAGAAGAAGAGGAATAATAAAATTGTTGATTGTTGATTGTTGATTGTTGATTGTTGTTGGGTAGGGATTCTTTGGGTAGGGATTCTTTGGGTAGGGATTCTTTGGTTGATTGTTGATTGTCTTTTATCCTCTATATAAATTAGACCATTTACAAAAATTCATCCAACAGTAGGGGCAAAGCATTCCGGCATATGCAAATCCGCTCAAAATATTAACCTATATACGGTCATGCTTCGCCTCCGCGACCAAAAGTGTTGCATTTTTAATTGGAAACGGTATTATTAATAGGGATTTAATTTTGACAAGTAACCTATCACCAAAGGACAACCAACTAAAAACTAATAACTAATAACTAACAACAATCAACTAACAACCAACAACAAACAACTAACAACAAATAACTTAAAAATCCAAAGTCATGGTTTCCAAATAATAGCCCGGTTGAGCATCTTTTGGTTCTGATTTTTTTTCAGCCGGGGACTGAAGCGGGTCTTGAGTTGTTTCGGCTTGAGTGCGTTCGCTTTCCGGGGAATTACCCTTAATTTCATGGGCGGATTTGTCTAGAAAATCAATTTGTTCGGCGATCGCTTCTAGTCGCTGATAAATAGTAACTTTTCGCTTTTCTATGGCTTGTAATTCTTGTTTTAGACGCTTTTTTTTCTACAGCCAGTTGATAGATTTCTAGGTAAGTGGTTGCCTGATTGCTTTGCCGAGGCATGGTGCTGATTTTAGGGCGAATGATTCGGCTGCTGGTGAGCGATCGCATCTGGAAACTCTTGACAATGGATAGGGAACAGGGAACAGGGAACAGGGAACAGGAAATAGGAGATAGGAGATAGGCAATAGGCATTAGGGAATAGGGGAAAATGGGGAATCATATTCAACCCTGGATTGACCAGTGGGATGGTTTTAGCAGTAAGTGAGAAGCAGCTACGCGATCGAGTGGTTTAGAGAAAAAGTATCCTTGACCTAATTCGCAGTCGAGCATTTTCAGTTGTTGAAGTTGCTCGGAGGTTTCTAATCCTTCTGCCGTGACATCCATCCCCAAAGCATGGGCTAAGGTGACAATGGCTTGGATAATTTTGCGGTGTTTACTTTCCTGATGAATTGAGTTAACGAAAGAACGGTCAATTTTTAAGGTATCCAAGGGAAACTGGTGTAAGTAGCTTAGAGAAGAATAACCAGTCCCGAAGTCATCCAGGGACAACAAAATTTGTCTTTTTCTCAGTTCTGAGAGAGTTTCTAGGGCATATTCCATATTTTCCACGATCGCCGTTTCCGTGATTTCCAGCTTCAAACTGTATGGGCTGACACCGGTTTCGGCGAGAATTTGATCTACTAAGTGAATCAAATCCAGTTGTAAAAATTGTTTGGCCGACAAATTAATACTCATGGTTAGCTGATCGGCGGATGTGGCGTGGTTATTGACTAGAATCGATTGCCATTCCTGCAATTGGCGACAAGCTTGCCGCAAGATCCACATCCCCAGAGGGATAATTAAACCACTTTCTTCCGCCACCGGAATAAATTCTGCGGGAGAAATGAAACCGCGTTCTGGATGATGCCAACGCACCAGGGCTTCAAAGCCTTTAATTTTGCCGGTGCGGAGACAAACGATCGGCTGATAAGCTAACCAGAGCGCATTACTGTCGCCGCTTTGCACCGCTTCAATTGTATGACGCAGTTCATTTTCTAAGTTTAAGCGAGCGAGTACCCGGTCGTGCATGGCTTTATCAAACACCGCGTGTTTGGCTTTGCCGCTTTGTTTTGCCCGATACATGGCAATGTCGGCGTCCCGCAATAGATCCGCCGAACATTCGTAACCCATTGAACTGAGGGAAATGCCGATGCTGCCGGAAATAAAGAATTCGTGACCTTTTAGGGTAAACGGTTCTTGGAGTTGTTCGTGAATTTGTTCGGCAACTCGAATCGCATCATGGGTATCCTGGATATCTTCTAACAGAATCACAAAATGATCGCCGCCGATCCGCGCTAGAGTATCGTTGGGTTTTAAACAACTTTGTAACCGTAGGGAGATGACGATTAAGAGTAGATCGCCGACCGCATGACCCAGGCTGTCATTGACCACTTTGAACCGATTCAGATCCAGGAATAATAGGGCGAACAAATAACCTGGGGTTTGCTGGGCTTTTAAATCGGCTTTTTGTAAACGTTCAATCAGGAGAGAACGATTGGCCAAACCTGTTAAGGGGTCGTGATACGCTTGATGGGTTAGTTGTTCTTCAACTTTTTTGCGATCGCTAATATCCGTTTGAATGCCGATAAAGTGGGTTAGTTGATTTTGGGCGTTATAGACCGGGGAAAGTTGTAGTTCATTCCAAAATAAGCTGCCATCTTTCCGATAGTTTCGCAAGACAACAGTGCAGTCTTTTCCTTCTTTAATGGCGGCTCGTAATCTGTCTAATTCTGGTTGATTCCGCTCTGATCCTTGCAAAAATCGGCAGTTACTTCCGAGTACGTCCGCCGCCGAATATCCAGTGATTTGTTCAAAGCCCGGATTGACATAAACCAGTCGATTATTGTTTCTAACGTCGGCGATCATGACCCCATTTTTACTGGCAGCGATCGCCTGTTCTAACATTTTTAAGCGTTCTGCTTGTTCGCGGCGATCGCTAACATCTCGTGAATTCACCACGAACCCATTAATTTTCGGATCGTCTTGCCAATTTCTGCCGATTGATTCTAAATAAACCCAATGACCATTGGCATGACGAAATCGCAATTGAATTTCTCCCTCTGAACCTGGATTTTGCAGCGCTTTGACAAAAATGGCCGAAATGCGATCGCGCTCTTCTGGGTGAACATAATCAAAGGCATTATCCCCCACTAAATCATCCGGATCGTAGCCTAAAATTCGGGTAATTGACGGGCTTTGATAACGAATGATGCCATCAGGATCTAAAATTGTGATAATATCTGAGGAATTTTGCACCAGGGATTTAAACCGTTGTTCACTATTAATTAAAGCATTAACGGCTTTCTTTTCCTCAGTAATATTCAAAATAATCAAACAAACGGCTATCACCTGACTCTTTTTATCATAAACCGGATGATAGTTTATTTTAAACCAATACTCTTATCGGTTTATTCCTTGAATATTTTTTTCTTTTTCTAAAAATTTTCCTTCTAAAGCATCGGCAAAATATTGAGCAAAATCGTCCAAAATTAGATCATTTTTTAAGCAAAAAATTATAGAATCAACCTGATGAATTTCTTTTTGCCAAATCCCTTGAATAATCTGACTGGCTGCGGGGTTGAATGCTTGAATTTTATAGCATCGGTCAATTAGTAAAATTCCTTGAACTGAAGAATCAAAAATAGCTCTTAAGTTGGCTTCAGATTGAATCAACGCGGATTCCGTTTGTTTGCGATCGGAAATATCCGCAATCGTCCCCATAATGCGGGCATCGCGATCGCTCAATTCACAAACAATGTTGGCATCACAAGCAATCCAACGGATTTGGCCGGTTGAGGCATGAATAATGCGATATTCTACATGGTATTCTGTACCTTCGGAAATCGCGCAGGCGATCGCCTGTTCTACCTGCGGGCGATCTTCTGGATGAATCCTTTGCAGAAAAATGCTGGCAGACCCTTGGCTCAGATGCAGGGGAAATCCCAAAATTCCGGCTACTTCTTTCGACCAACTAATCATCCCCGTAGCCAAATCCCAATCCCAAACTCCCTTATGGGCTGCTTTCAAAGCCAGATGTAACCTAGCCTCATTTTCCATCTGGACTTTGGCTACTTGGTGTCGTTCCAATTCAGCAGCAGTTCGGGCGGCGAATAGTTTTAAAATGGAGTGCGATCGGGGATTCAATGAGAAAACTTTATCATCCAAAATCGACATCACCCCGATGGTTTTTTTGCTGCTATCGAGTAAGGCAATTCCGTGATAACTTGAAGACCCGACCCATTGTTGCATACTCTGAAGTTGAGGAAATTTTTCCCTGACTTCTTCCGTACAAATAAACTCACCGATTTTCAGGGTCATTTCACAAGGGGTTTCGGCAATCGGGTATGTAAATTTTGATTGTATTTGTCCATGTTCGCTAAAAGCAAGTACCTGTAACTGATCTTGCTTTTTGCCAATTAACTCAGAAATCATTACATATCGCAGACCGAAAACTTCGCTTAAATAACGAACACATTCGGAGAAAAAAGCCGTGCCAATAACTGAAGCGGTTCTCTTTACTAAAGTTTGCAGAGTCTGCTCTGATTCCCGATTGATTTTGACCGGGCTAAATGTCATCAGTAAGAAGCGATCGCCCTCAAAACTGAGAAGTTTTGCCGACATTGCCACCCATTTAGAAGTTCCATCCGCTTTCTGGACTTCTATTTCATAATCAGTCACTTCACCTTTTGTTGTCAGGATAGCTTGCCATTTTTGATAAATTTGAGCATCAGGATAAATCTCCCAGAGGTGAAGCCCCAATATTTCTCCGGGACAGGAATTAAACTGCTCACAGTAATGGCAATTAGCGAATAAAATCACCCCATCCGCCACTCGACTAATCAGCAAAGCAACCGGCATGGCAGCGGCGATCGCCTCCAATGACCCTGGCAGCGATAATGATAACTCTAATGGTGGGTTTATCGATCCACCTTCTTTGTTTCCTGCCACACAGAATTCTTCCTGTAATTTGTCTTGCTTATGTTGTATAGATGTTTCACCAATAAAACTTTTACTGGTCTTGGCTAATTTACGAAGATGATTTCCTTTGCGGAATTCCCGTTTAACTCTGGTCTGAAAATCTTTGGACATCCATCCGAAATTATCTTGGTTTTTAGAAAACATTAACAACCACCTAATAACATTTTGTTTACTGACAACCTGCGATGCCCTGATATCCAAACACACAAATAATATTGGCAGTGCCCGGACTTGTGTGTAAAGTTTAAAAAATTTTTCATATTATCTCTTAATAAAAGATAAAAATTAGCAATTTTTTGTTAAGTTTTAGCAAATTTACCCCAACCGATCAAAATCATTCTCAGTAATTTCATATCCCTCCCGCCCCACCAAGAGGGCGATCGACCCTCGGTTTCTGGTTTTGTTTTCTCTGTTACTAAATCTTAGGGGCGATTGGCGATCGCTGACTTGGCGTCGTTAAAATGATTATTTATTAGTTATTGGTGATTGGTTGTTAGTTATTGGTTATTTTCTCAAGGACAAATCACCAAGGACAAATCACCAAGGACAAATCACCAAGGACAAATCACCAAGGACAAATCACCGAGGCAGAATGTTGAAATCTGATAACTTAAACCTAAGAAACTGTAAGGATGAAGGCTGAATGATGCAAGATAAGAATAAAGTTCAGTAGTTAGCGCCCTAGCCTGATTCAAGAGGGCGAATCACCGATCGCTCATCCCTAACAGCTTTCGATCTACCGATCAAATTAGTCTTTAATGACCCGGAAATGGAGAGTTATTTTATGTTGGAATCATATCGTCAACAGGTTGCACAACGGGCAGCTTTAGGCATTCCGCCGTTACCTTTGAATGCGGAACAAACTGCCGATTTATGTGAACTCCTGAAAAATCCGCCCCCAGGGGAAGAAGATATTACGCTGCACCTGTTGCGCGATCGCGTTCCCCCTGGAGTAGACCAAGCAGCTTATGTCAAAGCTTCCTTCCTGACTGGCATTGCCAAAGGGGAAATTTCCAGCCCCCTGGTTTCGCCCCTAGAAGCGATCGAACTCCTGGGGACTATGATTGGTGGCTACAATATCCAATCCCTGATTGACTTATTACAGGTATCCGATGAAACCTTGGCGAATAGCGCCGCCAAAGCCCTCAGCAAAATAGTCCTAGTTTACGACGCTTTCAACGACGTATTAGAACTGTCACAAACCAACCCCTACGCCAAACAAGTGGTAGATGCGTGGGCTGCGGCGGAATGGTTCACCAGCCGATCGCCCTTAGCGGAAAGCATTACCGTCACCGTGTTTAAAGTGCCTGGGGAAACCAACACCGACGACCTATCCCCAGCCCCTCACGCCACCACCCGACCGGATATTCCCTTGCACGCTTTGGCCATGTTGGAATCCCGGATGCCCGACGGTCTAGCCACGATCGCCGAATTAAAGAAAAAAGGCCATCCCGTCGCTTATGTGGGAGACGTGGTGGGGACGGGTTCTTCCCGCAAATCCGCCATTAACTCCGTGTTGTGGCATATTGGCGATGATATTCCCTTTGTCCCCAATAAACGGGGCGGGGGCTATATCCTGGGAGGTGCGATCGCGCCGATTTTCTTCAACACCGCTGAAGACTCCGGCGCCCTACCCATTGAATGTGATGTCACCAAAATGGAAACCGGCATGGTCATCACCATTCATCCCTACAAAGGGGAAATCACCAACGAAAATGGCGAAGTCATTTCCACCTTCAAACTCAAACCAGACACCATCACCGACGAAGTTCGCGCAGGCGGTCGGATTCCTTTATTAATTGGTCGTAGTCTCACCGACAAAACCCGCGCCGCTTTGGGCTTAGAACCCAGCAACCTATTCATCCGTCCCGTCCTGCCTGCGGACACCGGCAAAGGCTTCACCCTCGCGCAAAAAATGGTGGGCAAAGCTTGCGGACTGCCCGGAGTTCGTCCCGGCACTTCCTGCGAACCCATAATGACCACCGTCGGATCTCAAGACACCACCGGCCCGATGACTCGCGACGAACTCAAAGAACTCGCTTGTCTCGGTTTCTCCGCAGACCTGACCATGCAGAGTTTCTGCCACACCGCTGCCTATCCCAAGCCGGTGGATATCAAAACCCATAAAGAATTGCCTGATTTCTTCTCCACTCGCGGTGGGGTAGCCCTCCGTCCGGGAGATGGCATCATTCACTCCTGGTTAAACCGGATGTTATTGCCCGATACCGTGGGCACCGGAGGCGACTCTCACACCCGTTTCCCCTTGGGAATTTCTTTCCCGGCAGGTTCCGGGTTGGTGGCATTTGCCTCTGCCTTGGGGTTGATGCCCTTGGATATGCCCGAATCGGTCTTAGTCCGGTTTACGGGTGAACTGCAACCGGGCGTCACCCTGCGGGATATTGTCAATGCCATTCCTTATGTAGCCATCCAAAAAGGTTTATTAACCGTGGAGAAACAGAATAAGAAAAATGTTTTCTCCGGGCGCATTATGGAAATGGAAGGATTGCCAGATTTAAAAGTTGAACAAGCTTTTGAATTAACCGATGCTACGGCGGAACGGTCTTGCGCTGGGTCTACCATTAAGTTAGGTACTGAGACGGTTTCTGAGTATATGCGATCAAACATTGCCCTATTAAAAAATATGGTCGCACGTGGTTATCAAGATGGGCGAACCATTATGCGCCGGGTCGCTAAAATGGAACAATGGTTAGCCAATCCAGAATTAATGTCGGCGGACGCTGATGCGGAATATGCAGAAATTTTAGAAGTCAATCTCAACGAGATTAAAGAACCAATTGTTGCCGCACCCAATGACCCGGATAACGTTAAATTAATGTCCGAATGTGCCGGTGATACAATCCATGAAGTTTTCATCGGTTCTTGTATGACCAATATCGGCCATTATCGCGCTGCCGCCAAAGTATTAGAAGGGGCAGGGCCGGTGAAAGTTCGCCTGTGGATTTGTCCCCCCACTCGCATGGATGAAAAACAACTGCGGGAAGAAGGAATGTATGGCATTTTTGCCGCTGCCGGAGCCCGCACCGAAATGCCCGGATGTTCCCTTTGTATGGGCAACCAAGCGCGAGTTGAAGATGGGGTAACGGTGTTTTCTACCTCTACTCGTAATTTCAATAATCGCATGGGTAAAGGCGCACAAGTTTATCTTGGTTCCGCCGAATTAGCGGCAGTTTGTGCCCTGTTGGGACGCATTCCCACCGTTGAGGAATATATGGAAATTGTCGGCAAGAAAATTGACCCCTTTGCGGTCGATTTATATCGCTATCTCAACTTTGACCAAATTGCAGGTTTTGAAGATGAAGGTCGCGTGATTCCTCTGGAACAAATGCCCAAAATTGAAGATATTTTAGGCATCCCCGTGGGCGCTAAGTAATCCGATATTTGGTAGCCTGTAGGGTGTGTTAGGCGGGCGAAAACTTTTGCTATTTTAGCAAAGTATTCGTTCCCGCCGTAACGCACCGAATTAATCAGCAAAAAATTGACTAAAATGCTTGCGCCCAAATAAACCTCGGAATTGTAGAAAAAATTTTATAATTTGGTATAAATTATAAAAAAAACGTTTAATTTGAGCAAAAATTAAAACATTTGGAGAAATCAAAATGAGACAGAGTTTAGCTGATTATGCAAAAATTAAGGACACAAATAATCTTTACGAACAAGATTATTTGCAATGGATAGAAGCCACTTTACAACAATTGCGCGATCGCAATTATGAAAAGGTGGATTGGGAAAATTTGTTAGCAGAAATTGAAGATATGGGCAAGCGCGATCGCCGTAGCTTAGAAAGTAATCTAGTGATTGTTTTATTGCACCTGTTAAAATGGCAATTTCAACCGGAACATAGAACTGGTAGCTGGTCGGGAAGTATTGCTGAACATCGCAGAAGAATCGCCAAGTTATTAAAAGATTCTCCCAGTTTAATCGCCTATATTGACAGCATTTTTTCTGGATGTTATGAGGATGCTAGAGAACAAGCTTATTTAGAAACTGGATTACCCCAGGAAACCTTTCCCATAGACTGTCCCTATCAAATTGCTGATGTACTCGATCGCCAGTTTTGGCCAGAGTAGGGACTTGGGCCAGCCGTGTCCCTACCACACTTAATCTACTGTAGTCATAAAATTATGTTTCACAGGTAGAACTATGACATTATCTCAAGTTAAGCAAAAAACTCTTTACGACCAAGATTATTTGCAATGGATAGAAGCCACTTTAAAACTATTGCGCGTTGGCGGAGCCTACCGTAGGTAATCGCAATTATGAAAAGGTGGATTGGGAAAATTTGTTAGCAGAAATTGAAGATATGGGCAAGCGCGATCTCCGGATATTTGAATTTATTTCCCCCAGAATGTCCTTATGCCGTTGAGGAAATATTAGATGATGATTTTTGGCAATAAAATTAGCAATTAGCCGGTAGGGTGCGTGATTACTGGCAAAAATTTTTGCTATTTTCAGTAAAATATTTTTCACCTCCTAGACGCTTTTTTTAATAGACCTCTGACAAAATAACGGATCGATACCCCCAACCGTTCCCGCGTTGCGGATATATGAGGATCAAGCGCTAATCGGCTTTGAACGAATAATGCTCTGAATTGTCTAATGTAATCCGGTCATACAACACCGCCCTGGTTCAGTCAGTAGAAAATTGCTATAATTTATGAATTACTTCGCGGGAATGACAATGGTTCATTTAAAACGGTTTTAACAGTTATTTTCGGCAGTCAGGAGCAATAAAAATGATCAAATGGCAAAAAATGGGGATAGTTTTTGCTTGCCTGGTAATTGGCGGAATTGGTGGCTGTTCTGTGGTAAAAAATGATGGGCTTGATCTGCCTTTGGGTCAGGAAGCGATCGCCAAAAAAGGTAAGGAATTCACGGTGATTATTGATGGGTGCGGTGCCGGGTCGGGGGCAATTGTTAAGCGAGAAAGAAATACTTATTCGGTGCTGACTGCCTATCATGTGGTGGAAAAGAAGGATTTGAATTGTTTAATTATTACTCCAGACCAAGAAACTTATCAGGTGAAAGGAGATACTATCACCAAACCTGTGGCGGATGTGGATTTAGGGGTGCTGACTTTTACCAGTGATAAAAATTACCCAGTGGCGAAATTGGGCGATTCAGAAAAGGTGGTAGAAGCAACCAGCATTTATGTTCTCGGTGTTCCTGGTAGTAGTGCAGCAATTTCGCATCGCACGGTGTTATTTAATTCAGGCAAGATTACTGGTAGAGTACCGGAACCGAAGAATGGTTATATTTGAATTTATGATGCGAATACTCAACCGGGTATGAATGGCGGGCCGGTGTTGAATCACCGAGGGGAAATTGTCGGGGTTCACGCAAAAGGCGATCGCGATGAAAAGGGCATAGAAAATAGCTGGAATTTAGGGATTCCCATTCAGATATTTATCAATCCAGAAACTTACGCGAATCTGAAACAACAAGAAAAGAAAACTGCTAATGATTATTACAGTCAAGGAATCGCTTTTTTCCATGAAAAAGATTATGCCGCCGCTTTGGGATCATTGGACGAAGCTATAAAACTCGATGCCAATATGGGCAAAGCTTTTCTCCTTCGGGGAACGGCTCATTATTTTCTAGATAACACAGAAAAAGCGATCGCTGATTATACAAAAGCGATCGAACTAAATCCACAAGATCCAGCGAATTACAATCTTAGAGGTAATGCCTATACGCGGTATAATATTAATAAAGATAATTTAGAAAAAGCGATCGCTGATTACACAAAAGCGATCGAACTAAATCCACAAGATCCGGCAGCTTATAAAAATCGTGGTTCGGCATACCAGTTGTTGAATGGGTTGTACAAAGCTAAAGATAGTTTAGATTTAGCGATCGCTGATTACACAAAAGTGATCGAACTAAATTTACAAGATGCGGCAGCTTATAATAGTCGTGGTTGGGTTTACTCAGAATCAAAAAAATATGATTTAGCGCTGGCTGATTACACCAAAGCGATCAAAATAAACCCACAAGATGCGGCGGCTTATAATGGTCGTGGTTGGGTTTACTCAGCATCAAAAAAATATGATTTAGCTATGGCTGATTACACCAACGCAATCGAACTAAATCCACAAGATGCGGCGGCTTATAATAGTCGTGGTCTACTTTACTTGGAATCAAAAAAATATGATTTAGCGATCGCTGATTACACCAAAGTCATAAAACTAGAGCAAAATTATTTTCATGCTTACGAGAGTCGGGCTAAGGCATACAAAGAATTAAAAAAATATGATTTAGCTATAGCCGATTACATTAAAGGGGGTGACTCCTACTATGGCTTGAAACAATATAAATCAGCGATCGCTAATTACACGAAAGCGATCGAACTCAATTCCAAATATGCTGAGGCTTACAATCTTCGTGGTAATGCCTATTTTTGCTCACAAAAATATGATTTAGCCATAGCTGATTACACCAAAGCCGTAGAACTGGATCCTAAATTTGCTTGGGCTTACAATAATCGGGGTAATGCCTACTATAATTTACAAAAATATGATTTAGCCATAGCTGATTACACTAAAGCCATAGAACTGGATCGGAACTATGTTAATGCTTACAATAATCGGGGTAATGCCTACCAAGACTTAAAAAAATATGATTTAGCCATAGCTGATTACACCAAAGCCATAGAACTGGATCCGAACTTTGCTTGGGCTTACAATAATCGGGGTAATGCCTACAAAAACTTACAAAAATATGATTTAGCTATAGCTGATTACAACAAAGCCGTAGAACTGGATCGGAACTTTGCTTGGGCTTACAATAATCGAGGTAATGCCTACAAAGACTTACAAAAATATGATTTAGCCATAGCTGATTACAGCCAGACTATCAACCTGGAGCCTAACTATTCTTTCCTTTACAATAATCGAGGTTTGGCCTACGATAACTTACAAAAATATGATTTAGCCATAGCCGATTACACCAAGGCAATAGAACTTGATCCTAACTATTCTTGGGCTTACAATAATCGGGGTTTGGCCTACGATAACTTACAAAAATATGATTTAGCCATAGCCGATTACACCAAGGCCATAGAACTTGATCCTAACTATTCTTGGGCTTACAATAGTCGGGGTAATGCCTACAAAGAGTTACAAAAATATGATTTAGCCATACCCGATTACACCAAGGCCATAGAACTTGATCCTAACTATTCTTGGGCTTATTATAATCGGGGTGATGCATACAAAAACTTAAAAAAATATGATTTAGCCATAGTCGATTACACTAAGGCCATAGAACTCGATCCGACCAATTTTGATGTTTACAATAACCGGGGTGATGCCTACAAAAACTTAAAAAAATATGATTTAGCCATAGCCGATTACGCCAAAGCCATAAAAGCGGTTTTTGACTAAACTCATCCTTACTATAGTCTGGGTTTGATTTCTGATACCGCTTGCAATCAAAAATCCAATAATTTAGGCGCGAGGCGACCACTTACTTAGGGCAGTCCCTACATCGGATTGCCCCTACTAATGCCCAAATTAAGGTCGTAATTGTAGCAATAATTTTTGATGCTTGGTATAACAAAACTAAAAAAACCCGCTATCAAGCGGGTTAATCTTAATAGTGCTTGAAGAAACCCGATTTCTAGGTTTCTGCCAAACCTTCGTCACAAAGCCAGCGAATATCTCTGGGAAAAACCGTTGGATCTGTCCAGTCTGTTCTCAAACTGGGAGCAAGATCAAGGGATTTCGATACGAGATCGTCTAACTTCATACTGTGACAAGATCCATATCCGGGAATCATTAACGAACCTGTCAATTTTTGACTTGTCGATCCGAGTGAATTTCCAAATCCAGCCACCACATCCAAAAGGAAATACCTTCTAGCGATTGTCCGTCGTTCTGGAATGAGTGACAGTACCCCATTATCTAATCTAATTAAACCACGTTGAATACAATCCTGCAAACATCTGTCAATTTCTTCCCGACCGTAATTTTCTGCTAATAGAATTTGATAGAGAGATGTCACTGTGCGATCGCTGCAACGTATAATACCATGTTCTAAATCCAATGGCACCAAAAAACCTAACTGCTGGAGTTCCCGACGTAGCCGAATTGCCGCAGTTCTTACCTGAAAAAATGACCCAGTGTTCGGCATTTCCAACAGCTTTTTTAAGTCGCCATTTAGAGATGAAAAATATCCTGCCCCATCAACATATTCTACAAACCGAGCATCTGGGGCGATTTTCAGCACATATTCACGAGAAGCCTTTGTTTGATCCACATTTTTATGGGAAACGCTACCTGAGTCACCCGCGTAAAACTGACATTGAATGAATATTCTTTTGCCCCAATTCCCTGTCCATTGGGGAGTCTGGTAAGGCAAAACAAAATCATAAGCCCGTTTTTTTTCTTTTTTATTTGCATTAACAGATGTCAAGTTAACATCTGTCGTATTATAATCAATATTTTCTCGGAGCCCCCATTCTGCGAGTCGTTGTCGGAGTAGTTTCTCTGGTTCGTGACCCCCGGACGCGGCAACCGAACCGCGCACTTGAAATATCACTAATGGAGTTAAAAGGTCGCGCTCTTTTTTAAACTCTTTGAGCATAAAATAACTTCGCCCAATACTCCATAGCTGAGAAATGCAAGAGTCATCATTTAAAAGAAAGTTTACAAATTCCTGCAATAATCTTTTTTGCTGGTCTGGATATGCCCTCAGACTCGCCACTCGTTTCATGTAAGTTTCCGCTGTTAAAACTCTAGGAATTTTTTGTAAAACTACCTGAGATTTATTCTGAGTTTCCCTTAACTTTGGGAATTTATCCCAACGCGCTACATCCCGCAAATATAAAGGTAATTGACATTTTGCATTATTATCAGATTTACCTGTCACCAGGAAAAGAACGGCTGAGAATGCCTGAAGATGTGTTTCTGCTTCTGTTTGGGTTTTACTGTTGATAAAATTAATAAATTGCTCGGCGATCGCCTCTGGGTGACAATCTTCTAATCGTTGAAAATTTTGTGTCGCCGAACCGATTATCTCCAAAATATTAGCCACGATATCTAATTCTTGATGAAAGCGATCGCTATCTTTAATGTCTGCCAGACATGGCGTAATCCATAAATCAAATTCTGCCAACCAGAGAGGGATATTTTTTTCTGCAATCGGGAGTTTCATTTTGAGCTATCTAAAAAATAATTTTATTGAAAAAACTGTAAAGTAGCCGCCGCTAATTTGATTGACAGGGGTGGAGGAACCGCATTACCGACCAAACGATATCCCGCAACTAAATTTACCTGACTCTCGCTATTTGTAAACTTAAAACTTTGCGGAAAACCTTGGAGAGTTGCACATTCTCGCAGAGAAAATGGTCTATTTTTTAACGGATGCAAAAAATAACGGGGATTATGGAAATTTGTCAGCACTGTGGGCGCGGGTTCTGACCAAAGCGGTCGCTTAAATAAGCCGGAACAGAACATCGCCCCTTTTAAGTCGTATTTTTCCTGGGTTTCTTTTAAATAATTTTTCTCCATTAAACATAAAATTTCCCGGTTTATCTCCATTAATCCAGAAAGCTGTTCGATTTGCTTAATAGATAAGGGATTACCATTGGGAAGATTGCCATATTTTTTATGTCGGCGATGTCGAGATATCGTTTCTAAAATAATTCTTTCTCGTTCGGTTACAGGATGAAAAACTTCGGGAATTTCCCAGGTATAAACCGAGGTGGGGGCGTGTCTAACGTTACAAAGCTTTTGTCCAGGTTTAATGGCGGAAAAAATTTTTTCATATTTTTTCGGCCAATTATAAGTCACTTGGTGGTCGGGGATGCGATCGTCAATTTCAATTAAATGAGCGATCGCCTCTCCGATCGTTCTTGGTGGTGGCAACAAAGATTTCCCATGATGATTACCAGACCAATTAAACAGTGGCAATTGCTCAATATTGGTTTCCGGTAGCTTAAATTCTCCTGAACGGGTTTTAACTGCGTGAGTAGGAAATGGCCAAGGAAATTGATGTTGAGCGGGTTGGCGAATTCCCACAAAAAATATCCGACGGCGATGTTGTGGAACCCCAAAAGCAGCCGCATCAAGTAAACGATATTCTACACCGTAGCCAATTGCTTGGAAATCTTGAATAATTTTCTGGATATATGACCCGCCAAAGTTTTGAGAAATTCCATCTACATTTTCCGCAATAAAAAGAGCGGGACGAAGATGATTAATGGCCTCAAGCATTTTCAAATAAAGCCCATTGCGAACATCTTCTGCTTTTTTCGGGCCAGCTTTAGAAAATCCCTGGCAAGGGAATCCTCCCAAAACAATATCGCAATGACTCAGCTTGGCAATATCAGCCTGAAATTCCGCCGAGGTTACGTCTCTCAGGACGACATTTTGATCGACATTCCGGGCATAACAATCTATGGCAGCAGGGTCATTATCACAAGCATAGAGTAAATCAAACCCAGATTGCTTGAAACCGATATCCAAGCCGCCACAACCGCAAAATAAACTGACAATACTTTTCATTCTGATGCATAAGACGCATAATTTATTGACGATGCTATTTTAAGCTATTTTAAATTTTCGCGATCGCATTACTCACATTCTCATCCAGTAAATTCAGCCAAATGTAGGGTGTGTTCGCGGAAAGATATAAACAATTAACTCCTATTCCAGCCGTAACGCACCACTACAACAAAATGTAGCACCACGGTTTTGGAGGATTACTGGTTTTGGTGGGCTACGACGCGGAATAAAGGCGATCGCTTTTATGCCAAAATCACTGCCGCGTCTCGTCCCACCCTACGAAGGACTTTTTTATTGTCAGCATGGTAAATTCAGGAAGCCCAACAAGTGCGATCGGGAAAATTGCCTGCTTTCCAATGTTGACGTAACTTGACTTCTGCTCTCAGTAAAATATCTTGATAATTATCACTACCTATCGCTTCAATTTCTTGAAATATTCCCTGGTGTTTATCAAGATGAATTTTCCCTAAATGTTCTGAGTCAATGCCAAAATTATAAGTAACTCCATGTTCATCTTCATTGACTTTAATCAACATGACATAAAAAGCCATAAACTCATCCTCAAATGTCATTTTATTGTAGGGGATAAGCATGACCGCCGATAAATTCCTGCTGAAAAACCGATATTTTTTCCGGTCATGCTTCGCCCTTACTTTGCGATCGCTTCATATAATTCAGGTTATTTTGGAAATCAAAGATGGTCGATCGCCCTGTAATTGTTTAGCCAAAGCTTCACCCTCTTCAATCTGCTGTCTAATTTCTTCTCGATGATCGTGATAATAGGTTAAAGCGGCATAAACATCCGCTAAAGTAATACTGGGATGGTGATAGATAATTTCATCTGGTGACATTCCCATTCTTTCATGCCAAATGACAATATCTTGAACTTTGATCCGATGTCCGGCAATCCGGGGTTTTCCCCCACAGACACCGGGAGTAATTTCAATGTGTTGTGCGATCGCGACTGATGACATAAATTTTGAAAAATAATCGTCAAGCTAAGTATAGCATTTTTATAACTTGATTATGGGATACTACCGTGTATCTTATTGCAACACTCTTGATTAACTAAAATGTATATTGATGAATTGCCCACCCTACAATCAAACTGGTTTTGCTGGGCTAGGACTGAGCATATTTTCTTGAAAATTGTGCAATTGCTTGGGGATTTTGGTTATTAATAGCGATGCAAATGTTAGTGTCTAGTAGATACACAACAATTTCCCCTTATTTTTCCAAAGCTTCTAGCTTTTTCTCATAAGCGATCTGACGTTCTCTCTCGATTTCTGCCATAGTTTGCACAAAATCTTCTCTTCCTTCCCAGGGACGCTCTAAAAATTCTTTCATTTTTTCTAACTTTTCCTCAATGGTCATAGTCTCAACTGGTTTAACTTCGATCGCCACTTGAGTCCCGTCTGGAATATTGGGATTTTCTGAAAGTTCAATAGTATTGCCATGTTTAATGCCGGTTAATTTCATTATGCAGACCTCCGATAATTGAGCAGCATTTTGATTATAGCTTAGGCGATTCACAGAAAAAACCACAAAGACACGGAGGTCACAAAGGAATAAAAAACCCGCCGTCGAAGGCGGGTTAATCTTAATAGTCCGTCAGTAGGGGCGATTCGCGAATCGCCCCTACAAAGTAGGGTGGGCAATTGAAAATTGATTCACCAATGGTTGAATGTAATTGATGAATTGCCCACCGTACAAGCTAATTACTTGTTCATCGATTCTTCTAACTTAGCGATGTCGAGGAGAGTCTTCATCACAGAGTCAGGGTTCAAGCTGATAGAATCGATACCCAGTTCAACCAGGAAGCGAGCAAATTCGGGATAGTCGGAAGGTGCTTGTCCGCAAATACCGATCTTGCGACCATTGGCTTTGGCTTTTTGGATCACCATCGTCACCATATCTTTAACCGCTTTGTTGCGTTCGTCGAAGATATGAGCCACTAAGGAGGAGTCACGGTCTAGACCCAAGGTTAACTGAGTCAAGTCGTTAGAACCAATGGAGAAGCCGTCGAATACTTCACTGAATTGGTCAGCGAGGATGACGTTGCTGGGAATTTCGCACATCACATAGACTTGCAGGCCGTTTTCACCGCGCTTCAAGCCATATTTTTCCATCGTTTCGAGCACTTTGCGACCTTCGTCGGGGGTGCGGCAGAAAGGAATCATCGGGATAACGTTGGTCAGACCCATGTCATCGCGGACTCGTTTCAGGGCAACGCATTCCAAACCGTAAGCTTCCGCATAAGTCGGATCGTAGTAGCGAGAAGCACCACGCCAGCCGATCATCGGGTTTTCTTCTTTGGGTTCAAATTGCTTACCACCCAAGAGGTTGGCATATTCGTTGCTCTTGAAGTCGGACATCCGCACCACTACTGGGTTGGGATAGAAGGCAGCGGCGATCGTGCCGATACCATGCGCCAACTTGTCTACGAAGAAGTCTGGCTTGTGGGGATACAGCTTGGTCAGTTCGGCGATTTCTTTCTTGACTGCTTGATCTTCGAGTTTGTCGAAGTGAATCAAGGCCAATGGGTGAGCTTTAATATGGTTGGCAATGATGAACTCGAAGCGAGCTAAACCAACGCCATCGCAAGGCATGGAGGATAGACCAAAGGCTTCTTCGGGGTTGCCCACGTTCATCAGAATCTTGGTCTTGGTGGTGGGCAGGTTGTCGATTGGGGTTTCGATCACTTCAAAAGGAACTAAACCGTTATAGACTTTGCCTTGTTCACCTTCAGAGCAAGAAACGGTGATTTCTTGACCTGTGGTGACTACATCAGTGGCATTGCCGCAACCAACGATCGCGGGGATTCCCATTTCACGAGCAATAATGGCTGCGTGGCAGGTACGTCCACCTTGGTTGGTGACGATCGCGCTGGATTTCTTCATAATCGGTTCCCAATCCGGGTCGGTCTTGTTGGTGACTAAGACTTCGCCTTCTTGGAACTCAGCGATCTTATGGACATCCATGATCACGCGAGCTTTACCTTGGCCGATCATTTCACCAACTGCGCGACCTGTAACGATCACATCGCTGGTGCCATTGAGCTTGAAGTTCTTGATGACGTTACCAGATTTCTGGGATTGTACGGTTTCGGGACGAGCTTGCACAATGTAGAGTTCGCCAGTAATCCCGTCTTTCGCCCATTCAATATCCATTGGGGTGTACTTGCCCCGGGATTCGCTGTAGTGATCTTCAATGATGCAGGCCCATTTTGCCAAAGTCAGGATTTCTTCATCGTTGATGCAATATTTGTCGCGATCGGGTTGGGGAACTGGGACGTTCTTGGTGAGCTTAGAACCGCCGACATCATAGACCATCTTGATTTCTTTGCTGCCCAGGCGTTTTTCCAGAATTGGGCGTTTGCCTTCTTTCAGGGTGGGCTTAAACACAAAGTATTCGTCGGGGTTGACTGCACCTTGTACCACGTTTTCGCCTAAACCGTAGGCAGCGGTAATCAGGGCAGCATTCTTAAAGCCGGTTTCTGTATCGATGGAGAACATCACCCCAGAGGTGGCCATGTCAGAACGGACCATTTTTTGCACGCCCACGGACAGAGCAACGCTGAATTCGTCGAAATCAGGGCGTTTTTCCGCATATTGGTGCCGATAAGAAATGGCGCGATCGGTGAACAAGGAAGCGAAGCACTTGTGGCAAGATTCTACTACACCCTTGACACCGTGAACGTTCAGGTAGGTTTCTTGTTGACCGGCAAAGCTGGCATCGGGTAAGTCTTCAGCAGTTGCGGAAGAACGAACGGCTACGTCTAGGTCGCTGCTGAACTTCTTGCATTCTTCTTGATATTCTGGGCCAAAGCGTTCGCAGAATTCATAGTTTTGGCCGTAGGTTTCGCACAACTTTAAGTAGGCTGCCGCGATCGCTTCTTCTAGTTCTTTGGGGAATGGGGTATTCATCACCATTGCCCGTGCTTGCTTGCCCCGTTCCCGCAGGTTGTTCACATCATCCAGGTCTAAGTCAGAGAACAACTTACGCAGTTTGGCTTCTAATCCAGCTTTTTCGATGAAGTAGCGATAAGCATAAGCGGTGGTCGCAAAGCCCGTGGGAACTTTGACGCCCTTGGATCCGAGTTGTTGGATCATTTCACCCAAGGAGGAGTTTTTACCCCCCACGAGAGCCAAATCCGCTAGACCGACTTCCTCGAAAAATAGGACAAATGCTGTCTCTTTAGAGCTTTTTGATTGTTGTTGCGGAGCAGACGTTACCATAGATTTATTCCTCTGTTGTCTGTCATCTTATTAGACTTTTTTGTCAAATGTCTTTTGTTTGACTTGCACAGTTTTGATTATAAACACAGAATTCACCAGAAAAACATTAAAAAAACCTTAATATTACCATATTTTAAATATTATCAACCTTCCATCTTAACACAGTTTTTTAGAATAATTGTTATGAGATTTTAACTCTAGGCTCAATGTAACAATTATTCGCAAATCACCAGTAATTGATCCATAAAGCTTAAGAAAATTTACTGAAATTTTAACCAAAAGCTTAAAAATGCAACAAACCTTCATTAACTTAATTAAATTCCCGTGACGCTGACGATGGTGGGGCGGTCGAACCATCAGGGTATATCTCAATGAAAGCAGAAAGTCCAATTCTGGGCTGGCTTTTCGGCAGCAACGGGCAACCGCCTCCCACGGGTGCGGCGCGGGGGAACAGTACGGGAGCCTCAATTGATGGTTGATTAAGAGTTGATTAAGAGCAGTTAAGGATGTTTAGCCCAAGGAGGGGCGATCGCCCCTCAATCGTTAGACGATCTCTAGCCAAGGAGAGGACGATCGCGGATGTTGCGGAATTATATCTAGCCCGGTGGTGACTGAATGTGCGATCGCCCCACCCAGGATGCGTACCCATCCGTCAAGAAATGCGAATATCGGCGAAATCAGCGAAATCAGTGATGGGCGATCGCCTATCACAAGGCGGTAATCTATCCGTAAATTGCTTGCAGACTTCAATATGCGATCGGGTAACTGTTAAAGTGGATTACCATAGGTGGCGGATCAATCCTGGATTTGTATCCCGATCAGAGTAAAATTCTATCGACTAAACAAATATCTGACCCCCCTATAAAAATTCAAACCTGTGATGGCGGAGGAACGTAATGTTAGATAATTCGGCTCGGGCGATGGAAAAAGAAATCGTCACCAAAGAAGAAGAAGAAAACTTTGAAATGGAAGAAGAGGAGGAATTTCCCGAACTGGACATTCCGGTTCAGCAGCGGCATCTCCTCACCCACCCTTATGACTTTATTATTCGTTCCCTGAAAGCACAAGTTGATGATGGTAGCCTGATTTTGGCGGACAAATTCCAGCGGCGTCAAGTCTGGGACTTGAGTAAGTGCAGTCGATTAATTGAATCCTTATTGTTGAATGTACCGATTCCGGTTTGCTATTTTGCCGAATTAGAGGATGGTTCTTATAGCGTGATTGATGGTCAACAAAGACTCACGGCCATCTATCAATTTTTAACCAATAAATATGCGCTTAGAGGCTTAAAAGTTCTCCGAGAATTAAATCGGAAAAGCTTTAAAAATTTAGATGTTGCTTATCAACGGTATATTTATTCTCGGACGATTCGTTGTATTGTGATTGTCAAAGAATCTCACCCGGATATTAAATTTGATGTATTTGAAAGATTAAATAGCGGATTTGTTGCCCTGAATGCCCAAGAACTTCGCAATAGTGTTTATCGCGGAAAACTTAATGATTTAATTTTAGAACTTTCGGAAGATGAGCTTTTCCAGAAAACTCGCAATATCAAGGAAATTGATAAACGCATGCGAGATTGTGAATTAATTCTCAGGTTTTTTGCCTTTCATTATGCCTTGAAAGATTACCGGGGCAACCTGTCTAGATTTTTGGATCATTATCTGGAAAAAGGCTCTCATTTTGATGACGCCACTATCCAACAGCATCGAGACTTATTCATGCGGGTGATTGGCGATGTCTATGAAGTATTTGATAATCGGGCGTTTCGTCGCTATACTTTTGAGAATGGCTGGGAAAATGCCATCAACCGAGCTATTTATGATGTGATTATGTTGTCCTTTGCTTCTTTGAAGTCTGAGGCGATCCGACCGAAAAAAGCGGCGATCGCGGAAGCCCTGCGAGAAGTTTGTGAGGATGCGGAATTCAATGAATCGATTACTTCATCCACCAAAAACAAAGACCGGATTCAAATGCGCTTAGATAAGTGGCGCAATAAGTTGTTACAAATTGGTCTAGATGTTCCCTATTTTCAGGTAGGACAATAATTCTGAATTGTTGTTGGTTGTTGTAGGGTGTAGGGTGTGGGGTGTAGGGTGTAGGGGAAGAGACGAAAGAGGAAAGACGAAAGACGAAAGACGAAAGACGAAAGACGAAAGACGAAAGACGAAAGACGAAAGACGAAAGACGAAAGACGAAAGACGAAAGACGAAAGACGAAAGAGGAAGATTCTCTCTTTTCTTTTCTCTCTTTTCTTTTCTCTCTTCTCTTTTCTCTCTTCTCTTTTCTCTCTTCCCCCCCACACCCCACACCCTTTGTTTCCCCCACACCCCACACCCCACACCCCAACCAACAACCAATTACAAACAGCGCTCAATAGTTGCCAGGACAGATTGACTCAGGGCATCTAAGTCATAACCCCCTTCCAGTCCGAATAAAATCCGCCGCGTAATTTGCAAACAATAGTCTGTAAAGGTGCCGAAATCTTCGGGTTGTAAATTAATTCCGGCTAAGGGGTCAGCGGCATTGGCATCATAGCCCGCACTGACAATTAATAAATCTGGTTGAAAGTTACGCAAAAACGGCATTACTTGTTTCTCAAATGCTGGTTGATATTCGGCAATGGTACTGCCCGGAGACATGGGGATGTTGAGAACGTTGTTGTGGGCGCCGCGATCGCTACTGCGACCTGTACCGGGATAGCAGGGAAATTGGTGGAGGGAACAATAGGCAATTTGAGGATTGTTTTCTACTAGATGCTGGGTGCCGTTGCCGTGATGCACATCCCAATCCAGAATCGCCACTCGCTCAATTTCTGGTTTTTGCAGGGCATAGTCAGCGGCGATCGCAGCATTAGAAAACAGGCAAAATCCCATCCCCTGATCTTTTTCCGCATGGTGTCCGGGGGGTCGGGCGAGAATAAATGCCGGTTCTTCGTTTTCTATCACCGCCTCAACCCCATCCAGCCAGCCACTCACCGCTAACAAAGCCACATCATAACTGTCCGCTGAAACTGGCGTATCCATATCCAGGCGGCCACCCCCTTTCATGGCCAAGGCTTCCACTTCGTGAATGTGGCGAACTGTATGAACGCGGGCGATCGCTGGCATCACATCCCGCGTATAAATTGAGGTGGGCAGTTGCCATTGCAAAGAACTTGCCCAGGGTGCGGCTTTCAATGCATTGACGATCACCCTCAAGCGGTCTGGGCGTTCTGGGTGCAATCCACCTGTTTGATGGTCTAGAAAATCATCAGCATAAATTATAGTAAACATAGGAATGAATAATCGTTAATTTAATATAACCTTCGATTTTAGCAAATTTTGCCTAAATTTGCAAGTAAATTGGCTTGATCTTCCTCAACTCTTAAGTTAAGCAATCATCACAAATATAATGCTCACCGACCAAAGATTTTGGGGATTTCCGACACCGGCAATTTTTACCCTGTACCTCTGGGTCTGCTGAATCATTCAAATAAAAATTAGTCCTGGGGTTATTTAAATCACAAAATAACCGTTAAACTTATCAAATATTTAATGGGGAATCATTAAAAAGATGGGAGTAAAATGAGTCAGAAATTACGGGGAAAAGTTAATTTTCCGAAACATTGATGAAAATATGATAAAATACAGTCACAAAATTGGCATAATTTCACGGCTAAGTAGCGGATTCAAAGTTTTTTTGAGTTGTGGCTACAACAAACTGAAGTTTTTGGAGTATTTTACTGTATGACAACCTCCCAGGAGCGGATTATCCCGACGGATCTGCGGAACGAAATGTCCCAGTCTTATCTGGAATACGCCATGAGCGTAATTGTCGGTCGGGCTTTACCAGATGCTAGGGATGGTCTGAAGCCAGTGCATCGGCGAATTCTCTACGCCATGCATGAACTCGGATTAGCACCCGATCGCCCCTTCCGAAAATGCGCCCGTGTGGTCGGGGAAGTGTTGGGTAAATACCATCCCCACGGTGATACGGCAGTCTATGATGCTCTGGTGCGGATGGCGCAGGATTTCTCCATGCGATCGCCCCTAATCAATGGCCACGGTAACTTTGGATCCATTGACAACGACCCACCAGCAGCGATGCGTTACACGGAATGTCGCCTGCAAGCCCTGACCACCGAATCCATGTTGCGGGATATTGACTCGGAAACCGTCGATTTTGCGGATAACTTCGACGGTTCCCAGCAAGAACCCTTAGTATTGCCAGCCCGGATTCCCCAACTCTTGCTCAATGGTTCCTCCGGTATTGCGGTGGGTATGGCCACCAATATTCCGCCCCATAACTTGGGAGAACTGATTGATGGGACGATCGCCCTGATTCACAATCCAGAAATCACCAACAAAGAACTCCGACAATATATTCCCGGCCCCGACTTTCCCACTGGGGCGCAAATTCTGGGAGTTTCGGGCATCAAAGATGCCTATAATACTGGGCGCGGGTCAATTACCATGCGCGGTGTGGCCAATATTGAAACCATCCAACACCGAGGACGACCGGATAAAGAAGCGATTATTATCACCGAGTTGCCATACCAAACCAATAAAGCAGCATTGATTGAGAAAATTGCTGAATTGGTGAATGATAAGCGGATTGATGGCATTTCCGATATCCGGGATGAAAGCGATCGCGACGGAATGCGGATCGTCATCGAACTGAAACGGGATGCGTATCCCCGGGTCGTGCTCAACAACCTCTACAAACAAACCCCCGTACAAAGTAACTTTGGCGCCAATATGTTGGCCTTGGTCAACGGTGAACCAAAGTTACTCCAAATCAAAGAATTTCTGGAAATTTTCCTTGATTTTCGCATCGATGTGATTACCCGACGCACCCGCTATGAACTGCGGAAAGCGGAAGAACGGGATCATCTGTTGCAAGGGTTATTAATCGCCCTGGCTTCTTTAGATGAAATTATTCGGATTATTCGTTCCAGTGCAGACTCGGCCACTGCTCGTCAAGAATTAATCGATTCTTTTGGTCTATCCGAAGCCCAATCCGATGCAATTTTACAAATGCAACTGCGGCGACTGACAGCCCTGGAAGCGGAGAAAATTCAACAAGAGCACGAATATTTACAAGCACAGATTGCGGATTTAAAAGATATTCTTGCCCGTCGCGAACGGATTCTCGAAATTATCGAAACCGAACTCAATGATATTAAGAATAAGTTTGCCACACCCCGCCGCACCCAGATTGAACATTCAGAAGGGGAAATCGATGAAACTGACCTAATTGCTAATGAAAAAGCGATTATTTTGTTGACCAAACAAGGGTATATCAAGCGAATGCCAGTGAATACCTTTGAGGCACAAAATCGGGCAACTCGCGGTAAAGCGGGCACGAAGATGAAAGACAATGATATGGTCGAGCATTTTTTAACCTGCTGCGACCACGATAAAGTCCTATTTTTTAGTGAACGCGGGGTAGTATATTGCCTGAATGCTTACCAAATTCCTATGAGTTCTCGGACTGCCCAAGGCAGTGCGATCGTGCAATTGTTGCCCATACCTCACGATGAGAAAATTACCTCGATCGTGCCGGTGAGTGAATTCAGTGATGATGAATATTTGGTGATGCTGACTCAAGACGGCTATATTAAGAAAACCGCTCTTTCAGTATTTAATAATATTCGGGCTAATGGTTTAATCGCCATTTCTCTGGAAGAAGGCGACCAATTGCGCTGGGTGCGTCGCGCCACCGCCGAAGATAGCATCATTATTGGTAGCAGTAATGGCATCGCGATTCATTTTAAAACCGATGATAGTCAACTGCGTCCTTTGGGTCGGAATACACGAGGGGTGAAGTCGATGAAATTGGCGAAAAACGATCGCATTATCAGTATGGATATTATTCCTAGTCAATTGACGGCGCTTATGAGCGATCAAGAGGAGGAAGAAGCTGACCAAGACGATGTTGATTTAGAAAATCAAGAGGAAGAAACCGAAATTGCCGATCAAGTAGGACAAATGGTTTTGATCCTGACTACCGGGGGTTTGGGTAAACGAGTGCCAGTGAACAAATTCCGACTGCAAAAGCGGGCAGGGAAAGGCATTAAGGCGATTAAATTCCGCAATCCTGACGATCGGTTGGCAGCCCTGCGGGTGGTGAATGAAGATGATGAGTTTATTATTGTCACCAGTCGCGGCATTATTATTCGGCAGGTGGCAAAAGCAATTTCTTGTCAGTCTCGTGCTGCCGGAGGTGTCCGGGTGCAGCGTCTCGATCCAGACGATGCGATCGTGGCAGTGGCATTGGTGCCCCCTTCAGGAGAAGATCAGGAATCAGCAGAAGAACAAGAATAAACAAGAATAACTATGAGAAAAATCAACTTAGGCGATCGCCTTTGTCTAAGTTGGTTTTTTCTCAGTTTTCTCCCAAAATCCCCGGCTGCTTTTGGCACTTATTTTTGCACTTAATTTATCTCCAAAAGATATTGCTTCGGTGTGATAAAAAATCCGGGGATATATCCTACAGCGGTGTTCTGTTGAATAGACCACAGATATTTGGAGTAAGGGCGTGATCTTTCCGGCATTAAATCTCTATTTTTAACCCAGAAATATCTGCGGTCATGGTTCGCCCCTACAGATATTTTTGGTTGACCAATCTGAAAACCGCTGTAACCAAAAATAACCCTAAAAATAACGACGGATGATATTGCGTTTAGGAATTGTTTTACTAGGGGGAATTCTGATGGGATTATCCCCCGCCCCTTTGAATATCTGGCCTTTGGCTTATGTTGCCTTAGTGCCTTTGTGGGTGGCGATCGCCGACCCCGAAACCAACAAGGCAGAAAAGAGAGGAGTTCATAGGAAAGAGGATAGAGGAAAGAGGATAGAGGAAAATTCTATAAACTCTTTTCTCCCCGCTCTTTTCTCTTTTCTCCCTTCTCTCTTCTCTATCCTCTTTCCTCAATATATTTTTGGCTTATGTTGGGGCATTGGTTATCACGGTGTAGCCTTATTTTGGTTAACGGGAATTCACCCAATGACTTGGCTGGGAGTGCCCTGGTTAGCGAGTTTGGCGATCGCGATATTTTGTTGGCTATTTGTCACCCTTTGGGGGGCGGCATTAGTCAGCATTTGGGCAGTAGTCTGTGGCTGGATTTGGCAACAGATATCTCAGGGAATATCTCAGGGAATATCTCAGGGAAAAAATCCAGAAAATCTATCTCAGGAAAAACATCCCCAATTTCCGCAGTTAATTTTCTTAACTCGCGGATTAATTGGCACCGCTGTTTGGTGTGGCCTAGAATATTTGTGGAGTAATGGCCCGCTTTGGTGGTCATCGTTATCTTATACCCAAAGTCCTCATAACCCAATTATTTTACATCTAGGCCAACTTTCTGGCCCAAATACCATCACAGCGCTGATTGTAGCAGTCAATGGATTAATCGCGGAATCTTGGATATTGCACCAAAAAAGCGGAGAGAAAAGAGAAGAGAGAAAAGAGGATAGAGAAGAGAGAAAAGAGGATAGAGAAGAGAGAATTTTCCTCTATCCTATATCCTCTATCCTATATCCTCTATCCTCTTTCCTTGCACCGATCGCGATCGCAGTTGGTTTATTCATCGCTGCCCATAGCCTAGGGTTTTATTTATGGAACCGACCCTTAATTCAACCGGCAGAAACCGCTTTAAAAGTTGGCATCATCCAAGGGAATATCTCTAATGATATTAAGTTTAATTCCGAAGGGTGGCGACAGGCTTTAGCGGGTTATACTCGCGGGTATCGAGAATTGGCCGATCGCGGCGTGGATGCGGTGTTAATTCCCGAAACTGCATTGCCCTATTTATGGACCACCCAAAATCAGATGCAGAGTTCTTTTTATCAAGCAATTCTGGAAAAAGGGGTAGTCGCTTGGGTGGGAACTTTTGGCCTCGTGAACAATGGTCAAAAGCTAGTCAGTGACTATACCAATAGTTTATTTACCGTGATAGGAAATGGCCAAACATTTAGCCGCTACGATAAAACCCATTTAGTCCCATTAGGAGAATATATTCCCTTTGAAAAATATATCGGCGGGTTCATCGATCGCCTCTCTCCCTTAGATGCTCATTTAGTCGCGGGTTCCCCAGACCAAATCTTTGAAACTCCCTTTGCTCGAGCCGTTGTGGGCATTTGCTTTGATGCACCCTTTGCCGAACATTTTCGCCGTCAAGCTGCCGCTGGGGGTGAGTTTATTTTAACCGCATCCAATGATGCCCATTATCATACGGATATTATGTGGCAACACCATGCTTTAGAATTAATGCGAGCTATTGAAACCGATCGCTGGGCAGTGCGAGCGACGAATACCGGACTTTCAGCCATTGTCGATCCTCATGGAAAAACTCACTGGCATTCACAAATTAATCAGTATGATTTGTATGCCGGTACAATTTATCGTCGTACCACAAAAACTCTCTATGTCCTTTGGGGCGATCGCCTCACTCCGGCATTATTAATTTTAGCCGCGATCGCCGGAAAGCTGAGTTTAAAATAAGTCTGGGGCAAATAGCGATCGGTTGGTGGGGCAATTCATCAAATGCATCAATTGCCCCTAGCAAAACCGCTTGACTCCGAAAAAATGCGTAAGTCCTTTCGGCCATCAGATAACATCCGGCAACAAACAAGAGGCAATATTTACAAAACTGACTACTCAGTCAAAGTCCAGGCAACTATAGAGCTACAATAAAAAGAAGCCGGATCGCAGCCTGTCTTGGCTGCATCAATAAGTCGTCAGCAAAATACTTCTTGCTCGGTAATGATTTCTGTGGATTGATCCGAGCGATCGCCGTGCTAATGGGAGCGATCGGATCCCTTGCCCAAGTCTGCTGAGGCGGAAGCAGCAAAGGTCTTAACAACAATATCCAGTTTTTTGTTAACGGTCGATTATATCGCATAAGTATATAAAATGCTATTCATGGTTATGTTGATTTCTCAGGGGTTTGACTACCACTGGAAAACATCATCAAAGTTACAACAAAGGCTTCATATCGTACCGTTCAAATTTTTCGCACCGAGCGGTAAACTCGACTCACGAATTCTGCCATGTCCTTATCCCGATGATTTGCTGGGCGATCGGGCTAATCTTGATCGATAAAAACTTTCTCAATTATCGGGTTAAATGTCGGATTAAAGTGATGAAATCGTGGGGTCATTAACTGGAAAATTAAAGCCTGTCACTGACCGCGATCCTATGTTAAAGGGATGAAAATTCAGCGACAGATCATCTATCCGTATTCACCAATATCCCTGATGAAAAAGCAATGAGACTAAAAGCTAAATTCTTGATTTTAATTTTGACCGTCGCTACAGGTGTGATTGGCTTAGAAACCATTAATCTTTATCTGCATCTTTACCACAATCAGTTACATCAAACCATTAAAAAAAATCGGGAAATTTATTTAAAATTTAGTCAAGCCAAAAATTACCAAAACTTGACGATGCTTGAGTCCCTGACACCCATGACGATCGCCACCGACTCAAAGCCATCAAAGATGTCATATAATATGTCAGATAATATTGAACATTGGAATCAGGCATTATTGCACAGTATTGTCAAAGCTAAAGGATTAGCAGTAAATACAATGGATTCCAGTAATTCAATTAAGCTAGAAGAATTTGAAGCCATTGAACAAGCTGCGATTAGGTTTAATGAATCCGTCAAGCAGTATTTAACTGATTTGAGCCGGAATGCCAATCAGCCAACCGCTGCGATCGCTCAACAAAAGCAATTAATTGAACATAGTCAATCCCTAAGCCACCTCCTGGATCGAGCGATATCATCGCAACTCTGGCAACTGGAAAAAAATCAAGAGATGAGTGAGAAAATTGCTCGTCGTTCATTATTTCTGAATATCATTTCCTTAACCGTTGGTTCCAGCGTAGCCATCATCATGGCTTGGTTATTTGCGAAACAAGTGGCTAACCCGATTTTAAAACTGAAAAATGTAGCTCTGAAAATTGGCCAAGGGGAATGGGACACGGATTTAGATATTAACAGCGAAGATGAAATAGGCATCTTGGCGAAAGCGTTTAATCAAATTGTGGAAAAGTTCAAACAAACCAATGAATCCAAACAATACGTCGATAAGATTATTAGAAATATCAATGAGTCTTTAATTGTCTTAAATGCTAACTATGAAATTAAAGACTTTAATTTTTCAACGGTATTACTCTTGGGCTATGAAGAAGCCGAATTGTTGGGTACTTCAATTGAGACCCTGTTTTTGTCGCCAAAAGTCTGCCAGGAAATCTTGGGAATTGACGAAAACATTGCCAACAGTTTTTTAGGCACCAAAGAAACCGTATTAGTCACCAAAGATATGCGGCAAATTCCGGTATCTTTTTCCGCTTCGATTATGTGGGATGAACACGATCGCGTGGAGGGAATTGTTTGTTTAGTTCAAGACATCTCTGCCCATAAACAAGCGATTGAAAGTTTACGCAGACAAGCGCTGATGTTTGAAACCATCCATGATGGTATTTTGCTCACGGATTTAGATGGTTACATTATTGATTGTAATCCAGCGGCGGAGAGAATTTTTGGTTATCCTAAAACCAAAATGGTCGGTCATATGACTGGGATGTTACGTTATCCGCCACCCCCATTAGGTCACGACGGAGATCGAGCTCAATATTTGACCCAACAAATCATTCATGGGGTGTTAAGTCGGGGTCGTTGGACTGGGGAGTTTCGCTTTATGCGCGGAGACGGTTCATGGGGCATTTGCGAAACTATTGTGGTGCCTTTGCGGGATCATAGTAATAAGTTGATTGCGACCATTGGGGTCAACCGGGATATTAGCGAACGCAAACAGGCTGAGGATGCTTTAAGAAAAAGCGAGGAACGTCTTGAGAGTATTTTAAATTCTCTGAATGATATTGTCTGGTCGATGGAGATTAATCGTCAAGAAATCCTTTATGTAAATCCGGCGATCGCTAAAGTTTATGGTCGTTCAGTGAATGATTTTTTAACCCAGCCATCTCTTTGGTTTGATGTCATCCATCCCGAAGATCGCCCACGCGTGATAGATTTTTCTGCGGAAATTTTTGCCAGTGGAGAAAGAGATATTGAATATCGCATTATTCGACCGGATGGGGAAGTGCGTTGGATTCGTGACCGAGGAAAACTGATCGAAGATCCTGATAAAAAATCCTTAAGATTTGAAGGAATTGCCACGGATATTACCGAACAAAAACACGCCCAACAACTCTTGGAAGAAGCCCATGCTCAATTAGAACAAAGAGTTGAAGAAAGAACCGCTGAACTGACAGCAAATAACGATATGCTGATCGCCGAAATTCGCGAGCGGGTTGCCGCCGAAAAAGCCCTAAGACAGTCGGAAAATAAATTTAAACAACTCGCTCGTCAGGAAACCCTGGTTAATCAGCTTACGGAACAAATTCGCAATTCCCTCGACTTGAGTACCATCTTGAAAACTACGGTACAACAAATTCGCACTTTATTATCCCTCGATCGCTGCGTTTTTATTTGGTATCGACAAAAAAATGCAGCCCAAAACTGTGAATGGATTTGGCAGGTAGTCGCCGAAGCAAAACATCGTTGTCTTCCTAGTATCCTAGGAGATTATGCTGCCAATCCTGATGAATTTCTCAGCCAAAAAATCCAAAACCTAGAAATTATTCGGGAAGATAATCTGGCCATTGCCACGGATATTAACTTAAAAAAAATTTACCAGGATTGGCACTATCAATCCATCTTAGCTTTACCGATTAAAACTCACAGCGGGCAAATTGGGGTGATTAGTTGTGGGAATTTTCGCCGAATTAAACCGTGGACTGATGCGGATGTGGCATTGCTTCAAGCTATTACCAATCAATTGGCGATCGCTTTGTTTCAAGCTGAACTGTATTCTCAAGCCCAAACCGCTGCCCAAGTTGCCCAAGAAAAGGCTGAAGAACTGGAAGAGACTCTAGAAAAGTTGCAAAAAACTCAAGCCCAATTAATTCAAAGTGAAAAAATGTCTAGCCTGGGTCAATTAGTCGCCGGGATTGCCCATGAAATTAATAACCCGGTGAATTTTATTTTTGGGAATATTACTTTTATTCAAGATTATACTAATAATCTATTAAAATTACTGGAAATATATCAGGAAAAACTCTCGGAACCCGATGCCAAAATTTTGGCTTTTCTGGAAGAATGTGATGTGGAATTTATTCGCGATGATTTGCCAAAACTTTTGTCATCAATGCAGGTAGGCGCTAATCGGATTCGGGAAATTGTTCTATCTTTGCGGAATTTTTCCCGGTTAGATGAAGCCAATTATAAATTGGTGAATTTACACGAAGGTCTTGACAATACTCTGCTGATTTTACAACATCGTCTTTATGGGGAAGATTTTCCCCCCAGTTATCACCACAATGGCAAAAAAATTCAAGTGATTAAAAATTATGAAAATTTGCCGAAAATTGAATGCTTTGCCAGTTTGCTCAATCAGGTATTTATGAATATTCTCAGTAACGCTATTGATGCATTAGAAAGTTCGCCGATGATGTCTAAGCATTCGTTGATGAATCACGGCCAAAACTCTGACCAAAATGGCGCGATCGCCAAAATTCATTCCGCCGACCTAAAAAGTGAATTAAAAACTAATATAAATCGGGATTATGCCTCAAATTCCGGCCATATGACTCAGCCTAAAACAGAGGTCAATTCTGGACAAATTCCCACAATTTATATTTCTACTAAAGTCCAAGAAGGCGATCGCGTAGTCATTCGGATTCGCGATAATGGACCGGGGATGACCGAAAGCATTCGTCAGCGAATCTTTGATCCCTTTTTTACCACGAAACCCGTCGGTTCTGGAACCGGATTAGGGTTATCAATTAGTTATCAAATTATTGTTCAAAGACATCATGGTAATTTGTCTTGTGTTTCTCAACCCGGAGAAGGAACGGAGTTAATCATTGAATTGCCCATTCATCAATAAATCTAATATCTTTATTAATTATCAGTGGTTGGTTATGGGTTGGTTGGTTATTGGTTGAGAGATGTTAAACTGGAAAAACTTAACTGAATCAGAACCCATTGGTGGGTATTGCGAACACCAGGAGGATATTGTGACAGAGAATACGGTAAACTGTGCGATCGATTGTGTAAATGGCTGCGTTTTGGGGGATCGATGTCCCAATCGAGAATATGCTGCCCAAGCTTCAAAATTTATTGACAATACTTCATTAGATCAAATGCTGGAAATTGCCGAAGAAGCACTCCGGCAAAAACGTATGGCTCCCCCGAAATGGGTGATTCCTGATTTCCCCGAAACAAAATAATTTATTGATTGGTTATTGGTTATTGGTTATTGCCCGATGGCGGTCAAACGCCATCGGGTTGTTGGTTATTGGTTATTAGTTATTGGGTAGGGATTCTTTGGGTAGGGATTCTTTGATTGTTAGTCATTTGTTAGTGATTAGTTTTTATAAAAAATCACCGATAAATCCCAAACAACCAACCACAAAAAAATCCCTACCCAACCACAAATAACAACTAATCACCAATCACAATTAACTTATTTTTAGAACTCAGGCCAGATTTAATTGTAATTGCCGATTTTGGTACATCATATTTCTGCGCCAGTAATTGAATGAGTTCTTGGTTAGCTTTCCCGTCCACAGGCGGAGATTTTAAATAGACCGTCAGACTCCCATCTTCGGCTGAAATTATCTTTTGTTGCTGAGAATTTGGCTTGACTTTAACTTGAATAATTGACATTTTTTAATCATATAAACGACAAGAAAATTTAAGGCAAAATGATGAATCAACTAATTTCTTTTTCTTGGATGTTTTCCGGCGCTGATGGCTTTAATAAACTGGATAATTTAACCGGAATAGATATTATAAATTCCGTCCCTTTACCTGGGGTTGAATTTACCTCCAGTTGACCTCCATGTTTTTCGACAATAATTGAATAAGAAATCGAGAGTCCTAATCCGGTGCCTTTGCCCACTGGCTTAGTGGTAAAGAATGGATCGAATAGGCGATGTTTTACTTCATCGGGAATACCGGGACCATTATCGGCGATCGCAATTTCAATTTCCGCAGCATTTTTCATCTTGGTGACAATTTTAATCCAAGAATGGCTAGAAGAATGACTATTTAAATCATTTTTAATTGGTTGGCTTTCTATGGCATCAATCGCATTCGTGAGCAAATTCATAAACACTTGATTCAGTTGCCCTGCGTAGCAATTGATCGGGGGTAATTTACCATACTCTTTAATCACCTGAATTTCCGGTCTATCTTTTTTTTGTTGTAACCGATTATCGAGAATCATCAAGGTACTGTCTATGCCTTCGTGAATATCCACATCTTTAATTTCTGCTTCATCCAACCGGGAAAAAGTTCTTAAAGATTTGACAATTTCCCGAATTCTGGATGCGCCGATTTTCATTGAATGTAAAACTTTAGAAAAGTCTTCAGTTAAATATTCTAACTCAATTTCCTCCATAAATTTTTCAATTTCTTCCCCAGGACTGGGATAATAATCTTGATATAATTCAATTAATTCTATTAAATCATTAAAATAATCTTCAGCATGATCAAGATTGCCATAAATAAAATTGGTTGGATTGTTTATTTCATGGGCAATCCCGGCAACTAATTGTCCTAATGCGGACATTTTTTCCGCTTGAATTAACTGCGTTTGAGTGGATTTGAGTTCTTGAAGCGTAGCGGAAAGTTGTTTGGTTCGCTGCAACAAGTCCTGGGTGCGTTCTTCAACTTTCATTTCCAGGTTTTTAGAATACTCATTTAATTGCTGATTGGCCTGTTCTAGTTTTTCGTTGATGACTTTTAACTGCCATTGATTGTGGTAATTTGCCGTTAAAATTGTGGAGGCGATCGCGGCTAAAATTGGTGAGAATACCGGAATCAGCAACCCAGTCAAAAAAGCTAGATAACTGATTGATAACAAAATCAATATTTCTATTAAAATACTGCCTAATGTAACTTGAAAAAAAATCCATTTTTTGAATGGTTTTTCCGGCAGCAACACGCAACAAATTATGGCACTAGCCAGGGAGCAAACCAAAATCCACCCCGCAGCATTTTTTTTTGGCCAAGCTTGCATCATAGGACGATTGTGCAGGGCTGCATTTAAAATTTGGCTGGTTAAATTGGCATGAATCACCACCCCAGGAGTCGGTTCTCCCGCCGAGATCATGTTACTACTATAAGGAGTTTGAAACACATCTTGGAGACTGGGGGTAATCGCCCCAATGAATACGATGCGATCGCGCATTAAATCTGGGGGAATTCGATTTTCTAACACATCAGTCATCGATATGGTAGTAAAGCGATCAATTCCCCCGCGAAAATTCAATAAAATCTGATATCCCCCTGTATATTCCTGCCGATAGCCCAATTCTTTTCCCGTGAGGGGGACAAACACCGCTTGACCTAACCCATAGATTTTTTTTTCTGAATCAATTACCCGCAGTTCTATCCCTTCTGCTTCTAAATACATTAAAGCCAAATTCACCCCTAAACCTTGTCTAGATTTACCCTCAGAATTGCCAATCAGGACTAAAGCCCGCCGGACTTTACCATCAGCATCTAACACTAAATCTGCGGCGGCTACTTGACCGGATTTGTCTAAAACTGGGGGTGGAGCGACGGAATTTCCGGCAAGTTTTTCAATGCCAATAATCTGCGGTGTGGATTTAAAGACATCGACTAATTCTTCATGTCCCGGTTCCACCACTAAGTCCCGATAAATATCCAGCCCAATTCCTCGCGGTTTTTGTGCTTTGATATTCTTTAATAACTGAGCCATTACTCGGTCTGTCATCGGCCATTTAGCCAGATATTTAATATCTGGCTCATCAACAGTGACAATCACAATTCTTTCTTCAATGGGTTCTGGAGGACGTAAGCGAAAAAATTGATCCAGAGTTGCCCATTCCATTAATTGCAATAAACCAGAAATACTCCCAGCAATGACAACCGCTGCCACGCTGGGAGCAATGATAAATACTCCCTTCCAAAGATTAACTTGTTGTTTATTATTTGGCCACATTAAAATGGTTTTTGCTGGGATCCGATCATTGCTTCTCGGTTTACAATCCTGATATCTTTTGGTTTTTGACTAAATTTTTGAGCCGAATTCAGGAACGACGAACGACTATCCACAGTTTTACAACTGCTCGGTGATTGGTTGAGAGGCGATCGCCTCCAGTCCCACCTGTTTTAACAAATCTGACCATTCACTTGCCAAAGTCGCATCATCAGGTTGAGCCAACTTTGCCGAGTTTAAGATTTTCAAAGTGTCATACCAAATCCCCTCTTTGGCATAAATTGTTGCCAATTTAACCGGGGTTAAAGATCCAACTCGATCCCTGGGAACAGGAGACTCCACTCGTTTGATCCGGTGACACTATAGTTATCTGGTCAAAGAATGCCGTCGGGGGCGATCGGCGCAAAGAACCAGACATATTCTTTCCCCATCTCCAGTTCTGGGGCATCATCGGGAAGCGTCAATTCGAGAATACCGCCTTGACCAGAAATCTTGAATGTTTTTTGATAGTGATGATTGCGATTAGCATCTTGCAGACTGAAAAACCGTGAACATGAGCGTGGCACTCGCTAGAGTGACGTAGAAAAGTGTTTTGGACATCAAGCTAGAAGTTCTAGTCATAAGGGATGTTCCCATGATAAGTCAGGTACAAACTTGAGTTGATCTATTTAGTTGATCTACAACCAATTTCCAGTCAAGACGAAAGGCGCCCAAAAATAAGGATGATCCTATTCAGGATTTTTCAATAAGCTCAGTTGAACTCGGCGCAGTGCTTCCGCTTTGGTCAAATTCAACTTGGGTTGAGTCAGTTGAAGATAGAATTCACTCATTAGGTCAGCGGTAGATTGGTCACTGACTGACCTGAGTGTTGCCAAGATACTCCTTGCCCCTGATCGAAGTGCAAATCCTGCTAATCCTAGTGTAGCCTGTCGATCGCCCGCTGCGGTTTGACAAGCGCTTAAAACCAGTAATTATACTGGGTTTAAGCTTCCTTCCAGTCGATTTTCAAATAATTCCGCAAAGTCTTTGACGTTAATGCGATCGTCCCAAGTGAGCAGAAAGGTTTCTTCTGGGTTAGAACTGAATTGACCGTGGGTGGCTAGGTGAACGATGGGAAAGGGTTTGGCGTTGACCTGAGATTCAGAGCGATCGCGGGTAAAGTCCTGGTTTAACAAAGCTTTACTATCAACCATTTGCGAAATTTCTGCAAGTTCTTGTGCCACCCCAGGCAACGCCGCAAACCCTTGCCTTGCTTCAGTCAGTCCCACAGTTAGGGCTGTGAGTTTTTTCCGTTCCAAACCTTCAGCAAATAGTTGTAAACCGCTCGTAAAAATCTGGACAAAGTTACCCAAAGGTAGACAGTGTTAGACAGCTACGTTTGTAA
>NZ_LIUQ01000092.1:8778-11652 GCF_001276715.1 Planktothricoides sp. SR001 | reverse complement strand
CCGAATGCTTTGCCCCTACAAGGAATTATCACAATAATATATCACAATAATATTATGAAGTTAATCAAATTAGTGATATTTGTTTTTGCATTTTTTTTAGGAATTTTATTAACGATAATTCCTCAGCTTTATTGGGTTAATCAGGCGCGAAGTCATTCCGTGGTTTTTCCCGAAAATTTTGCCGATGAAACCAGAGAAATTGGTTTTGCTGCTGGCGATTTGGTCAAAGAAGGCAGGAACTATTATGAGGCTGGGCAGTACAATCAGGCGGTAATTTTATGGCAAGAAGCCCTTAATAAATTTACGGCAGAGGGAAATTTGTTGCCACAAGCCCAAATCTTAAGTTTTCTGTCTTTGTCCTATCAAAGATTAGGGGATTATGCCGCCGCTAGTGAGGCGATCGCCCACAGTAAAGAAATTTTGCATTCCCTTGAAGATCGGGAAAATAACGAAAATTTAGCCATCATTTTCGCCCAAATTTTCAATACCGAGGGCCGGTTACAATTTCAACAAGGAAATAGCGAGGCAGCTTGGGAAACTTGGCAAAAAGCAACGGCTGCTTATCGGCAAGCGGAGGATCGTTCCGGGATTATTTTTAGTCAAATTAATCAAGTCAGGGCGTTAGAATCTTTGGGGTTATATCGGCGAGCCCTGAAACTTTTAGAAGAGATTAAACTGAGCCTGAATGAACAAACAGATCCGGCTTTAAAATCATCGGTTTTATTGGCTTTGGCTGATTTACTGAGAGAAACTGGGTCTGTGGAGCAATCTAATCTTTTGTTACAGGAAGCATTGGCGATCGCCCATCCTACCATTTCCCCGATTCAAAAAAGTGAAATTTTGATGAGTTTGGGAAATAATGCGAGAACTTTGAATAATCTCTCTGCGGCTTTAGATTTTTATCAACAAGCGGAAACCCTGGCGGAAAGAAATGGGGCTGAACTGCTGAAAATTCAAATCCAACTAAATCACATCGGTCTATTAGTGGAAAATGCTGATTGGCAAAAAGCAGAGATTTTGGCGCAAAATATCCCCGCACCTTTAAGCAATTTACCGGACAGTCGTCCAGCAATTTATGCTCAGGTCAATTTGGCTAATAATTTAGTATGTTTGGCGCAAAAAAATACAAATTGCTTACATAAAAATACTCACTATGTGGGAGAATATGGTCAATTTTTTAGCCCCATTAATCCGCATACGAAACAACAGATAGAGCATCCTATTCAGTTATTAGACACGGCGGTGCAATCTGCCCGAAATTTGGCAGATTACCGCGCTGAATCTTATGCTTTGGGAAGTTTGGGGGCAATTTATGAAGAACTAAATCAACAAAAGTTAGCTCAAGAATATACTGAGTTAGGGTTAAATATTGCCCAGTCCCTTCAATTATCGGATATTGCCTATGAATGGCAATGGCAATTAGGCCGTTTGTTAACGTATCAAGGTCGTATTTCCGAGGCGATCGCGGCTTACACTGAAGCCGTCAAAACCTTACAATCTTTACGCAGTGATTTAGTAGCCACTAACCAAGAAATTCAGTTTTCTTTTCGGGAAACTGTCGAACCACTTTATCGGCAGCTTGTAGAATTATTAATCCAACCGACCACTGATGCGGCAGGAGGAATTGCCAGTAAAGAAATTTCTCAAGAAAACCTCAAACAAGCCCGTGAAACTATTGAAGCATTGCAACTGGCAGAACTGGACAATTTCTTTCGGGATGCTTGTTTAGATGCCAAACCCCAACAAGTCGATCAAGTCGATCCGAATTCAGCGGTGATTTACCCGATTATTTTACCCAACGAGTTAGCAGTGATTTTATCTATTCCCGGACAACCTTTAAGCTATTATCAAACCAAACTTGCTCAAGGGAAAGTAGAAAGCACTCTGCTGGAATTACAAAAATCACTCAATCCGGCTTTTTCGAGCAAGCAACGATTGACTTTATCTGAACAAGTTTATGACTGGCTGATTCGTCCGGCAGAATTGCAGTTAGCAGAAAATAGCGTGAATACACTGGTGTTTGTCCTTGACGGAATGTTGCGAAATTTGCCAATGGCTGCCCTATATGATGGGCAAAAGTATTTAGTAGAAAAATACCGTATTGCCCTAACTCCAGGGTTACAATTGCTCGAACCTTCGCCGTTACAACCGGAGAAGCTAAAAATTTTAGCTGGCGGTTTGACCGAAGCCCGTCAAGGATTTCCGGCGTTGCCTGGGGTTGAGTCGGAATTACAGGAAATTTCCCATAAAATCCAGGGAGAAAATTTACTAGATCAAGAGTTTACCAAAGTCAATTTACTCAAGCAGCTCGATCAGTTGAATTTTCCCATTGTTCACCTGGCGACTCATGGTCAGTTTAGTTCTAATCCCGAACAAACTTTTATTCTTACTTGGGACGATAAGCTGAGGGTAAAAGAGTTTGAGAACCTATTAAAAAATCGCTCAACTGCTGCCACGACTCCCATTGAGTTATTGGTTCTCAGTGCTTGTCAAACCGCTGCGGGGGATCAACGGGCGGCTTTGGGTTTGGCTGGGGTGGCAGTGCGATCGGGGGCTCGCACGACTTTGGCAACTCTCTGGTCGGTGAATGACCAGTCTACGGCGAATTTGGTCACGGAGTTTTACCGTTCTTTGTTGGCAGATCCAGATGGTGTAACTCAGGACAGGGGCGCGATCGCTACCGGGTCTAACAGGATTACCAAAGCTGAGGCTTTGCGCCAAGCTCAGTTAAAGTTGCTGAATGATTCAGCGTATCAGCATCCTTATTATTGGGCTCCGTTTGTGCTGGTGGGCAATTGGTTGTAGCCGCAGCCGCAACTTTATATCTAGGTTGGGCAAAGCCCACTCTATTGCAGGGGTGCAAGGGCAAAGCAT
>NZ_LIUQ01000092.1:0-8735 GCF_001276715.1 Planktothricoides sp. SR001 | reverse complement strand
GGGCAAAGCATTCCGGTAAATAAATTGTCGTTTGGATATTAATTTAACTGCGGTCATGCTTTGCCCCTACGAAAATTTACAGCAAGGGCAAAGCATTCCGGTAAATAAATTGTCGTTTGGATATTGGTTTAACTGCGGTCATGCTTTGCCCCTAAGAATGGCAATGTGAAGGTGGCAAATTGCTACTTTCTCCGGTTTTTGGCAGTGAGTGACGACCGATTACGGTGATGGTTAAGTTGGCTGCTACGTTTAGAGGAGCAAAAATTTTACAAGTATTAATGATTGTGGTCAGCACCGCGATCGCTCTAAGCGTCAACCCCTGGGCTACTTGTTAAGGATTTGGGCTTTTTGCTGCGGTTTTGGTTGCTGGTGATTGAGAATCCTGTGGAAATTCTCTGACTTGGGTCAGGAAAGAAATGTCCGGGAAATTACGCAGCAGTGTTGTAGAAACAACGGAGGATTTTACAAAAACTTTACAAAAACTTCATAAAACCTCCTGAAGAATACGCAAATATGACACTAATCTCAGGGGGGCTGGGCATCCATAGATCGGATTATGTTTTTTCGCCTAAATGTAAACCTACAGTATAATAAGTATAATATCTGGGGCAATATGGGACAAAAATATTCCGATCGCTTCCAGAGGCATGAACCGGGCTGAAATGGAGAAGTTCGGATCTATGTGATGAGAAGATTGGCGAAATCCTGGGGCTGAGTTAATATTTTTTAGTTGTATAAGCGTCAATATTGAAACAGATTAGTCACAGTTTTGCAGAGGTTTTGAGCTTATGGCTGTAAATCAATCTCTAATTTCTCTAGCAGGCTTTTCTCTAGCCAGTTTTTCATTAACTACGCTTCTGGGTGGTTTGCCAGCCCAGGGACAGATGAGTTCTGGAGGGGCGATCGAACCTCAAATTACCGCAGGGGTGACGTTTGAACCCCCTGGAGACGAAACCTTGAAAAATTCACAAGGGGGAGCGACTCGCGATAGTGGTTATTGTCCTATTGATAGTTCTACTGATAGTGTGAACTCGGCTCGGTCGGTGGTGCCTTTGATGCCCAAGAATCGTGCGGACGGTTTGACGGTGAGCGATCGCCCCGCCTTTTTTATGTATGTGTCTTCCGGTTCTGCGGAACAAATCTTTTTTACCCTGAAAGACCAGAACGAAGATTATTATTACCAGAAAACGGTGTCCGTCCCTGAAGGTGCCAGTATTGTTAGCGTTCAGCTTCCAGAGGATGCCCCACCCTTGGAAGTGGGAAAAAATTATCAGTGGACTTTTGTGGTGGCTTGCCAAATGCCAGTGCGACCGGATAGCCCAATTGTGACTGGTTGGGTGACGCGGGTTACTCCTGACTCGGTGGGTCTGAATCTAAATTCTACCCGCCATCGGGTTAACGCCACTCCGTCCCTAGAAATGGCCCAGTTATATGGATCGGCTGGGGTTTGGTTTGATGCGCTGACCACTTTAGCCCTGTTGCGCGATCAAGAACCAGAAAACTATACGGCGGTCTGGAAGGAGTTTCTAGCTTCTGTGGGCTTGGAGGCGATCGCCTCTGAACCACTGATGCTCGATCAAAATTAGCCTTCGGGAATTAAAAATTTAGGGATCATTTAGGGATCATAAGGATCATGGTGATTCTCCGATCGCTGATTGTGGCAAACTTATGGTTGCAATTTTTTGCAATGCTGGTTTTGGCAAATCCGACTTGTCCTTACACAGGCCGGATTTTTTATTGCGAAATCCTATAATCGAGTCCTTTGAGCCAAGATTTAATCAATAAGCGAATACATTTTCTCTGGCGGATCGCTCGTTAATCCTGATAGGCTAAATCATGGGTATGAATATTAAATTAACCTCAGATTAAAGGTTAAAACAAAGAAAGTGCATGAAAAGTCAATCAGGGCTATCTACAGAATCGCTTTCTGGCAATGATCCCTGGATCGCTGATGCCCTATTTTATCGGTTGTATCGGGAATTATGGGAAATTAATTCTGAAGTGGAGAGGATTTATGTTGCCTTGCCAAAAAATCAAGCGCCAAATTGATAAGTTATGGCAATGGCGGACCGTATTGATGGTGACTCCTACTGTAGCCGCTTTTGTGATGGCAGTGAATGCGACGGGATGGTTACAACCTTTGGAATTAGCCGCTTTGGATCTCTTGTTTTGTCTGCGTCCGCAGGAAGCACCGGATTCCCGAATTGTGATTGTCACCATTGATGAGCCGGATATTCGCTATGTGGGACAATGGCCGATGCCTGATGCTGTACTATCTGAATTAATTGAGAAGATTAAACAACAGCAACCCCGGGCGATCGGCCTTGATTTTTATCGAGATTTACCTGTTGAACCGGGCAATCAGCAATTAATGAAAACCTTTAAATCAACTCCCAATTTAATTGGGGTAGATAAAATTATTGGGGATGTGGTTGAACCCCCTCCAGTTTTAGCAGACCTGGATCAAGTTGGAATTGCTGATTTAATTTTGGATTTCGATGGCAAGGTGCGGCGGGTTTTAATGTCTCATAAAGATCGGCAAAATCAAACGCGGTTAAGCTTAGGGGCGAAGCTTAGTTTGATGTATTTGCAAGGAGAAGATATTGCTTTAGAGATGGTTGATGGGAAAAAGATGCATTTGGGCTTGGGCAAAGCTTTATTTATTCCATTTAGTGCTAATTATGGCGGCTATGTGGGCGCCAATCCGGGGGGATATCAAGTGATGCTCAATTATCGCGGCAATGTTGCAGATTTTTACACCGTTTCTCTGACGGATGTCCTGACTAATCAGATTCCTCCGGATTTAATTCTCGGTGAAAATAGTGAGTTTCCTCTGCGCGATCGCATCGTATTAATTGGCACAATAGCTCCCAGTATTAAAGATTTTTTCTTTACTCCCTATAATAGCAGTTTTTTGGATAATTCTGACCCGATGCCTGGAGTGTTTATCCATGCTAATTTAATCAGCCAAGTAATCAGCGCCGCTTTAGATGGGCGTCCATTAATTAAAGTGTGGAGTCAAGTTATTGAAAAAATCTGGATATTTTTCTGGTCTTTGATTGGCAGCAGTTTAGTTTTGCTTTTTCGCCGCAGTAGTCCGGTTAAAAAGCGGTTAACCTGTCGAGTGATTGTGAGTTTAATTTTAGCGGTAAGTAGTATTATCTTGATGGGATATGCTGCTTTTTTGAGAAGTTTATGGATTCCGATTGTTCGCCCTTTACTGTCTTTAACGGGTTCGGCGATCGCCATGATTGTTTATCATCAGCAACAGTTACACCGGGAAAATGAAAAAAGACTCGCCCAATTTTTAGAAGCGGTTCCGGTGGGTATTATTGTCGTTGATACCACAGGACATCCTTATTTTGCCAATCAAAAAGCTAAAGAAATTTTGGGCCAAGGAGTCATCTCTAATGCAACTTTTGAGCAACTTGCAGACGTTTATCAAAGTTATATTGCCGGAAGCGATCGCCTTTATCCTACAGAAAATTTGCCCCTGTTTCGAGCTTTGCAGGGAGAATCAACTAGCATTGATGATATGGAAGTGCATAGAAATAACCAGATTATTCCCCTGGAAGTTTGGGGAACTCCTATCTATGACGAACTAAGAAGTATAGCTTATGCGATCGTCGCTTTCCAGGATATTAGTGAACGAAAAAAAGCCGAGGCAGACCGCAAAGCCTTTACGGAACAACTTCTCAAATTAAATAAATCATACCAGCGTTTTGTCCCCCATCAATTTTTGCAAATTTTAAATAAAAATAGCATTATTGATGTGGAATTGGGGGAAGCAGTACAGAAGAAAATGACCACCTTATTTTCTGATATTCGGGATTTTACCAGCTTATCAGAAAATCTTTCCCCTGAAGAAAACTTTCAATTTATCAATGCTTATTTATCCTGCATGGAACCGGCCATAAATCAAAATAATGGCTTTATTGATAAATACATTGGCGATGGGATTATGGCATTATTTCCTGGCTCCCCTGATGATGCGGTCAAGGCGGGAATTGCCATGTTACAACAACTCAAAATTTATAATCAAAAACAGCCCATTGGCACAAAACCAATCCGCATTGGCATTGGCATTAATACCGGATCAATGATGTTAGGAACGGTTGGCGGCATCAACCGCATGGATAGTACCGTAATTAGCGATGCGGTCAACTTAGGTTCACGAGTCGAAACTTTGACAAAAACTTATGGGGGGTCTCTGTTAATTACCCAATATACTTTATTAGAGTTAGCCGATCCAAGTTTATATCATATTCGCTTAATCGATCGCGTCACAGTTAAGGGAAAATCCCAGCCTGTCACGGTTTATGAAGTTTTTGATGGGGATGCACCAGAAGTTATCCAAGGCAAATTAGCCACCCGCACGGAATTTGAAAAAGCTATCTTACTTTATCACCTGGGTTCTTATGATGAAGCCGAGGATTTATTCAAAAAATGTCTTCATATCGCTCCATTAGATGTAACCATTAACTTTTATATAAATCGAATTAAAAGTCATCAATAGTTGCCCAAGGTAGCATAGCAATTTATCTGTATTCCCAATCATAAGGATTAGCAATAATGTAGCCAAATTTGCCATATTATGATAATTTACATTAATTTTTGGGATTTTTTTGCTATTATATACTATGTTGATGGGCGAATTAATTTTGTGCTTTAATTTGTCAAAAATTACCAAATTTTGCCCAAGGATATTGCCGAAATACCCCCGATCATTAAACCAACTCCCATCCATTGGATAAACGTTACTTTTTCCTGGAGAAAAAACATTCCTGATATGGTCGTGGCAATCAAGGTTAATCCAATCACCGTGGGATAGGCAACGGATAAATTAAACTTACCGAGAACCAGAATATAAAAAACTGTACCGATCGCATACAGCCCCAGTCCACCAATTAAATAAAGATTCAAGGGATTTTGACCCGTTCCCATTTTTAAGAGAACTTGACCGCCAGTATTCAGTCCAACGGCCAGCAGGATAAACAGGCTAAAAATTAAATTATTTACCATGAGACAACTCTAATTATTTTCAATATTTTCATACATTGGATCCATTTGCCAAAGTTCATAGTTTGATGGATATGGTTTTTGGACCCATTTACCGATTAATTTTTCCCACCAGCGAGGTGGGTGAGGCAGACTGGCTACTTGAATCCTCGGACAACCGACTATCCATGCACCGATTATATCCGTATGCAGGCTATCTCCGATGACTAAAACTTGCTTTGCTTTTAGCTGCATTTGGGCGAAGGCTTTCAAAAAAGCAAAAGGAAAGGGCTTTCTGGCCGGACTAATGGCTGGAATATCCAGCCTTGCCGACCAGCTTTTGACTCGATAACGCCGTTTACCATTGGATAAGATAAAAAACTTAAGTCCTTGTAATTTAGCTTTCTGAATCCATGCTTCTGCGTCGGGAGATAAATAGCGATCGTCTTCGGAAACGATGGTATTATCTAAATCCAGGATAATCCCTTTGATGCCACGATCGATCAATAAATCAAGCTCAATGGCAGCCACTATCGGAGATGATTTTCGGGGAAACTGATTTTTCCTCATGGTTGATTTAATTGGTTTCTGCTTTCATGGGACGAGATCGACAACTATGTGATGATTCCCTGGCGGTTTAAATACATAATGATAAAAGTGGTCATTACCCAACTCAAAACTGTTAATCTAATCGGGAAGTCTTTTAATAACACTTCTTCCGGTCGCTCGGTTTCCCCACCTGTTTCAGCTTCATTTTTATCGATACTAGAAATTTCTCTAGGGTCACTGAGTAATTGATAACGAAACATCCCATAGAGGACAAAGGGTAATGTTAACATCATCCAAGGGGTTGATGCTCCCTTGACAATCGGGCCAGCGCTCCAAATCGCATAGGTAATAATCGCTCCATTGGTGACGACGCTTTCCATGCGTAGCAACAAATTTAAGGAATAACGTCGCAATACAGCCCTGGTTTTTCCGCCTTTTATTTTGAGTAATCGTAGTTCGGCTTTGCGCTTTTCTATGCCTAAAAATAACGCCAGCATCGCGGTACATAACATAAACCAAGGAGATAAAACAATTCCCGTGGCTGCTGCCCCGGCACAAGCACGCAGGACAAACCCAGCAGCGATCGCCATGACATCAAGAATTACTGTGTGTTTTAGCTTGAGGTTGTAGGCAATTTGCAGGATGGCGTAGGATAAGATGGTTGCGCCCAATAAAGGCGATCGCAGCCAGCCCAAGATTAAGGCACCTCCTAACAGAATCGCTGCCATGGCGATCGCTACGGGAATCTTGACTAAACCAGCCGCAATGGGGCGATTACATTTTACGGGATGGCGCCGGTCTGCTTCTACATCGGCAATATCATTGAGTAAATAGAAACTACTCGATGCGCCACAAAACAACGCCAGTGCGAGCAAGCTACCCAGGAGGGATTGCTGATTAATACTAAACGCAAACAGTGGAGCGGCAAAAACGATCAGATTTTTTGTCCATTGTCTTGGTCGTAGCGCCTTTAAATATGCTGCAATTTTCATCTTAATTTATTTTGAAAGCATCAATTGTATTCATCTATTAAATCAATATAATTTTGCTAACTATTACCGTAATTTGCCCCTTTTATTCTTTTTCGCATAAGAGCAAATAATGAGCGTATAGGGGATGTTTAAACTTGGTTGATAATTGCACGGTAAAGCCCATTTTCTCTATCTTTTTTGTCAAATTATTAGCGCCAATAAAATGCAATTTGTCAAACTTGGTCATTAACTTATCGTGAACCAAGTTCCAGTAATATTTAAACGCGGGGCGATCGTCCATATCTTTAATCACCAGTTTGCCGCCTTGGGGCAGAATATTATGGATGGTTTTAATTAACTCATCTTGCTGTTCATAAGTCACATGATGCAGCAAATCCATCAGAATTATACAGTCAATGCGATCGACATTGGCCACATCACTTTCTGCGAGTAAATTTTTCTCAAAAAATTTGACATTGGGGATATGTTGGGAAATTGTTTGAGCGATTCTCACTCTTTTGCCATTTAATTCGCTGCCGATTACATGGCGATTTTGGCCGGTTTGGGCTAGGTAAATATCCAAAAGACCATAACCGCATCCCACATCCACAATATTTCCCGATGTTGGGACAAATTTAGCAATTTCCTCAAGGGGTAAGATCAGAATTCTGAGGTAATTGTACAAACGAGGCAGGATTAGGGGGTAGCTATTGATAATAGAGATTATTTGTTGATTCATTTTTTTTCCTAAAAGATATATATAGGATAGGGAAAAAACTTAATACGATTGAATGGTTTTCAGCATTTATATCTACCTCAGTTAACCTTGGTTATATTGAGAAGAATAAAGCTGTAAATTAACTTTTGATTAATTCATGGTGAGTGAAACTTCGTTTTGTTGAAACCTCCTAGAATATTTGAGCGATATTGTAATTGCAATCACACTGCCAATCAATAATATAAAAGCGCCTAAGCTAACTAGCAAGCTTCCTTGAAATATCACAACATCAGGATGATAAATTCCTGTTATTTGAGCTAAGTTTCCATCTCTAAATATCATTAACAATCCCGGTAACAACAACAGCCATGTAAGTCGTGAACAATATAAAGATAAAATCGCAACCGGGCTTAACCAGACAGCATCATAAGTATGTAATGGCATCACAAAGAAGGTGGATGATAGCATCGTAATTATCCATAAAATGGGAGGATCCCATTTTTTTTGAAGAGGCAACTGAAGCTTTTCCCAATCCCTGAATGTGATTCCGAATACTCGCATTACCAATCCCATGACTAATCCGACAATTACAGCCATCAAAATAAATTTTGGTGAAGATAACTTTTCATAACCGAAGTAGTCGAGTAAATTAGATAAACCCGTCAAATCTGGGGGCAAGTTTGCTGAAAAATTTGAGTCTGAAGAATAACGATTCAAATTAATCAGAAAACCCTTGATGTTTTGCCCAATACCACTAAAAAGAAAAGCTATTCCACTACTAGCTATAGATAACAATACAGCCAAAACCACTATCCTAAAGTAACCTCCGACAAGCAAAGATATAAAGAAAACCAGCGCTATCTGAGGTTTCAGAGATAATATGTACAAACCCAACACAGAAAGTAGTAGTGATGATTGCCTCATCCCGTACAAAGCTAATATGAACCCAAAGGTAGATAGAATACTGGTCTGTCCAATAGATATTACAACAGGAGTTGCCTGTAGCAAATAGCAGTAAGTTGCGCCCAGATATAAGCGTGGATCCCTCAAACAACATATTTTCCAATCATAGAGCAGGAGTCCAGTTATGGCAACTATTCCAAACAAAGCTAGGTAGTTAGCTAGGCGCCACAAGAACTCCGCCACTGAAAAAGGGAAAATACTGAACGCCACTGATATACAAGACCAGGATGGCGGATATACCCAAAAATGAGTATTTGGACCCGGCCCAAATACTGCTAGATAAGATGCTTTAAATTAGGGGTCGATGGGGGAATCACTCCCCCCACCTCCCATTCAGAACCCAGCGTGCCACTTTCACGGCACTAGGCTCCTACCTATGTTGGCCCCTTACATGGGTACGACTACCAGAGTGGCAGTTCTTCCTCCCGATGTCCTTGGGTGCTCCCGTCATATCTTGACTTTAAATCGTGACAATGAGCGTGAAGCAATTGCAGGTTTTTGTATTCGTCCTTTCCGCCTTGGCTTCTAGGAATGAT
>NZ_LIUQ01000047.1 GCF_001276715.1 Planktothricoides sp. SR001 | reverse complement strand
CTGAACGAATCGCACTAACAACCAACAACTAACAACCAATAATATGAATCGGGTGATCTATATTCATGCCTATCCTTTGGCAGAGGCGAAGAAATTAGCGAGCGATCGCCAAATCAGCGTGATGACGCCGACCCCACAAGCGGCGCGATCGCTTTCTGTGGCTCATTTTTCTCTGGAAAATTTGGCGAAACAAATTATCGGCAAAAATCAGTTTGCCGAAGTTCCCCTTCTGACCGCACACCGCTATTTACGAGAAACTGTTCGGCAAGTGCTATCCACTACAGATGTTGAGGGAACAACTCGCAAAGTTGCACCTATTTTAAAAGAACTGCTGAAAATCGGTGATTGGCAAGCTATTGGTAAGTTGACCCCACCCCCCCAAAAACATATTGAACTGCCAGGACGGTTTCAGCCTTTGGTGAATTTAGCTGAAATATATCAGCAACGGTTGAGAGAGAAAAAACTGCTGGACTCGGCGGAAATTTTATGGTTTGCTTCGCAATTAAATCCAATGCGGCAATCTTTGCTGGTTTATGGCTATGATTTTCCCCTGATGGATCAACTGCAATTTGTGGATGCGGTAGCGGGCGATCGCTCTGTGTGGTTTTTGCCGGTGGAGAATCATCCCTTATTGTCAGAAAATCAAAAAGCGATGTTGCATCCGCAACGCTCCGCGATCGCGTGGCTGCAAGAAAGGGGATGGCAGATTAAAAATGATGTTAAAAATGATGTTAAAAATGATGAAATTGTCCAGGAAGTCGCGGCAAATACTAACCATCAAAACCCCAACCATCCGGGCAAATACTTATCCCAGAAATTTTTAGGGCTGAGTGACTCGGACCCTCCGGAACCAAAAGAGTCAAATCCGGCAAAAGTTTATGCTTATCCCCATTTAGAAGCAGAAGTGCGGGGGATTTTAGCCCTAGTCAAAGAACAGTTATTACAAAAAGTACCCTGTCACCAAATCGCGATCGTGGCACGGGATGAAAATATTTATGGGCCAATGATTTTGGACATTGCCTGGGAATACGATTTGCCGATTCGGGCTTTGTATTCTATTCCTTTAACCGCCACTCGTTTAGGCAATTGGATCGAAACTTTGGGTCAGGTGGCGATCGCTGATTTGCCCTTTGAACCGACCGCAAAACTGTTAACTCATCCCTTATGTTCTGGTTTACCCCCAGAATGTTGGGTCAGGGCGCGGAAAATGCATCCCTCTGGACTGAAAAAGTGGCAAGAAATTCTTCAGCCGAAAGGGGATGAAAAGGTTTCCACCAGTCAAGCGGTAGATTTATCGGTGGATTTATCGGTGGATTTATCGATATTATCTTGGCCAAGTCAGGATACTAGAGAAAATTGGGTAGAACGTTTACAGAATATCTTCAAAGCTTTTAATCTGCGGAAACGGGCGGCAAGATGGGCGCGGGAGGCGGTGGCATATTATCAGTTTCAGGAAGGATTGGTGCATCTGTCAAAACCAGAAACAGAAATCTTGACCATTGAAGAGTTTATTCAAGAAATTTCTCAGCTAATGGCATTGTTGATGGTGCCTGCGGCCCCCGGACGCGGCGGCGTCGAACTGCATACTCCCGCTTCTTTGGTGGGAACTGAGTATCAATCGGTGTTTGTGTTGGGAATGGCGGAGGGAATTTTGCCTGCCCCTGTGGTGGATAGTCCGGTTTTGGATTTTCGCGATCGCCAATTGTTGCGGCAAAGGGGCATTCCCCTGGCTAATGCGGTGGAAACTGCCCAAAGAGAAGCCCTGAATTTTTATGGCTGCCTGAAAACTGCTGCCCAAAATCTGATTTTTTCCTATCCTCAAACTCAGGGTTCAACGCCAATGTTGCCTAGTCCTTACATTGCTAGATTAGGTTTGGAAGTAGAAGCCGCCCCGCCCTTGCCTGTAGCCAGCGTCCAAGTGTCTCGACAAGTTGAGTTAGGGGCAAAAAGGGTTGCTGCGGTTGGCGACCTACAAAGTATAGGCGTTTCCCGAAACACCCCGGAAGCAGATCCGATTCTGAACCATGCTTATCATTGTTGGACCGTGGAGAAACGCCGAGAAAGCAGCCAACCCCCGGATGAGTATGATGGGGCGATCGCGATCGGCTTAGATCCAGACGAATGGGAATTTAGCGCCTCTCAACTGACGAACCTGGGTCAATGTGCCTTTAAATGGTTTAGCCACAAGCAGTTACATTTACTCGACCTGGAAGAAGCGGAAGAAGAACTTAGCAACAGTTTACGCGGGCGACTCTACCACAAAACCCTAGAACTTTCCGTAGAATCCGCTGCCGGTTCTGAGGGCAAAAATTTTGTCGCCACGGCGATCGAACAGTTAGAAACCGCGTTTTCACAGGCAGAAAAAGCCGAAAATTTAGATAAATTGCCCCCGTTGCCCGGTTGGAAAGCCCGCCGTCAAGAGCATTTAACCCTATTACAGCGGGCAGTATCCGCACCAGAATTTCTCCAGGAAAATACAGAAATTCTGGCGACGGAAAAAAAATTTACCGGCACTTGGTATGGTCTGAAAGTTAAAGGCACCGTAGACCGAGTGGATCGCACTCCCGAAGGATTGGCGATCGTGGACTATAAAACCAGTTCCTCTCCCCCCAAAGGGGCAAAAGATGCCAACGGTCAAGCCAAGCTGGATATCCAGTTACCGTTATATGTACAAGTTGCAGCCAAGGACTTATTTCCTGGGCAAGCTGTCACCAATGCTTACTATTACTCCCTAACCAAGGGGAAAATTTTAAAAGAAGTGGCGATCGATGAGATCGATGAGACGGCTTTGGCAGAGTTTGCCGAAAATGTGAAAAGACGACTGCAACAAGGTCACTACCCCGTAGACCCAGACCATAAACGAGATGCTTGTCAATATTGTGACTATGATTTGGTTTGTCGGCAGGGCAGCCGTCTCAGTCGCAAGTGAAATGTAAAATTAAACAATTAACCGGACTTACGCAACGCCTCTGTAGCCTCTGTAGGGTGTGTTAGCGGCAGCGTAACGCACCCGTGTGTGTTAGCGGCAGCGTAACGCACCAATAAAACGCACCAATAAAACGCACCAATACAGCAATTTTCTCCGCGAGTAAACCAGAAATATCTGTAGGGGCGAAGCATTCCGGCAGTGTAGGGGCGAAGCATTCCGGTAGATAAATTATTGCTTAGAATATTAAATGGACTGCCGGAATGCTTCGCCCCTACGGAATGCTTCGCCCTAGCGTGGTTCAGTAAGAAAGAAAACCGCTGTAAAATGTGGAGTAGCTGCGTAAGTCCTGCAAAATTTTAAATTAATTTCCTGAACATGATTAAGCCGCAGTTTCCAAGATTGCCCCTTGATTTTTGAGGGCAATTGTCAAATCCGGGGATAGACCCACGACTTGAGCAAAGTAAGTATCTTTGACCAAAGTATGCTTCAGATTGGCTCCATTCAATTTAGTGTGATTCAAGCGGGCATCAACCAAGTCAGCCCGAAACAGGTTGGCACGAGACAGGTCGGCATAGCTAAGGTTCGCAAGACTCAGATTTGCCCCACTTAAATCCGCCTCACTTAAGTCAGCACCACTTAAGTCCGCTCCGCTTAAGTCCGCCCCAACCAGGTTGGCGCCACTGAGGTCTGCCCCACTCAGGTTGGCACAACTTAAGTTAGCCCCAATTAAGTCCGCATGAAATAGGTTAGTGCCAATCAGTTTAGCTCGATAGAGGTTGGCGCGGAATAAGTGGCAGCGAAATAAGCTGGCACCACTGAGATCCGCCCCATTGAAATCCGCACGGAATAAGTCTAAATCCCGAAAATCTCTCTGTCCCGCAGCGTAAAGAGTTAAAAGTTCGTTAGGATTCATATCGTGAATAAAATAATCTTGTTTTTATGAGTAATTGTATCCTATTTATTTTTAGGCGATCGCCCTGTTCCTGAACAATTATCCTTTTACTTACTTAAGTGAGAAAAATCCAGTTTCGGGAGATAATATTCAGTCTCCCCCGAAGGAGAAAAATAACCGAGAGAAATAATTTTCCCAAAAATTTCTGAAAAGACTTGTGTTTTTATGGCAAGTTATGTTATATCTATATCTCGCGGGCGATTAGCACAGTGGTAGCGCACTTCCTTCACACGGAAGGGGTCACTGGTTCGAGTCCAGTATCGCCCATTTAAAACAAACTCTTATAGGCTAAGGCTTTAGGGGATAATTTTGCCTGACCTGATATTGGGTTACCTTGTTTTTCCTCAGTATATCCAGTTACTCAATTTTTGCTCATAGTGCAGGTGACTAGGCGCGATCGCGGCTTATGGTCTGCTAAAAAAATCGCAGAGGAGTCGATCGCTCAACTCCTCCCTGATGGCACGATCGATTAATCAACGGTTGTTTAGAGCGGTTTCGCCCCTACTGAACCACGGTAGGGCGTGATCTTGACCGTATTTAATTTAATATTGTAGGGGCGAATGGCCATTCGCCCCTACACTGCGGTCATGCTTCGCCCCTACAAATGCTTTGTGGTTTACTCGCGGAGAAAATTGCGCTCTTGCGATCGGTCTTAGAGAGTATCTTTCAGAAAGCCGCTGTAAGCTTCCATTCCGTGTTCGCCAATATCCAAACCAGTTTTTTCCTCTTCTTCGGTGACGCGAATTCCCAAAGTCGCCTTCAGAATTAACCAAAAAGCAGTGGACAATAACACAGTCATGCCACCCACGGAAACAACACCGAGGATTTGTGCGCCCAGTTGAGCGAAACCGCCACCAAACAATAATCCATTTTCCTGATGAAATAGACCCACGGCCAAAGTTCCCCACACCCCATTCACCAAGTGAACGGAAGTCGCACCCACCGGGTCATCAATCTGGATTTTGTCAAAGAATGGCACCGCAAAGACCACCAGGATGCCGCCAATTAAACCAATGATCGCCGCAGAGGGGACACTGACAACATTGCATGACGCAGTAACCGCTACCAGACCCGCCAGAATGCCGTTAATAATCATGGACAGATCCGGCTTACCAAGATATAACCAGGCCACCAAAGTAGCCGCGACTCCCCCAGTAGCACCAGCCATATTTGTCGTCAAGGCAATATGAGCAATATCCTGATTTACTTCCATTGTGGAGCCAGGGTTAAACCCAAACCAGCAGATCCAGAGAATCAAGCAGCCCAATGTGGCAATACTGAGGTTGTGACCGGGCATTGCCGTGGGGATGCCATCTTGATACTTGCCCAGGCGTGGGCCGAGGATCGCTGCACCCATCAGCGCTGCCCAACCGCCGACGGAGTGAACGGCGGTTGAACCGGCAAAATCTAAAAATCCTAAGACGGTTTCGCCGGTATCGGGATCGGTTTTTAAGCTGGAAAGCCAGCCACCACCCCAGATCCAATGTCCGGTAATCGGGTAGGCGATGCCCACCAATAAAATCGAGAAAATTAAAAAGTCAACAAATTTGACTCGTTCCGCCACCGCACCAGAAACGATGGTGGCCGCAGTTCCCGCAAAGGCGACTTGAAATAAGAATTTAGCGGCCAGGGGCACTCCTGTCCAACTTAAAGAGCTAAATATCCCTTGATAGTCATCACCCGTGGCGGGACTATTGTCTGGACCGATCAAAAAAAAGCCTGTGGTGCCCATAAAGCCATTGCCGTCCCCAAACATGAAGGCAAACCCGATCGCCCAAAAGGTGACTGTGGCTAGGGCAAAGACAATCAGGTTTTTGGATAAGATATTGACGGCATTTTTTTGGCGGCAAAAGCCGGTTTCCAGCATACAGAAACCAGCATTCATAAAGATGACAAAAATCGAGGCAATCACCACCCACATGGTATCTAGGCCAATTTTCATGTTGGCCAATTGTTCTTCCTGAGTCGGTGGGGCATCTTGGGCAACAGCGGCATAGGCTGAAACCAAGAGAATGATGCTGGCTAAGGGAATACAAGCTTGCCAATTTGGAGACAGTCGCCGAATGGCAACGGTCAACTGCTGGAAAGATTTGCCCAGTCGCCCAAAAAAACCATGATAGCGCTGGGCGTTCTCCAGGGGCGATGAGTTCCGGGACGCTGCGCGAACGCGCTGAGAAGTGCGGTTTAATTTTTTCTGTACTGTCAGTTTAGATGTCATTGCTTAGACGTTGTTTCATAATGGAATCTATACATAAGCTTGATGGAGTGGCTTTGAATTATCTCAGACTTTCAGGTAAAAAGTCAGTTTGCTTGACGATCGGTAAACAGAAAAACGTCTAGCAAGAAGCATTAAGCCTTTTAACTGGGTGATTATCTTGCGAGCTTCGTGAAATCGAATTCCACACAGGGAAGGATAGAGGATAAAGGATAAAGGATAAAGGATAAAGGATAGAGGATAGAGGATAGAGGATAGAGGATAGAGGATAGAGGAAAATTCTCTCCTCTCTTTTCTCTCCTGGCTGTTTGATGGCTGGGGTGGTTGGCTTTGTTTGTTTGTTGGGCCAAGATATCCCCGTCCATCACAACTTTTCACCACAGAAAAAACACCAAGCTTTAAGTAAAGAACATCTCATCATGTTCACATAATATTTCTGTATCACGAAATACAATTAATCGGTGGTGAGATGGGATCCATAAACGGCTCGTGGGTGCAAAATTTGGCAACGATGCTTTTTTATTTCATTTCGGCTAGGTATTGTTGCGACCCCAACTGTTCCAGGCGTTCTTGTTTTTGCAGTACGGATTCCGTTAAGCTCTGGCGATATTGTTGGACTTGCTCTAATAATTCCGGTTGATGCGCTGCCAGGATTTGCACGGCTAATAATCCCGCATTGGTGGCATTACCGATCGCCACTGTGGCTACGGGAATGCCGCTGGGCATTTGCACAATGGAGTAGAGAGAGTCCACCCCTTGCAGGTTTCGAGTGGCTACGGGAACCCCAATCACCGGCAATGGAGTTAAGGACGCCACCATTCCCGGTAAGTGAGCCGCCCCTCCTGCCCCAGCAATGATGACTTTGATGCCGCGTTGATGGGCGGTGGTGGCATATTCCACCATGCGGTGGGGAGTGCGGTGGGCAGATACGATCGCTACTTCGCAGGGGACGTTGAATTGTTGGCAAATGGCGATCGCGGCTTGCATGGTGGGCAAATCGGAATCGCTGCCCATGATAATTCCTACTTGTGCTTGTGTCATTGGTTATGATTGATCCTGATTTAATGGTGAGAACGTGATGACTGAAGCAATAGCCCCCGAAATCGTCTCTGGCAATTCTGACAATTTGCATCTTATCAATGCTCGACTCCCTCGGCAGTCGGGCTTATTTTATTTGTGCTTGAATCACGGGGCGATCGCCGATATGGGTTTAATGGCCGATTGCCCTGTGGGGGAAAAGTCCCCCTGTGTCGATCTGGCGGGGGATTGGCTGTCCTGCGGCGGCATTGATTTACAAATTAATGGGGGCTTAGGGTTGGCGTTTCCAGACTTGGAACCCCAAGATTACCCAAAACTGAGAGAAATTTGTGCCTATCTTTGGCAGCAAGGGGTGGATGGATTTTTGCCCACTATTGTTACTACTTCCCCAGCTAAAATTCAGCGATCGCTCTCCACTTTGGCTGATTTTATGGCCACACAAGCATCCGATGATCCATTGGCGACTCAGGAAGCGAAAATTCTGGGCGCCCACTTAGAAGGGCCATTTCTCAACTATGAAAAACGCGGCGCCCATCCAGAGCAATATATTTTACCACTAAATGTGGAAAATGTCAAGAGTATTTTAGGGGATTATGCTTCGGTGGTTAAGGTGATGACCTTAGCCCCAGAGTTAGACCCCACGGGAGAGGCGATCGCTTATCTCCGTTCCCTGGGCATTATTGTCAGTTTAGGGCATTCAATGGCTACATCCGCCCAAGCTAGTCAAGCCTTTGACCAGGGCGCCAGTATGATTACCCATGCTTTTAATGCTATGCCTGCGTTGCATCACCGGGAACCGGGATTATTAGGGGCGGCAATGGTGGATCCGCGAGTCCATTGCGGTCTGATTGCCGATGGTCAGCACGTTTGTCCGACTATGATTCAGGTGCTTTTGCGTGCTAGTCAAGGGGTCTTTTTAGTCAGTGATGCCCTGGCGCCCATTGGCTTAACCGATGGGGTTTATCCTTGGGATCGGCGGCAAATTGAGGTGAAGTCTGGCACTTGTAAGCTGCTGGATGGGACTTTGGCAGGCACCACTTTACCGTTGTTGTCTGGGGTGGAAAATTTGGTTAAGTGGGGTGTATGTGAGGTGGGAGAGGCGATCGCCCTGGCAACAGTAGCCCCCAGGAAGGCGATCGGTTTACCAGAAATGTCACCAGAAATGGCGATCGGGCAATCGAGTCCTTTGTTACGTTGGCACCAAGATCCAGTCACCGGACAGATTAGTTGGCAACGGTTAGCAGAAATTTCCCCCGGATAAATCAGACTATTATCAGGGCAAAGACAGGGCAGGCGATCGGGGGTTCACCCCCGTGCCTAAAAACTTTCAAAAAATATTTATGCTATGATTTTTTTCAGAGGGACAGAAAATTTTATTTACTAAACTGACGCCTTGACTGATTTAATCCGTGATTATTCGCTGGAACTCAGCAAAACAGATCCCATTCATTTTATTAAAGCGTCAGGGATCATCAAACCTAGCCATTCAGCGATCGCCCTTGTCGTTGGTCAACGGTCAGCGATCGGCTATCCGCCGTCAGATTTTGTCGGGACAAATTGCCATTCGCCTCGATAAAATTTGATAGCTTCTCTAGGAAAAATGACAAGTTTTCATGTTGCCGATTCCCTTAAGCTGGTTCTCCTTTGCAAATACTAATCCATCGATGTATATCAACCTAAAACCCAACTATAAGGTTAATGAGTTAGATAACTTAAATTGTCAGCACCGGGAAGAAGTTTCTGATCAATTAATGATAATTTTACAAGATATTTTTATTTTGTATAATTCGTCAGAACCAAAAGAAATTATCTGCCAAACATCGGCGCGGTTGCTGATGAATAAAAAACCTATCTTCAAGTAAATTAATTGTCATGCCGGTGATATTTCGGAGCCGGTCAATTTTTAGGTTAATCTTAGGTCTATATTTGGTTAGGGCTAAATGAGGCGATCCGACCCAAGGTAAGATCGCCGCACAGAAGTCCCGATTGTGGTAAATTGAAAGATTGAGACGATTTGAGTAACCCTCATAATACATGAACGCAGTAGACGATAAAACCATTGTTCGGGAGTATTTTAACTCCACCGGATTTGACCGCTGGAAGCGCATTTATGGCGATGGTCAAGTGAATAAAGTTCAGCTTGATATTCGCCAAGGTCATCAGCAAACCGTGGATCGTGTGATCGATTGGCTGAAAGCTGATGGAAATTTACAGGGGTTGTCCATTTGTGACGCCGGGTGTGGTGTTGGTAGCTTGAGTATTCCGTTGGCTCAAGCTGGCGCTATTGTCTATGGTAGCGATATTTCCCAGAAAATGGTGCATGAAGCTTACCAGCGAGCGTCTGCTGTTTTAACTCCCAACAATCATGTAAATTTTGCCGCCCAAGATTTGGAATCTTTAAGTGGGCGTTACCATACAGTGATTTGCCTGGATGTGCTGATTCACTATCCCCAAGAAAAAGCGGCGGATATGATTGGTCATTTGGCTTCAATGGCTGAGGATCGCTTGATTCTGAGTTTTGCACCGAAAACCCTCGCCCTGAGTGTGCTGAAAAAAATTGGCGAGTTGTTTCCCGGTCCGAGTAAAACCACTCGTGCTTATCAACATCGGGAAGCGGATATTGTCCGCATTCTAGAACAAAATGGTTTTACCATTGGGCGACAAACCATGACCAGCACTCGCTTTTATTATTCGCGATTGCTTGAGGCAATTCGTCGATAGGGTTAAGCGTTTAATTTCAGCGTTTAATTCTAGTAATTGGGGCTTTTTCTTAGGAAATTGCCCCGTTTATTTTTTTGAGGAAGATTTCACTTCGACCTTTGGTTGTCATCCCCAAAGCCCAGGATCTAAAATAAAAGCATCACGATATGCGATCGCCTGCGATCGGTCAACCTATGAAAGTCATTAAATTACTCTCTGGCAGTTTTCTTTTCGCTTTTGGTGGTTTATTTTTATTAGCAGCCTTGCTAATTCCTTTTGATAAAACCGAAACCCCAGAAGACAGAAATAGTGCGCTGCTTGGTTGCTTAATCCTCGGTTTGCCCATGACCACCGGGGGCAGTTTTCTCCTGTGGAGTGTGGCAGAAACTCATCGCCAAACAAAACGCGATCGCCTGCAATCCAGTTTTTATCAAATCCTCAAAGAAAATAATGGCGATATTACGGTTATGCGGTTAGCAATGGCGACCAAAGTATCCGGGGATGAAGCCCAACAGTTTTTAACGGAAAAAGCCAAGGAGTTTAATGCGGATTTTAAGGTTACGGAAAACGGCAGTGTTGTTTATAAATTTGATATATAATTTCTCATCAACGTTTGATATTTAATTAGGGGAATAAGTTAATGATAATGACGAAATTTTTTTTAGCGATCGCGGGGATTTTTGGGGGATTAGCCGTAATTCTGGGAGCTTTTGCCTCTCATGCTTTAAAAGAACAACTGAGTGAAAAATATTTGGCAATTTTTGAAACCGGCGTTCGTTATCAAATGTATCATGCATTGGCTCTATTATTAGTTGCCTTATTATTCACTCAGTTTCCCATCCCTCCAACGGCATTAGCGATCGCTGGATTTGCGTTTATTGCCGGAATTGTCATTTTTTCCGGTAGTTTATACGCCCTCAGTTTAACAGAAATTAAATGGTTAGGAGCGATTACGCCGTTTGGGGGTGTGGGGTTGATTATCGGTTGGGTTTGTTTAGTGGTTGCGGCATTTAATTTTAAGTAAATTAACTTACAGCAATTTTCTATTGAATCTACCACAAACACCTGTAGGGGCGAAGCATTCCGTAGGGGCGAATGGCCATTCGCCCCTACTACCGCTTGGGCTTCGCCCCCACTACCGCTTTGGCTTCGCCCCCGCGCCCAAAAGGGTTGCATTTTTAATGGGAAACGGTATAAATTAACGAGTGGTGTTCACCCATGCCGCCACCCCATCAGCGATCGCCCGGGCTAATTTTTGTTGTTCTTGGGGATTAGTAATCCATTCAAACTCATTGGGATTAATCATAAAACCCAATTCCATTAACACCGAAGGGGCAACCGTGGGACGAGTTAAGGCTAAATTATTCCAATACACCCCATAGCTAGGACGATTCAATTTTTCCACTAAATACTGATGCAAAAACACGGCTAAACTATGGGCTTGAGGATGATACCAAAAAGCTGCAATTCCCGCCGTATTCATGGCATCTCCGGCATCCGGCAGGGCATTATAATGGAGGCTAATCGCTAATTGGGGTTCTTTGGCGTCAATCATATTTACCCGGTCTTGAGGCCATAAATCATCATCTCCTTCGCGGGTCATTAACACCGTTGCCCCTAGTTTTTGTAACTCATCTCGCACTAATTTAGAAACAATTAAGGCGACATCTTTTTCGGGATAACCATTCGGCCCTCTTGCCCCCAAATCATTGCTACTGCCATGTCCCGGATCGAGCATAATAGTCATTCCCGCAAGAGGACGACTGCTGCCTCCGTTTAGTTTGGGGGGATGTCGCAAAGATAACACCAAGGTTGTGCCTTCATATCGGGTTTTATATCCCCATAATTGTTGCTGTTTCAAATTAAAAATATATTCCACTTGATTGGGTTGCGGTTGTCCCCAGTCTAAACGGGCGATCGCCGGGTCATCATCAAACCGGAAAGTATCCGTTTGGGCGGTGGTATTATGTAAGGTTAAAGTTAAGGTATTTGTTCCTTCTTTCACAGTGATGGGAACTGGAGTTTGCAGGGGAAAATAAATCTCTGTCCAACCATCGATTTGCCGAGAACGTAAACTCCGAATCATGGAATGGGCCGGCCCACCACTGGGCTGAATGTTTACTTCGTTATTTCTAATCCAAGCACCATAGTCTAAACGCAGCCATTCTCCTTCCCGACCTATAATTGCTGCCCGCGTTCCTTTGGGTAAAGGGGTTAAACGAGAATGATTGGTACTCGGTCCGGTTCTGGCAACTCCTGATTCGGCGGTGACTTCGGCGATTTGAAATTGGTTAGATGAAAGGATTTCCAGATTGCCTGGGGCGGTTTCTGTTTTCGTCTGACCATTCAGGGAAATGGTATATTGAGGTTTGCCTAAGTTTCCGGTTCGATTGGGTGCAGATAGACAACCTTCATAGTTAGTGGCACTGTTGTTAACTTCCGGTTGATTTTGGTCAATTAAGGCGGCAAGATTTGAAGGAAGAGTGACAATTTCTGATTGGGGCAATAGGGGAATGGTTTGACCGGAAAATTGCACCGAAACTTGGGCATTTGTAGCAGCGATCGCACTAAAACAAATTAAGTCTCCGGGCATTCGGGCGATATCCACAGCGGGAGTTAAAGAATTTTCGGCAAATCCCAAACCATCGGGCATTTTTGGGGCATTAGACTCGCGGATAATTCTAATGGTTAATTCTTGTCCTTGATGGGTTAAGGTAAAGACATTTTCCCCCATTTGTAAGGGCACCGTCGGGGCAAAATGACCGGCCGGACTGCGTTGAATTTTTTGGCCATTGACAAATACATCCCCGGTCGGTGGTGCTGTCCCAATTAAAAAAATTTGATGGGCAAAAGTTTTATGACCGTTGGAGGGATAAACCAAGGAAAGAGGTTGTTGTGCTTGCACTGGAGAAATTATCATTATCGATGCAACTGCCGCTGCTAATCCTAAAAATTTGTGCATTAGTTTGGTAAGTGAATCAAGAAAATCAAAGTGATATGCAGGGATCTGGTATGACCAAAGTCTCTACAGGGAAAGCGCGATCGCTTTTACTAAATCGCTCCTAATAAATACTATGACGATTATTGCACATCCGGCGAAAAAACTGGGTCATCTACTCAATGTAACATTAAGCATTAACCCATGTTGCTTTTATGAGCAATATTCTGTAAAATCAAATAATATTACATTTAGCCAGTTTTGGCGACAACACCGATAATCGATTACTGGGTAGTTTATTTTGATTAAACATTTGGGGCAAATGGCCTTGTGGGGCATCAAGGGTAAAATTGTATTCCGCATATTTTAGCCACTTGTTATTGACACGCCAGCCCACGCGATCGCCAAAAACATTATAGACTTCATTGGGTGATTCTGTGTTCCCAACTACCTTATCCCAAATATATTTTTGCACTGTAAAAGCGAACTTATTTTGACTATATTTCACCCATAATTGATTAATTTTGGCCAAATCTTCACAGGGGAAATCACCAATAGATTTAACATCAAGCCAACCATCTTTTTCCCTCCCAGAAATTTTCAGCATTAGATTGCGAGTTGCCTGATCCGCTTCTTGCCATTTTTTCGCTTTCAGGAAACTTTCAAGCTGAGAATAATCCATACTTACTGATATGGGCGGTAAAATCAATTCCTGGGGAAGTGATGGCAATGGTTGTGGTGTAGAATTTGGCAAATTCGGATCGGGAACAGGTGCGATCGCTTGAGGACTTGGATCTGGTGAATTAGTGATAACTGGAGTTTCTGAGTTTGTCTCTAATTTCGTCTCTGTTTTGGTCACATAATTTGCTTGTAAATTAGCCAAAAAAAACCCTACAAATACGCCAATACTTAAGATAATACCTGCCAATACTATTATTGGAAATAAATTAATTTTACTTTTGGCTTTATTTTGGTTTAATTCATCTATTTTATGCAAAAGTACCTGGGTATTCATTGGTCTATTCCCAGGTTTTGATGACATCAAAGCATCGATAAAATCTCCCAAAGTTGCAGAAATATTTGCATCCTGTCGCCACCGAAATACATTATTATAGGAATCGTAAAAATTAGCGGGATGTTGTCCCGTGAGTAAATGGACAAAAGTTCGCCCCAAAGCAAAAAAATCCGATTGCGGCACCGCTTGGGAATTCATTTGTTCCGGTGGAGTATAACCCGCAGAAACAACCGCAGTCACTTGATATCCCGAACCCATTTTTGCTAAATAAGTATAAGTCGCTTCTCGGGCTGTACCAAAATCAATTAAGACTAACTGCCCATCTTTTAACATAATGTTAGATGGCTTAATGTCCCGATGGAAATATTTCTGTTGATGCACCTGATGTAAGATTTCTGCCAGTTGCTTTAACCACGCGATCGCCTGTGCTTCAGAAATCGGATGATTGCCCTGTTGTTGCAGCCACTCTTCTAAGTTTAGTCCCTCGATTTTTTCCATCGCAATGCAATGCAATATCAACCCATGTCTAGTTTGATACTGAAAATAACCATCCACCTTGGGAATACCGGGATGCTGTAACTTGCTTAAAGCATTGGCTTCTTGTTGAAATAGTTCGACCGCTTTCGGATTATTATTCAGATGTTCTTTCAGGACTTTGAGGATTTTGGGGTTTCCTTGCTCCTCCGCTGCAAAAATTTTGCCAAAACCGCTATTATCCGTGAGGAGTCTTTTCACCCGATAGCGGTCTTTGATCAGTAGGTCAGAACCACAACTTTGACAATAGCGGTGATTAATATTGTCGGGGTGGTCTGGTTTTGAGCAACTGGGATTGATACACAAACTCATAGTTGGCCGTGAATGGGTGTGAATGCTTGCAATTTAATTGAGTATCAAGGTGATTTTATTTCTTTGACCCATGATAGCTTGAGCCAGTTTTGTCGGGCAGAAACCGGGGTGGTTTTCCCTTTACCTTTTCCCAGACCCCAGGGACTCAGGGACTCCAGAACCCGAGACTCAAGCAATCGCCTTTCCTTAAGGTCAAGCGGGGGTAAGCTAGAAGAAACCGGGTTTCTTGGCTCTGGGATATCTTTAAGAAATCTTTATATAAATGGTTTGACCCCTCTCCCCAAAAGTGATATATTGTGATATGTAGATGCACCCTGATGGTAGGGAGAGTCGCCAAGGAGACTCTCCCTTTTTTTGTTGGTTGTTGGTTGTTGGTTGTTGTTTGTTGATTGTTGGTGGTTGGTGGTTGGTGGTTGGTTGTTGGTTGTTGGTTGCACCCCTGCTCCCCTAGGGCTGGTATGGCGCACCCCTGCTCCCTGGGAACTAAGGAAAACAACGAAAGAATCCCTACCCAACAACGAACAACAAACAACGAACAACAAACAACGAACAACATGCATAATCCCTACCCAACAACAACCAACAAACAACCAACAACGAGCAAGTTGATCTATAATCCCGATTGCGATACATAAAAGGTTGATCAACAGGCTGGAGAAAATTACATGACAGACTGGCAAGAGATTCCGGGTGGGATTACGGCGCCAAAAGGATATAAGGCAGCAGGGATTATTGCAGGGCTGAAACCTTCTGGGGCACCGGATTTGGCTTTGATTTGGTCGGAAGTGGATGCGATCGCGGCGGGGGTGTTTACCACGTCTCAAGTTCGCGCTGCTTGCGTAGATTATTGCCGCCAAAAATTAGAAGATAAACATACAGCCCGGGCAATTTTGTGTAATGCGGGTCAAGCGAATGCGGCAACGGGGGCCCAAGGGTGGGAAGATGCGATTGAATGTGCGGAACTGGTGGCAAACGCTTTGGCCATTTCCCCGGATTCCGTATTATTAGCATCTACTGGGGTCATCGGTCAACGAATTCGCATGGATGCCATGCGTAGTGGCATCCCTAAATTAGTTCCTGCCATGTCAGAAACCGGGTCTGATGCTGCGGCAAAAGCCATTGTCACCACGGATTTAGTCACTAAATCCATTGCCCTAGAAACCACTCTGCATGGGCGACCCGTTCGCATTGGGGGCATTTGCAAAGGTTCCGGGATGATTCATCCTAACATGGCCACCATGTTAGCCTTTGTCACCTGTGATGCAATGGTGTCCTCTCATCTGTGGCAAGACATGGTGAAACGGGCCGCAGATCGCAGTTTCAACCAAATTACTGTAGATGGTGATACGAGCACCAATGATACGCTGATTGCTTTGGCAAATGGTCAATCTCGGACTCCAGCGATTACCGAACCAGGCCCCGATGCGGATAAAATTGAGGCGATGTTAACCGCAGTTTGTCAGCATTTGGCAAAGGCGATCGCCCGTGACGGAGAGGGGGCAACCTGTTTAATTGAATGCCAAGTCAGCGGGGCGCCTGATGATGCGGCTGCCCGCCAAATTGCCAAAACCGTAGTTGGGTCTTCTTTGGTCAAATCAGCGGTTTTTGGTCGTGACCCGAACTGGGGCCGCATTGCGGGGGCGGCAGGTCGCGCTGGGGTAATTTTCGATCAAAATAACCTACAGATTAAACTAGGAAATTTCCTATTAATGGAAAACGGACAACCTCAAACTTTTGACCGCCAAGCTGCCAGCGATTATCTCAAACAAGCGGCAGCGGGTGAATATCTGAAAGGAGATACGGTGTTAATTTCCGTCAGCATTGGCAATGGTTCTGGTTCTGGGGTTGCCTGGGGCTGTGACCTTAGCTATGACTATGTGAAGATTAATGCGGAATATACCACTTAATTGGGGATAATTTATTTCTCGATTTTTTCTCTGTGTTCCTCTGTGTCTCTGTGGTTTTTTTCTCTAGAAATTTACCACAGAGACACAGAGGACACGAAGTTTAAACTGGGGTATGACCCAACCAAGGATCGATAATCTGCCTAATTTCGGCGATGCGATCGCGATGCGTAAACACCGAAAAATCAGTCACAATAGATTCTGGGATATTTGTTTCATCTTCGTTGACTCCTTCATTACTCATTAATTCAAACAAACTCCTTTGAATATATTGATCTTCCCATTGTCGGCGGTGTTCGCTGTAATCTCCCATTGGTTTAAGACCACGGTGAAATCGTTCTAGAATTGTCGCAAAAGCTTCAGGACTACTATCAACCCCAATCCAATTTCTTTGCAGTTCATCAGCCACCGCTAAAGTTGTGCCAGAACCAGCAAAACAATCTAAAACCAAATCCCCTGGATTGGAAGAAGCTGCCACAATTCGACGTAATAAATCTGGATTTTTCTCAGTGGGATATCCCGTAATTTTGATATTTTGATTATGGGCATCGCGAAAATCTAGCCAAATATCTTGAACCCCCACTCCTGGATGTTGATCCAGATAAACTTTCCTGCGCGGATTGCCATTTTTAGACCAGAATATCTCACCTTTGGCATCCATTTCATCTAATTTTGCTGGGGGATATTGCCAGTGTTTTCCAGGAGGTGGTAAAATACCTCGCCAGGGTTTACCTGTTTCCCCATTTCTAGTACCCGGAGCATGAAGCGGCACCTTCATAAATCTCCGCCCAGTTTCAGGTTCAATATATTGATATTCTTTGAGACTTTTTTCTGAAAGTTTCTCTACAGGAAGATTCCAGATATATCGATCTGTTTTTGTGTAGAATAAAATAAAATCAGCGGTTTTTCCGTAGGCTTTGCGGGTATAGTTTTTTGGGTTACATTTCTGGCGGATAATCAGGTTTCTATAGTTTGGCGCTCCGAAAATTTCATCTAAAATAATCTTAGCGGCAAAAATCATTTTTTCATCAAGGTGAAGGTATAGGGAGCCTTGGTCAGATAAAATTTCATGGAGCAGAATTAGGCGATCGCGTAAAAAATCGATAAATTCGCTGCCGGTAAGATTATCTGAGTAAGCTTGCCGTTGTTTGCGTGAAACAAACTCACTTTGAGTAGCAAACGGTGGATCGATATAAATTAGCTTAACTTGCCCTTTAATAGATTCATCCTTGAGCAAACATCTGAGAATATCCAGATTATCGCCAAAGTATAATCGCTTTTGATCTAGTCCTTGATGTATCTTTAACAAAGGGATTGTTTTCCCCTCAAGCACTTGCTGTCTGGATTTTTTATCCGGGTATTGCAGAGTCAACGGGGGGCTGTCAACTTCTGTTTTTTGCCTGGGAATACCTATTGCCATATTATTTGCTCTAATTATCTTTGCTCTAATTATCAATTAATTGCGAATGCTTAAGCAAGAAGCCAATCGACTGTTAAACGTTCCTCGATCGTTCTCAGCGTAATTACTTTAACTAATCCAGGCCAATAATTTTCTAAATTTGCATAATCATTCCACATCGATCCCAGGAGCAAACCTGGCCTATCATTTAGAAAAATAATCTTGAGGTTGACATTATTTTATTTAGCATATCTCTATGTTTATGTATTTTTTTATCTCTATAAATTAAATAAAAAATTAAAGAATATTCAACTGCAATTTTATTTTTGTCATCCCCCCTTGCAAAGGGTGAGAAAGGGGGGATTAAATGATGTGTTTATTTCCACTAAGGTGTGTTACGGCTGGAATAAAAGTTAATTTTTTATGCCAAAGTTAATTGCCAGGAAACACGCACCCTACGAAGATGGAAACACTGATGACAAAGAAACCCCTAACCAACCTTTAAAGTTATTTAATTCCTGAGTAGTTGGGTCTTTTACTGGAACTAATTTATAAGAATTAGGTTTGGGTTGACCGAGAACCACTGAAACTGTCCGCAGTTGGTCTTGATGGAACAAACTAATGGAAATGGTGTTACCGGGTTGATAATCTTTCAGTCGTTCCAGAAGTTGTTCCCCATTGACACGAATTCCCTCAATAGCAAGTAGCTCATCTTCGGGATCGATTCCGGCTTTTTGGGCTGGAGATCCGGTTTCGACAAATTTGACGATGGTTTTGCTATTTTCGGTTTTAGCGGTTAAACCCAGAAATGGAATTGCTTCGGAGTTTCCATTAGCTTGAACTTTCAGCCCAAAGGGTTTAAGATATTGATTTAAGGGTAATTCTTCAGTGCTATGCAGACAGAGTTGCCAAAAATCGTCTAAATTGACATTAGCAACCGATTCAATGATATTGCAGAGTTGTTCTGGGGTATAGCCGATTTCGGGAATGCCAAATTTTTGCCATAAGATTTGCATTACATTGTCGAGCGATCGCTGATTATTGTGCCGTTCCCGAATTAACAAATCGAGCAACAATGACACCAGTTCTCCTTTTAAGTAATAGGAAATTTGGGAATTGTCGCTATTGGCATCGCGGCGATAAAGTTTAATCCAAGCATCCCAACTGGACTCACTTAATGGCTGTACCAGTCTTCCGGGAATATTCAAAAAGCGGTTAATATCCTTACTTAAATTGTCTAATAACGTTTTGGCATCATAAACTCCCGATCGCCAAGGTAATATGACATCGTAATAACTGGTAGTGCCTTCGCAAAACCAGAGACAAGAGGTGTAATTTTCTTGGTCATAGTCAAATACTTCTAAGGCTTTGGGACGAATCCGCCGGACGTTCCACAGGTGAAAGAATTCATGGGCAACTAGCTGCATAAATTGGTTATATTTGTCTTTGGCGCGAAACCCAAAGCGTTGATAAATTAATGAGCAGCTATTTTTATGTTCCAATCCCCCATAGCCATCGCTGGTTAAGTGCAGGATAAACAGATAGCTTTCATAAGGCAACCCCCCAAATAATTCCGCTTCCGCTTTGATAATTTTTTCTATGTCTGCGATCGCGGTTCTGGCTTGAAAATTATTCCCTTGTCCCCAAATCGCCAGTTCGTGGGGTTTCTCCAACACTTCAAAGTAATGGGATTCATGGGTGCCAATCTCAAACGGACTATCAACTAATGTATCAAAATCAGCCGCAATAAACGTATGGCGATATTCCGGCAATGGGGGTAAAGCGCAGGAAATTCGCCAGCTTGATTCTGGCGTAATAATAGTTACTTGAATCGGATATTTTTCAAATCCCACCAGATACAGAAAAGTGGCCGCGCCGTTAAAATAAGCATGAGTTTGATCCAAGTGATTGGTGCGAACGGTCAGTTCATTGGCAAATATCCGATAATGCACCGTGATATCCGTAATGCCCGTAGTGTCAATTTGCCAGTGATTTTTGCTTTTTTTGCACCAGGGGATCGATCGCTCATCGATATCTAACACCGTAAAATCTTGGAGATTCTTGGCATATTCGCGGACTAAATAAGAACCAGGAGTCCACACCGGCATTTTTAGATCCATCACCGATGCCTGCCAATCTTGCACTCGCAACCTTACCTCATAAAGATGGGATTCAGGCTGATGCATCGCCACCTGGTAGGAAATCATCGGGGTGATTTTTGCGGGGCTATCTGAGAGAATTTTCTTTACTACTGTCATGGGATTTGGTAAAAAAGATTACAAGGCTAAATAATACTAAATTAAACGCTCAATTAGCGCTCAATTAACACTCAATTAAACACTCAATTAAACGGTCAATTAAACGGTCAGTTAAACACTAAATGCTATCGTGGCAAATTCATCTGTTCAGGTAACCCGGTTGTAAGCCATCAGGGGGCAATCTCATCCCAAAGGTGAAGGAATAAACCGGGTTTTTGTGTTAGTCCAGTCAGTTCTGTTCAGAAGAAGCAGATTAAACGTGGCCAGCTAACTGAGTTAACTGCTTCAGATTAATTAAATACATAGCCTTTTGTGACTCATCAATTTTGATCCAGCCTTTATCCAGTAACTTTTGCATAATTTTTTTGGTTTCTTCCAAACCGATATCGGTGACATCGGCCAAATCTGTGAAAGGAATATTATAAATTTCCGTTCCTTTCTCCGTGGGTTGACCATAGTTTTCAGCTAAATTCACCAAAGTATTAGCCAACTTAACCGCTGGGGGACGGTTACGGATTTGAAACCGCAAGTTTGTTTGCCGCAGTCGCTTGACCATTAGCTGCAACATTCGATGATGAAGTTGAGCGTCTTTAAACAAAATCTGAATAAATCTCTGGGCCGAGAGGCTGAGTAACTCCACAGGAGATAAAGCAATTACATCCGTAGAACGAGGCGATTCATCTAAAATTGCCATTTCGCCAAAGAAATCACCTCGACCTAAAATGGCCAATGTCACCACACTATCTCCAGAAAGTCGTCTAACTTTCACCCAGCCCGATGCCACAAAGTAAACGGCATTGCCCCAGGAATCTTCCATTAAGACGGCTCGGTTGGCTGGATATTCGTGTTCATCGGTGACAGACGATAGCCATTCCAAGGTTTCTGGATTGGCGGAATTAAAGAGGGGAAATAGCTCACTAAAAGCTTCGGTGTCCATGAAAGCTGTTTTAACTGTTTTAAAATATAAGGTCGCCAGAATTTCCGGTGGACGACAGTTTAAATTGTCGGGTTCCACACGCTACAGATAACTTTCCAGATGAATCTTTTACAGGAAACTAGCGCTGTCGGTTTTTTCATCAATTTGGGGTTATCTGTTTATTGCTGTACAGCGCGATCAGGGGTGTCCTAGGGATTTCCTGTTCTAGTACAAGCATTCTTGTGTGTCATTTTACCTTGTAGGTGCGGTTGTCAAGTGAGTTTATCCCCGGTCACTCAGGCTAGATCAAAAATAACGATCAAATGCCGGTAATATTTATGTCCGAGAAATTTCTCCGCCCCGATCGCAGCGAGGTGGTTAACTAAACCAGATTAACCCACCTAAAATCAGCACACTGGCACCAAGGGCGACCCAAATAAATTGATTATCTTTGGTATTCACTTGGGACAGATCCACGGGTTCGGGTTCCGCAGGCGGGCGCTTGGGTTCCCGGCGTTTGGGCTTTGGGGCTTCGCTGACTTGGCGAAATTTGGCCTCACTTTCATCGAGTTTACTCAAATCGGGAATTTCTACCCGCCATTCTGGGTGCATCCGCAATTGGGGTGCTTCTAAAATTGCCAATAACCGACGGGCTTGTTTGCGGGTTTCAATATAAGGATGACGAGTCAGTGTTTGACAAAGGGCGATCGCTTTTGCCCCTTCTCCTGATGCTTCATAAGCCGTCACCAACCATATTTGCACTTCGCCGCCAAACCGAGTGGTTTTTTCCACCAAACCAGTCGCCGTTTCTAGGTGTTTGATGGCTTGGCGGTACTGACCGCGTTCAAAGGCATAGCGACCTGTCTTGTACTCATTTTGGATTCGCTCTAATTTTTCTGAATTCATCGAATGAAGTTTTACAATAAGTTTTACAATAAAATTAAATATCCTGGAATCGTTGATCGACGAATGTCAACCAAAATCTCTCGTATTTTTAGGTTGGCTGGCACGAAGTCAAACCCAACTTACGCAAAAAAAATCCGCAAAAATAGGCAGCAAAAGCAATAATCATTTCTCCTTTGGTTTATGATTTAGGCAAGAATGTTTACATTCAGGGCATACATTCAGGGCATACATTCAGTGTCGAAGGGATTCAGTGTCGAAGTGAGTTGGATTATCTATCAAATAATGATTTCTAATTTTTTCCCACCTCTAATGGAATATTCAGTGCGAGATTGCTACGCAACGTGATCGCTTCGGTTGCATCCGCAACGCCGAAGCGATCACCTTCGATATCCTTTAATCTCTGATTATGCTGATATGCTGAGGAATTGGCGCGTAAGTTAAATTAACTTTATCAAAATCATAAAATATTTAAGCATACATTATATGTTACGATATGTAACAATAAATGCAGCAGATAAACAAAATCACTCTTTAGGAGGCCATAGATGGTAATGCTTGCCGAGAAGGCCCAACCCAGACTGACGATCGCCACTGAAGCGATCGCCGAGAATACCCAGACTATTCGCTGTCTGGACTGGGATCGCGATCGCTTTGACATTGAATTTGGTCTACAAAATGGCACTACTTACAACTCGTTTTTAATTCGCGGGGAAAAAACTGCCCTGGTTGATACCTCTCATGCCAAGTTCCGCGAGCAATATCTCGCCATATTGAAAGGCTTGATTGACCCCCAGGAGATTGATTATTTAATTATCAGCCACACGGAACCCGACCACAGTGGTTTGGTAAAAGACTTGCTGGAACTGGCCCCACAGATTACCGTGGTGGCGTCTAAAGTGGCGATTCAATTTTTGGAAGGCTTTATTCACAGGTCTTTTGAACGCATCCAAGTAAAAAGCGGCGATACCTTGGATTTAGGCAACGGTCACGTGATTGAATTTGTTTCCGCGCCCAACCTCCATTGGCCGGACACCATTTTGAGCTACGATCGCAAAACCCAAACCCTGTACACTTGTGATGTGTTTGGGATGCACTATTGCTCGGATCATACTTACGATGAAAACCTCAAAGCCATTGAAGCGGACTACCACTTTTACTATGAATGCTTAATGGCTCCCAATGCTCGGTCCGTACTCGGTGCCATCAAACGCATGGAAACTTTGGGTGAAATTACCACCATTTGCACTGGTCACGGGCCACTGTTGCGGCACAATTTACAAGAATTGGTGCGCCGTTACCAAACCTGGAGTGAAACCCAAACCCAAGGGGAAACCACCGTGGCGGTGTTTTACTTCTCTGACTATGGCTATAGCGATCGCCTCTCCCAAGCGATCGCCCACGGTATCACCAAAACCGGGGTGGCGGTGGAAATGCTAGATTTACGGACTGCTGATATCTACGAAGTCCGAGAATTAGCCAGTGAAGCCGCAGGTATCGTCATCGGTTCGCCACCAATTTCCGGGGTGGTTGGTGCAGACATTGCGGAAGCGGCGATCGGCACCATCAAAGCGTCGGTAAATAAAAAGCAAGTCTTTGGTTTGTTTGAATCTGGGGGTGGCAATGACCTATCAATTTATCCCCTGCAAAATGATTTTAAAGAGTTGGGATTGAAACAAATCTTTCCGAATATTCAGATCAAAGAAGTTCCCACGGAAGCCACTTATCAACAGTGTGATGAAGCGGGAACAGATATAGGCCAACAGGTGGGACTGAAGAAAGCAATCAAACAAATGAAGTCCCTCGATAGTGAGTTGGATAAAGCGTTAGGACGCATCAGCGGCGGACTTTATATTATTACCGCCAAAAAAGGCGATTTGAATAGTGCGATGTTGGCTTCTTGGGTATCTCAAGCCAGTTTTGAACCCTTGGGAATTACCATTGCTGTGGCCAAAGACCGGGCGATCGAAGCCCTGATGCAAGTAGGCGATACCTTTGTTCTCAATGTCCTCGCTGAAGATAACTATCAAGGCTTAATGAAGCACTTTTTAAAGCGGTTTGCCCCAGGGGCCGATCGCTTTGCCGGAGTGAAAACCCAACCGGCGAAAAATGGTTCTCCCATTCTTAGTGAAGCGGTGGCTTATCTCGAATGCGAAGTGGCCACACGGATGGATTTAAGCGATCACTGGATTGTCTATGCCACCGTTGACGATGGTCGGGTCAGCAACCCCGATGCTTCTCCAGCGGTTCACCACCGTAAAGTGGGCAATCATTACTAATTGCCAAAATAGAGATGCCTAGAAGAGAGAAGAGAGAAGAGAGAAGAGAGAATATCTTTCCTCTATTCTCTATTTTCTTTCCTCTCTTCTCTTTCCTATGCATCCTCTATCCTCTATCCTCTTTGATTGACATATTAGCCAATAATTCTGGTGAATTTATGACAGAAAATACCAAACCAAAAGATTTACAAATTGCCGTTATAGAACGAGAAACGAAGATTTTGCGATCGCGCACTTGGGATCGCTTAAAATTTGAAGTAGAATATAGCTTAGGCAAAGGCACCACCGCCAATAGTTATCTGATTCAAGCTGACCAAAGCGCCATCATTGACCCTCCGGGGGAATCATTCACCGAAAATTATCTGGAATCTTTGCAGTTACGGTTAGATTGGAATTCGTTGAATTATGTGATTATTCAACATTTCAATACCAATCGGGGAGCAACTTTAAAAGCTTTATTGGCCTTGTCGCCGCAAATTACTTTTGTTTGCTCCAATCCAGCGGCGATTAAACTACGAGAATATTTTGCCGAAGAAACATTAAATATTCAAGTAGTCCGAGGGGAAGATACCCTCGATTTAGGTCAAGGCCATCAATTACAATTTATTGCCAACCCCACCCCCAAATGGCCCGATAGTTTAATCACTTACGATCCCCTGACCCAAATACTATTTACCGATAAGTTTTTTGGCGCTCATATTTGCGGGGATCAAATTGCCGATGAAGGCTGGACAATTTATGACGAAGATCGGCGTTTTTATTTTGATTGTTTGCACGCCCCCCAAGCGAAACAAGTGATGGCAACGCTGGATAAAATCGCCGATTTACCGGCGATTAAACTATATGCCCCCGGTCACGGCCCATTAGTTCGCTATGGGATGACAGAATTAACCAGAAATTATCGCGAATGGTGTAGTCAACAAAAGTCACAAACGTTAAAAGTTGCCTTACTTTATGCTTCCGCTTATGGCAATACGGCCACCGTTGCCGGGGCGATCGCCAAAGGCTTAACTCGTGCGGGAATTGATGTAGATTCTATTAACTGTGAATCTGCCCAAGCATCAGAAATTCAAGCGACGATCGAACAATGCGACGGATTTATTATTGGTTCGCCCACCCTGGGAGGTCATGCCCCTACCCAAATTCAAAGTGCATTAGGAATTGTCCTGAATACGGCAGCCAAAAATAAATTAGCCGGGGTGTTTGGATCGTTTGGTTGGAGTGGGGAAGCGATCGACTTACTGGAAAGCAAACTAAAAGACGCGGGCTATCAATTTGGCTTTGACCCCATTCGCGTCAAATTTACCCCCACCGATGTTACTTTGCAAACCTGCGAGGAAGCCGCCATTGACTTTGCCCAAACCCTGAAGCGATCGCAGAAACTCCGCACCGCCAAACCCTCGGTGACTGCCGGAGGAAGCGATCGCACCGCCCAAGCTGTAGGTCGCATCGTCGGTTCCCTGTGCGTTGTTTCCGTCAAACGGGGAGATGTCACCAGCGGAATGTTAGCCTCTTGGGTTTCCCAAGCCACCTTTAATCCCCCCGGACTGACCATTGCCGTAGCCAAAGACCGGGCAATGGAATCCCTAACTCATAATGGGGATAAATTTGTTTTAAATATCTTGGCCGAAGGTCGGCAATTGCGAAAGCATTTTATGAAACGCTTTGCCCCAGGGGAAGACCGTTTTAGTGGCTTAAACACCACGGAAGCAGCAAATGGTTGTCCCATTTTGATGGACGCTCTGGCGTATTTAGAATGCGTGGTCAAAGACCGCATCGAATGTGGCGATCATTGGGTGATCTATGCGGTGGTTGAAAATGGCAAACTACTCAACGACAACGGCGTAACTGCCGTGCATTATCGCAATACTGGCAGCCATTATTAATTTGTTACTGGTTGTTGGTTATTGGTTGTTGGTTGTTGCCCCCCCTAGCCCCCCTAGCCCACCCTTCTAAGGTGGGGTTATTGGTTGTTGGTTATTGGTTGTTGGCTGACTGGTACGGGGTCAACGAGCCAATAACCACAAATAACAACTAACTAATAACCAATAACAACCATATCGGTTTTTTGCCAAAAAAATATAGCAGTTCGCGATGGTATAGTGACATACAACCCCTACAGTCGGTTTTAACCGACTAAAATTCTTTTAATATAAAACCAATTTTAAAAATTATTGCTACATTTACTAGGTTAATTTGGGCGCAAGCCGCCGCGCCCAAAGAAGTTGCATTATTAATTAGAAACGGTATAAGCTTCCTAGTCGGTTTTAACCGACTTGCTCTATGAGGCGGAGATAGAAATCCCATCCGGCTGTGGTTTATTAATCTAAAAACCGCATTCACTATTCACCATTCACTATTCACTCTCCCCTCTGCTCCGGAAGATCCGGAAGCCCCGGAAGCTCCGGAAGATCCGGAAGCCCCGGAAGCTCCGGAAGCCCCGGAGGCCCCGGAAGCTACTCTACAGTTGGGGCACAAACTGCTCTTTTTCGGGAACATTGGTGTATTCAGCCACGATTTGACGGAATTCTTCACCGTCAATGGTTTCTTTTTCCACCAATAAATCCACTAAGCGATCCATGACTACCCGGTTGTCTTTGATGATTTTGGTGGTCATGTCGTAGCAATGTTCGACAATGCTTCGCACCTGAGCATCAATGCGGGCGGCAATTTCCTCAGAGTATTCCGAACGGGTCATTAAATCCCGACCTAAGAACACTTCACCTTGTTGGGTTTCTAAAGATAAGGGGCCTAAATCTGACATCCCGAAGCGAGTCACCATTTGGCGAGCCATTCCGGTGACTTGTTGCAGGTCATTTCCGGCGCCGGTGGTGACTTCCGCATCCCCAAAGATGACTTGTTCGGCGACCCGACCGCCCAGAGCACCCATGATCCGAGCCATGAGTTGAGATTTGGAAATGAGAAACTGCTCTTCCCCAGGGGTGAACCAGGTCAGACCTTGGGCTTGTCCACGAGGAATTAAGGTGACTTTTTGTACGGGGTCGTGATCTTTGACCAGGGTGCCCACGATCGCGTGTCCAACTTCGTGATAAGCAATCAAGCGTTTGCTCTTGCTGTCCACTAGGGGAGTGCCTTCCATCCCGGCGATGACGCGATCAACGGCATCATCAATTTCCAGCATGGTAATCGCTTCTTTGCGGCGACGGGCGGTGAGAATGGCGGCTTCGTTGAGCAGGTTAGCCAGGTCAGCACCCGTAAAACCAGGAGTCCGACGAGCGATCGCCTCCAAAGAAATTTCATCGGACAATTTCTTATTCCGAGCGTGGACATCCAAGATTTCTAAGCGACCCTTAATATCTGGGGTATCCACAGTGACTTGACGGTCAAAGCGACCGGGACGCAACAAAGCCGAATCCAGCACATCTGGGCGGTTGGTAGCGGCAATAATAATAATCCCAGTATTGCCTTCAAACCCATCCATTTCCGTAAGTAACTGGTTGAGAGTTTGTTCCCGTTCATCGTTACCACCGCCAATACCGGCACCCCGTTGACGACCTACGGCGTCAATTTCATCAATAAAGATGATGCAAGGAGCATTTTCTTTGGCTTTCTTGAACAGGTCACGGACGCGAGACGCCCCAACCCCGACAAACATTTCCACAAATTCAGAACCAGAAATACTGAAGAAAGGTACGCCTGCTTCACCAGCGATCGCCTTAGCCAACAGAGTTTTCCCGGTTCCCGGCGGGCCGACTAACAGCACCCCTTTGGGAATACGCGCACCCACAGCGGTAAACCGTTCGGGCTTTTTCAGAAAAGTCACCACTTCCTGGAGTTCTTCTTTAGCTTCTTCAATTCCGGCTACATCATCAAACATCACGCCGGTTTTGGCTTCCATTTGGAACCGTGCCTTAGATTTAGCAAAGTTCATGGCTTGACCTGGGCCGCCAGGAACGCCATTGGAACGACGAAATAGGAAGAACAATCCAGCGATTAACAAAACGGGGAAAATTAAATTGCCTAAAATGCCTAAAATTGCGCCATTGTTAGACATCGGATGAATATCAAAACTAATTTCCGATTCTCGCAGACGGCTAATCAGTTCGGGCGCATTCCCCGGTAAGTCCACCCGGAAACGCTGAACTCGGTTATCCAAATCTGGATCGACCGCTTCAACAATAGCGGTGCGACCGCTGTCAAATAGATCGACGCTGGTGACTCGACCCACGTCCAGATATTCTAAAAATCGGCCATAGCTCATCCGCGCACTGGCGGTATTTTGCGTCAACTCAGCGCCAGTTGGAGCAAATGCGCTTTGCCACACAAAAAATCCAATGACTAATGCAGGTAATGCCCAAAGTAAGATGATTCTCCAGGAAGCTTTCATAAGCGATGGTCTCTATATACAAAGTAGAACAGCTAGTTTTTTTTGATCCGGTCGGGTTTTTAACCAAATTCGTAAATGAGAATTTATGTCGCCCTGACAACATGGCATTTTGGCGCGATTCGCCCCATAGAGGCGATCGTCGGGTGTAGGGACTTGCATCCGTTACAAGTTCCCGGCTAAATCTTAATATAATTTAACGTAATTCTCATACTTAGGGCAACTGCTTTGTCCTATTTTGTGCTATTTTTTTTCTCGCTTGTCATATACTCAACTGAAATCATTCCCAGAAACCGTTGCCAAACCGGGGATGATGCCCTAGGGCGATTATTTTGTCTAGATTATCCACGATATCCTGGATAATTACTGATTAATGGTCGGGGCAGGTCCGATCTATTCCCGAAAACATCTAGCCCACCGCTAATTTTTTTCATAACTATTTAATACATTTTGCCGATGATATATTCGGTGAATCGTCGCCAATGTCTGAGATGATTTAACGGTTGCTCCTCAAATTAGTCGTAATCTAGTCAAGACTTATTGATATATATCATGTAGCTAACTTGCAACTAAAAGAAAAAAATAAAAATTCTCCAAAAAACTCAGAAAGGAGAAAAATCAAGGCCGAATTCTTGAGATTATCGACCAAAGGGAGCCGGGTTGAGCAGTGGGGCGCCAGTAATTCTGATCGTATATGGATAGTATTCTTCTGAAGTGTAAGAACCGATCCAAACTTCATAAATGCCTTTTTGCCATTGACCAGCAATTCCGGGATTTTTATTCCCTTCAAAATCATCATTACACCAACTGCCACCGGGACCACGGATCACTAAAGTGGTATCTTGTGCGCTTTCTACCTGAAGACTAAGATAGTTGAAAAATGAGGTTAATTCTAAACGGTGATCCGGTTCTTCATCAATCAACCCGACACAAGGGCCGGTGATTGACTGGTCGCGACCCGCTATTCTAGCGGCAGGAATTGAACCACCACTAATCCCCCGAATGATAATCGGATCTGGAGAAAACCGAGGGCTAATGGTGATATTTTCAAAGATGCCCAGATTTCTCGGATCTTCACGGGGTTTCTTGGTGGTTTCTTGGGCTAAAGATGTTTGTGTTTGACCGGCTGGCGTGCGCCAGAAGCCATGAAAAACTAGGATTAGGGCAATTGTAATTGATAATATGGGCGCACGGGTGTGCGCCCATATTAACGATAATGGTCTATGTTTATGCATCTAGAGTGATCGTGTGCAGCATTTAACCTGACCAAATCTGCTCATAACTAAGCCAACTTAATCTAGGTAAGGCATCACCTTTAAGGGTGAAGGACGCTGCCATCAAAGCTAATCCTTTAAGGATTAGCGCGTTATTACCCTTCTTCCCCTTTTTCTTTTCTCAGAGGGGTAGATCTACCATTTTTTTGTTGAGTGTATGGATACTGGTGACATCCAGGGTTTTCACTTCAACTGGCATTCGATCTACCGGACTGTTTCCGAAAGGAATTGTTACTAGGTGACATGGTAAATTATAACCAGATTTAGCAAAATATAGCAAATAATGATGAGGATTTTGTTCACCTATTATCACCTCGCATTCAATGGTTCGTTACCATTGCGACGATTGGATCTTCAGTGACATAAGAAGTGTGAGGGGATGGTACAAATGTTTAGGCTTTTCCCCTCAAAGCCTAAACATTTAGATTTGGTTTCTATGAACCAGGGTGGATCGGGTGATGAATGATATCACCAGTGATGACACAGACCAGAACAACAACGACAATATTGACCGCCTCAAAACAATTCCGATAATTAGGAGTTGGAGGAATTTTGGCCAGCAATTTGTTCGATGAAAGCCGTTATCTGATCTGATAATTCTTGGCGGGTAGATGATTTGAGTAAGTAACGGTAAACAAACCAGAGTGAGTAGGCTATGCCAACCAGTTCCAGGGTTGGGGCTACCAGTGGAATGGTGTTAAACACATTTAGTACAGCCACCAAAACTTTGATGCTGACTAATGCGACCACAATTAAACCAATGGTAATTAATGGCTTTTGGTATTCACCAAAAAAGGTGGTGACATAACCAGGTAGATTGGATAAAACCTCGACGATGGTTTGGCCGATATGTTTGATTTGATCTTGAGATGCGGATGGTGGGGAAGCGGTGAATTCATCGATAGATGCTGATGCTTCAAAGCCAGATGATTCTACTTCTTCCTCTTTAAGTGTTTCCGGGGTAGGAGTTTCAGTCACGACTTCTTCCTCTTTAGGTGTTTCCGGGGTAGCATTTTCGGCCAATTCTGCTTCCTGTTGGTCAGAGATTTCTCCGCTAGGGCTTTCGGCCAATTCTGCTTCTTGTCTAGATATTTTGGGAGTAGGGAATGTTTCCACTACGTCTGTAACCGCTGATGGAGTGGCAGGGGTTGCTGCCTCAACCTCAGTCACCAGGTTGTCTGAGACCGAGGGTTCTGAAACTGGCTCCGTAACGGCCTCAGTCTGGGAGTTGTTTTCGGCTTCTGCCACAGAAGGATTTTCCATTACGGGGTTGGCTTCTGTTGGATCAACCTTTAAGACTGTTGCCAAGCGGGTTCGATCTAACCCTTTTTGGTGGAGTAGTCCCCAAGATTGGATCAGGTCAGGGCCGTGAACTTCCCCTGTGAGGGCAACTCGCAGCGATCGCATCACCAGTCCTTTTTTGACTTTTTGCTCTTTGGTGACGCCCTTGATAATATCTTGGGCTAAGTCATCGGTCCAAGGTTGAGCCAGATCCAGCGATCCTAGTATAGCGTTGACTGCCTCGATCGCGCCCGGTTGTTCCAGTTGTTGTTGGGCTTCTTCGTTCAGTTCAACGGACTCGACGAAGAATATCCGACTCAGTTCTACACTATCTTTTAAACGAGTCAGACTTGGGCCAATCAGGGCGGCTAGTTTTTCTAACCAGGGGCGATCGCTTACTGGATCAAAGGCATATCCAGCTTCCTGCCAGTAAGGAATTAACAAGTCGGTTAATTTCTCTGCGGGCATAGCATGGAGATATTGACTATTAATCCAATCCAACTTATCCCAGTCAAATTTAGCCCCAGCTTTATTGACTCGTTCAAAGCTAAACTTAGTGGCTGCTTCTGGCAGAGTAAAAATTTCTTGGTTATCCGGGGGCGACCATCCCAGCAAGGTCATATAATTGACCAACCCCTCAGCGGCGAAACCCATCCCCTGAAAGTCGGCGATCGATGTCACCCCATCGCGTTTTGAGAGTTTTTGACCCGATTGATTCAGAATCAGCGGGGTATGGGCAAACTGTGGCACTGTTGCCCCAAACGCTTCGTAAAGCAAAATTTGTTTGGCGGTGTTGGCAATGTGGTCTTCCCCACGAATCACATGGGTAATTTTCATATCTATGTCATCCACGACCACCGCGAAATTATATAGCGGTTGCCCGATATCACCAGCGGTGGCAGCGCGAGCAATCACCATATCGCCACCGAGGTCACTGGCTTTCCAAACTACCTGACCTCGTACTAAGTCATTCCAGCGAATGATCTGATCGTCGTCGATTTTAAAGCGAATCACAGCGGTGCGCCCTTCAGCTTCAAAATCCGCCCGTTGTTGGCGGGTCAAATTCCGGTGACGATTGTCATACCGAGGGGCTTCTCCCGCAGCCACTTGCGCCGATCGCATAAGCTCCAGTTCTTCTGGGGTGCAGTAGCATTTGTAAGCTAGACCCCGATCCAGAAGGGTTTTAATGGCATCCCGATACAATTCCAGCCGTTCTGACTGAAAGAATGGTCCTTCATCCCAGGTTAAACCCAGCCAAGTGAGTCCATCGAGAATGTTCTGGGTATATTCCGGGCGCGATCGCTCCGTATCGGTATCTTCAATCCGTAAAATAAACTGACCACCATAATGGCGGGCAAACAGCCAGTTAAATACAGCGGTTCTCGCTGTGCCGATGTGTAAATTCCCAGTAGGACTGGGAGCAATCCGAACTCTAACCGTCACTTGATTACTCTCTGAATAAGATAGACTATTTATCTTACCTTATAACGGGACTGAAGGGGTTCTAACCCTTGATATATCGTCGTTTCGGTTGATCTCTGATGCCCGTAAAAAATCTAATTGAGGGAAAAAGAGGTGAAACTATATCAAAGATTTTGATATTTTCACCTTGAAACTTTCACTCTTTAAGATTTAGATTAGAACGGGACTGACGGGGCTCGAACCCGCAACTTCCGCCGTGACAGGGCGGTGCTCTAACCAATTGAACTACAGTCCCTTGTTGAAGCCTTTAGTATCATTGCAGATGTTTTTTGGTTTGTCAACCCTTTTGCCAAAAAATTTTTTTGATTCAGTTTTTTGGGGAACGGGGAACGGGGAGCGGGGGTGCGGGGCCGCCATCGGTGTAGGGGTGCAGGGGTGTGGGGAAGCCCGCACCCCCGCACCCCTGCTCCTCTGCTCCTCTGCTACTAATCACTCAGGGCAAAAGCTAAGATTTGTGTCACCTGAAGGGGATTAAAGTTATTGTCGCTAATTAAAATCAGCGATCGCCTCCCATCGGGTAGAATTGGGCCAAAGGTCATGGCTTCTATGTTATCCAGGGGAATATTGAGCGATCGCAAATCTAATAAAAGTCGTTTTTCCGCCGGTTTAATTTGACTAATATCTACCGAACTGAGACTATCAATTGTTTGAATATCGCTGGCATTGGCTAAAGACACTTCAAAGAGTAAAATGGTATTGCCAACGCCATTAGAATAAGAACGCTCTAAACTCAGCAAATGAGTTTCATTGATCGCCAATAATTCCACTAGACCATTGGTGTGCAAACTCTCTGGGGGATTGGGCGCATCGGCGACAGGTTCGGTTACATAAAGAAATTCTTTTTCTGGCTTTCTAGTGAGCAAATTATATTGTAAGATGCGGCTAGGACTGCCTTGGTTAATATCTGCCGGTGAACCATCTTGGATTAGGGCATTTTCTGTGGCGGTAAATAACCATTGTTGATTTGGAGTAATCGTTAAACTTTCTAAGGATAAATTATTGCGGACTCCTTTGGTATTTTGGGCATATGGGATATATTTTTCGGGTATAGGTAAAGTTTTGATATGTTCCCCTTTCAGAGAAAATTCTTTGATCCAGGGGATAATTTGTCCATTGCGATTCGCGTAGCGATCCGATGAAGCGGAATCGCCCTCCGATGAAATCCATAAAGTCTGTTGATTACTTAAAGCAATTGCCTCTGGATCTAGCGTACCAGGGGCAAAGGGTTGTTGCGATTCATCTAATAAAGTATTTACGTTAATTTCTGGCAATACCCGAACGGGTGATAATTCTATTTTTAGCCCATAAAACCGAGCAGCAGCTTTTTGACTGCGATCATCAGAAATCGCATAATATTTTTGCTGATTAGCATCATAAGTAATCCCCGAAATTCCGCCTAATTCTGTATTTTCATAAATTAAACCCGTGGGCAATCTTGCTTCGCCGATAAATTCTAATCCTGACATTTCGACAATTTCTGAAATTGCTGATATTTCCCGGTCTGGAGGACTAACTTTTGGCGATGCTAATGGTTCTTGGGTGCAAGCAACTGTGGTCAGAATGAAAATAGCCCAAAAATTTTTTTGATAATTCAACTTAATTTTTCCTCCGATGGGTTATTTAGTTATTTTTTGATTGATTATTCGTTATTAATTAATTAATAAAATCAACAATATAAGAAACAATAATCAATAACAAATAACTAATTTTTGGGGGCGCAAGCGGGCGCAAGGGGGCGCTTTTCCGCCACGCCCCTACCAAAAAACAACTAAGTTAAAAATTTTACCAGCCAATCTTTAACCACATAAGTGGCTCGGCAGTCATCTTCATTATAAATCAGAATGGATTCTAAATATTCATTCTTAGTCTGTGAGGCAGGATCAGCTAGATTTTCGGTTTTAGTTTTTAACCATTGATCGTACCAAACAATACATTGAGCGCCGCTGGATGCTGGATCGCGCCATTGAAACCCTAGGGAACGAGCGATCGCTTTCAGGGAGTAACTTTCTACGGGCATCACCACATGACGGGTGACGAGGGCATGAACATCAATTAAGCGAGGGATGATGGGTCGCCAGCGGCTGGCAGGAGTGTGATATCGTTTGGCCAGATTTTTAATTTCTTGGGCTTCATAGGGACAAAAATGAAAAATCGGGGCGGTGGGATATTCCCAGACAAATTGTAAAAAATTTTCCCACATTAGTCCTTCATCAGCCGGTGTCTCCGCCAGAAAATAATGAAAGGTTTCTAGGGGTTTATTATCTGGGGTGGTTTGGGTGCGATCTACTTTTAAAACTCCATGTAAAAAGGATAAATTTAGCTCCGGTTGGGCTTCAATATCAAAATATAATTCAATCTGGGCGACGGGCAATTGTTCGGGGGTAAAAGAATTAGAGTGTTTTTCAGAGTTGGTCAGAGCGATCGCCTGATTTTGTAGGCAAGCTTGGGCTTGTAAAACAATTGCTTGAGTCACTTGTTCAACGGGATGATTCTGACAAGTTTCTTCAAAATAAGGAATCAAATCAACGGGGTTCGCTGCGGCCAAAGCTTCCCAAGTGTTAATGTTGAGTTGTTTTAAAGCATGATAACGAGTAGGGGTGACTCCGGGCAATAGAGAAAGGTGACGATTTGCTGAGGCGATCGCATAACAACTGTCATACCATTGGCAAGTTTCGCAAGGATGACGGCTGATAAAAACTTCTGGTTCGGTGGCGGTTTGCAGCATTTGCAAACAATCGAAAAAAGTTTGCTGCATCAGGTTCAGCCATTTGGTCACATCGACAAAATAATGTCCTTTCTCCCGTAAAATTAAGCCAGCATCGGGCAATAACCCTTGAATGGCCGCTAGTAACTGGGCATGAAAAGCGCCAATCATTTGATAATCGCGCTTGGGTCGTTTGCTAAACTTAATATCAATGGGTTGGTAATACCAATCTCCCAAGTCAGAAGCCCCGGTTTTTTTCATTAATAAGCTGGGAAAACTGACTAAAGTCACGCCGTCTAAGTCTCCCAGCAACCAAATCGGCATTTCCCGATGAGAAAAACTCATCGGTTCGGCAACGGAGGATAAGGCAGAAACTTCCTGGAATGGGTGGGCGTCAACTAGCAGCACGCCGTTAGCAATGCAGTCAACTCCTTGTTTCATTAGGTCTAAGGTAGCCTGGGCGCCGCTAGACCAGTCCCCCGGTTGATACAAGGGTTCTTGATAGGCCACTTGATCTAGAATGCTTTGGCGGTAAGCATAACTATCTTGATGGATTTTTTCCATCAGATCGCTTAAGGGCGACTGTTCGCTCGGATTGCCATAAAGGTTCATATATGATTTTCTTTGGCAGCGTTGATAATTAAAGAGAATTTTGTCAGTGATTAGCATGAAGTTGGGATGATGGGATTGACCCGCGATCGGATAGTAATAACACAGAGAGAATCTCTTTCCAGCATAAACGCGATCGCCTGCACCAAACAAAACTGATGGGATTGATTTTCTGGGGAGCAAAACAGGGAATAATCTGGAATGAGGGAGGATCAGATCGCTCCTGATGGTTTATTTTATAAGTTAGGCGATCGGCGTTTGAGATCGGAGAAAGAGACAAGTCAGCAAAGAAGCTGGACAAAATAAACAAAAGCATTCTCATGGTGACAAATGTCTCTAGTACCAATCAATCCAGACCATTAAATCACCAATAAAGCACGAATCTTTAATTAATGAATGATTATGTCTATGCAATTGCAACCCAAATCCCCGACGGATACTCTGATCAGTCGCTATATTAAGGCTCTAACTGTTGTGGCACTGCTTTTAATCGCTGGACAGGTCAGCATTCAATTTTCTACGAAACGTCAGTATAGTGATGCGGCGACGATCAACATTGCGGGACGGCAACGGATGCTCAGTCAACGACTGACCAAAGCCACCCTAGCCATCCAAACCAGCAAAGATCCGGCGATCGCGGGGTCTTATCTGCAAGAACTTCAAACCGTCGTGGATCTGTGGGAAACATCTCATCAAGGCTTGCAACATGGGGATGCTTCCTTGGGTTTGACGGGAAACAACAGTGCCAAAGTGAAGCAAATGTTTGCCGAAATTGCCGTTGCCCATACCACAATGCTCGATGCGGCTAAAAGCATATTGAAGCTAGGCAAAACTAACAGGAATTCTCCCGCTGAATCCCCAAATTTCTCGATTTTTCTCGCCAAAATTATCAACCATGAAGCGAATTTTCTTCAGGGAATGGATGCGATCGTGCATCAATACGAGGAAGAAGCCCAAGCCCGGGTAACTAAAATCGTTCAGATTCAATGGTTATTACTCAGCATCACCTTGTTGGTGTTGCTGTTAGAAGCTTTTTTGATTTTTTATCCAGGGGTAAGGGAGATCGACGAATATATTACAGAAATTGAAGCGGCCAAAACCGAAGCTGCTGAATTATCCGCACAATTAGAATCTCAAAATATTGAACTGGAAAGCAGTTTAGAGCAGGCATACTCCGCAACCCGAATCAAATCAGAGTTTGTGGCCAATATCAGTCACGAACTCCTGACACCGATGAATGCAGTGCTGGGGATGACCAGTTTGTTGCAAGCAACACCACTAAATTATCAGCAACAAGAGTTTGTCGCCACCATTCATCAAAGCGGTGGCATTTTATTACAAATGATTAACGATATTTTGGATTTCTCCAAACTCGAAGCCGGTCAGTTGCAGTTAGCTCATCAGTCATTTGACTTGCGCCAATGTATTGAAGAGTCCCTCGATATGGTGGCGGTGAATGCAGCCCTGAAAGGAATTGATTTGGCTTATCAAATCGAGACACCCACATCTACTCATATTTTGGGGGATTATGCTCGGTTGCGACAAATTTTAGTCAATCTTTTGGCCAATGCGGTGAAATTTACGGAACAGGGAGAAATTTTGGTTTCTGTCAGTTCGGTGGATTTGGGGCATTGGTCATTGGAAAGCAATCAAATCAACAGTGGATCAATCCCATCCCAACGTTACGAAGAAATTCAATTTTCTATTAGAGATACGGGCATTGGAATTCCCGAAGCTAAAATTAATCAACTATTTCGTTCTTTTTCCCAATTAGATAGCTCGAATGTCCGAGAATATGGAGGAATGGGTTTAGGTTTGGCGATTTGTAAGCGCTTGATCCAACGGATGAACGGAAGACTCTGGGTAGAAAGTCAATTAGGAGTGGGTTCAACGTTTAGTTTTACAATCACTTTTGGGGTTCTGGACAATCCTTCTGATTCTCTGAATCAATGGCAGCCAGCTTTGCAAGGAAAACGGCTATTGATTGTCGATCCACATCAATTCAGTCGAGAAATACTGCGCCAGCAAACCGAAAGATGGGGGATGATTGTTACAGCAGCGATCAAGGGAATTGAAGCTTTGCAATTAATTCAACAAGGACATGAGTTTGATGTGGCATTTGTGAATATGCTGATCCCACAGATTGATGGACTGTCTTTAGCCCGTTTAATTCATCAGGATAAATATTTACCGCATCTAAAAATCGTGATTATGAGTGCTATGGATTGTCCGGTGAAGTTACCGGATATCGATTGGTTTATTTGTTTGACAAAGCCGATTAAATTGACTCAAGTTTATCAAGTGATGATGGATTTGTTTGTGCCATTACCGACGATAAATCCCCCCAATAAACCACCGGACGAAAAGGCACAACCTGATAAGTTAGCTGATCGCTTACCATTGCGAATTTTGCTGGCGGAAGATAATGTGGTGAATCAAAAAGTTGCTTTGCGAATTTTACGCACTTTGGGTTATCAGGCTGATGTAGCTAAAAATGGTTTAGAGGCGATCGCGGCCTTGGAAGAAAAACCTTATGATTTGGTACTGATGGATGTACAAATGCCCAAGATGGATGGACTGGAAGCCACTCGCCAAATTTGTTATCAATGGGCAGAGGGCAATACTCATAATTATGCCACGAAAAAAAAACCTTGGATTGTTGCTATCACCGCAGGGGGAACTAATGCCGAACGCACGAAATGTTTAGAAGCAGGCATGGATGATTATTTGAAAAAGCCGATTAATATTGATTTATTACAAACAGTATTAGAGCAGTTAAGTGAGCGAGCAAATTCTACCGATTATCAGACTATCACCGCCGATATATTGGTAGCAAATCAGTCTGGTTTATCAGCGAATTCAGAAAAATTAAATTTGAATAATATTGTTAAAGATGAGTTACAAACAGAAATAAATTATGATGAAATTGCCAGCATAGATTGGACTGTGCTGGAAAATTTACGCCAAGAATTAACCTCGGAAAAAAATAATGATTTGATAGGAAAATTTATTGATTTTTTTTTAGAAGATACTCCTTCGTTAATAGCCACGATTAAACAATCGATTAAAACTGAAGATTCTGCCCTATTCAGATATGCCGTGCATACGTTGAAAGGTAGTACCAAAAATTTAGGAATTAGAAAAATGTATCATTTGTGTTTTACCCTGCAAAAATTAGGCAATGAAGGTTTTTTATTGAAAGCAGAAAAAGCATTTTCTGAGTTAGAAGCTGAATTTTATTGCGTGAAATCTATGTTTGAAGCCTATAAAGGATAATCAGGGCGATCGCCCTTGCTCTCAAACAACGAATAACGAATAACTGTCATACATATGAACCTATTCAGCGGTCAGCTATTAGCTATCAGCTTTTCAGTTTTTTGTACTTGGGCTATTGGCTGTTACCCAACATCACCAAGGAAAGAGTAAACAGTAGAGTAAATAGTGTAGAGTTATCATCGGATTGTGGACTATCCTGATTCATATATAGATAGATAGGAGATGAAATTATGGAAAATATCAAACAAGAGGCGATCGCGGTTTTAACCAAACTTGACCAAACCGCAGCATATAGCCAACTGAAAACCCCAAGTCAATAAACCGGCTTTTTTAGATAAATTTATGTTGCTTAATTTCTTTGGTGGGATAAAAAACAGGTTTATAACCCATAGGTATTTTTTTGCTTCAAAGGGTTAAAAATAAGTAAAGCAATAGTTAAATTTAATCTTTGATTAAAGAAAAGAGCAAATTTGCGTTTTTGCCAATAAATTTGATAAAATTCAATATTAAGATTAAGCGATGAATCTAAAGAAAAAATTATATTTGTATATTTGAGGTTTACTTATGGTCGGATTAACTTTCCCCGCTCCTTGCCAGACTTATCCGTCACCAAATTCTCATCAGGGAGCGATCGCTCCCTCATCCCCAGAGAAAGAATTACACTTAGACTCAACCATTGACCAACTAGAGCTTTATGATTTTCAAATCGACTGGGAAAAACCCGGTCAAGAAGTCGCCCAAGTTTTTTATAGCAATCCATTAATTCCAGGGGTAATTTTAAGCGATCGCAACCAATTAGTCGGTATAATTTCCCGGTGGAAATTCTTAGAACACATGAGTCGGCCTTACGGAATAGAATTATTTTCCCGCCGACCTTTAAAAACTTTACATAAGTTTACCCAATCGGAGTTTTTAGTATTTCCCGCAAACACCTTAATTGTCATGGCTGCCCGTCGGGTGTTACAGCGATCGCCGGAACTCCTCAATGAACCGATTATCGTTGAATTAACGCCCGGATGTCACCGAATATTGGATGTGCATCAACTCTTAGTCGCCCAATCACAAATTCATGAACTCGCCACCAAAGTAATCAAAGAACAAAATAAAGCCCAACTGATTCAAACCGAAAAACTCGCCAGCTTAGGTCAAATGGTTGCCGGAATTGCCCATGAAATTAGGAACCCAGTTCAATGTATTAGTGGCAACATTGGCTTTTTAGTCAACTACATTAAAGACTTACTAACCCTAGTCAATACATACAAACAAGAGTTATCAACGGAACCGGAAGCAATTCTCAACCTCAAAGAAGAAATAGAGTTTGATTTTTTACAAGAAGACTTGCCAAAAGTGATGCAAACCCTGGACGTAGCCACTAATCGCTTAACCAAAATTATCGACGGCATGAGAAACTTTTCGCACATGGATGGCAACCAAAGTCAACCGGCCAATCTGCATGAATGTATAGACAGCACCCTATTAATTTTAAACAACCGCATCAGAAAAGGCATTAAAATCAACAAAAACTACACAGAATTACCAGAATTCAACTGCTACTCTGGGCAAATCAGCCAAGTCTTAATGAATCTAATTGTCAATGCCTTAGATGCCTTAATGGAAAAAGTCGAAAAGCCTGCCACCGAAGATAGCTGGCAACCAACCATTGAAATTACCACCGCTAGAAAAATCATTAACCAAAATCATTGGATTTCCATTAAAATTGCCGATAATGGCCCTGGCATCAAACCAGAAATTCAGCAACGAATTTTTGACAACTTCTTCACCACCAAGCCAGTCGGGAAAGGAACCGGATTAGGATTAGCCATTAGCCATCAAATTATCACGGAAAAACACCGTGGTCAGTTGAACTTTACCTCAACCTTGGGGATGGGCACTGAATTTGAAATTTTACTACCGTTAACTTAAATTTGTCATTCGTTATTCCTAACTTTTCCTCCACCCCCAAACAACCAACCAACAACCACCAACCAATAACCACCAACCAACAACCAAAAACAAAGGCCCGTAGCGCTGTCCTGCTACGGGTCTTAAAATATCGCCCATTTGCACACGCCCTCACATTTAAGTCAGGGTTTAGCTTAAAATTAAAGTCGTATTTTACCAATTAAACTACCGGGGCAAGTTGGAGCCCCAGGCTGGAGATGAGCCAGCATCTCGACACTGGAATAACCCAACGATTGTTTAGGCGATCGGCGATGAATATTTAACTTAGAGTAATAAGCTGATTTTGAATTTGTACGGGACGCCGCCTCTACCAATTGGGCTACCCCGGAGTCCAGAAACCGGGTTTCTTAATTTAAACTCTGATTTTCGGCATAAATTAAAGCAGAAACCCGGTTTCTTGTGCAGGGGTAGGAGTCGAACCTACACTGTAACGTCAGTACGGTTTAAGTTAAAGGTTTAGCTTTAGCTTGTACTCTCATATCATCATAGCTTAAATTATCAAAAAATACAAGAAAATCTAGATATTTTTGTCAAATTTGACAAAAATTTTTCAGGCATAAAAAAGCCCACTATCGTGGGCTCCTTGCAGAATAAATTTGCTCTAATAACATAAGGCCGCGATTCGCTTTGATCGATCCGCTTTGCGGAATAGCCTCATTCAATTTTCGGAGCAATTATCCAAAAAAATCAGGAAAACAGATAATTAAAAATTCTGTCTCCAACTCTCTGTTCTTCCGCTTCAGCATTATTTGCTTCTTCCCGGGCAAACTTAACCGCTTGTTGTAACTTTTCTAAGCGATTCAACAACTCGTGAATCCGTTGGGCTGGTAAAGCCCCAGAAAATTTTACCGTCCGCCAATAGCCAATCGTCACATCCTCATAATAAACCTCAACTTGGGCTGGGTGATGTTCCGTCGCCTCCGCTTTAACGTGGTTACGCGGCATCTTAAAAGTCTTCAAAGTTTGCACAGGTTCGGTAGCCCAACAATCAGAATTTGGATCGAACGTCCAACGCTCGGAAGCATCAAGAATTGGTAACTTTTTAATAAAAGCGTGTAAATCTGATAACTGCTTTTCTAGAAACAGTAAATAACTCACCGGCACTTGGGTTAACAACGTTTGACCATTCACCACCACATCAGCCCGTGCATGGCAATTAGTCCAGTCTTTAGTTGCCGTAATATCAAAAAGTTTCGTCAAAAATTCTCGGGTTTCGTGAATAATCTCATCTGCCGTCACCTGAACTTTATTTGACTCTGGGGGAAGTTGTTCACCTTCTTCATCTTTTGGTCGATAGGTGCGACTAATCCCAGAAAATAACGAATACTTTTGCAGTGTCCGTTGAGTTTCGGCTACTTGCTGAACCGACTGGCTTTTAATTCCTTTTTCTATCGCAATAATCTGATTTAATTTTGCCATTATTCCATCTCCTGTTTATAAATTAATTTAGATATTTTATCATTATTGTTAAATAACGATAAAATTTTAGTCTAATATTTATTACCCAATTGCTTTTTGTTGTTTAATGGTTAATTATTACTGAATAAAAAATTAAATATCGCTTATAATTAATTGCTTATAATTTAATAATTAGACAGAAAAATATCTTGTTAAGTAAAACCAGAAAAATTTTCTAATCTCACTCTAATCAACCAATCATTGAGTAAAATTTTAGAACTTCGTTCATTCGGTAAGTGACTTTTATCATAAGCTTTTTCTAATTCCCAGGAAAGTCGCTGAAATTCTGATTCGTAGAAGCCTAGGTCAAGGCAAGGACAGATTTTTCCAATGACTCGGTTTTTCTCGCAATTAAATCAGCAATATAACTGAGATTAAACTCTTGATTTAATTCAATAATATTTGCTTATATTTTACCAGTTTGCATTAAATAAATCCCGGTAAGTAAAACTCGGAATACATAGAGTAGTGGCTTTATTTTGGGTGGATTGTCTTGTGCAAACAATTTCCATTGGTTCCGAGCAAATCCCAGATAATGATGGGCGTGGTGACGAGTTATAAAACTTTTGGCTAGTTCTTTGAGTTCTTCGGATGCCGGAGTGTGGATCACCCCCATTGGTGAATACAAATGTTCTAAAACATAGCCATTTTTTTTCAGCAAAAGTACCAAAATTTTTTTGATTTCGTGAGTGACTAAATCAACTGGGAATCCATGTTCTTGAACTTCACAGATTTCTATGGTTTATTTTGGGGGATTTAATCCAATAATTTCCCGGATGGGTAAAATATGCACCCCCCGTAAATCATAATCCGAATCCGCCGATGAAAATCCATATAAATGTGAGCCACTAATGGTTATAAATAGCAAAGGATAGGGCTGACGATTAAGCACTTTTAATAAATCCTGATTTTTATGATTCATCTATTTTAGTTTTAGTTATTTGTTAGACAGTTATTTGTTCTTGGTTCTTTGGGGGTTGGCGAGTTCAGGAATAATCAAGCTGGTTTGATATCGCGATCGCCAGTTTAAACCGCTCTTGAATTGCATCAAATCATCTTCCGACCAAGCACCTTCCGACCAAGCACCTTCCGACCAATAGACCGTCTCAACCATAAAATCGTGCTTTTATGTGCTGGTTATGTGCTGGAAGGCTATGTATTATTATGTAGCACATACTGTATTATGTCAACCCCATTAGTCAAGTAAATCTAAAAATATGCGATCGCTTTTCCAGCAAAATTCCCTCTATGTCGTACAATGCTTTGCCAAACTCAAACAGGTTCAGCCAACCCAAACAACCAACAACCACCAACCAATAACCAATAACCAACAACCAACAACAAAATTATGTGTCGCTTACTCGGCTACTTAGGGCAACCAATTTCCCTCGATCGCCTACTAAACCAACCAGAACACTCTCTAATTGTTCAAAGCTATCAGCCGCGAGAAATGACTTCTGGAGTCGTCAATGCTGATGGCTTTGGCATTGGCTGGTATCACTCAACCGCAGAAACCGACCCCTTTATATACAAAAACATCCTACCCATCTGGAGTGACATCAACCTCCCAGAACTCAGCGGCTACATCCAGTCAGGCTGCATACTTGCTAATATTCGCAGCGCCACCGCCGGACAACCCGTAGACCTGAGTAACTGCCAGCCCTTCAAGCATGGCCGTCTTCTTTTCACCCACAACGGATTTATTGAAAACTTCCGCCAAACTCTCTACCGACCAATTCGCGATCTCCTCAACGACACCGCCTACCAACTCATACAAGGCAGCACCGACTCAGAACATATCTTTGCCCTATTCATCCACCACTTACAAACTCGCAGCAATGCCCATAGCCCCCAGCAACCTGCCAACATTGCTCAAATCACCGCAGCCCTGAAAGACACCATACACAGCCTTAACCACCTAGCCAACTCAAACCCCACCAAAATATCCGCCAACCTAATCATCAGCAACGGACGGGAACTTGTTGCTACTCGCTACTCCCTAGGTGCCACACCCCCAACCCTTTACTGGTTATCTCACCATAACTCCTTTCCCCACTCTGCCATCATTGCCTCAGAACCCTTATTCATTGGGGATTGGCATCTCTGTGCCCCACAAAGTTTTCTCACCATCACAGAAAATATGGAGACCCATGTCCTACCCATCTGAGTCCAACCTATCCACCCAGTCATCGCCCACCCAGTCATCGCCCACCCAGTCATCGCTTACCCAGTCATCGCTTACCCAGTCATCGCGATCGCAAATCCGGGAAGCAATGCAGCAATGCCGCGCCAGCACCCTAAAAATTTTTGCCTCCTTAAATAATGAAATATTTTGTCAGCACATCCACCCCGACTTCAGTCCCGTAGGCTGGCACCTAGGTCACATTGGCCACACCGAAGCCTTATGGTTGCTCCAACATTGCGCTCAACAGCCACCGATGTTTCCTCAATATCATCAACTTTATGCTGCCGATGGCTTACCGAAAAATCAACGAATTAACCTGCCCACCTTAGCAGAAACCTGCCAAAACCTAGAACTCATTCGGCAAAAAGTCTTGCAGTACCTAGAAATTGCGCCTATAGACAGTCAAGAAAGGCTTTGGCACTTCATCGTCCAACATGAAAGTCAACACTGTGAAACTATTTTGTTTCTGCTACAACTCCAAAAGAACCAGACAAGAAACCAGGTTTCTGACTCGGTTTCTGAACCCGTCCTGGACGAAATGATAGAAATTCCTGCGGGTGAATTTGCCCAAGGGTCAAATGCGATCGCCGCCCTCGACAACGAGCGCCCCCGTCATCTTCAGTATTTGCCCACATACTACATCGATCGCTACCCAGTAAGCCGAGGTCAATATCGCCAATTTATCGGCGATGGAGGCTACCAAAATCCTGAATTTTGGTCAAAAGAAGGATGGCAATGGCGCCAAGCAGCACAAATCACCGAACCCCTATACTGGACGAAACCGGATTTCTCTGAAATAAAGCCGGTTTCTGACTCCCTCGATCGCCACCCAGTCTGTGGCGTCAGTTGGTATGAAGCCGAAGCCTACAGCAACTTCGTCGGCAAACGACTACCCACGGAAGCGGAATGGGAAAAAGCCGCCTGTTGGAATCCAAAAACCCAACAAAAGCAAATCTATCCCTGGGGCAAAGAACCCCCTCAACCGCACCTTTGTAACCACAATCGTTCTCTTAACTCCCCCTTTAATCCCCCCACCACCCCAGTCGATGCCTACCCACAGGGCATCAGTCCCTACGGCTGCTATGACATGATGGGCAACGCCTGGGAATGGACAGCCAGCAAATTTGCCGGATATCCAGGTTTTGAAGCTTATCCCTATCCGGGATATTCCATGACATATTTTGACAATCAACACCAAGTCCTTAGAGGCGGTAGTTGTGTCACTCGTCCTTGGGTTATTCGGGGCAGTTTTCGCAACTGGTATCAGCCTTGGATTCGGCAAATCTTTGTCGGATTTCGCTGTGCCAAATAAAAAGAGAGGGTGTAGGGAAAAGTGAAAAGTGAAGAGTGAATAGTGAAGAGTGAAGAGGGAAAAGTGAATAGTGAAGAGTGAATAGTGAAGAGTGATATTTTTTTTGTACGGGCGTCCTTGCGAAGCATAATCCGTCAGGCTATATGGCCAGAAAGCCCCTACCACTTTTCACTTTCCCCGTTCCACGCCACTTGCTAGACTTGGGGAGACCCCAAGATCGCAGTGGCTCCTGATAACCGTTCCCCGTTCCCCAACAAACAAAGAATCCCTACCCAACAAATAACATTTCATAAAAAACGGTCAAGAGCCGCCTTTAATTCTTCAATTTCCTGTTCTATATTCCCTTCAAGAGCGGCTCTGGCAATACAATCCGTTAAATGTTCATCCAGAATCACCCTAGCCACCTTATCCAAAGCCCCTCTGACTGCCGCAATTTGAATCAACACTTCTGGACAAGGACGCGACTCTTGAACCATTGTTTTAATCCCCCGAATATGTCCCTCAATTCGGGATAATCTATTAACAATTGACCGCAAAGATTCCTCACTATGAACATGAACATGAGAGGAATCAGACCTTTTTTCGTCCACACCGGCAATTTCCCCGTCTTTTTCTTGATTTTCCTCGTGTATATGATTCTTCTGATTGTGGTCATGGTGATTCATGGTGATTTAGACAGTGAAAAGTTAAGAGTGAAAAGTGAAAATTTAAGAGGGAAAAGTTAAGAGGGAAAAGTTAAGATTAAAGAGTGAAAAGTGAAAATTTAAGAGTGAAAAGTGAAAATTTAAGAGTGAATAGTGAAAAGTTAAGAGTAAAGAGTGAATAGTGAAAAGTTAAGAGTGAAAAGTTAAGAGTGAATAGTGAAAAGTTAAGAGTGAATAGTGAAGAGTGAATAGTGATATTTCATTTCACTCTTAACTATTCACTCTTTACTCTCTGCAAGTTGGGTTGAGGCACGAAACCCAACCTACGTCTATTTACTCTTCACTATTTGCCCAACGAATTACATATCGTCGTCCTCATCGAAATCATCATCAAAGAAATCGTCATCCTTATCATCTAAATCCTCATCATCAAGGATTTGTGGCAGCAAATCTTCATCGCTGTCAACAATCGATACAAACCGAGACGATCGCCCTGCTCGCCGACCTTTTTGGCTGGTTTTCCCGCGTCCCTTAGACTTGCGAGTCGTCGCCGAACTTCCCAAGTCAAATTCTGACTCTTCGTCGTAACTCAAAGTCGAAAACCGATTTTTTCCGGGTTCTTCGCCTACCAAGGTCAGCCCAGACTCATCTTCCGCCCAAGCGCCATAATTGCGGGCTGTCTGGTCGTCTAGCAAGCCGGTCTGGTCGTCATCAAAGTAATCTTCGATAATATCCTCATCGTCCGGTTCCACATCGATCGCACCAGCAAGTTGGTCATAAGCGTTGTAGCCCGTACCAGCGGGAATCAACCGCCCGATAATCACGTTTTCTTTCAAACCGCGCAGCCAGTCGGACTTACCTTCGATCGCCGCCTCAGTCAGAACGCGGGTAGTTTCTTGGAAAGAAGCTGCGGAAATAAAGCTATCGGTATTCAACGAAGCCTTAGTAATCCCCAACAGCATTGGCGTATATTCTGCCGGGGCGCCGCCAGTGATCGACATTGCCTCATTCACCTGTTCCACCTGACGTAGTTCGATCAATTCTCCCGGCAACATGGTGGTATCGCCGCCGTCATCAATCCGCACCTTATTGGTCATCTGGCGCACAATCACCTCAATATGCTTATCGGAAATATCAATCCCCTGAGACTGATACACCGACTGCACCTCATTCACCAAGAAGTGCTGCACTCGTTCAAAGCTGTTCAACGCGGCTTCAAAATTCCCCACTTGTTCCCGCTGCCAGTTAAACAAAATTTCTAGCAACTCATGGGGATTAATTGGCCCATCAGTCAGGGCTTCCCCAGCGGCAACTAATTGATGGTCTGAAACGATCGCATTCAACCCGGGGCTAATGGGATACTCTGTCACCGTGCCATCATCTTCGATGACTTTGACCTCGACATTTTCATCCTGGTCATAGACCACCTCTGTAGTACCGGGGCGCTTGGCCAACACGCAAGATTCTTTGGGTTTGCGGGCTTCCAGCAATTCCTCAATCCGAGGCAAACCCTGGATAATATCCCCGGTCTTACCCCGTTCAAACACCAGCAACACCAGGTTATCGCCCCGCTGTACCAGTGCCCCATCATCCACGTGCAACACCGCACCAGAGGACACCCGATAGGGACGGCCTTCTCGCAGCAATAGCTGATAGCTGCCCCCCGAACTGCCCCCCGAACTGCTGCCCGAATCCGTCGCCGACGGATTAACCTGTAAAACTTCCCCAGAAATCTCCGCAGGCACGCCCGGGGCAATTTCGGTTCCGGCCACCACCAGGTCGCCCACTTTTACTTTAGGTTTAGTCGGCACGGAAATAGTTTTTTGGTCATCTGATCGCATCACCAAAATCCGGCGCACAGCTTCCGCCCCTTGACGAATACCGCGCACCACCCCAGCTTCCTTACCTAAAATTTCTGTCCGCGCTACACAGGCACCCGGCTCAATTTGGTCGCCATCTTTCACCAATAAGCGAGTGACGGTGCTGCCGCTGGTGGCATCGGCCATCACATCCCGACGAATCACCAATGATTCCAAAATCACCAACTGTAGGCGCTTGATAGTTTCATCTTCTTCATCGGGGACAATTTCAATGTCGGCGGCCAATTGAGCCACATCTTTGCCAATTTCCAGCACCAACTGAGTTCGCAGCAGTTCCAGTCCTTCTACGGACTTAACCCGATCGCCATCCTTGTAGGGAATCCGCTGCACCGAACGCAACTGAATCTGCGATCGCCCGGTACTATCGGCGATCGACTCTTGGGACGGCACCGACGGCTCGTCGGGAACCGCAAACTCTTCTACCTTGCGGAGCAAGATAGCTGCCCCTTCGGTAGTTTCCACATATTCCAAATAACTCAGGTTTTCTGCCACCAGTCCGGGCAGAACTTCCTCACCCGCTTGGGCGAACTGACCATCCAGGTTCATCATCTCCTCTGGGTCATCGGACATATGAATTGAACCGGGCTTAATAATCACCTCGCGCAGAATATCGTTTTTCTGGACAATTTCCACTACCCCATTATTTTGGCAGTAGATATCCTTAACAATCTCTGTGCCGGCTTCCACATATTGACCTTCTTCCACCTGCAACAGAGAGATATCCTTATTCACCTCATGGCATTCTTCGGGAATCCACAACAGCGTACCCCCTTTGACCACCTCATAACCCTGTTTGGCTTTACCCCGCTTGGCCACTTCCACCCCGGCATATTTAATCATGCCGCCGGTTTGGGTGCGATAGGTATTGTCAATCAGTTCGGCCACCACTTGCCCAGAAAGAACCTTAGTCCCTGGGGCGGCTTTGAGAGAAAATAACTGCTCGTGGACTGTTTCGATCATGTACATTTCCCGACCAGCGGAAGATTCCTCTCTGACTTTCGCTTGGTCGAGCACCACCGAAGCGGTAATAATTTCCACCTCGCGGGGGATTTCTCCTTCTGGACATTCCGCAGGCAGTCGCACCACCCCGCCATTTTCCGTAACCAGCTTAGTTTCGGCCAAAGTAGTGCCATAAGCCACCTGATCGCCATTTTTCACTACTGGCTCTGCCCCTGGGGGTAAATTGTAAACTTCCCCGGAGAGAACCCACAGCAAACCACCGCGCTGGGCAATCCGGGTGGAGTTTCCTTGGCGGTCAACTTTTTCTTCTGGCACCACATCGGCGAACAACACCTCTCCAGACAAATCCGAGGCCACATCCTTAGTAGCTTTTTCTGTATTTTTCCGGGCGGTGCGTCCCGAAAAAGGCACTTCCGCCAAGATTTGGTCACTGATTACGGCGCCGCCATCTTTGACTAAAATTGTTGTCCCTTGGGTTACGGTGAAACTTTGTTCCTCTGCATTTCCTGCCCCTACCACCACGATTTCCCCAGTGAGATTTTCTACCACAAAGGCATCATCTCCATGACGGGTGCGGAATGGTCTAGTCCGCAATTGTTTGTCATAGCGCAACGTTCCCGCCATTGGCGATCGCACCACGCGGGCTACTTCTCCGGTAAAGACCCCTCCGGTGTGGAATGTCCGCATAGTTAACTGTGTTCCTGGTTCGCCAATGGATTGGGCAGCAATAATCCCCACCGCTTCTCCCAGGTCTACCAAGTGAGCATGGGCTAAACTCCAGCCGTAGCAAGTTTGGCAGACCGACCGGGGCGATTCACAAGTTAGGGGCGATCGCAGCAATATTTCTTGCACCTTTGCCTTATCAATTACCCCAGCCAACTCTTGAGTAATCACCTGATTTCGGGCTACCAAAACCTCTCCGGTTTGGGGATGGAGCACATCTTTGCCCACCGTCCGCCCCAGCAGCCGGTCTTTCAAAGGAATCAAGATTTTAGAACCATCAGTCATGGCCCGCTGAACAATGCCGCGTTCCGTGCCGCAGTCCACCTCCCGGACAATCACATCTTGGGACACATCCACCAAACGTCTGGTCAAATACCCCGAATCTGCCGTCCGCAAAGCGGTATCCACCAAACCTTTCCGCGCCCCGTAACTGGAGATAATATACTCCGTCACCGTCAGTCCTTCGCGGAAATTAGTTTTAATCGGCAAATCGATAATTTCCCCTTGGGGGTTAGCCATCAGACCCCGCATCCCCACCAACTGCCGCACCTGAGAAATATTCCCCCGGGCGCCAGAAAATGCCATCATATAGACACTATTGAGCGGGTCAGAAGCGCGGAAATATTTCACCACTTCATCTTTCAAAGCTTCAGAGGTGCCATTCCAAGTATCAATTACCTTCTGGAATCGTTCGACTTCGGTAATTTCTCCTCGGCTATAACGGGCTTCGGTTTCAGAAATTTCCTGTTCTGCTTCTAGGAGTAATTTCCGTTTAGACGGCGGAACTTTTAGGTCATCTACACTAATAGAAACTCCTGCCTTTGTAGCGTAGTGAAATCCTAAATTTTTTAAGCAATCGGCCATCTGGGCTGAACGAGCCGTCCCATAATTAATAAAGGCTGAGGCCATTAACTTTTTTAGCTGCCCTTTATTAATAACTCGGTTGAGAAAACGGATTTTTTGCATCTTAATTCTCTTAAGTTCTCTTAGTTAGTTGTGTTTCCAGAAACCCTCCAGAAACCCTCCAGAAACCCGGTTTTTTTCCGAATTTCCAAGGCTGGGTTTCTAAGCCAAAATGCGGGCGATCGCCTGATTTAAGATAATCCGCCCAGGGGTAGTCAAAATATACTGAGAAGCTGGCCGTCCTTTAACTTCTCGAACTTGGCGAGACTTAATATAAGACGCAATCACCTGACCTGTAGCATCAGTAATTACCCGGGACAAACTGGTCAATTGCTCCACGGTGCCATCAGAGTGCTGTATTTGCTGGGGTGCTTCGGTCAACTGAGGCAACAAATTAATCTCTAACGGCATCCAATAAAGCTTTAACACCGTGCCATCTGGATACTGGGTAACTTCCGGTGGTTCTTCTGGCTTATCGGTTTCCATCTCCATCTCTGGGTCAACGCGCACCCAGACCAAAGTATGCAAAGAAACCTGTTTCTGGTCGTAGGCAACTTCCACATCATCCATATTGGCAAAATACTTGCCAGCACTTTCTTGACCCTGGGGATTATTTGCCGTCAAATAATAACAGCCCAACACCATATCCTGAGAAGGCGCCACAATCGGCTGACCTGTCGCTGGAGACATAATATTGTTACTAGCCAGCATCAACAAACGGGCTTCGGCTTGAGCTTCCAAGGACAAGGGGACATGGACAGCCATTTGGTCGCCATCAAAGTCCGCATTAAATGCCGGACAGACCAGGGGGTGCAACTGAATCGCTCGTCCGTCTACCAGCATCGGCTCAAAGGCTTGAATCCCCAAACGGTGCAACGTCGGGGCACGGTTTAACAGCACCGGATGGCCGGTAATCACATCTTCGAGCACATCCCAGACCGTTGGGTCGCCCCGTTGAATCAGTTTTTTCGCCGCCTTAATATTGTTCACCAGTCCTTGGCGAATCAACCGATGAATTACAAAGGGTTGGAACAATTCGATCGCCATTTCTCTGGGTAAACCACACTGGTGAATGGCCAGTTTTGGGCCGACCACAATCACCGAACGGCCAGAATAGTCCACCCGTTTTCCCAGGAGATTTTGCCGAAAACGACCTTGTTTCCCTTCAATAATGTCTGACAGGGACTTCAGGGGACGATTATTTGCCCCCACCACCGTGCGGCCCCGGCGACCGTTATCAATCAGGGCATCGACGGCTTCTTGGAGCATCCGCTTTTCATTACGGATGATAATCTCTGGGGCTAAAATCTCCTGCAACCGGGCGAGGCGATTATTGCGGTTAATTACGCGCCGATACAAGTCATTTAAATCACTGGTGGCAAAGCGACCCCCGTCTAACTGCACCATTGGGCGCAGGTCTGGAGGAATCACCGGGATATATTCCAATACCATCCAATCGGGGCAGCTACCTGTGGCAATAAAGTTATCAATTACCCGCAAGCGTTTAATTAGCTTTGCCCGTTTTTGGCCTTTGGAGTTGGCAATTTCTTCGCGCAAGGATTCGGCTTCTTGCTCCAAGTTCAAGTCTTGCAACAACCGCTGCACTGCCTCGGCGCCAATGCCTACTTCGATTCCGGCTAGGTCGGAATCTTCCACATACATTTCATCTTCAATCCGCATCCACTCGTCTTCTGTGAGTAGTTGCTTATAAGCCAGGTTTTCCGCGTTCCCCGGACTGAGGACGACGTAGGAGTTGAAATAGACGATTTGTTCTACGTCTCGTAGGGGCATATCCAGTAGGATGGACATATAGCTAGGTATGCCTTTGAGATACCAAACATGGGTGACGGGGGCGGCTAGTCTGATGTAGCCCATGCGGTGGCGGCGGACGCGGGATTCGGTGACTTCGACGCCACAGCGTTCACAGACGATTCCCCGGTGGCGTACTCTTTTGTATTTACCGCAGTGGCATTCCCAATCTTTTGCTGGGCCAAAGATTCGCTCACAGAACAAACCGTCCATTTCAGGTTTGAGCGTGCGGTAATTTATAGTCTCTGGTTTAGTGACTTCTCCGACTACTTGGCCATTGGGTAAAATGCGTTCGCCCCATTCCCGAATGCGATCGGGTGAGGCCAACCCAATTTTTACATAATCAAAGCGTTGCTCTAGTTTTGGCATAATTCGTCCTGCAATTACTTGTAAACCTCACCGTTTTTAATCTTCCGAATCATTCTGTCACTAACGCCATAAGCCTTAGCCAAATGAGAACCTTTTTCTCCTGCCGCCAATCGCCCTCTAATTTCATCAGCTATCTCCTTATTAAGTTTCGGCTTAACTACAGTTTCAGGAAAATAAAGTTTATTGATTTGGCCAATCCGAGCTACAGTGACACCATACATTTGCGCCAATTCTGTATGGCTATTTTTCATATATAACTGCCGCCTAATTTCCCAAATCTCTGACTCCGATAACTTTTGACTATGCTTGCAATATCGACCCTTTTTAACCGCATCTAAGGTATTTTCCGAGTAAGTCCCCTCAAATAGATGCTCAGGATTGATGCAGTTACGGACATCACAGGTGTGACAGGCGCAGTATCCCTGCTTTAGTGGTCTTCCTAACTTAGCCCAATCGATGAGCATAGCACTTTTTGCCCTGAACCCGCTTAACGCCGTAGCCATTACCATTGCCTGGGCCGATATAGATAATACAACCAGATTCGACTAATTCTCCTAGAAGTTGAGGAGGAACTGTGACATAATGGGACATATCAACGTTGGTCCTTAACTCGATACGTTGGTAACGCCTCAGCCGTGTTTACTGCGCGACTGGGGCATTTTAATAGGCATTTTAATCAGCATTTTAACTATACGGGGGGGCGGGTATGCAGATCGTACACAAGCCCAACTCCGCCGGTAAAATTCTTTCGCCCCATTCCCGAATGCGATCGGGTGAAGCCAACCCAATTTTTACATAATCAAAGCGTTGCTCTAGTTTTGGCATAGTTTGAATCTGTTCTTTGTTGGTGGTTGGTTGTTGTTTGTTGGTGGTTGGTGGTTGATGGTTATTAGTTGATTGTTCTTTTTTGGAAAGTTGGAAAGTTGATTGTTAGAAACTTGATTGTTAGTTGTTAGTTGTTAGTTGTTAGCTAAACGGTAGGGGTCGATGGGAGC
>NZ_LIUQ01000083.1 GCF_001276715.1 Planktothricoides sp. SR001 | reverse complement strand
CCACTAAAGTCGCCGCTAAAGAAGCGAATCTCATCGCGTGTGAGGGACCCAAACCCAACGGTATTGCCCGCAAACCCCCAGTTCAGACGCTGGCCGTCGCTGCGACCGAGCCACCAGTTGCCGTCGCTGGCGCAGTAGAACAGCACGTCGGTGCGACCGTCACCACTAAAGTCGCCGCTAAAAAACCGAATCTCATCGCGTGTGAGGTTGCCAAACCCAGCGGTATTGCCCGCAAACCCCCAGTTGAGACGCTGGCCGTCGCTGCGACCGAGCCACCAGTTGCTGTCGCTGGCGCAGTAGAACAGCACGTCGGTGCGATCGTCACCACTAAAGTCGTCGCTAAGGAAAGTCATGGTGGAACCAGATGCAGAAATTTGGGCGATCTTCAAACCAGAGTTGCTACCGTCCCACCATTTGCTGCTGGGACTTGTGGTATCAGAGAACTCAGTCTTATACGGGGCAAGGAACAGATCTGTGCTATCGCCCCCATTAACACCTTTCTCCAGATCGAAGCGGTTATCGGCCTGTTCCAAAGAACATTCGTAGTGTTCGCTGGGAGTCATCTGTTCATTGTTATTGCTCCCCTGTTCGTCAACGTGCCAGATAGCCAGTCCCGCATGAGGTAACGAAGTATCTCGACCTGTCTTTTGCCGGTTCTCGATGATGAAATACTCCGTCGCGTTTTTGGCATAGACGTAAAAGTCATTGTTGGCAGCAGAGAGGCTCGCCGTCATACCTGGAGTTATGGACACCACCTTTGTCGCCCAGCCCGCCTCATTTTTTAAGTAGGCACAGACTTGCACTGGGTTTTTATCATCTCCGCCATAAGCCATGAGGCAATAATTACCTACTCCATAAGATTCGTAGCCATAATCGTAGAAATCAGGAAAATCGCAGATCATGTGGCCATTTTCATGACAGAAGGTTCCCAAAGTCAGTTCACTACCGATATTGGTGATTTGGTAGTCATACAACTTCTTCCCTCCGACATCGTAGGGTGAAGCTAAACTCCAGGAGTGTGGCCAAAGCCCTTTAGCCCAATTATTAACCCTCTGTCCGACGTAAAACACGTTCAAGGCATAGACATAGCCGCTACTGTCGCTGGTAAGCTGACTGAAGTTAAAACCTTGGGATTTGAGGTAATTGAGTGCTTCAACGATCAGTTCCCTGGCTCGAATACCATAGGAAATCGTCTCGTCGGTGTAGTATGAGCGGTTATGGGCAGCCGTATAATATTGGGTCACGACATTGGTGTAAGTTAATTTACCCCGCGAATTGTCGTAGAAATAATCGCGTACTGACCCATTATTTCCAAACCCGTTGTAGCCCGGTAGGTTACAGAAGTTGCTTACCTCTTGCTGGGAAATGGTTGCGGAAACGTCGGGGAACTTGATCAAGATACATAACCCGACATAGTTACCAGTGGTGACAGTTGCGAGTGGCAACGCATCAGGCCCCGTCGTCGGCATTATTCCCCGTAACTGAGCCTTTTTTTGCCGACGACGGACTTGCCAGCGGCTTGCCTCTCCTTGCTGCATAGGTGCGCTCAGAGCTTTTTGTTTGGCACTATCCCGTCGGATGCGGATGTGTGGCTGAAGCCCTAAGCTTTGTGGGTCTAGCTCACCCACTTTGGCATCCGTTGGCAAAAGCTCATTTTTGTCATCGGAAAGCTGCGCGTACTTGTAGAAACCCGTGTCAGGGTCTTTAACCACGGTAAAACCATCAAGGGTTTCAAAGACCGCGTAATACTGGTTACCCGAACCCCTGACTTGGATGGTGCTGCCGTCGGGATTGGTAAAAGTAAATTCCTCGTTATTGAATGGCGTAGGCATAGATTATGTTCTCCTTCGGACAAACATTTTTGATCCATCAATGAGAAGTAATGTTAAACAGTTTGTCTAAGCAGCTTTTCAAAAGCTGGATGACCGCCTTTGATCTAATTCTGCCCAAAATAAACTGGGGAGGCAATACGACGATCTGCGTATAGGATTATGAAGATATTGCAACAAACTACCCTTTGATCAGCCCCAACTTTTCCAGTGCCACCATCACAGCACCCGTTCGAGTTTGCACACCCAACTTTGCGTAAAGATGCTCCAAATGTTTTCGCACCGTTCCCTCAGTGCAACCCAGCACTCTAGCAATTGAGGCATTGCTTTTATCCTTGGCAATCCAAAACAGTACCTCCGCCTCGCGTTTGGTGAGTCCTAGCAATTCCAGAGCCGAAATCGAGAAGGATGGCAGTTCTCGTTCTTCCACGAGGATAAGATACTGCTCCCTGATCGGGTGGGGAATCAGACGGACGCTCAACTGTCGTCCTGCTTGCTCCATCTGCAAGGGTAAACAGGAGGATACATTTTCATTGAATGTGAGTTGTGCAATCTGATGCTTGAACCAATGGTGTAAGGGTTCTGGCAATGAGTGTGGGCCACGCGCTAAAAAATACTGGCTTAACAGTTTTTCTGCCCGTTGAGTCATGAACTGCACCTGCTCATCGATCACCACAATAATTGCCCCCATACGATCCAAGATTTGCTTGAATTGTGTTAGGGTGTGCTGATTTTGGCTGAATGCATGGTTATTCTCCTCTGCCTGCATCAGGTGGGGGTGCAGGCGGTTCTCTACGCCGCGATCGCCTTCTGGGAAATTCATTCGGGCGAACGACTTAGCCGTCGCCGCGCCAAGAGCTTCGCGACTCAAGGAAATCCCTTGATTTGTTACCATAAATTCCTTCGCGATTCAAAAATGACAAAGCCCGCGCCGCAACGGTGACAAATACCGCCTCCGGCAAGCTAAAGCAAACCCCATCATTGGGCACTGAAATGGGGCGCTGGTATTAGCGACCCTGACGCAGCACGATATTTGGCCTGCGGATGTCTAGGACTTTAGCCAGTCCTCCGAAATTGTCCTAACCCTCTTGGCGAGTGCTATATGTCAAAAGTCCCCCTTCATCAAGCTGTCCGCCCTTTTTTAAGACTAGGGGGAACTGCGGATTTAGGGGGATTGCGCTACGCGAGAAAACGCGAAAGATCAAGTGTTGCATTATTTTGGTAAATTTTTCTGAATCAAGTATTTTTTTATACATAGAGTCAAAATGTTTTGCCGAGATTTTGGCGGAATATACGGATAAAAACGAGATACAAGGTATAAAAACATACCCATATCAGGAAAAGAGAAAGAGATTGGCGCAGCCTGCGCGTAGTGCCGCGTCGCCGCAGCCCAGGAGAATCACTCCTCCCATAGCTGGCGGAATTTCTCGCGATCGCTGACAACAGTTATAAATGCCACCTGAAATTCTGATATTTGACCGCTTCAAACTTCAGATAGCGGTCAGTTGGTGAAAACTTGACTTTTACATCTCGATCGCAGCAATAATGCTGCACCTACAACCTTTGATGCAAACCTGAAACCGCCAGAATTAGCCTGAACGGACTTGCCGATCCGATTAATATGAGACATCCCCTGACATCGTGGATCCATGCTAATCCAGCACAAAAAACGGTAACTTCTGGGGGTTACAAATAAGTTAACAGATCATCCTAGAAATGTGTTGCCATTTTGGCAGATTTTTCATTAAAGTAAGACTTTTTTTTTGCTTTTTACAGAAAAAATTATGGCATCCTTGAAAGTGGTTAATTAGTAAGGCTTTGAGTCTTAAATCTTGATCGCAGCCAGAAGACCGCACCCACAACCCTTGATGTAACACAGAATGAGTCCGACTTAGCTTTGATATACCGCCGCGTCTCGTCCCACCCTACGGCTTGTAGGGGCAAAGCATAAAGCCTGACGGCATAGCGAAAGCTTACCGGGCAGTTAATTCTCGGTTTTCACCGTTAACATAATTACCCAAACAACCAACCCATCCGCTGCCAACTTTACTAATTACTCAAACAACCAACCCATCCGCTGCCAATCCGCTGCCAAGGTAGGGGCGAAGCATTCCGTAGGGGCGAAGCATTCCGGTAGTTAATTTAATATTTTCAGCATCAAACTTCTGCCGGAATGCTTCGCCCTTACAATATTTTCAGCCATAATTTGTCTGCCGGAATGCTTCGCCCCTACAGGTATTTGTGGTTTACTCGCGGAGAAAATCTGTGTAATTACCCAAACAATCAACCCATCCGCTGCCAACTGGCTGCCAAATTTTTTCACCACAGAGACACAGAGGAATTAACAACCGTAGGGACTTGGGCCAGCCGTGTCCCTACCCGCCCCATCACTCTAACAACGGCAAACCATTCACAATATCCACTGTCTCTAAACTAACCGTAATTACTTGACCAATTAACCGGACAATATATTGTTCATCATCTAAGCGGTTAGGGTCATTTTCAATGCCACTTCTTTTATCAACGGTTACTTGATAGCGATCGACAATCCAATCTAAAGCGGAACGGTTGCCCAGACGATATTCAAAGACTTTCGGGGGAATACCCGCTAAAGTGAGAAACTCGTTATAAATTAACTGGGTTTTATCTTTACTCAGCTTCATCTTTTCCACTCGCCAATTTAAGGTAACCTCATTATTTTCGATAAATTTTAGGGGATATTCCGGTTGTTGTTCATAGTTGAGATGAATTTCCCCCAGGCGTTTTCCCGCATTGGCGAAACTATCAAAGTCTGGGGCGTAGGGAATGCGGGGTAATTCTCGTTTTAGGTTATCGGCGTATTTTTCCCGATAGGTGGGATGGTGTAAAAGGGCATAGATATAATAGAAGATATCCCATTTACTGATAGCGGGGTTTTGGTATTCTTGGCGAAAAGCATCTAAAGCCCAATCGGTGATATTTTCTTGGCGGTTAGTTCCGTCTTCATCGTAGGTATAGAAGGGGAAACATTGGGTTTTTTCTAAAATATCTAAGCAAGGTATTATTGGAGTCATCAGACAATGAAAAGGCTTACTACTACCGATACCACTTAAGCAAATAACTCGATTCTCTTTCTCAGTCTCCGGGGTAGGGAATATGTAGGGAAATTTACCGCGTACATCATTTAAGTAAGCAGCAAAGTATAGAAAAGAAGAGGTAAAAGGACGATAGAGAGATTTTCTGATATAATCTGGGTCATATTCTGCGATAATCCCTTGCTTTAAATATTTTTTTAAGTCGCGAGACCAGCTAATTTTAGTATCATCATAGGTGACAAAATTATCAACTCCAATAGATTTATCTTTGCAATCCTGCCATTTTCTCACTTGTTCATTATAAGTTGCGATCGCCCGTTGAATATTGGCAGCCAATTCATCGGCATTAAAATTATAAGCCCAAACATCGCGATTAGTTGCAACTCCTAAACTAAATATCTTAAAAATAGTATCGGTTGCTTCTCCCTTTGCTGCTTTGGTTTCCTTAGTTCCCATTGGGATAAAAGTTTCAAAATCAGCCTGCAACCCTGCGGTTAACCAGGTATTTTTTTTGTCTGGTTTAATTTCTTGCCAGTCAACCCCAGCTAAATGCTGAGATTTTTCTAAATAGGTATATTTTTCCTCTTTGCGCCAAAACTCACCCACGGCTGCATAGTAAATTTGACATTGAGATTTTTGACCTTCTTTCTTTTTAATCAACAGGTTAATACTCACCCCTACTTGAATCCCAAAAACATTATGAGTCGTTCCTGATAACTTGGGATTAGTTCGCACATTACCCCCCAAATCTAAAACATAAATCGCGTCAAAATCTTGGGCTAAATGTTGCCGCATCCCATCAAAAGCAATATTATCAATAAAACTGTTATTGCTGACAAATGCCACAATTCCCTCATCTTTAATTCTATCCGATGCCCAGCGAAATGCTTTCACATAAGGATCGGAAAGCTTATTTTTTAAAGTCGCTTTCGAGTCCTTAGCATAAGTCTCCGCTACCCGTCGATCAACCCCTCCCTTTTGGTCATATTTCCGGTTTTTATTATTATCATTCTCATTTTCCTGCCCTACATTATAAGGAGGATTGCCAATAACCACAAAAATCGGCGAATTTTGCTGCCGTTTCACCCGTTGGGTATTTTCTGGAGTAAACAAATCCAGTTGCAACGACTCTTGATCCGAGAAAGTATCCACCAAACAAATCCCTTCAAACGGCTGATATTGCCCCGTTGCCGTCAAATATTCATGCTCAATATTCATCGAAGCAATATAATAAGGTAACAACATCACCTCATTGCAGTGCAACTCATGCTCATATTTATAAGATAAAGCAGTTTTTCTAATTTCCCGCATCACCCGCATCAGAAAATTACCCGTGCCCACAAACGGATCCAGAATATGCACCCCTTTGTCGCTGAGAGATTTATTAAACTCTTTTCGCAGAATCTCATCAACACTTTTCACCATAAAATCTACAATCGGCTGCGGAGTATAAACAATCCCGTGAGTATCCGCTACCTTAACCGCAAACCCTTGGAAAAACTTCTCATAAACAGTGTTTAAAAAATGCTGTTTCTCGCTATAATCGTTAATAGTGGCGGCGGCTTCTTCTAATGCCCGATAAAAATAATCTACCTCCGCTAAAAAATGGGCGCGGCTAAAAGACTTAGAGGTTAAAGCCGAAATCACCTTCTCAATTTCCACCGCGATAATATTGCGGTTAGTAAAATCAGGGTTATTAAAAATCTGGCGAAAAATCCGTTCCGTGAGTAAATGCTGAGTCAGCATCTCTTCTACTGCCGCATCAGAAATATTAGGATTAATCGACTGACGGCAAAGATTACTAAACCCATCAAAAGCATCAATAAATTTTTTATTGGTTTTCCGTTGCCCCTCAATTAACTCAACCAGTTTTTCCCCTAAGCTGCGAACTCTGTCCCCAAATTCTGCGGCGGCTTTTTCCCAATTTTCGATCTGGGGTGGGCGATATTCAAAAAATAGCTTAAGACTTTCTACCAGAATTTCCGGTTTAGTGATATCCCCATCATAAACTTGCTGTCCCCCTTGCCAAATAATCACCCGTTCAGGAGACTGAAAAATAATGTTATCTTTGGGATAGCCTTTGGCAAATTTCTTTTGCACTTCCTTGGCTAAATCATCTTCCGTATCTTTGGCTTCCCAGACCCCATGTTTGAGGGTATCTTGCCGAACTAATAACCCATCAACTTGGATTCGCTTTTTCTCGGTTAATTTTAGGCTATTTTCCTGTAGCAATATCCAGTTAAATTGCTGACAACAAGCGGTGAGCAAATCAGCAAAAGCTACTTTTACTGCCCCTTCATTAGCTGCCCCCAACTTAGCAAAGTTTTGTAATGTTTCGTAATATAACTTTACTGGTTTGTGGGTAGGTTTGAGGTTGAGAATAGCCATGAGCTTAATCCGATTTTTGTATAGGCGAAATTAGCTATATGTTACCACAGAGGTGGGGCGGAGGGGCAGAGGTGCAGAGGTGCCCGCCATCGGTGTGGGGTGCCCGCCATCGGCAGAGGTGCGGAGGGGCAGAGTCAACAATCAACAATCAACCACCAACAAACAACCACGAACAATATATATATGTCGGCACATTTTCCCACTTTAACATTTTCTCTATGATATAATATACTTTCGGAGTTGTCAATAGTTTTTGAGAAAAAAGTTGGCGGAATTTTTACCACAGAGACACGGAGAAACACAGAGGACTCTGTGGTAGCAATTTAGGCGTTATTTGACCTTATAATTGGGTCTTAGAATTCGGCCAAGGAATTAAAGGATCTTGGGATAAGCGGTCAGAAACCCTTTGAGCACCGAGGGCATTTAAGTGACTGGGGTCGGAAAAATATTGATGCTCGTTCGGCCATTCTTGACTAAAATCTCGGAAGATAAATCCATGTTGCAATGCCAGCCCTAACATATACTTTTGAAAGGCGCTTTCATGTTTCATGCGAATCGGATCTAAATAATCTTCGGTTAGGGGAGTGTTAACAAAAACCAGTGAGACTTGATGCTTGTTGAGAAAGTCAAGTAAGTTAATGGTTGCTGTAGTTTGTTGACCCGTAAGGCTAAAGGATTCATAGTCAGCGTCATAGTCCCCAGAAACGAAAGCATATTGCTCATAATAACTCTTCGGGTCGAACTGAATGCTGATGGGCAGGAAACCATTAAAGTGACTGATAGATTTACCGTCGGTAATTGTGATTGCATCTAAAGGATTTACGGTGCCGTCTGAGGCCGAGTCGCAAACCAAAGATGTGTCCCCAGTTTTATCGGTACTTTGGCAAGAAAGAGACTTGGTTGAATCAGCGGATTTCTGTCGATCGCTAATAGAATTGCGGAGACTATAGGCAAACCAATTGTGCAATTCTTGGCGTTGAGAATAGGTAGCAGAAAGCGAGCCGACTTGTTCATTAAGCCATCGGTCAAGTTGCTGGTAGGCATCAGAGAAAGAGATGCCTTTTTTGGCTCGTTCGGCGAGGGTGGAGGTTAAGGAAGCCAAAGAATTTCCTGATTTAGATTCTGGGGGCAAAATTGCCGGGGGTGAACCGAATTGTAATTCTTTGTAGCCTGCGGAGGCGGTAATCATTTGAAAAGTGCGATCGCTTCTACCACTATTAAAAGCGCGTGCCCCATCGGCCCAAATAATTAAACGAGGCAACTGTTTAGCCCCAAGGAGTTGACGCACGAGCAAATCCACTACTTGAGCCGTTGCACCATTAATCCCAAAATTAAAAATGCGGAGATTAGGATAGCGATCGCTAAGTTGACGATGCATATGCCCTGGATCGACACCCCGTAGAGCGCGGGAACTGCCCACAATCAGCACATCGGGCACCCCATACTCAGCCACATACTGAGCATAAATCGCCAATTGGTCGTCCAGTTGCTGACTATTAAACGAAGGATATTTAAACTTTTCCGCGAGTCGGGGGCTAAAAAATTCAGCATCTCCGGTCATAGCTTGAGTAAAACCAGAAGCGTTAAACACTTCAGAGTTGTCCTCGGCCTTTGACCAATTCATATTGCCTAAATCGGAGTCACTGGCTCCGGTAAAATCCATCAACTCTTGATTGTCGATTTGGGTTGAAGCGGGCAGCAGGGCTGAAGATTCAGAGACTGCAGTGGTTGCTTGCCACTGCGCTTGATTAGTTTTGAACTGCTGGATTTGTAGCAGTTCCGCCAATAACCAATCCGCTTGCAGGGTAAACAATAAACCCAAAAGTCCCCAAATCATGGTTACTTTTGCCGAAGTTAAGTTGGTACTGGGGGAAGTGGTAATGGGAACAAAAAGCCCAGAGAGGAGTAACCCTTGCTGGAGAGGATTGGGAGATGCTTCTTTCTTTTTCCGAAGTTTGACGGTGAGTGGCTTAGTCAGACAAGATTGTAAATCGTCTGAGTTGAGATCGGGATGCATCACCAAATTGCCCGGTTGGGGCAACAAGTCGGCAGTCGTCACCAAAGATGCGGGTTCGGTAACGGTAAATTCTGGGATGGTTTCCGTGCGAGACGAGCGGGACTGAAAATCCAGGCCATAGCGCCATTGCCCCTGGGCTTTTTGAAGCTGTTTTTGTCCCGCTCGCCTGCCGTAGACGCGCACTCCCAGGGTTTGCGGCAGATTCAGAGTAGCGACAAACTTGGCAACTTTCGCTCCGATCGCTCGCGGGGGGCAGGTGGGGGCTTCCACCAGAATATGCAGCAGGTCTGCTTTTTGACGGAGGGAAACCCGTATTCCCCCGGTATTGAGTTTTTCTTCCAAATCCGGGTGGAGTAGGCGATCGATCAAAAAAGTCAGGGCGGACAAATCTCCATTCTGGGCTAACTCCATCGTCGTGGGGGCAAGATGGCTAAACCGAGAAGCGGGCAAATCGATCCAATCTACCCACAGGGGGGTAGCATCCATATCCAGGGAACTGGTAGATTTATCACCTCTGAGACCATAGATAGTGACGCCATAGATATTCTGGGGGGCAATAGTTTCTAGGAGGGGAGCGATCGCTGCCTTAACTGCTTCCTTGTGAAAAGTCGTCGAATCCGTCCCATAAGCCGCTGAATCGATGGCAAAACCTGGGTCGCTCAAAAAGATATGTAGGGTCGATTCTTTCAGCACCCCAGAAATCTGTAAATCTTCAGCAAAACTACCCGGTAAAGCTTCCCGTAACCGTTGATGCAACAGTTGGGTAATTGCTTCCACATCTCCCCACCTGGCCCAATCTTTGAGCATCAGTTTTGCGGGGGTCAAATCGACCCGGAGAATCCATTCCGGCTGTTTTTCTCCGCTCACCTGACCGAGAATCACCGCATCTTTAAAGCCCTGTAAATCCAATTCTCGTAAGCGGGCGCCGAGGGAAGGGGCAATAGACAAGGGTTCTGGACTATAAGCAGACTGGCAAACCACCCAAAGACGCTTTTGGGGTTGAGAGTTGACCGCCTCCACCTTAGTATGCAGATAAACAGCCGACCAAGGATTAGGGGCAGCCGATGCAGGATTTGGCTCGGCTGCCTCTGTCCCTGCCGAGGGTGATGGGGAAGCGAGTGATGATTCCAGGGTTTGAACTTTCACAATCACCTTAACCCCTAAACCCCAAGACTTCAGGGCGTGACTCAGGTAATCGGCGATCGCCTTGGGATTTCCTTCGCGGGCAGCGTGCCAATCCTCGGACGGAGGGGGCAAAACTGGAGAAATTTTTTGCCTAGTTGGTCGCTGAGTGGTTTCCAAATCTGGAGGAGGTGCGACCCTCTCAGGGTCTTGAGGATTGAGTCGGACAGTCCAATTGGGGCGCTTTTGGCCGAAACTCCGACCGTGAACACAAATCACCAACACAGGTGGAGAACCTGAAGGCAAAAAATTCTGGAGATTGATTTGCTTAAGACCAAGAGTTAACTGGTCAACCACAATCGACACTTCTGGACAAGCTTCCCCTTCGCAGAGAATATCCAACAGATTCTGGCGTTGCCAGCATTGCACCTGAACGCCGGGAAGATTGACACAGCGAGTAGCCCAGTCATTGAGAGATAAATGACTGGTGGCGGTTTTCGGTGATTGGGTTAAATGCGGGGAGGGTGACATAACTGCTTATCCAATGAGTGCCTTCAGAGATACCATAATAACCACGAAATTTTGGCATAGTTGTATGCTGAAACTATCCCCAAAATTTCAGGAGGAATCAATGCCTAAGTTTCAGCCTGATTCTCAACCAGAGATGACTGCTAATGCAGCGGAAATGTTTAAGCAAATCAACATTGCTTCAGAGTCCCTGATTGCCTGTATAACCGTACCCATGTTACTGGGACTGGTTGGCGGAAAAGCGATCGCTGATGGCTTACAAAGCCTCGGTCAAGCCAGTGAAGAAATCTTTCGAGGCGATCGCCTCCCAGTTCTCCACTTTCCGGTGGCAGCGGACGCGAATCCTGAACAATAGTCAGAGAACATTAATTCCAGCTTAACCGAGGGAGAATAGATAATTGACCTTGCCTTCTGGGAGATTTCGACCCAGCCGAAGCATCTCCCAGGGGCAACAGCCGACGGCGCGGATATCGACTTTGTGATTTGTGATAGTAAACAATTATAAAGCCGCACAATTATATCAGTTATAAACGATTTACCCAGAGTAAGTGGTGGGTTGTGTTGAATTGCTCGTAAAATTATGGCGTAAGCTCCATCAACCCGGTCTATGATTACCCAAACATCAGACACCCAAGTCAACGTAGGGGCGCTTGGCGAAGCGCCCACGGAAATTCTGCTGCGGCATCGCCTCAAAATTGTAGAAGATATTTGGGAATTTGTTCTTTCTCAGGAGTGCGGTGCAGAATTTGTGGAGCAACTGAATCAAATGCGTTCGATGTGTTCTCCCGCGAGACAAGCGACCCAATTTTCAGCGTTTCCGATTCTCAAAATCGTGGAACAAATGGAAATTGAGCAAGCGATTCGTTTTTCTCGGGCTTTTGCTCTGTACTTTCAGATCATTAACATCGTTGAACAGCACTACGATCAGCGCTCTCAACTGGCTTACCGGACTTCAGGCGATCGCAATTTTCCCAATAGTCTGCAACGGGCTAAACCAACGAGTTCCCGCTTTAGTCAATCAGCCCCGCATCTCAATGGAGAGACTCAGGTAGCCAACAAAAAGCTCAAATCATCTGAAACCACACCCCGTGTGGTGCCGGTGGAGAACGACTTATCTCAGGGAGATACACCGAAAACCTCTCCAGAGTTGCCAGAAAAGCTGACAATTTCCCATCAGTGCTTATCGGAGCTGAGCATTTTTGCCACCAACCCAGTCCAACGGCGAGATTTAGGCACCTTTAACCAACTCTTTAGCAATTTATTGCGTTTGAATGTGCCGCCGCAGCAAATCCAGAAATTGCTAGATGAACTAGATGTCCGGTTGGTGTTTACGGCTCACCCCACGGAAATCGTGCGCCATACCTTGCGGACAAAGCAACGGCGCATTGCCAAACTGCTGCAAAAGCTAGACCGACTGGCGGATGCCCAAATGTTGCTAGACTTTGAGGATTCGGAGGACGAAGACACGCTTCTGGATCAGCTAACGGAAGAAATCCGTCTCTGGTGGCGGACTGACGAGTTGCATCAGTTCAAACCCACAGTGATGGATGAAGTGGACTATACGTTGCACTACTTTGAGGAAGTCCTGTTTGACGTATTGCCCTTACTGCATGAACGACTCAAACGTTCCTTGCAAAGTTGTTTCCCTTACCTCAAACCGCCGCAGTATAATTTCTGTAAATTTGGCTCCTGGGTGGGGGCAGATCGCGATGGCAACCCATTTTGTACCCCAGATGTCACCTGGAAAACCGCTTGCTACCAACGGCGCCTAGTCCTGGATAAATACATTGAATCCATTGAGCAGTTAGTAGAAATTCTGAGTGTCTCCCTCCACTGGAGTGAAGTTTCCCAGGAACTTTTAGACTCCTTAGAACAAGACCGACTGAACTTTCCAGACATTTATGAGGAATCAGCGATTCGCTATCGCCAAGAACCCTATCGGCTGAAACTGACTTATATTCTGCGGCGGCTGAAAAATACCCGCGATCGCAACTCCCGTTTATATGAACAAAACATCTTGGATTTGCGATCCTTCAAGGAAAAAATCAACCTCCCCATGTACCATTCTGGGGCAGAATTTCTGGCCGAACTCAATTTAATCAAACGCAACCTAGACACCACAGGTCTAACCTGTCGGGGGATCGAAACCCTAATTGCTCAAGTAGAAATTTATGGCTTCCACCTCGCGGCTTTAGATATCCGGCAAGAATCAACCCGTCACTCGGAGAGCATGAATGAAATTCTCGAATACTTGCAAATCTTGCCGCAATCTTACAACGAGATGCCCGAAGAACAGCGGATTTCTTGGCTGATTCGCGAACTGCAAACTCGCCGACCATTGATTCCTGACTCCCTGCCCTTTTCTGAATCAACCAGCGAAATTATTGAAACATTTCGCATTGTCCGCAAGTTGCAACAGGAATTTGGCCAAGAAATTTGCCAGACCTATATTATCAGCATGACCAAATCTGTCAGCAACTTACTGGAAGTCTTGCTGCTGGCTAAAGAAGCCGGGTTATACGATCCCGCCACGGGCATTAGCACCCTCCATGTCATCCCCTTATTTGAAACCGTAGAAGACCTAAAAAATGCCCCAGGAGTGATGAAACAGTTGTTTGATTTGCCCCTGTATCGGGCAATACTCAGCGGGGGTTATCGGGGCTTATCCGGGGAGCAGCGATCGGGGTCTGAGTCAATCCCTGGGTCGGTTGGTAAAAATTCCCATCAGACCGGGACATCCGAATCATTGCAAGAAATTATGTTAGGCTACTCCGACAGTAACAAAGATTCGGGTTTTCTTAGCAGTAATTGGGAGATTCATAAAGCTCAAAAACAACTGCAAAAAGTAGCCGAACCTTATAACATTGTCTTACGCATTTTTCACGGACGGGGCGGCTCCGTGGGACGCGGTGGCGGGCCTGCTTATGAGGCAATTTTAGCTCAACCAAATCGCACGGTGAATGGCCGGATTAAAATTACGGAACAAGGGGAAGTTTTAGGCAGTAAATATACATTGCCAGAGTTAGCGCTTTATAACTTAGAAAGCATTTCAACCGCAGTAATTCAAGCCAGTTTATTAGGGTCTGGCTTTGATGATATTGAACCGTGGAATGACATTGTAGAAGAGTTATCGGCGCGATCGCGGGCTTGTTACCGGGCGTTGATTTATGAACAACCTGACTTTGTGGATTTCTTCATGGAAGTCACCCCAATTCAAGAAATCAGTCAACTGCAAATTTCTTCTCGTCCGGCTCGTCGTCGTACTGGCAAAAAAGACCTCAGCACCTTGCGAGCAATTCCCTGGGTATTTAGCTGGACGCAAACTCGTTTTCTGGTGCCTGCCTGGTATGGAGTCGGCACCGCTTTAAACGAATTTTTACAACAGGAACCCGTAGAACACCTGAAACTCCTCCGCTATTTTTACCTAAAATGGCCATTCTTTAAAATGGTGATTAGTAAGGTAGAAATGACCCTCTCTAAAGTAGACCTAGAAATTAGCCATCACTACGTTAACGAACTCTCAACCCCAGAAAAACGTGAGGCATTTCAACAACTATTTGCCCAAATTAGCAATGAATACAACCTCACCCGTGATTTAGTCCTGAAAGTGACTGGCCATGAACGCTTATTAGATGGCGATCGCGCCCTCCAGCGTTCAGTCCAGCTACGCAACCAAACCATTGTCCCCTTGAGTTTATTGCAAGTTTCTTTGCTCAAACGACTCCGGGAACACAATACCCTAATGCCTTCAGGAGTCATCCACTCTCGCTATAATAAAAATGAATTATTGCGTGGTGCATTACTCACGATTAATGGCATTGCCGCTGGCATGAGAAACACCGGCTGATGGTTATTGGTTATTGGTTATTCGTTTTTTGTGGCTGGTGAGCGAAGCCGAACCAGTGATTGACCGTTGACCGTTGTAGGGGCGTTCTCGCATTCGCCCCTACCCCTCCGCCCCCCGCTCCCCTGCCCCCCCTGCCGATGGCGGGTCGGTGAGCACCGCTGCCCCCTATTCTCTGTTCCCCCCAAAATGCTTGGCAAACTTTTTTCAGAAAAACGTATATTAATTTGTACCTTTGTCGCGCTGACATCAGGCTTTTTTGGCTCTTATCTAGGCGGCCAAATCAATTGGTTCGCTCGGACGGCTCAGTGTCAAAACCAGCCCGAAGGATTAAATCATCTTTGTCGGGCATGGCAAACTCCCGGAGCCCTGTGGAAAGGTACTTTAGTCGGTGCTTGGATGGGGACAATTCTCGGTGCATTTATAGCCGGTTTAGCCACCAGAGAGGTTGAAAAGCACGATGGTGACGCCGAGTTGATTCAGAAGCAGGCGATCGCCGAATCGGGCTCACTCCCGTTAGAAGGACTAACAGCGGATGAAATTGCCACCCTACGGAGGGTATGGCGATCGCTCCTGGAAGCGGAAAAAAAAATCCCCCTCAAATCCTCAGCGGGTGATGACAGAGAGCAAAAGCCCTCAGAACCCATCAACAGTCCGCTATCATTGGCACAGTTTCTGGATTGGGCTGATGCGGTAGCAAAATCTACCCCAAATCCCCCTAAAATGAGTCGAAACCAGGGGCGAGAAATTTTAATTTATCTAGGTTTTCCCGAAAGCAGCATCGATACAGTGTGGCAAAACTTAAACCGATCAAATAAGTAGTAATTGCCTGTTTTTCAAAATTTATATAAACAATTAATAGTTAACAAGTTTTAATGATTAATTATGAACAAAAAATTAACCATGACTGATAATTACTCAATAAATTGATTCTTGCTAAAATCTATCGTCAAACCGTCAACATCACCGAACCAGAGGATATGTATAAAGCTACTGAACTGCTGATTGATGATTTTGTCAAAAAATTGCGATCGGCTTATCATCGCACTTATGGCAGACTGAAGCCAGACTATCCCGATATCTTGGCTTGGGCTGGAGCAATGGCCTTAGAAAACATTGCCAATAGTGATGCTCTTTATCACAATATTGAACATACCATCATTGTCACCTTAGTAGGCTTGGAAATTTTGCGTGGCAAACATATCCAAGAAGGGGGAGTTTCTTGTGAGGATTGGTTACATTTTACGATTTCTTTATTATACCATGATATTGGCTATGTCAAGGGAGTTTGTCTTCAAGATCGACCCGGATGCTATGCCACGGGAATTAATAACACGATGGTAGAATTACCTGCGGGAAAAACTGACGCTAGTCTCGCTCCTTATCGTGTCGATCGCGGTAAGCTATTTGTTCAAGAAAGATTTGGTGGTCATAAGCTGATTAATGCCAAAGAAATTCAGAAAAATATTGAATTTACTCGTTTTGCTTTAGCCTCAGCTTTGGCTCCTGAAGAAACCAAGACATACCCAGGATTAGTCCGGGCGGCAGATTTAATTGGGGAATTAAGCGAGGAGCGCTATTTTTTGAAATTACCGGCATTATTTTATGAATTTGAAGAAACGGGATATAATCAACAACTAGGGTGTAAAGGACTCGGAGATTTACGTCGGCACTATACGGAATTTTACTGGAATACGGTCTATCCGTTTATTGCCGATGCGATGACTTATTTAGAGTTGACCCAGGAAGGAAAACGAGTGCTAACAATTCTTTATAGCAATCTGTTTGCCATAAAGAATTCATCAATTGATAAAAGCAGTAATAAAATCATTAATAAAATCATTGACCCTGGGTAAACAGAGAAAAGAGATGCCTAGAAAAGAGATGCCTAGAAAAGAGATGCCTAGAAAAGAGATGCTAATATGAACCATGAAAATTCTCCCTCCTCTCCCCCTCTCTCCTCTGTGCGCTCTACTCTCCCCTCTCTCCTATCCCCTCTCTCATCTCTCCTCTGATGTCAATTGATGTCAATTATGGACTCAAGAGAATTAAACGGTTCCAGAACTGAGGTAAATTCTTTCAGCGACTTGCTTAAATCGTCGCAGTTGAGCCTGCATATCTTGTCGCGTCCAATTCGCCGCAAACCGATTGAACCCAAACTCAACGATCGGATTGGGAATCGAAAACTCAAAGCGATTCACTAATCGAGTGCCTTTGCCTTCAGGCTGACATTCCCAGCGATCGCGCCCGGTAAAAAAACCCTGAAATTGCCAGACGATCAACCCGGGTTCTCGTTCGACCACCACACTATTGAGAGTGGGTTGCCACAAGGGAGTCAAGATTCTAAATCGACTTCGACTGCCTAGTTCTGTACTCCACTCGCCCACCGGATCGCACCGTAAAGCGGGATTGAGCCAAAGATGCATTAATTCTAAATCAGTGATACAGCGTTCTACTGTGGTAGCGGATGCGCGAATTTGAATTGACTGCTCAAAAGTTTGACGAGAGACCATTTTTATGCTATAGGGAAGTGATAGACGGTAAGGGGAAAAAATACTCGGGAAGGATTAACTCCTCTAATCGAATAACATAGTAAAAAAACTCAGAATTATCAAAATCTTAGAAAATTAATTAAAAATTAATTTTTGAACAGCTTGAATAATCTGAGTTAGATATATGGCAAGCTATATGGCCAGCTATATCGCCAGCTACATCATAAAGCTTCCAGGAATTGCCGAGATTGTCAACAAGTAGCAATTCTTAACCAACAACAAGGCAACCAAATCAGCATCAGTCTTGTAAGATAGTGCCAAGTGCTGTACAAATTCTGAACAACGAGACAAGATCGAGACAAGATATTTTTGGTTTGTCCGCACCGTAGAGAAGTTTAGGATAAAATCACTATGAATGAAATTTTGCAAATCACTAGGATCCCAGAATCGGGTTTAAGACTGGGGTCAAATCTGTTATTAGCTCAGGAAAATGCAGTCAGTTCTGCCCTGAGTCCTGTCACTTCGTTTTTCCAAAAAATGGGGGAACAAGTGGGTAGCTTTTTACCGAGTTTAATTGGCGCGATCGCCATCCTGCTGGTGGGTTGGATGTTGGCAAATGCTCTCGCCCTGGGAACAAAAAAACTCCTTGACGCCACGGAAATTGACAACTGGATCGCAGCTAAAGTGCTGGGTCGGCAACCAAATGACCCCAAAGTTCCTATCGAAAAATGGGTGTCCCAATTGGTGTTCTGGGTGATTATGATTTTCGCCCTGGTTGCGTTTTTCAATGTTTTAAATTTAGATATTGTTTCCCAGCCACTGAATAGTTTTTTACAACAGATATTTAACTACCTGCCCAAAATCGGCGGTGCCGTGGTAATCCTCGGAGTCGCTTGGATTGTGGCGACGATGACTAAAGCCATCGTTACCCACGGGTTGCAAAGCTTCCACTTGGACGATCGCCTAGCAGAACAAACAGGTGGCGAACAAAGCCCCTTTTCTTTGAACGAAACCCTAGCCAATGCGATGTATTGGTTCGTGTTTTTGTTCTTCCTGCCTTTGGTATTGGATGCCTTGCAGTTGCAAGGGCCACTGCAACCAGTCCAAAATCTGCTTGATACGATTCTTTCCGCATTGCCGAAGATTCTCACCGCTGTGATTATTGGGGCGATCGGTTGGTTTATTGCTTGGATTGTTCGCCGCATTATCACTAATGTTTTGGCGGCAATGGGGACGGATCAAATCGCTTCTAAGATGGGACTGACCCAAACCGATGGGGGAATGTCTCTGTCTGGGCTGATCGGCACTTTGGTCTATGTGTTGATTTTGATTCCTACGGCGATCGCGGCTCTCAATGCTCTGCAAATTGAGGCCATTTCCGCTCCAGCGGTGTCGATGCTGCAACAAATCCTGAATACTATCCCGCAGATTTTTACGGCAGCTTTAATTTTTGCCGTGTTCTATGCGATCGGCCAATTTATTTCTGAGTTGGTCGCCAAAATCTTGGCTAGTCTTGGGTTTAATAATATTTTCCAATGGCTCGGTTTGCCCACGGTTTCCCCGTCGGACAATGCAAGCAATTCTGAAACCATCTCCGTCAACAAAACTCCTTCAGAAATTGCCGGAATTGTGGTGCAAGTTGGCATTATGCTCTTTGCCGCAGTAGCCGCGAGCGAAGTGCTGGGGATGCCTGCGCTGACCCAAATTGCTCAAGGGATTCTCCAAGGTTCTGGCAACGTTTTGGTTGGTCTGCTGGTCTTTGGAATCGGTTTATATCTGGCGAATTTAGCCTTTACCCTGATTTCTGGGGCCGGTGGTGCCAACGCGAAAATTTTAGGCAATAGTGCGCGGATTTCGATTATTGCCCTATCCGGTGCAATGGCTTTACAACAAATGGGCATTGCTACGGATATTGTTAATTTAGCCTTTGGACTGCTCCTGGGCGCGATCGCCGTGGCGGTGGCGATCGCCTTTGGCTTAGGAGGTCGCGATGTGGCGGCTGAACAGTTGAGACAATGGTTATCTACCTTTAAAGATAACGACAAATAGAGAATTGATTCTGAACGGTTAACCACTCTTAGTTGACCGCTAACTGTGAGATGAAGCCACATTATTTTCTATTTTCAGTCAAAATAATGTGGCTTTGTCCGATATTTTTAGATTTTTTTACTTTAAATTAACAAAAATTACTTTAAATTAACAAAAATTTAGGTGAAATGCGAACAAATAAATCAAAATAAATTAAAATAAATCAACATAAATTGGCGATCGCCCTATCCCCTAACCTGCCTAGCCAAATGTTATCAAAATTTGAAATTAGGCAGGGGTTTCCGGTGAAACCATAGCAAACAGCGAAATTTAGACAAAGGCTAGGGCGTGTCATCAATTAA
>NZ_LIUQ01000137.1 GCF_001276715.1 Planktothricoides sp. SR001 | reverse complement strand
TTATATGATGGGTTTCAATTTCCTCACCGTTGAATAAAGGTTCGCCACAGATAGGGCATTTCCAGTTTTGGTTTTGGGCGATTTTATAATTCCGGGAATTTTTCTCCCAGTAGCTCTTACCATATTTCTGGTGACGTTTTTTCCAGTATTCCTTGAGGCTCGGATCGTCCGGTGACGCTTCCCCTTTGACCTTTACATGGCGCTCGATTGGAGTGTAAGTTATTGGGTAGAGAATTATTTCAACCTCTTTCCCTCGCCGTTTGTCTGTACCTGTACAGGCGAACGTCCACTTATTGCCTTTTATGGTCTTAAAGTAACGTTTCCGAATCCATTTTGTGTTTTTGTTGGGATGCCGACGCTTCGCCCAACTCCAAAGGTAGTACCACACTCTTGATGAGATGTAGCTGAAGGTTACTTTGCTCACTACCCCTTTGTAGTAGTTAGCAAAACCTCGGAGAATCGGATTTAGCTTTTTAATGACTACTTCCTGTTCACAACCATTCATTGCCTTTATTTCTTCGCCTATCCTTTTACAGAAGGCTAAAACCTTCTTTTTGGATGGCTTGATAAGCAGTTTGCCGTTATAGTGGCGGTGGTTGAAACCGAGAAAGTCAAAGCCCTTTTCTATTGATGTAATAACCGTTTTCTCCGTGCTTAATTCAAGTCCTCTTTCTGATAACCATTGCTGGATTCTGGTCTGGGCTTTTTCAAGACTTCCTTTGTCTTTAGCAGTGACTATAAAGTCGTCTGCATACCGCACGATGCCTAGTTTTGGGTTGGTGGTTTTAATGAATTGTTCCAAACCATGCAGTCCAATGTTGGCCAGTAGGGGTGAGATTACCCCACCTTGCGGTGTTCCCGTCTTTGTGGGGTTGATATCCCCTTTGAGAACATAGCCAGCTTTTAACCATCTTTGGATTAAATCCCGTTTAGGTAGGTTTCCTAATTGTTTCAAGATGGATTCATGGGCAATATTATCGAAAAATCCTTTGATGTCAGCTTCTAGAACCCAAGTGTCTCTGCCTTTTTGAAGTCGCATAAAAGTCCAATGGCATCTTGACAGCTTCTTCCGGGTCTGAATCCGTAGGAGTTTGGCTCAAACACGGGTTCCCATTCGGGTTCTAATGCATTCATTACTATTGCCTGTTCGATTCTGTCACGCACGGTTGGGATTCCTAGCGGTCGTATCTTTCCGTTTGGCTTTGGTATCATTACCCGTTTGGTTGGGCTTTGAGTTCCGCCATTCCAGTTGTTTACCAGCTTCACCCTTTGTTCTGGGGTATTGACTATTTCCTTGTCAATTCCTGCCGTTGCTTTTCCTTTATTGGTTTGGGTGATTTTCCTCACTGACAATAGTAAGTTGGCGTGGCTTCTTAACATCAACTTTTGCAAACTTCTTAGTTTGCGAAAGTTACCAAGTTTTCTCGCGAGAAAGATTCTTTGACGTAAGTTCCTAACCAGCTTGTTGACTTTTTGCCAGTTAATTTGGCTCCAATCTTCCAGTGGCTTCTTTGGTCCGTTTGTTGCTTTTAGCTGCGACATCTAACTTGTCCTCAGATATGGTTTTTACTGTCTGGTCTCTTTCTCATAAGACCCAAGGCAAGTCTGCTGTTCCTTTCGGTCAGGGGCAAATTTTGAACCCCTATCTCCCCATTACAGGGATGCTTTCGCTTTTTGCCTCATCCTCTACCCTCCAGAGAGTTCTGCCTTCCTTGCGGTCTGCTTACTATGGGATTCGACCTTCCCATAGACTCTGTAGGGCTTACCCTGTTGTGTCGTTTGATTGTCCGTCCTCTCGTTAGGTGCTGCCTTTTCTGCGGTGAGAGTTTGGCCACACGCCTTGATGACCATTAAGCACCAAGGCCACCCACTTTACCTTTTGGTTCGAGCCTGTCAGCCTTATTTGGCTCGTTTCACGATGACGCAGTTTGAATGGCAATTCATTTTCATTCACCATTGAGAGAGTCCCTCTTGCTCCTAACCGGCTTAGGCTGCTGGCTTCGGCTACGTTCGGGGTCTGCATTCCGCCTGTTTCGTTACCTACTAGGGCGTGACCATACCTTTTATGGTATTTTCCGCGAGGGTAGGGGGTGTGACTCCCCTAGTAGGGCCGACCCTACTTACCAAACGACCAGTTCAGGTCGCGGGTCGGGTAAGGTTCAGGGATTACTCCCCTCCCCTCCCCTAAGAACCGGACTTGACACT
>NZ_LIUQ01000079.1:8780-22980 GCF_001276715.1 Planktothricoides sp. SR001 | reverse complement strand
CTGTTGTGAATATTAGAAGTTATCTGTGGGATGCGGAGAAGAAACCCGGTTTCTGGGTTTGGCAATTAATTCTGTTAGTTAACCGCTAAATATAGTATAATAAATATATCTGATTTAGTGATATTTTTTTCAGATGACTCGATTTATCTATGACCAATTTGCTAAACAATATCTGAAAGAGTTATTAACCCCCTTTGGCACGGTGGAAACCAGCCGAGATATTGGTTCGGAAGTGCGACAAGTTGATGTCCAGTTTTCCCCAAGGTCGCCGAATCCGACGGAGTTATCCGAACTGGGATTATTGGGAAAATTGGCAACGACAGCAGCAATTTTTGAACCTTTCCGCAATGCTGTCCAGCCTAAAGAAGTTCGGAGTTGTTTGGGCAAGTTGTACGATTTGCAGGCAGAGTTAGAAAGACAGGCAAGTCGGGAAAATACCCGAATTAGTGAGTCTGAATTACCCCGACTTTGGATTCTTTCCCCAACTGCTTCTCCGCAACTGCTGGAGGGTTTTCGGGCTGTGACGGCACCGGGATGGACTCAGGGGATTTATTTTCTCGCCCCTTTGCTTAACACGGCGATCGTGGTGATTCACCAATTGCCCAATACCCCGGAAACCTTGTGGTTGAGAATTTTGGGCAAGGGTACGGTGCAAAAACAGGCGATCGCGTCTTTGAGAGAATTGTCGGAAGATAATCCATATCGATTGGCTGCGCTAGAATTGCTTTATAACTTAAAAACAATTTTAGACGCACGTCAAGATTTGGATCGAGAAGATCGGGAGTTAATTATGGAACTATCGCCCATGTATTTGCAACGACTAGAAATCGCTAACCAACAAGGAATTCAACAAGGAATTCAACAAGGGCAAAGGCTGATGGTTGAAACCATGCTTCAAGTGAAGTTTGGCACAATAGATCGGGATTTATCCCAAATTATTGAGCCGTTAATTCAACTATCTGCCCTGGAAATAACTCAACTGATTATGCAACTTAATCGAGAAGAGTTGTTAGCCAGATTTAACCCTGAAGGCTAGTTAATTTTGTCAGGAATACCAGAAACCCGGTTTATTGGCAAACCGGGTTTTTTTGTCGGTTTTTTGTCGGTGGCAAAATTTAAACAATTCTTTGAGAGAGTTGCCGGAAGATAATCCATATAGCGGTTATTATCGGTATGAAGTACAGAGGCTTTCTGGATTCCCGCCTGCGCGGGAATGACAGGATTTTTTTGTACTTCATAACTCTGACAAGTGCTGTATCGATTGGCTGCGCTAGAATTGCTTTATAACTTAAAAACAATTTTAGACGCACGTCAAGATTTGGATCGAGAAGATCGGGAGTTAATTATGGAACTATCGCCCCTGTATTTGCAACGACTAGAAATCGCTAACCAACAAGGAGTTCAACAAGGAATTCAACAAGGAGTTCAACAAGGGCAACGGCTGATGGTTGAAACCATGCTTCAAGTGAAGTTTGGCACAATAGATCGGGAGTTATCCCAAATTATTGAGCCGTTAATTCAACTATCTGCCCTGGAAATAACTCAACTGATTATGCAACTTAATCGAGAAGAGTTGTTAGCCAGATTTAACCCTGAAGGCTAGTTAATTTTGTCAGGAATACCAGAAACCCGGTTTATTGGCAAACCGGGTTTTTTTGTCAATTTTTTGTCGGTGGCAAAATTTAAACAATTCTCAAGGATTTAGCCAGAACCCTTACCTACCATCATCTTGGGCAATGCTTGAATCCTGGAAATGCGATCGCTGTCTTATATTTGTGGTCAAAAATGCCCTGGGTGGGGATTGAAAATGCGGCTAATCAGCGGTTAACTGGATCTGGATTTAGCGATTATCGGAAAATTTTCCTGGCAATTAGCTGCAAGTGTCCGCCAGGAAAAAATCACCCACAGGTCAGTTAGTATGAAAAAATCGTATTTTATTATCCCAGCAATTCTTTGGTTTGGCTTATTGCCCCTGTTTAGCTGTTCTAACAGTCAAGGGGCAAATTCTCCAAATAATCAAGGGACTAATCAGGTGGCTAATAATGCCGAAGGGACTCTACAATTACGGGCTAATGGAGAAGATTTTGTTAGGAAAGGTTTTGTGTCTAAAGATGGTTGGCAAATTTCTTTTGACCATGTTTATGTGAATTTAGCAGAGGTGAAGGCTTATCAAACAGATCCTCCTTATGATGCCCATAAAGGAGGGGAAATTCAAGCGCAAGAAATCGTGGATATTGTGTCGATGAAAACTGTTGATTTGGCAGCAGGAGATGAAAATGCTGAACCGATTATAGTGGCGGAAGTTCCGGCAAAAGCTGGTAGATATAATGCGCTTTCTTGGAAAATGACTCCCGGAACTAGCGAACCGAATCAAGGTTATCCATTAGTTTTAATTGGTAAAGCGAGTAAAGGGGGTGAAACGATTAACTTTAATCTCAAAATTAATCAAGATTTAGCTTTTAAATGTGGTGAGTTTGTGGGGGAAGAACGCAAGGGTATTTTATCACCCGGAGGAAAGGCTGATTTAGAAGCGACGTTTCATTTCGATCATTTATTTGGGGATGGAGAAAGTCCCCCGGATGATGAGATTAATACCGGGGCTTTAGGGTTTTCTCCTTTGGCAAATATTGCGGCAAATAATCAAATTGAGGCGGATTTGACCAGTTTGAAAGCTAAACTGAATTCAGCAGATTATGAGAAAATAAAAGGTATTTTACCGAGTTTGGGTCATGTGGGAGAAGGTCATTGTCACGAATTGTTGACAGTAAAATAAGTATAAAATAAGTAGGGTGGGCAAAATTATGGGATTTATCCGCTGGATTTGATTAGGGCTTTTGCCCACCCTACAATGTTACTACAATATTACAATATTAACTCCAGGAGAATGTTATGATTAAAAAGGTAAATTGGTTGATTGGATTCAGTTTACTGGGGGTGGTCAGTTGCCCCGGTGGTGCGATCGCGCATGGGGCAAATATTCAATATAAATCCACCAATGCCCTGCAAATTAATGCCACTTATGATAGTGGTCAACCCATGTCAAATGCTCAAGTAACAATTTATGCCCCGGACGATCCGGCTACTCCGTGGTTAACAGGAACTACTGATGAAAAAGGCGGGTTTATTTTTGTCCCCGATCCGACTAAAATTGGCAATTGGGAAGTAAAAGTTCGGCAAGCGGGTCATGGGGATATTATTAGTATTCCTGGGGCTATTGCTGGGGGTAATTCTCCAAGTTCGATTAACCAAAATGAACCGAATGCTGAAAATCAGTCAGAAACCCAGAATCAGCAATCAGTTTCTAGTCAAAATTATACTCCGATGCAAAAAGTTTTAATGATTATTTCCGTGGGTTGGGGATTTGTGGGAACTGCTTTGTTCTTTTCCCGTAAATCTCTGGAACAGCAACATTAATAAGTAGATGAACATAATTAACTGCACTTTTCTTTTTCCGACGTAAATCATTGGATTCCCGCTTTCGCGGGAATGACAGTTTTTGCATTTAATAGGGTCTGCGATCTTATTTATGCACATTTACTTATGATCTATTTACTTATAGTCAAATATTGCTGATTTTTGTTGACTATTTTTCGTTTACTATTTTTTGGGAATATTATGCATATTGCGGATGGGATTCTCCCAGCTAAAGTTTGTATTGGTGGCTATGCGATCGCTGGTTTAGCGACTTGGTATTCTTTGCGGCAAATTAATCGACAAAAAAATCCCCAACAAGGAATTCCCAAAGCGTCTTTATTGACCGCTGCCTTTTTTGTAGCTTCGGGAATTAGTATTCCTATTCCTCCCGCGAGTGTTCATTTTGTCCTGAATGGACTGTTAGGCACAATTTTAGGATATTATGCCTTTCCCGCGATTTTGATTGGCTTATTTTTCCAAGCCCAAATGTTTGGACATGGCGGTTTAACCACGTTGGGAGTCAATGCGACGATGATGGGAATTCCGGCTATTTTAGCTTATCATATTTTTCAGTTACGCTATTTATTTAGGGAGCAAAAGCCGGTTATTACTAGCATTTTTGCTTTTCTGTCGGGGGCGATTGGTTTAGGACTCGCTTTGATGATTTTTTTCATTTTAGTGATTAGCAATTTACCCGCTGAATTGGATAACATGACTGAGCGATCGGCTCTTTATGGACTGATGCTGAGTCATATTCCTTTGATTATGACTGAGGGAATTTTTACGGCGATGTTGGTGATATTTTTGCAACGAGTCAAACCCGAGTTAATTAAAGGTAAAGTAGCAAAAAGGATGCCATTAAAAGATGAAATTTAACCTTGATGAATATGCCCATTTAAATTCGCCGATCCATCGGTGGCAACCAGAGAGTAAATTAATCGGCTTGGGTTCATTAATGATTGCCTTTGCCGGGGTAGAAAAGTTGTTTTTATTGCCGGTAGTTTTGCTGATTACGGTGATAATTTATCGGCTGTCTCATCTGCCTCATTCTTTTTGGCAAAGTCGGTTACGTTACCCAGGTTTTTTTCTGATGGGTGTGGTATTTTTGCTGCCATTTGTTTCTGGGAAAACGGTGATTGGTCAATGGGCAATTGGGCAATGGACTTTTCTGACTTTACGCCAAGAAGGTTGTTTGGCGATGCTGTTAATTGCCAGCCGGTTTGTGGCAATTATGACTATTTGTTTGGTGTTGTTTGGTACTTGTTCTTTTTTGACCACAATTAAGGCGATGCGATCGCTTGGTTTATCTCCTATTTTGGCAGATATGACCCTACTCTCTTATCGCTATATTTTTGAATTGGGGCAACAGGTGCAAACCCTAACTATTGCTTTACGGTTGCGGGGTTTTAAACCGCGTAATCTGACCCGGAGAAATTTGCGAATTTTTGCGTCGGTGATGGGGACTTTATTGGTTCGCAGTTATGAACAGTCAGAACAGGTCTATAATGCTATGCGTCTCCGAGGCTATGGCAAGATTAACCACAAGATTAACCAAAAGTTAACCCACCCATCCCTAGGGATTAAACAGAAAATTTTCCCGGATAAATTTAGCGCGATCGCCTTATCAATTTCTGTTATTATCGCCATCAGCTTAATCGGCACCGAAATTTTATTATAGGCATGAGCAATCAGCTATAAGCTATCAGGTATTTTCAGCAAATATTCGCTATAATCAAAAAATTAGCGAATCAATCCCAGGGCATAAGTAGCAAAATCTATGACAAGTCAATTGGAAAGAATTTCGGGTAAACGGGAAACGGTGAAAACCGCGATCGCCCTCAAAAACGTGAATTTTTCTTACTCAGATCGTGCCGGAACTTTAACAAATATCAATTTAACCATTGTACCGGGGGAACGAGTGGGGATTATCGGGCCAAATGGCGCAGGAAAAACCACGTTATTTTTATCGATTTGTGGGATTTTACCCGCTACGGGAGAAATCAGTCTATTTGACAAACCTGTAATTCCCGGTGAGTTTCGTTCAGAAATTGGCTTAGTGTTTCAAAATCCTAACGATCAATTATTCTGTGCTTCGGTGTGGGAAGATGTGGCATTTGGCCCAGAAAATATGGGACTTTCTCCCGAAGAAGTTAACCAAAGAGTTGACAGGGCTTTAAGTTTAACCGGAGTGCAAGAATTAGCCCCCCGTCCTCCTCATCATTTGTCTGGAGGGGAAAAACGTATGGTAGCGATCGCTGGTGTTTTAGCCATGCAACCGCAGTTAGTAATTTATGACGAACCTAGCGCGAATTTAGATGCTTTAGCCCGACGAAGGCTGATTCAATTTTTACAAGGGGCTTCAGAAACTATGTTAATTTCCTCTCACGATTTGGAGATGATTTTAGAAGTCTGCGATCGCGTTATTTTGATGGCCGCAGGAAAAATTATTGCCGATGGAATTCCGGCAAAAATTATGGGCGATCGGCAACTTATGACCGCATTTGGTCTGGAAAAACCCCATTCTTTACAGCATTTTTCTGGTTAGTCAGGGCGGGCGAAGCATTCCCGTAAAAATTTCACGCTTTTAACCATCAAAATTCTGCGGGAATGCTTCGCCCCTACAGTCGCCGATTTTGTATAAGGGCGAAGCATTCCCGTAAAAAATTTACGCTTTTAACCATCAAAATTCTGCGGGAATGCTTCGCCCCTACAGTCGCCGATTTTGTATAAGGGCGAAGCATTCCCGTAAAAAATTTACGCTTTTAACCATCAAAATTCTGCGGGAATGCTTCGCCCCTACAGTCGCCGATTTTGATTAAATTATACCCGCCGATTTACAATTGTCCAAACGGTTCCATCGGAACGAACAAAGGGGACAGAAATACTTTTAAATCCGGTAATAAATGGTTTTAAATAAACTTGCCAATAACTCGGACTCATATCATCAGCGATCGCCTTCAATGCTTTGACTTCTTCGGCCAATTCTGCCGCTAACTCATTGATGCGTTGGGCATGAAGTTTAGCTTGGGCTTGACTGGCTTCTAATTCTTGTAAAATCGGATTACGACCATCAGCTTTTTGTTGTTGGAGTTGCTGCTGTTTTTGGTTTAATTGTTTTTGTAAAGCCGCGATCGCATCATCAATTCCTTTAATTTCGGCGGAAATTACCGCAGTTTCTCTCGCCTGAGTCCGATAAGCATCAGAAATGGCTTCTGGGGAATCATTCACAGGGGCGATCGCTGGAATTTTCATCCGAGAACGTTCTTTTTGGAGTAGATAAATCTGATTCCGAATCGCTTCAATTTCTGTGTGCAGTTTCTGCATAATTGATTCCCCTAAGTCGCGAGAAAGAGCATGGCTAATCTTTGTATCATTATTTTACATTACTTTACATTGTTTTACATTTTTTTTCTCTAAAACTGAAGTTTTCTCTAGAATTTTATCCCCCTTGTTTATGGTCAAAGCCCAACCAACTGAAAATTTTGCCGGTCAATGACCAACCCCCTAACCCACTAATCGCGATCGACGAGATTTTGTTCTGAATTACACCTGATTCCCGATCCGCGATGCCCGTCTCTGGATCCGATCAAAGCACAATAGTCCTCCAGCATAACCACAAACCGATTGTTGCAGTATTTTCATGCCAGCACCCCATCCGTAAGGGCGAAGCATTCCGGTACAAAATTTTTTATTTTGTTCCAGAGATTATATGCGGTCATGCTTCGCCCCTACCCTACTAAGCATCTGTGGTCTATTCAGCAGAAAAGCGCTGTAATTTGGGGTAGAGGGCTGGCAATAGCTACCCTACTCACCGTAAAAATCGAAATAAGATAATAAACCGCAAGTTGGCCAAACTAGCGGTGAGAATTTATATTAGAAAAGAAAATAAAAAAAAGCGGGAATAAGTCTATTTTGCGGGTTCTTTTGCCGGTAAAGAAGCCTCTAACTTCAAACAATTGCGACCATCAACTTCCAGCTTATACTCCACCCGATCCATCAGCTTCTTCATAATCAGCCAACCATAGCCACCATCGGGCATTTGTTCGGGAACGGGCTTGGAATATTCTGATAAATCATAGCCCTTGCCATAGTCCCAAACTTCCAGAGCTAAGTCGCGCTCCTTCACTTCCAAGCGCAACAATACAGGTAAATTTGGTTGTTCTTTATGAGCATGACGCACCACATTAGAGTAAGCTTCAGCTAACACTAAGCGTAAGCGATTCGCTTGCCGGGGCCAATCCACTTTTTCCCCTAAATCCATTTCTAAACAACTCAAGAGCCAATGTTCGACCACAGACAAAAATCGCAAATCGCTGGGTACATGTAACTCAGTTTTCATCTTCCTACAGAACCTCTAGAGATAATATTGTTTGGTCATCTTCCTGTTGTTGAGCCACCTCTCTGACGCGAGCTAATACAGAATCTACATTTAGCTGGTCAGTCTGTTGCAGCAATATTTGCCACAAGCCTTCTTGTTCCAACATTGAACCCACTGAAAGTCCCTTAATCGAGGGGTCTGCATTGGTAACGGTGGCTTCGGTCAGTCCATCACTGGTGAGGAGAAAAACATCGCCGGGACTTAACTGTAAGCTGCCGGATTTGCCTCTCCAGATCGGCAAAATCCCTAAAGGAATGCCCCGTGCTTTGAGGAAATTCGGTTCCACGGGTGCGGATTTGGTAATCACTGCCCGGTGAGACCACACCAGAGGATAAATATGTCCGGCATTGGTATAAGCGAGCTCGGAAGTCGAAGGCCGATAGCGAGCTAAAACCATTGTAATGAAACAGTTGTTGCCAATCAGATCGTCGGCTAATGCTTCATTCAAGTTTTTCATTACCACTTCGGTATCAGGAGAGAGTTCTTGAGAGAGTTCCCGACGCAACACGGACATGGCGCTGGCCATAAATAAAGCCGCCGGAACTCCTTTGCCGGAAACATCCCCCAAAGCAAGCCAGATGTCTCCTTGGGCGTGAACGTAAACTTCAAAAAAGTCACCCCCCACGGCTCTGGCAGGAAAACAGCCCGCTCGAACCCGGGCTGATTCCAGTTCCGGCCAACTTTGGCGCAATAAATTCATTTGAATTTGCCGAGCCACTTCCAGTTCAGCTTGCATTTGTTGGGCTTGCTCTTGGGTGCGTTGGTAGAGCTTGGCTTGAGACAGCGCTAGGGCAGATTGTTCCGTGACGCTTTCAATTAGCTGAATATCTTCTGGACTCCAATTGTCCCCACTGCCGTCTTGGTAGACAGAGAGAATGGCCAAGACTTCTTGACCACAGATCATGGGTACGACCAGTTGGGTGCTATTTTTGCCGTTGTCTTGATTTTGGACTAATTCGGTTTTGCGAGTTTGTAAGACGGTTTGTAGTAGCGGATCTTCGTGGAGGTTTTCATTGGTAGAATCAACGTGGCAATGGTAGTAAACGGCATCCTTTAAGAGCCGATCGCCCTCTACGGTTCGCAGCACGCAACTGGTGGCTTCAAAGTTTTCCCCCAGAGTTTGCACAATGGTTTGCAGCATACTGCGATAATCCAGGGATTCCCGGATTGTGGACATGACTGCATTAAACAGAGATTCCCGACGCAGCGATCGCTGTAACTCATTAGTTCTTTTCTTCAGAACGTTATAAGTGTCGTTGGCTTGTTGAACTACGGCTTTAAGTTCTTCTGGATTCCAGGGTTTGGTGATGTACTTGAACACCTGACCAGAGTTAATTGCATCTACCAGGTCTTCTACATCGGTGTAGCCGGTGAGTAAGATCCGAATCGTGTCGGGAAACCGATCTACGGTTTTGCCCAAAAACTCTGTCCCATTCATCTCGGGCATCCGCTGATCCGAGATGATAATCGCCATTTCGCCCTCTTCATCTAAGATTTCCAGGGCGCTGAAGGCGCTGTCTGCTTTGAAGACTTTATAATCTCGCCGAAATGTGCGGTAAAGCAAGTCCAAGTTGTCGATTTCGTCATCAACAACCATCATTTTCAATTTGCTCCCTTTTCCCCGACTCATGCAATCCCCCACTTAACTAATGGATTCACGGTGACGCAGGTGGGATAGTTCCCGATAACATCCATTTCTACATTAATGGTTATTGGGGTGATTTTTCCCCATTGGTGGCTGTGCAGAAATACTGGCATTAATAGAAATCTCCGGCTGTATCCTGGTGTGGTTACTTTCGCTACGGTTTTTGAGCGTCTGTGGGCTGATGTGCTTCGCAACACGCCCTTGGCGACGCTATTTATGCTCCTAAGTTTTAACTGGTCTATGGTTGGTTATTTTTTTCTATTCAACGGATTTGTTAGAATTTCAGTCATGTTTTTGGCAAATTCCCCTGAACCAGGAGCACTTCAAAACAAGACTAATCAATGCCGATGTCATTGTTGCTGTGAATTGAGTTTACCGTGATTCTGGGATTTAAGTTATCATCCAGGTTTTACCTCGAATTCTTTTCCCGGAGTTAATCTGACACAGTTCCGCAGTCAAACCGGAATAAACCATTATTTTATATATCACGGACTCAGCCGTTGGGCGATCCTCAGTTTGGCCGATCGCGATCGATTATTTTCCGCCAATTCCTCTCCTTTCGGGCGAACGGGCTTTTTGGTCAGCACCTCTAAAATCTCCGAGTCTCTCATGGCGTACTTCACCAAGCGGTCTTCCAAGCTGTGAAAACTAATCACCCCAATCCGTGCGCCGCATTTGAGTGCGTTTGGGGCATTGGCCAAAAAAGTTTCCAAACTGGAAATTTCCTCGTTCACGGCAATCCGCAGGGCTTGGAAAAACCGCGTGGCTGGGTGAGTTCGGCTATGGCGATAGCGTCGAGGCATACTGCGGGCAATTACCTCCGCCAATTCCGTGGTGGTGTTGAAAGGTCGCTTTTGCACGATGCGTCGTGCCATTTGCCTTGCCAGTCTTTCTTCGCCGTAATGATAAAAAATATCGGCGAGTTGCTCTTCGTCCCAGTAATTCACAATATCAGCGGCAGTGAGGGATTGGCGAGAATCCATCCGCATATCCAAAGGCCCAGTATTTCGGAAGCTAAAGCCCCGTTCGGCAATTTCTAGCTGACCAGAACTCACCCCTAAATCGGCAATGATCCCGTCAAACTGCTGATGGGTATAATCATAAGCAGCAAAATTCCCGTGCCAAAATTCAACTTGGGAACTATATTCGGCCAAATTTTTTTTCGCCACCGCGATCGCCATTTCATCGCGATCGATCGCCGTCACCCTGACATCTGGTGCTGCCGCCAACATTAACCGACTATGACCCCCTGCGCCCAAAGTCGCATCCAAATAATGCCCACCGGGTTGAATTTCCAACCGGGAAATCAACTCACCAGCTAATACTGGCTTGTGAATAAAATCTGCTGTTTTCTCTTGATTCACGATTAACCTCTGAACAGTCTGTACCAACGGAATTTTTTTGCGAGTTCCCTTTCGCGGGAATATCCGCTAGTTTCCATCCCCTGCATTTCCCTGAGAGCAAAGCACCTTTGTTCGTGCTTTTGTTACTAAATACTATCTACCTGATAGATTTTCGTTACTGCTAAATGACTTCACTCCCAGATTGTCTCCGGTTTCTATTGTATGCGGTTGTATGCGGTTAACTTCGCCTAAATCCGCTGCTGTCACCGTCTCTTGAAAAGTTCTCAGGCGATCACTCTTGTGAGTCCGTCTAGTTTTTTTGGGCAAAACCGGGAGATTACGGTTTTTGCCGTGGCGATGGTACAAGCTTCTTTTAAAATAGAAACTAATTGACCCGATTTCACCCAGAGAGAGAAATTACAGACCAATGGACACAAAAGCATTTAAACGCTCCTTACAGCAGTCGGAAAATTACTATCGCAAGGGATTTGGCCACGAAGAGGAAGTGAACGAGACAATGAACTCGGTTTATCAAAGTAGTCTGATCCAAGAAATTCGGGGTAACAATTACACCCTAAGTCGTGGAGATATAACCATCCGACTGGCAGAGGCTTTTGGTTTTTGCTGGGGAGTAGAACGAGCGATCGCGATCGCATTAGAAGCCCGCACCCATTTTCCCACAGAACGGATTTGGGTGACAAATGAAATTATCCACAACCCAGGGGTGAACCAAGACTTAAAAAATTTACAAGTGGAATTTATCCCGGTCAACAATGGAGAAAAAGATTTTTCCGTGGTGGACTCTGGAAATGTGGTAATTTTGCCCGCCTTTGGCGCAACGGTTCAAGAAATGGAGTTACTCAACAACAAAGGCTGCAAAATTGTCGATACCACTTGCCCCTGGGTTTCCAAAGTTTGGAATACCGTAGAAAAGCATAAAAAACGGGAATATACCTCGATTATTCACGGTAAATATAAGCACGAAGAAACCATCGCCACCAGTTCTTTTGCCGGGAAATATTTAATCGTCCTAAATGTCCAGGAAGCCGAATATGTGGCGCAATATATTCTGGAAGGGGGGGATAAAACCGAATTTATGGCGAAATTTGCCAAAGCTTGCTCGGCGGGCTTTGACCCTGATCGAGATTTAGAACGAGTGGGCATTGCCAATCAAACCACGATGCTGAAAAGTGAAACCGAAGAAATTGGCAAACTGTTCGAGCGTACCATGCTGAAAAAGTTTGGACCGACGGAATTAACCGAGCATTTTCAAACCTTTAATACTATCTGTGATGCCACCCAAGAACGGCAAGATGCTATGTTTAATTTGGTGGGAGAACCGTTAGATTTAATGTTAGTAATTGGCGGGTTTAATTCTTCTAATACCAGCCATTTACAAGAAATTGCCGAACATCGTGGGATTCCTTCTTATTGGATTGATGGTCCTGGCCGAATTCTTCCCGGTAATCGGATTGAATATAAGACGTTACATGGGGAAATTGAAGTTAAAGAAAATTGGTTGCCTGATGGCAAAATTATTGTGGGAATTACTTCTGGGGCATCCACTCCCGATAAGTCTGTAGAAGAGGCGATCGCCAAAATTCTGGAACAGAAAACCGCCCCAGCTTTAGTTTAATTAATCTAGTAGGGTGGGCATTGCCCACCAAAGATGTTGCGCTTGACTCTTCCCTTAGTTTGGTTGGGTTTACTTACGTCAACCCAACCTACTAGCTAACCACCAACTAACAATCAATAACCACCAACCACCAACCATCAACCATCAACCAATAACCATCAACCATCAACCAATAACCAACAACCAATAACCAACAACCAATAACCAACAACTAATAACTAATCTAACGTTGATTTTGTAATTTTCTCATTTCCGTTTGAATGCTGACGCCAATTTGTAAGGCGCGATCGAGAAATTGCCCATATTCACTGGCTCGATCGCTCACTTGTAACGCTTGAATGGCGGTTAAATTATTGGCAAATAACTCGGGATTTGTGCCGATAAATTCTTTATTTTCTCGGAGGATTCTTTCGGTTCTTAAAGCCCGCAGTAAATCTTCTCTCGTGAGGTGTAAGGCAGAAATCACCGTTTGCCGATCGCTGATAGTCGCATCTCGATTTCCTGCGGCTTCGATTTGGTCGCTAATTTGAATGGCTTTAATTACAGAATTAAACCGTTCTACATCTTGCAAGAGGCGAACTAATGCGGTTAAAGTGGTTCTTTTTTGCCACAGCCAACGCCCGATGATAATTATTACCAAAGTAGCACAAATTACAGCGATCGCTACGGGTACAGATGGGCCAATTAAAGGCAAGATAATAAATGTGTAAATAACGCCAACAATTATCGGCATCAACGCCACGGCAATTAAAATTTCTTGGAGTAAAAAAACTGAAAAATCTTGAGGATTTTTTAACTCCAGTGGTCGCGCAATTTCGCTGGGGTCAATGCCGATACAATGTCTGAGTTCTCCTTGGGTAATTTCTAATCCTGTAATGTCATTATCACTCATTTTGAATAAATCCTTAAATTACAAATAAATGGATTATGGCTTAAAAAAATCGGTCTTGTTTTAGTTTACGCATTTCGGCTTGAGCATTGAGGGCAATTTGCAAGGCTTCATTGAGTAATCTGCCCCTTTCCGTAGCGCGATCGCTCATTTGCATGGCTTCCACAGAAGTTAAATTATGGGCAAATAAGTCCGGGTTTCTGGTAATTACCTGCTGATTTTCGCGAAAAATCCGTTCTGTTTTCAATGCCCGAACTAAATTTTCTCGCGTATGTCTCAGGGCAGTAATCACTTGTTTGCGATTAATAATTTCCACCTCCGTATTTCCCACGTCTTCTAACTGATCGTTGAGATGAATCACGTCAATTAAATCATTATACTTTTCCACGTCTCCTAAAATTCCTAGCAAAGACTCCGCTTTCCGGGTGTTATTTTTCAGCCAGAAAAACCGGGCAGCGATCGCCACCACCAGAGAGGCGATCGCCATACTACCAAACAGCAACCAGGGCATTTGATTCGCAATAATTAAATCAAAAGTCACCCCCCGAAGTTGCCAAAACATCACATCCCCAAAAGTCAGGGAACCCAAAAAAACCATCCCGGTTAAACCAAAAACCACCGTAGTTTCTTTATATAAAAATTTAGACCGTTTTTGCTGGTCTTTCAGAGTATAATTTTGCATCAAATCATCCACAGAAATCCCGCTGATGCGGCGAATTTCTCCTTTAGTAATTGGCAGTCCTTCCAGGTCACGTCGCACGGCTGAATACTCCTATATTTGTTCACTGTTCACTGTTTTTTAGGGGAACGGGGTGTGGGGTGTAGCCCTTCGGCAGGCTCAGGGTAAGAGGTGTAGGGTTTAGGGTGTAGGGTGTAGTGAATAGTGAATAGTGAA
>NZ_LIUQ01000079.1:0-8735 GCF_001276715.1 Planktothricoides sp. SR001 | reverse complement strand
TCCTTGCGAAGCATAATCCGTCAGGCCTTATGGCCAGAAAGCCCCTACGACTTTTCACTTCTCCCCCCCCCTACACCCCACACCCTCTCTTTCCCCTAAACCCCACACCCCACACCCCACACCCTAATAACACATTTATATTTTTCGCATAACTAAAATCCGCTCCAATTTGGTGCTATGGGTGCCCCTGCGCGATCGCCTCTCGTCAGGAATTTGGTCATCATAAATGGTTTCTACCACAAATGCCCCGGTCTTTTCCACCGCTAACTCCGCTAAAATTTCTGCGGTCTTAGTGGTTTTGCCGTTCTTCTGCACGTCACCGAGTACCAACACGCAATGATGTCCCGGTTTGAGTACCCGGGCCATTTCTTGCAAACAAGCGGACATTTGGGGTAAATAAACTTTACTTTTTGCGGTTAAAGTAGCGTCTAATTCCTTCCAGTTTTCACAACCCAAAAACCAGAGACGCAAACGATTATCCCGTGCATAGTCTAAAGCCCCAAAATAAGGGGGACTAGAAATAATCGCATCCACACTTTGATTAGGAATGGGTAAATTCATGGCGTTGTTTTGCCAAACTTGATATTGGCGATTTTCCCAGTTTTCTGGTATTTGGGGGTGACGATATGCCCGTTTTATTTTGGCCAAGAGGCGCGATCGCACATCCCGATATTCATACATTTCGGGAAACTGTTCTGGGGGATATTTTCTCCGCCGCAAATAGGGGACTAAATGAGAAGCAGGATAAGAGAGAAATCCGGGGCGCATATGCTGTAATATTCCCAACAAGCAAGCAATTAAAAAATTTTTTTTATCGGCATGAAATAGGCGAAAAGCACTGATAATTTCTGGTAAAGTTTGTGGATGAAAAAAATCCTGCACCCATTGGGGAACCTCCCGAATATCAACTAAAAATCTTTCTGGTTCTATCCGATCTAATAATGAATTAGCCGTAGCCAAGGCCATATTTTCTTCTCGCGGTGTTTCTAATTTTCCTCGCGTTAAAATATAAGCATAAGGACTCAAATCATTTGCCCAGGCAATCCGTCCTGATAAAATACATTCTAGGGGAACCACTCCCGAACCCGCAAACGGATCTAAGATAATTTCTCCCGGTTGAGAATAGAGTTGAATTAACACTTTAGCCATGCCAGATTTTAGTTTTCCCACATAAGGAGAAAGCTGATGCAAGCTACTTTCTCGACCATTAAATGACCCCTGCCATAACTGGGCATTTAATTCCCAGTTAGGATCTTGAGAATATTGAGGTAAATTTTCTGCCATTTTATCAGTTTCTGGTGATAATTAGTTAAATATTCTTGACACACTTAAACATTTTTGCTATTTTTTAATGTATGATATTTATTATAAAATAAAAAGCGCTTTCGGTGGAAACACGGAAACCAACCTACTACAGTAATGTAAATCATAGATCAAAATATATGAAATTTATTGATTTATTCGCGGGAATTGGCGGTTTTAGGATGGGCTTTGAGAAAGCTGGGTACAATTGCGTATTTTCCTGCGAAATTAATCAAAGATGTCGAGAAGTATATAGTAATAATTACCAAGAGATTCCCTGGGGAGATATTCGGGAGATTAACCCCCAGTCGTTACCAGATTTTGATGTACTTTTGGCGGGTTTTCCTTGTCAACCATTTAGTATTTGCGGCAAGAAACAAGGTTTTGAGGATACGCGAGGCACATTATTTTTTGAAATTTGTAAAATTATTGCTGCCAAGCAACCGAAAGTTGTGGTTTTGGAAAATGTCAAGCATTTAATTCATCACGATCGCGGTCAAACTTTAAGCATAATTATCCAAAGTTTGCAAAATTTAAACTATCATGTCAACTATCAACTATTAAATGCCAAAGATTTTGGCTTGCCCCAAAATCGAGAAAGAATCATTATCATGGCCGTCAAAAATCGTCCGTTTAATTTTGCTAAGTTTAGGGAAACGTCACCTCAAGCCCTGCGAAATTTTTTGGATCAAAAGGGAGATTTTGACTTTTTATCTCCTGATGAATATACTTTAATTAAAGAACCGAAAAAACAAGCTTCTGGATTAATATTTGTCGGTTATCGGAATAAAGGAAAGTGGAAAACTGGAGTCCGACCAAATACCGAACATTTATCCAGAGTCCACCGTCAACCAAACCGGATTTATTCTATTGATGGGGTTCACCCCACCTTGCCCTCTCAGGAAACTTCTGGTAGATTTTTTATTTATATTCCTGAAACCAATCGGGTCAGAAAAATGACCATTCGGGAATGTTATCGGATTATGGGTTTCCCGGAAACTTTTAAAATTGATGCTAATTTAGGGGAAAGTTATAAGCAAATTGGCAATTCCGTTTGTGTGCCAATGGTAGAAGCGATCGCGCAAAAAATTATCCAGCAAAATCTATTATCTGAACCCCCCGAAACCTGTAGGGGCGAAGCATTTCGGCAGATAAATTATCGGTAATCACCAGAGATTTATTACCGAAATGCTTCGCCCTAATCTGGCATATAAATTGTCGCTAATCACCAGAGATTTATTACCGAAATGCTTCGCCCTAATCTGGCAGATAAATTATCGGTAATCACCAGAGATTTATTACCGAAATGCTTCGCCCTAATCTGGCAGATAAATCGTGGGTAATTACCAGAGATTTATTACCGAAATGCTTCGCCCTAATCTGGCAGATAAATTATCGGTAATCACCCAAAATTTATTATTTGAAACCCCCGAAACCTGTAGGGGCGAAGCATTTTGGCAGATAAATTATCGGTAATCACCAGAGATTTATTACCGAAATGCTTCGCCCTAATCTGGCAGATAAATTATCGGTAATCACCAGAGATTTATTACCGAAATGCTTCGCCCTAATCTGGCAGATAAATTATCGGTAATCACCAGAGATTTATTACCGAAATGCTTCGCCGCCCTGCATTTCGGTAGATAAATTGTCGGTAATAGGCAAAGGTTTACTGCCGATTAGGGCGAAGCATTTCGGCAGATAAATTGTCGGTAATCACCAGAGATTTACTGCCGATTAGGGCGAAGCATTTCGGCAGATAAATTGTCGGTAATAGTCAGAGATTTACTGGTAGATTAGGGCGAAGCATTTCGGCAGATAAATTGTCGGTAATCACCAGAGATTTACTGCCGAAATGCTTCGCCCCTACAAATATTACGAATATTACTGTTCTCCTAATAATTTCCCTAACGCCAATTTCATCTCATCGATCGCCGTGGTAGCAGTACCAAATTGACGCACCACAATACTGGCGGCTAAATTGCCTAACACTGCCGCTTCCCAATAAGATGCCCCCACTGCTAAAGCAATAGTTAAAGCCGCAGCCACCGTATCCCCGGCCCCAGTCACATCAAATACATCCGTGCGATTAAATGGAGGAATATGTTCACTCTTACCCGTGCGATCGAACAAACTCATCCCCTCATCCCCACGAGTAATCAGCATTTGTTTCGCTTGAGTCAGGGAAAGCAAATCATTCCCTGCTTGCTGAAGTAATTGGGGATTGTTAATTTTATAGCCCACCGCTAACTCCGCTTCTGGGAGGTTGGGGGTAAAAATTGTTGCCCCCGCATACCGTGGTAACTGCTTTTGGGTATCGACAATAACGCGGGAATGCTGCAACGCGGCGGCAATTACCGGGGGAGTGAATACCCCATCCCCGTAATCAGAACAAACCACCGCATCAACGGTAGATATATGGGCGCGAATATATTCCGCTAACTGTTCCCGTAACTCTGGGTCGGGTAATTCGTCGGACTTGCGATCGACTCGGACAACTTGTTGCGTCACCGACTGTCGCGCATGACCAGAAATCCGGGTTTTCGTCACCGTGGGCCGGTTGGGATCTAGCAATATCCCGGTGGTGTCCACCCCTGCGCGATCGAAAATCCCCCGCAAGGCTATTCCTTGGTCATCTTTGCCCACTAAACCCACCACTTTTACCTGGGCGCCCAAGGTGGCCAAGTTATATACCGCATTCGCACCGCCTCCGGGAACTTGGCGCGTATTTTCGTGGCGCAAAATTAAGACCGGGGCTTCACGAGAAATCCGTTCTACTTGCCCGGTGAGAAATTCATCCAGGGTTAAGTCCCCGACCACCAGGACTTTGGCTTGAGAAAAGCGATCCAATAACTCGATTAGGCGATCGCGCTGTTGAGAGAGTCGTTCCGCAAATACTACATCTAGAGTCATATTGATAAATTTTCGTTAACTGTTGACAAACCTACAGATTTTTGAGATTTTTGCCGATGCATATAACCCAGATGCATATAACCATGTAGGGGGGAAGCATTCCGGCAGATATTTGCTGATTAAAAGCTTAAATTTATCACCGGAATGTTTCGCCCAAATACATATCAACGGTCAACGGACGAATATTTGTGAATATTTACTTAAGTTTTTGTTTAATCAGGGTGACAACTTGAGTTAGCTGTTTCTTCAAAGTATTAATTTCTGCCTGCATAGTAGCAAGTTGCTTTTTCAGGGCTTGAATGTCGTCACCACCACCAGCAGCAGCGGCAGCATGGGCAGGAGCGGCAGTGGCAGGAACGCCGTCAGACCATTTGGTAGACTTGACCATTGCGCTTTTAATCGCGGCAATCAGTTTTTTCTGTTCAAAAGGTTTTTCAATAAACTCAAAATGCTCAAAAGGTTCCGGCAGCTTCTCGGTCACTTCTTCTTTGCGCCCGGACATAAGAACCAGAGGAATCATTTTCTCTTTCGCCTTGGCGAATTTTTCTAATTGCTGAAACACTTCCCAGCCGCTGACTTTTGGTAGAAGAAAATCCAACATAATTAAATCTGGGTTTTCTGCCCGGATTAATTTAAGTCCGGCTTCTCCGTCTAGGGCTTGGAGAACCTCAAAATTACCGGGTGGTAACATATCTTTGACCATGCGTTGAATGACTTTACTGTCATCAATCACCAGAATTTTACGACTTGCCACGATAGACTCCTGTGGTAATTTATACAAAAGTATAATGGTAAATAAAGTGATTTTTTATCGGATTTTATTTCCTGGGAAATACTAGATTTATAAAATTTAACTTTGAACTATTGAAACATAAAAACCAAGGATTGATATGCCATGCCATGCAAATGTGATTAACCGAGGTCAATTTTTGATCAATTACATAAATTAATTATTGCTTGGATATTTTATAACTAATTTTGACTGATGTAATTAAATACATAATTCATAAATAAATATATTGAATAAATATATTGAATATTTATCCGATCAATTTATCTGAGCAATCAATATAAAATAAATTTTAGACCATAATAACATATATTCTGTATATTTATATATATATAAATTTATCCGGGATGTATTTTTAGGTATTTTTTATTATGGTCGTATTTTTTGCATTTTTACCCATTAATGGCATCAAAGATTAATGGTCAATGGTGCTTTATTTTTGGTTTAAATTGCATTAATACGATCATAATTATCGCCAGAAAAATGCTCGCTTGATTTCATGCCTATAATAAACTAATGAACCAATGAACCAATGAACCGTTATTATCTATTTGAGTTTTTGCTTAATCAAGGTCACGACTTGAGTTAACTGTTTCTTCAAGGTATTAATCTCATTTTGCATAGCCACAATCTGCTTTTTCAAAGCTTGAATTTCGGCATCACTGGCTCCAGCACCTGCTGGTGGTTGGCTAGGGGCAACTCCACCGGGCGGTTGCCAATTTTTAGCTTTCGCCATTGCGGTTTTAATCGCGTTAATGAGTTGTTTCTGCTGAAAAGGCTTTTCAATAAATTCAAAGTATTCAAACGGTTCCGGAATTTTTTCGGTGACTTCTGGTTTACGCCCTGACATGAGGACTAAAGGGATCATTTTCCCTTGAGCATTGGAGAATTTTTCTAGTTGCTGAAAGACTTCCCAGCCGCTGACTTTTGGTAACAAAAAGTCTAACATGATCAGATTAGGTTGTGAGCTTTTGATCTGTTTAAGTCCTTCTTCTCCATCTAAGGCTTGAATCACGTCAAAGTTTCCAGGGGGTAACATATCTTTGACCATGCGCTGAATTACTTTGCTGTCATCGATAACCAGAATTTTGTGACTTGCCACGACTAATGAACTCCTCGGGTAATTCTTAATAAATAAACTGAATAAGCTGAATAAGCTGAATCAAAAGATGAGTGAATGAAAAGCAGGCTGGATTTTTTGATGTTTGCTACGGCTTTCGGTAAAAACAAAGTCGGTGGTTTTACGCAAAGGCTACCCACAACGACAGAGATCAACGACAGAGATATCGATCACCGCATTGGATCCTCCTATTTTAACATCTGATTAACCGAGAGCCACATTGCTGTAAGGGCAAACCTGCTGGTATGTTACCATATTCAATTTTAAACTTTTGAATTAAATGGTTAAGAACATCATGCGATCAAGATTTATGCTGAATGGAGAAATGGCAGGCGATCGCATCTAGGCGTTACATTAACAAGTGGTAAGGGGAACGGCGGTTCGGCCTTTCGGCTGCGCTCAGGACAGGCTTCGCTCACCGAGCAGGGGTGCGGGGGTGCGGGGGTGCAGGGGTGCGGGGGAGAATTTTTCTCCTGAAGCTCCTCATCCCCTCATCCCCTCTGCTCCTGAAGCTCCTCTGCTCCTGAAGCTCGTCTGCTCCTTTAACCGATCGCCAATACCTATTCTTTAATGATTTCTTACTTATGTCTATGCCAAGCAATGAAACTATTTTAAATCCTTTAGCAGCGCGTCGGGCGGAAATTCAGGCAATGCCGGAATGGTTGCGCCGTCCCATTGGCAAAGCTAGTGAAATTTCCACAGTTCAGCAAATTATTAAGCAACGCCAAATTCATACGATTTGTGAGGAGGGACGTTGCCCCAACCGAGGGGAATGCTATAGCCAAAAGACGGCAACTTTTTTGTTGATGGGGCCAACTTGTACCCGGTCTTGTGCTTTTTGTCAGGTGGATAAAGGTCATGCGCCGATGCCATTGGATCCAGAGGAACCCCGGAAGGTGGCGGAGTCTGTGCAACTTCTGGGTTTGCGTTATGTGGTGCTGACTTCCGTGGCTAGGGATGATTTGGCTGATGGGGGCGCCGGGTGGTTTGCGGCGACGATGGACGAAATTCGCTCCTTGAATCCAGAAACTCAAATTGAGGTGCTGACCCCGGATTTTTGGGGCGGTCAGTCGGAGGAGAAAACTACCGCTGAGTTGCAGCGCGATCGCATTGCCACCGTAGTCCGGGCAAAACCCGCTTGTTATAACCATAATCTAGAAACCGTGCGCCGCTTGACAGGCCCGGTTCGTCGTGGGGCGAAATACGATCGCTCTCTAGACGTATTAAGAATCGTCAAAGAATTAGATTCGACTATTCCCACTAAGTCTGGGCTGATGCTAGGAACCGGGGAAACGGAAGCGGAGGTGATAGAGACGATGCAAGATTTACGGGCGGTGAATTGCGATCGCCTCACTTTGGGTCAATATATGCGACCTTCCCTGGAACATTTGCCCGTGGAAAGATACTGGACGCCAGAGGAATTCGATCGCTTAGGGGCGATCGCCAGAGAAATGGGCTTTGCTCATGTGCGATCGGGGCCTTTAGTCCGCAGTTCCTATCATGCAGGGGAAGAAAGTTAGGGTTCAGAAACCGGGTAACTTCTACGAAACCCGGTTTCTGAAGTCATTGATCGGAAGGACAGACCACCCTAACTTGATGTTAAGTGTTCAAGGGTTCCGAGGATCCGTCAAACCTAGCTATCCGAAGTAGCAACACTAAAACTTAAGGATCGACGGTTTTCAACAACTCCACCGCATCCCGGCCATCCACATTATTGACATAAACTTTCACTTGCTCTTCCGCAGCGGTGGGCAAAGTTTTGCCGATAAAATCAGGATGAATCGGTAATTCGCGATGACCTCGGTCTACCAACACGGCCAAACGAATCACCCTTGGTCTGCCATAATCATTGACCGCATTCAAAGCAGCGCGAATAGTGCGGCCTTTGTAAATCACATCATCCACAATCACCACATTTTTGCCCGTCAGGTCAAAGGGAATTTCTGTTTTACCAGGGGTTCTCATGCCCAAATCTTGCAGGTCATCCCGATAAAAGGTGATATCCAAAGCACCGACTGGGACTTGGATATTTTCCAAAGCTTGAATATAGCTGGCTAATTCGTGAGCCAGGGGGACACCTCTGGTGCGAAGACCTAACAGCACCAAATGGGATAAATCCCCTGATTTTTCTATAATTTGCGAGGCGATGCGAGTCAGGGTACGGCGGATTTCTTCAGCAGAGAGAATCTCGATAACTTGAATAGACATGGAAAGTTAGATGCCAAAACATCATTCTATCACTTAGGTAAACCGTAATTATTGCACGATCGCAACCATAAATCAACAATTTTAATTCGGATCACCTTCAAGACCAAAAGTAACCATAATCTAAATCAGGGGATTTTAGCTTATGAAAAATTAAAAATCAGATGAAAAATTGTTTAAATAAATTCAAAAAAAACGTTTTTTAGGGCGATTTGTGAGGACTAATAAACCGGTTTTTTTTGCTTAAAACAGATAGAGGAGAGAGGAGAGAGTGAATTTTCATAATGCATCTCTTTCCTCTTTTCTCTTTCCTCTTTTCTTTCCTGGGCTTGTTGGATGTGTTTCCGGCCCGAATAAACCTGAATTATTCTTGATGACTATATGTTATCCATTTATTAACAAATT
>NZ_LIUQ01000008.1:145386-158322 GCF_001276715.1 Planktothricoides sp. SR001 | reverse complement strand
GCGAATGCTTTGCCCCTACAATGGGACACTGCTATGACTAAAACTCCTCCCTCTCCTCCTCCTTCCCCTGTGGCCAAATTCTTTTTTCTGAATACGGTATTTGGCCTATTGTTATGCTTTTTATTTGTGATTGGGGGACTGATCGGGGTTTCTTCAATGGTTAAAGAAGGCGACCCAGATATTAATATTGCGATCGCCACTATTCAAACTTTATGGCCTGGGGCTGACCCAGAAACCATTGAAAACCAAGTCACCGACAAAATCGAAACCCAACTTAAATCCCTCAAAGGGCTCAAAGAAATCACCAGCGCTTCTTTTGATGGGATGTCATTAATTAATGTGGAATTCCAAGCGAATGCCCCGATCGCCGAATCGATCGCCCAAGTTCGGGCAGAAGTAGACGAAGCCAAACCGGACTTAACCTTGGAAGCGGAAGAACCCAAAGTCACCCAAGTCTCCGTTCAAGATGTGCCCATTCTCACCATTGGTTTATATGGTGACATCGATATAGCGGTGCTCAGTCGCGCTGCGGAGGAAATCGAAGATTTATTAGAAAAAGTACCCAATGTCCGGGAAGTCAACGTCGGGGGTCAACGGGATGAAGTGATTCATGTGCAGATGATGCCCAACAAACTCACCGCTTTGGGGATTTCTCCTACCACCGTCGCCCAAGCGATTCAAAGAGGCAATATTGATATGCCTTGGGATCAAGTAGAAAGTGATGATATTGGGTCGCAAGTTCGTTTATATGGTCGCTTTCGTACCTTAGAAGATTTAAGCAATTTACCCATAACTCGGATTTGTGGCAGTGATAAATGCGAGTCAGAAGATCGGGTGGTGCGCTTAGGGGAAATTGCCGAAATCCGACGGGACTTAGAAAGAGAAAAAAATCGGGCTTTTATTAGTTTTGCTGGGGCAGAATATCAACCGGCTATTAATATTGATGTGATCAAAGTGCCAGGGTCAGACACGATCAAAGTAGTGGATGATTGTTTAGAGGCGATCGCCCAGATAAAACAAAACCCTAACATCTGGCCATACAGCATGGAATACAAAGTCATCGCCACTGACAAAGATACTATTTTGTACGACTTAAATCAGTTATTTCAAAATGGCTGGCAAGGAGTTTTATGTGTATTTTTAATCTTATTAGTAGCCCTGACTTGGCGTGAAGCAATTATTGCCGGTTTATCGATTCCTTTAACGATTTTGGCAACTCTGGCGATCGTCTGGTTACTGGGCAATACCCTGAACAAAATGGTGCAAGTTGGCATGATTTTGTCCTTGGGATTACTCGTTGATGTGTTCATCCTGATGATGGAAGGAATGCACGAGGGGTTATTTATTGAAAAGTTAACTTTTAACCAAGCCGCCCTCAAAACTGTCAGAACTTTTGCTATCCCCGCGTTATCCGGGCAATTAACAACAATCTTGGCAATGGTGCCGTTAATGGCGATAGGTGGCCTGATGGGTAAATTTATTCGCTTACTTCCCATTACGGCCATCATTTGTTTATCCATGAGTTATATTATTGCCCTATTTGTGGATATTCCCCTATCACGATATTTACTTGACAAAAAATCCCCGGCGCAGATTCCCGGTTTTTTCAAAAAACCGGGAATCTCTTGTCGCGGGAATCTGCCGCAGGGATCGGCGGTATCGAAGAGGGAAAAGGAAAAAGCCAGCTTAATCGATCGCCTCACGAAAATTGTCACCACCAAATTTACTCTCTGGCTTCAACGATTTACCATTCCCAACAAATTCATCGCCTCCCTGTGGGTTTGTGGCGCGATCGGTCTGTTTGTTTTTACCACTACTCTCGCGGGCAGCGTACCCGGAACCCTGTTCCCTGACGCGGACAAAACAGCCTTAAGCGTCAACGTGGAAATGCCGCCTACTGCCACCTTGGAAACTTCCCAAAAAGTAGCCGATGACCTGGGAGAAATTCTCCGTTGCTTTGTCGGGGCGAATGATTCGGCAATCAACTCTTCAACGAAACAAACCAGTAATTGCCCCAATGCTTCGCCCCTACTTTTTGAAAGCGTAGTTAAATTAGTAGGTCAACGCAGCAACCTAGTAGCAGAAACTGGTCTTAAACCGAGTGATGGGAGCTATTTGCTGGGTTTCTCCGTCGCCTTTGTCCCCAAAGAACAACGGGAAAAAAATTCTTTTGAATATTTAGATCAAATAAGAACTGAGTTAAATGCCGCAATGCGTAAATATCCCGGTGCATCTCTAGTGGTGAATGTCGAGAAAGCCGGAGAAGGAGGAGATCCGATCGCCATTGAAATTACCGGCACCGATATGGACGAATTACGGCGCATCTCTGGAGAGGTACAAATGGCGTTGCGAGGCGTTCTTGGGGCTGTAGACGTGCGGGATGACCTGGGTTCTTTGCGTCCTGATATCAAATTCCAGCCCAAACGGGAAGCGATGGATTTTTACGGCATTGGGGCTAATGACTTGGCCATGCAAGGACGTTATCTGATGACCGACAACGATATCGCGGATTTTCCCATTGGCGGCGGTCAGGAAGATTTGGAAATTCGCCTGAGTACCGCATGGCCTTCGCGGGGCGGCAGCGTCGGTGGCCCAACCCGCCCGGATGAACTGGCGATGGTTCGTTTGATTACTCCCAATGGCCCAATTGCGGCGGATCAAATCTTAGAACAAGTTCCGGGGATGTCCCCGTTATCGATTACTCATAAAAATGCCCAACGCACGGTGATGGTATTAGCGAAAACTAAAGACCGCACCGTAGGGGAAATTTTGGCGGATTTAGAACCAAAATTAACCGAAATGAAACGCCAATGGCCAATCGGTTATAACTACAACTTTGGTGGCGAAGCGGCAACTACCGAGGAAACGTTTGGTTCGGCCAAAAAAATGGCGGTTGTGGCGTTATTTTTAGTGTTTGCAGTCTTAGTGATTCAGTTTGGTTCGTTTACTCAGCCGTTTATTATTATGTTGGCCATTCCCTTTGGGTTAATTGGCACTTTTAGCGGTTTTTTCTTATTGTGGATTCCCATTTCTTTTCCCGCCGTGATTGGGATTATTTCTCTGACAGGAATTGTGGTGAATAATTCCATTGTGATGGTGGATACGATGAATACTTATCTCAAAGAAGGGATGGATTTACGGCAAGCGGCAGCCAGAGGTGCAAGCGATCGCCTCCGTCCCATTCTCAGCACCACCTTGACCACCATTGTGGGGGTTTTACCAATGGCCTTTAGTGACCCTATGTGGTTTCCTCTTTGTATGGCGATCGCCTTTGGTTTAACCTCATCTACTTGTATTGGCTTATTGGTGACACCGGCTTTATACTTACTCCTGACGCCTTCAGATAAAATGAGGATAGAAGAGAGAGGATAGAGGAAAGAGAAAAGAGAAAAGAGGATAGAGGATAGAGAAGAGAGGATAGAGGATAGAGGAGAGGGAAGAGAGGGAAGAGAGGGAAGAGAGGGAAGAGAGGGAAGAGAGGGAAGAGAGGGAAGAGAGGGAAGAGAGGGAAGAGAGGGAAGAGAGGGAAGAGAGGGAAGAGAGGGAAGAGAGAGAAGAGAGGGAAGAGAGGAAATTTTCTTCCCACACCTCGATGGCGGCCTCCCACACTCCTATGCATCTCTTTTCTCTATCCTCTTTTCTCTTCCATTGGGATTTGCTATCTTAATTAATGCGGGAGGAAATTAATCATGCCTAAATGGAAATTAGTGACGGAGTACACATTCGACAGCGCCCATTTTATTCGGGATTATGATGGCCCCTGTGGGCGAATGCACGGCCATACTTATAAGGTACGCATTGAAGCGTCATCCCAGAAACTCCACTCTTCAGAATATTGTCCCCATGAAGTGATGGTGGCGGATTTTAAAACCCTACGTTGGGCGAAAAAAGATGTCACCAAAGGAGGGCTAGATCACTGCTTTTTGAATGACGTGATGCCCCCCGATTATGATACTACGGCGGAGATGATTGCTAAGTATATTTATGAGGAAACTAAGCGGAGAGTTCCTCCAGGAGTTGATCTAAAAGTAGCGGTTTCAGAAACCCCGAATTCTTGGGTAGAATATGAGGATGATTAAATTCATTTTAGATATTTGTTGATTAAATCTGCGCGATCGCCTCAATAGTGGAAACCGGCACCTGACAAAAATATTGCCGATAAAATTGTTCTTCTTGCAAAGCCGCAATAAAATAATCTATAGGAAAATAATTCGCGGTTATTGTGGCTTTTTTATCGGCAATCCGCCGAAAAGTTATCCCGGTTTCTAGTTCAGATGCTTCTTGGTTAAAACTAATCTGAAAACCGAGGAATGTTAAGGTATTTAAGCCAATGTCTAAGGCGCGATCGCTGATAGTTAATTCCTGGCAAAGTTCCTGACGAGAAATGCTTGCCCCGGTGTGGCTGAGATGGTCAGCAATTGTGATCAATTTTTGACATATTTCTTGGGGTTGGGGAATATTATCGGCATCATAAGCTAAGACCACAACCGGCAATTTGTGGTTAATAAATTGGGAGTCAAGCGCTAACTTTAACCCTTGTTCTAAATCTTCCCAACTGGTGGGACATTGGCGGATAAAAATGGCCGAATCGAGAGACTCATCTACTGGCAATTCTCCCCCTAGACCATTATTACGGTAATCCAAAATTTGTAAAACTTTACTTCCCGAATTTACCACAGTTATTTGCCTAGTTTCATTCACCTCTCTAACGGCAATTAACCGTAATTCATACTGTTTTTTGTAATTATTATAATCCAAAGTCGCGATCGCATCACAAAGCGCCTGAGATGGATTCTCTGCCTTCTGAGGAATATCTTCTTTATAATGTCCCCACCAAATCCCTGGAAAACCCGAATCACTGGAATCATCCTTGATATTAAAATAGGTTTTAATATAGCCCAATTTTCGACCAGTATTATCTTTAACTTTTTCATTCCATACTCTTTCAAACCAACAATTTTTAATCAATATTTGTGGCGATGGGTTGCCCATGCCGCAAGGTTCGAGGATTTTCAATTCTCGGAATAAATCTAGACCCAAATCCGCCACTTGACAAATAATGTCCGCCTGAATTATTGGTATTCCTAAGCGGTTAATTTCGCCAATTTGTTGCCGCAATTCCCGGTTAATTGCTTCGGTAAATAGGGGAATATTTTCTACCGGCAAACTCAACCCAGCGGCCAAGGGATGACCGCCAAATCGGTCTAATAAATGGGCTTGGTTTTTGACTAATTGATACAAGTCAATTTGATGTACAGAACGGGCAGAACCACGGGCTAAAACTGGGGTAGTTTCTCCACTTCCTGACGATCGCATTGCGTCCCTACTATTTTCCAGACTTTCCTGGGTTTGATCGGTGGTTAATAAAATTGTGGGACAGCCGTATTCTTGGGCAATTTGACCTGCTACTAAACCCAGGACACCCACAGACCATTGGGGGTCTTCGAGGACGATGACTTTAGTAGTAGAAAGGTCAATTTTTTCTAGTTTAGTTTTGGCTTGGGCGAGGACATTTTTTTGCAGTTCTTGACGACGGGCATTGGCTAATTCCGCTTCGCTGGCGAGTTTTTGACAAAGGTTGCGTTCGCGGCTGGTGAGTAATTCCACACAAAAAGCAGCATCCCCATGAATGCGACTCACCGCATTAATTCGCGGCCCAATACCAAAGGAAATATCTGTGGGGCGATCGCCTGTTTTCTTGCACAATTCTAATAATCTACCTAGTCCGGGACGCCGCCATTGTGACGGATGTTGTTTAAATTCTTTTTCTAAATGTTTCAGACCAATTTGGGCTAAATAGCGGCAATCTCCTTTTAATTCCACCAAATCCGCAATTAAACCAATTGCCACTAAATCTAACAACTGTTCTAAAGGTGCTTGGGGAATATTTGGCGCCGCTAAATAAAGGGCTTCAATGAGTTTATACGCCACCGCTACCCCCGACAGATAAAACATAGAATGGTCTGGGGGCAAATAACGGGGGTTAATAATTGCCACTACTGGGGGGCGATCGTCCAGCAAAGTATGATGATCCGTAATAATTACATCAATTCCTAACTCATTAGCATGGTTAATTTCTGCTAAGTTAGTGCTGCCCGTATCGCAAGTAACAATTAAACTAATCCCTTCTTTAGCTAGGCGATCGATTCCGGCAACATTTAACCCGTGGGATTCGGTGAAACGATTGGGAATATAGTAAGTTAATTTAGTATTCTGGGGGAAAAATTCTCCCAGTCCATCCCACAACACGCAGGTGGAAGTAATGCCATCAGCATCAAAATCTCCCCAAATTGCCACTTTTTCCCCACTACTGGCAGCATGGAGAATTCTTTCCACTGCCCACTGCATTTCCCAGCCAAATTCAGAAGGACTAGAAGGCTTAAAGTTTTGGGGATCGATAAATTTGGCCAGAGTTGCCCCATCTTGAATGCCCCGTTGCCAAAGCAGTTGGGCCGCATAACGCCCCGAAGATCCGGAGGTATATGCTTGCACTTGTTCCAGAAACCAAGTTGGAGGTTCAATTTGGGGTTGGAGAATCCATTCAATCTCAAAATTTTTTTGGGGGGGCAGATCGCTCATCAGAAACCAGGTTTTTTTAGCAGTTTATTCAATTTTATCAGGTTACAAAACTTTACAAACTGGGTTTTTCCTGGATTTTCGCCCATCTCGTTCCCTGAGAAAAACCCCGGTTTCTGAATTTCTGGAATTGTGACGAATTAACTTGTGGTTTATTTTCAGGATTATTGGTGGCCAATTCCCAAAAAAACCTAATATAGCGTTTCTCATCTATAAAAGGCACTTATTTTTCTCTGTCATTCCCGCGAAGGCGGGAATCCACAGATGTACTACACCTCACAAAATTGAAAACTGCTATATCATTTAATCACTGAGATGCTCCAGTGGTTCGTATATTGTCATTTCATCCTAAATCAGTCAAATGTCACAAAAACTCACCGTCAGTCTTTATGTTGACAACCAAAACGTCAAAGTAAATTTAGAACTCGCTAATCTATTGCTAGTATTTGCCAAAATCCAGGGCATTGTCAAGCAGGCCAAAATTTACGACTTTTGGCCGAACGGCAAAAATGCAGTCTTAGAGAGTTTAGCAAATCTAGGATTTCAGGGTATTTCGGTTACTTCACCGATTAAAGACTGTGCGGATTATCAATTAGTCTTTGACTGTTTGACTGATTTCGACGCAAATGGCTGGCCAGACCTGGTAATTTTAGTCTCAGGAGATGGTGACTTTTGTCCCTTTGTGAATCACCTGAAAAAAATCGGCATCAAAACGATCATTTTTGCCAGAAAAGGCAATGTCAAAAAACAACTGATTGACTTAGCGGATGAATTCCACTTTATCGATCAACTGCCTGAGTTAGTGGTGATTCAGGATGCCCCAGAAAATGAGGTTATCTCGGAACTTGTGGCACCAAAAATAGATAATTTATTGAATAAATTACCAGAGATTAACCCGCAAGTATATTCGTTACAGGAGCCGGATTTATCCGCTGAGTATATTACTTACGATCAAGCCATTGACTCTCTAATTAAAGCCATTAAGAGCGCATCGTTCCAAGGTCAACCTACTACTTTCAGTGTCCTGAACATTTTGATGCGTAATAATCCCGATTACTACCCCATCTATAAAGGTGTAGCTTCTATCCGCAAACCTGATGGCAGCAAATTTAGCAAATTTACTAATTTTATGGAGGCTGCGGTAAGTGATGGTAAAGTCAGAGTTCAAAAACATGGCAATATTCAGGAAGTTTTTTTAATCGACCCAGCCCCCTCAGAAATATCCTCAGAAGTGGCTGATAATTCTGAGCATCAGACACCGGCTGATTCTATTAATACTCAAGAGAATACTCAGGGGAATACTCCAGGAACATCGGCTGATTATTCGGCTGATTATATTCCTTATGATGAAGCGGTGAATTGTCTGCTGGAAGCGATTAATACTTGCTTACTTGAAGATCACATTACCAATTTAAGCTATATTTCTACATTAATGCGGTACAACCATCGTTTTCCCAATTATCACGGGGTGAGTTCTATCCGCAAACCTGATGGTAGCAGCTTTACCAAATTTGGTGAGTTTATTGATGCGGTTGCACAAGATGGGAAAGTTCGCCGCAAAAAAACTAGCAAAATGGCAACAGTGGTTTTAGTCGAAGAAAAAGATGGCGAAAAAACTGAGACTACTTCAAGTTATAAAAAGTCTAAAAAGTCTAAAAATAAGAAAAAGAAAGCCTCTCACAACATTAGTTACCATGATGCGGTTAAGTGCCTGATTTCAGCAATTAAAACCGCATCTAAACAAGGTAAAGAAGCCGATCCAGGATCCTTGGATCGACTGATGCGAGAAAACAAGCGGTTTCCCAACTATCAAGGAGTTAAGTCTATTTTTAAACCCAATTCTTGCCAGAAATTTTCTAAATTTATTAAGTTTCTTGACTTTGTAGAGAAAGATGGAAAAATTTACACTACTAGAACCAGAAAAAAGATTACATCTATTAAGGCGATCGATCCACAAGCGGTTTTTAATTTTGCCGACTTTTGTGAATAGTAGTTATGCGTAGGTTGGGTTGAGGCACGAAACCCAACATCAAATTTATCGAAAAAACATGATAATGACTAATCACTATGGAGTAATCAAACAAGTTATGCTGAGTAATAGAGAAAGAGTTGGTAAAGGTTTAGAGTTGCTAAGTCAGGGATTATATCCCTATGTTGAACAGCAATTGCAAGAAGCTTATCCCGATGATTGGGAAACTCAGGCCAAAAAAGAATTACCAGATTATAAAAGTACGAAAAAAAAGGATATAAAAGAGTGGCTTAGTAAAGATACTGGTGCGCTATTGACGGTTATCTCTAAGAAATGGGATGATGTATTCCAAAAAAGTATTGATAAGCCAGAAAAAAGAATTGTTGAAGAACTGATTGAAACCCGCAATTATTGGGCACACGGAGATGAATTTTCCGCAGACGATACTTATAGTGCTATTAATGGCATGGTGCGACTGCTGAAAGCAGTAAAGGCTGACGAAGAGATTATTAAAAAAGTAGAAAAGCATAAGCAAGAAGTCTTGCGTATTCTTGTTCAAGAGCAAAATCGTCAGGAAAATTGGCAAACTAAAGCGGCAGAAGCGCGAATTATATCTAAATTATCTGGGTTATTAGAACAATTACCTTTTCAGGATGCGTCTTTGCTGCAAGATGCTTTAACTCATCGTTCCTATCTTTATGAAAATCCTAAAGAAGCGAAGACCGATAATGAGTTGTTGGAGTTTCTGGGTGATGCGGTACTGAATTTTCTTAGTGGCGAATATCTTTATGAGAAGTATAAGGAAGAAAAAGATGAAGGTGATTTGACTCGGTTGCGGTCTGCTTTGGTAGAAGATAAGCAGTTGGCAAAATTTGCCGAGCAATTAGAACTCGGTAAATGGATGCGGTTAGGAAAAGGCGCGATCGCTGATGGGGCAAAAGATAATTTATCCGTATTGAGTAATACCTTTGAAGCGATAATTGGCGCTTATTTTCTGGATTCACAAATGAATGCCGTCCGAGATTTTGTGCGATCGCTGTTTGATTCGGTCATAGAGGAAATTATTGCTGTTTCGCCTCAAATCGATGACTATCAAACCGATACACCGCAAATTGCGATCGATCCGAAAAATCAATTGCAACAATGGGTACAGAAAAACCAAGGCGCAATCTTACCTCAATATCGCGTCATTAAAGAAGAAGGCCTCCCGCACGACAAAACATTTACAGTGCAGGTTTCCATCAATGGTAAAGTTTACGCCCAAGGGACAGGTTCTACCAAAAAAGAGGCGGAAAAACAAGCGGCTGGAAATGCACTAAAAAAATTAGGGCTGTTATGACAGGAAACTCCCCAGGATAACATCCCGACATAAATTTTCCTGTAGGGGCGAAGCATGACCGCAGATCCCCCAAAAAGAAACCCGGTTTCTTCGCCCTCGCAGACAACCCAGAAACCGGGTTTTTTTTATTGACATCCCCTAAAAATCCTGCTATCGTACTATTACGATGTAGAAAAGAGGCAAAAAAATGAGCAGCCCAACCAGCAATCCAACCCATATCGGCACCACCGAAGCCGCCCAATACCTAGGTATTTCCACCGTGAGACTCCGCATCCTACTCCAGCAAGGGCGGGTAAGAGGAGCCGAAAAGCAAGGCCGCAACTGGGTTATCCCCTTATTTAACGGAATGCCGGTCATCGAAGAACGCGGCAAAGGCCCGAAAGGCACCTGGTACAAGCGCCGCCGCCAAGTTGAAACCTGCATCTTGGTCAACCGGCAAATTATTGGCAAAAACGCCAAAGAAAACGAGAACGAGCCGCCGATTGTGGTCAAAGAAGGCAAAAATCAGTACAACTGCCACGAACTAGAAATTAATGGCCCATGCCGCCTGGTGTACACCCCCCATGAAACTGGCCCCTGTGGTGCTCGCCTGTGGATTGAAGCAGCGGCTCATGTGCCAGTAATCAGAAAGACTTTTGCTACCTATCAGCCGGTCAATCAGCCAGTCAGTCAGCCGGTTAAAGCCCCTTTTGAGCTTTAGTGATTGGTGATTGGTGACTCGTGTGAAATAAACCAAATAGCAATAAAAAAATAGCAAACAACAGATAGCAAATAAATATTTCATTATAAAAAAAGTCACGTTAAACTAGATGTCAAAGCGATTTTCTTTTTCACCGCAGATTCGGTGGAACCTAGTAGATAGATATTTTTCTACTGGACGGCAAATTACAGCTAAAAGGCATCGGATATATGAATGGTTTTTGGAAAATATGGATCGATAAGCTGAAGGCAACTTCGGCAGTTTTAGGCGATCGCACCTCTTCTGGGCAGAAAACCGATCGGCCCTGGGCAAACTTACCGTTAAAACGGTTGAGTTCATTGGTGGCCAGTTTAATCATTGCTCAAGGAGCGATTTTGGCAACCCCAGCCCTGGCGCAAAAAAGTGCGAAAGAAAGCCTAACCTATGGCGAACTTTTAGAAAAAATTGACGCTGGAGAAGTCCAAAAGGTCGTGCTGGATCCGGCTAAGGGCAATGCCACTGTCACTTTAAAGGATTCTGCGGAACATCAAGTCACTCTGTTTGAGCGATATCCAGAGCTATTTCAAAAAATCCGGGTTGCCAATAGAGATGGGGAACGGGTTAAGTTAGATATTCAGCCCTCAGCCGATCGCGCTGAAGCCCTGGGTATTGTCGCTAACTTATTGCTGATTACGTTATTAGTGGGCGGCTTGGTGATGATCCTGAAACGGTCATCACAAGTAGGCAACCAAGCGATGAGTTTTGGTAAATCCAGAGCTCGCTTTCACATGGAAGCGAAAACCGGGGTGACTTTTGATGATGTGGCGGGAATTGAAGAGGCCAAAGAAGAACTCCAGGAAGTAGTGACATTCCTCAAACAACCGGATCGGTTTACAGCGGTGGGGGCGAAAATCCCCAGAGGGGTGTTGTTAGTCGGTTCCCCAGGAACGGGAAAAACCCTACTGGGCAAGGCGATCGCGGGAGAAGCGGGGGTGCCGTTTTTCAGTATTTCTGGTTCTGAGTTTGTGGAGATGTTCGTTGGGGTCGGGGCTTCACGGGTCAGAGACTTATTCCACAAAGCCAAAGAAAATGCCCCTTGTATTGTCTTTATTGATGAAATCGATGCGGTCGGTCGGCAGCGTGGTGCGGGAATTGGCGGGGGGAATGATGAACGAGAGCAAACTCTCAACCAGTTGCTCACAGAAATGGACGGTTTTGAGGGCAACAGCGGCGTGATTGTGATTGCTGCCACCAACCGCCCGGATGTGCTGGATCTGGCTTTGTTGCGACCGGGACGGTTTGACCGACAAGTGGTTGTGGATTTGCCCGGTTACAACGGTCGCCTGGGGATTTTGCAGGTTCATGCTCGGAATAAAAAACTCTCTAGCGATGTATCTTTAGAGGCGATCGCCCGTCGGACTCCGGGATTAGCGGGGGCTGACTTGGCCAACTTACTCAACGAAGCGGCCATTCTCACTGCCCGTCGGCGCAAAGACGCTATTACACCAGAGGAAATTGACGATGCTATTGACCGAGTAACCATTGGTTTAAAATTAACGCCTCTCCTGGATAGCAAGAAAAAGCGGATTATCGCTTATCACGAAGTCGGCCATGCCCTATTAATGACCGTATTAAAAAATTCTGACTCCTTAAATAAAGTCACCATTATTCCTCGTTCCGGAGGAATTGGTGGTTTTGCTCAACCAGTCCCCAATGAGGAGATGATTGATAGTGGCTTAGTCACCCGTGCGTGGCTGATGGATCGAATTACTATGGCCTTGGGTGGTCGCGCAGCGGAAGATTTGGTATTTGGGGATGCGGAAGTGACCAACGGCGCCAGTGGCGATATTCAAATGGTAGCCAAAATTGCGCGAGAAATGGTAACTCGTTATGGAATGTCTGACCTCGGTCCGTTAGCCCTAGAAATAGAACAGGGTGAGGTGTTTCTGGGTCGAGACTTGATGGCGCGATCGGAATATTCCGAAGCGGTAGCCATTCAAATCGATCGCCAAGTCCATGAAATAGTCTCCCACTGCTATCAAGAAGCGCAGCGAATTCTGAACGAGCATCGCCACGTTATGGAAAAACTGGTGGAAATTCTCTTAGAGCAAGAAACCATTGAAGGAGAACAATTCCGAGCAATTGTTTCTCAATACACAAACTTGCCGAAGCAGCAATTAACCTCAGCAGTTCTTTCCTCGTAGTTCTTGCCTGGATGAGGGGCGGAGGGGGAAGCCGCCGTCGTGTAGGGTGTAGGGTGTAGGGGAAGAGAGGATGCATAGGATGCATAGGATGCATAGGATGCATAGGATGCATAGGAAAATTCTCTATTCTCTTTTCTCTATTCTCTATTCTCTCTTCCCCCCACACCGA
>NZ_LIUQ01000008.1:113595-145356 GCF_001276715.1 Planktothricoides sp. SR001 | reverse complement strand
CCGATGGCGGCCCCACACCCCTGCTCCTCCGCTCCTCTGCACGAAGCGCTATATGTTTTTTCTGCGGAAGATTTCTGTTATAGTGCGGTTAAAAATCAGCCAGCATTGGGCAAGAAAAACTCCCTAAAACTCCCTAGATGAAACCTCTTTTGATTCAAAAGCGTTTCATCCCCGATATCCATCATTAGGTTACTATCGAAAGCACCGAGATTACCGATTGATTTTATTAATTGATTTTATTATTGGAATGAAAGTTAAACGCACCCGTTCTCAGGATCGAATTCTCACTCTCCTGAAAAGTCTTCAGCAAGCGGTTTCGGCTCAAGATATCTATGTGGAAATGCGCCAACGAGACCAAGCCGTTGGCTTGGCAACTATATATCGATCTTTAGAAGCGTTGAAACTTGAAGGGGTTGTACAAGTGAGGACTTTGAGTAACGGTGAGTCTGTTTATAGTTGCATTAAAGAAGATCGTCATCATTTAACTTGCTTACATTGTGGGGATTCGATCGCCATTGATGAATGTCCGGTTCACGATTTAGAAACGGAACTGGAAAAATTACATCATTTTAAAGTTTTTTATCATACCCTGGAATTTTTTGGGATGTGCGATCGCTGTCAGCTAGGTTCCAACCCCCATCAACAATAATTAATTGATATTTGTTTATTAATTGTTAGTTGTTAGTTGTTAGTTCTTTGTTATTAGTTGTTAGTTATTAGTTCTTTGTTATTAGTTTTTAATCACTCATTAAAGGATATGCATACAAAGAACCAACAACAAAGAACCAACAACAAAGAACCAAGAATGTCTAACGAATATGTTTCAACTCGTGATTGATTGCTTCGAGATCGAAAGCGTTGGGATCAAAATCTCCTAGCCATTCCACAGTGCTTTCGTATTCGGGATCTTCTGGGTTTTGCAGAATTTCTAACAAATCCTTATAACCAAGAATACCCCCACAATCTTCTGGAGGACAAGCCCGTTCTCCTTCTAAACAGAGAGGGTAATGCACTTTTGGAGTTGGGGCAAGAATTTTTTCCACCAACATAAGATGTTCCCATTCTTCATCGAGATTATATTTGTAAATAAACTCCGTGTTTTCTGTGGGAACCAGATCGTCTAACTTCGCCCGTCTTTCGGTTTTCATCTCCAAGCCATATTCTGGGTGAGATTCACCATAGGAAGTGCCATTGATAATAAATTCATGGAGATGAGAATTTTCCCAACCCATGACAATTTGCATCACACGCTGCAATCTATACAGGGTGATATGACTGGGAACTTGGATTCTTCTCCAAATCGGTGGGTCACTATCCTTTAGGGTTACTTGTATTTGATAAATAAACTCACTGTCAGTTTTCATTTTTTTGAGTTTTTACCGTTAAAATACAACCATAAAATCTTGGTTACTTTTGGAAAATTAACCAATTGACGAGAAATAACTGTCATTTATAAATCGTATCATAGTTATGGAAAAATATTAGCAAGCATTTAGCCTTCAGTTATGAGGGAACGGGGTGTGAGGGGAAGCCGCCGTCGTGTAGGGTGTAGGGTGTAGGGTGTAGGGTGTAGGGTCTAGGGTGTAGGGTCTAGGGTGTAGGGTGTAGGGTGTAGGGTGTAGGGTGTAGTGAATAGTGAATAATAAATAGTAAATAGTAAATAGTAAATAGTAAATAGTGATATTTCTTTTGTACGGGCGTCCTTGCGAAGCCCATGCCGTCAGGCTATATGGCCATTCGCCCCTACCACTTTTCACTTTCCCCCCCCCACACCCTACACCCCAAAAGCCCCACACCCTACACTGTGTTGTCCAAAGCTATCAATTTATTAAGTTATTAAGACTTTTGGCATTAAAAAAAAGGAAGTTTAGCCATGACGCCAAATATAGAGACTGCCGAGATGAAGCTGCCAGCCCCTCGACTGGCTTTGACCCTGGGGGATCCAGCGGGAATTGGCCCAGAGGTGATTCTCAAAGCGTTAAGCAAGTTGACAAAATTAGACGAAATTACCGTGGTGGGAAGTCGGCAGATTTTGCAGCAGACTTATCAGCAGCTAAGGGCTTCTACTATTACGATGCAGAAGGCGATTGATCCAGAACAGCTACAGATGATCGATATTGATATCGATGTAGATAAAATAACCCCCGGTATGGGTAATGCGGCAAGTGGGGCGGCTAGTTTTGCTTATCTGGAAACCGCGATCGCCCATACTCTAGCAGGAGAATTTGACGCGATAGTCACAGGCCCGATCGCCAAACATTGCTGGAAAGCTGCCGGTCATCATTATCCCGGACAAACGGAACTCTTAGCCGAACGCGCTGGAGTCAATCGGTTCGGGATGTTATTTGTGGCTAAGTCCCCCCATAGTGGCTGGACAATGCGGACATTGTTAGCGACCACCCATATTCCCCTGCGTCAAGTTCCGGACACCCTCAACCCAGATTTATTAAGTCGAAAATTAGACTTATTTGTGGAATGCTTAGAGCAAAACTTTGGCATTCAAACACCCAAGATTGCCATTTCTGGTTTAAATCCTCACAGTGGCGAAAACGGACAATTGGGTACGGAAGAAAAAGACTGGTTAATTCCCTGGTTGGAGGAAATGCGCGATCGCTATCCTCATGTCCAACTCGATGGCCCAATTCCTCCCGATACCCTCTGGGTGAAACCGGCACAAACTTGGTTTGGTACAGGCAATTATGGCCATGATGGTTACTTAGCATTGTATCACGATCAAGGGTTAATTCCGGTTAAATTAATGGCCTTTGATCGAGCAGTGAATACAACAATTGGTTTACCATTTCTTCGCACCTCTCCCGATCATGGCACTGGCTTTGATATTGCCGGAAAAGGGTTAGCAAATGGGGCAAGTATGAAAGCTGCTTTAGAGTTAGCGATGGATATTGTACCACATAACTCTGCCGCACACAAAGAAGGTTGATGATGGTCTCTGTGTTTCTCTGTGTCTCTGTGGTTAAGAGGTTAATATTTCACCACAGAGACACAGAGGACACAAAGAAAACACAAACAAGGTTGATGATGGTCTCTGTGTTTCTCTGTGTCTCTGTGGGTAAGAGGTTAATATTTCACCACAGAGACACAGAGGACACAAAGAAAACACAAAGAAAGTATTAATATTATTCGTAGGGTGCGTTAGGCGCGGCAATAATTTGACGGCAAAAACCCAGAACTGGGAAGCCGCGCCGTCGTCCCACCAAAACCATGATTACAGCAATTTTCTATTGCATAAACCAGAAATATCTGTAGGGGCGAAGCATTCCGGCAGAAGCTCGATGCTGAAAATATTAATGTAGGGGCGAATGGCCATTCGCCCCTACGGAATGCTTCGCCCTACGGTGGTTCAGTAGGGGCGAAACCGCTGTATTATACCCAGTATAAAAAATTATTGCTACAATAAATCAGTATTGATATTTTATGATAAATATTTTTAATAAATTTTTAGGAAAAACCTGTGGTCAAACTATTATTAGCTATGGGGATAAACTCCGTTTATAAATTGGTGATCGAATTGCTTGCCAGTCGAAAGCGATCGCAGGTCAAGAAGAAAGAGAATGGGAATTTGCTACTAGGGGTACAGACCGGCAATTAATTGCTGCCCCCGGAAATATCCTAACCAGTTCCGCCGAAAATGTTGAATTATTTAAGTCAAAAGTAAAAATCCTTGAAGGTACAACTATTACTAAGTTTGAAACCCACTATCCCGACTTAGTGTTAACTATTGGTTTTAGCAATGGTTGTGAGTTAAAACTATTCCCAAACTTGGCAGATGATTGTGATGTTTCTTTCTGGGAATTTTTTACTCCCGATAATATGCTGTTGACTTTAGAACCAGGAGGAATTTGGACTTATACCCGGTCTGATGTGCCAATGGGTGAGAAAATCAATGGGTGAGAAAATCAATGGGTGAGAAAATCAATGGGGAATGATTGACCTTGCTTCCCCTCGGTTAACTCATAGAACCAGAGACTCACCGAAATCCTGATATTAGGCTAAAATTTCCAGAAAATTGTTCACTGGCAAAGGCGCGATCGCCTACTGCTGATAAATCATCCTTCAAACCACATGGTAATTTTCAACAATCGACCAAAACTAGCTCTAATCTCCCTGACATTTTTGGCATTAATCACTGGATGTACCCCCCAAGCAGAACCTCCTCAAAATAGTTCTTCTCCCCCGCTCCCCAACTCCTCTGCTCCCCAAACTCCGCAACCAGAACCCCCGAAAGCACCGCCTAAACCCTTACTCGTATCCCCAGACAACCCAGATCCAACCACCAACGCCAAAATCCAGCAATATATCAACAATTTAGCCGCCCAAGGATTTGCCGCAACGGATCAAGGGGTTTGGATGCAGTCGGGTACAACTTTATTAGCCAATCATCAAGGAACCGTCCCCCTCTCTGCTGCTTCCGTCACCAAAATCGCCACCACGATCGCCGTATTACAAACATTTAGCCCCGAACATCAATTTAGCACCGTAATTTCTGCCACAGGCCCGATACAAAATGGCCAACTCAATGGAGATTTAGTCATTCAAGGCGGTGAAGACCCATTTTTTGTCTGGGAAGAAGCGATCGCCCTTGGCAACGTCCTCAACCAAATCGGCATCAAAAAAATCACCGGCAACCTAATCATCACCGGCAAATTTTACATGAACTATGAATTAGACCCCGAAGCCTCCGGCAACCTCCTCAAACTCGGACTGAATAGCAACATTTGGCCAGAAGAAGCGGAAACTCAATATCTCGCCTTACCTCCAGACACCCCAAGACCCCAAATAGAAATTCAAGGGGCGGTCCAAGTCATCCCCGCACCTCCGGCAAACCTTCAGCCCCTAGTCCGCCACTATTCCAAACCCCTGGGCGAACTGGTCAAACTAATGAATATGTACAGCAACAACATGATGGCGGATATGCTGGCAAACGCCGTCGGTGGCCCACAAATCGTCGCCCAAAAAGCCGCCCAAGCCGCCGAAGTTTCCCCTCAAGAAATTCAACTCATCAACGGTTCTGGCTTAGGAGAAGAAAATCGCATTTCCCCTCGCGCTGCTTGTGGAATGTTTCTCGCCTTAGAGCGTTATCTTCAACCTTATAACATGACGATCGCCGATGTGGTTGCCATTGTCGGCCAAGACTTAGGAGTATTAGAAAGCCGCAACATTCCCAAATTTTCTATTATTAAAACTGGCAGCCTAGATCGTGTCAGTACCTTAGCGGGAGTCATCCCCACCCAAAATCAGGGCAATATCTGCATGGCAATTATGAACATCGGCGGCGAACTTGATGGTTTTCGCAATCAACAAGACAACTTACTTCAAGGACTTTTAACTCAATGGGGATCCGTCGCATCACCCCCACCAGAAGTCAGTCCTACCGCTTGGAAAAACGGCAAAAACTCAAAATCAGAAATTATCAAACCATCCGGGACTTAAACGCAAAAAAAAGAAAAAGGAGCCTTTTTTAGGCTCCTTTTTTCAAGCTTTGGTTAAAGCTTTTGTTCAAGCTTTAATAATTCAACTCAAGCTTACTTAATGCTGACCTTAGCACCAGATTCTTCCAGTTGCTTCTTAGCATCTTCAGCGGCTTCTTTAGCCACAGCTTCTTTAACTGCTTTTGGTGCAGATTCAACTAAATCTTTAGCTTCTTTCAGACCCAAGCCGGTCAAAGCCCGCACCACTTTCAGAACAGCAATCTTCTTATCAGCGGGAACTTCTTCCAGGATCACATCAAACTCGGTTTTTTCTTCTTCTGGTTCAGCAGCGGCAGCACCAGCACCGGGGGCCATCATCATCATGCCACCAACAGGGGCAGCAGCGCTAACACCAAAAGTTTCTTCAATTTGCTTAACCAGTTCAGCGGCTTCCAGCAGGGTCAAACCTTTTAGCTTTTCCAAAATTTCATCAGTTGCAGCAGACATTAGATTAACTCCTTAGATAGTAATTTTTTCGGGTAATGGTTATTAGTTTTTTGTTGTTTGTTGTTTGTTGTTTGTTGTTTGTTATTTGTTGTTTGTTATTTGTTATTTGTTGTTTGTTATTTGTTATTTGTTGTTTGTTCTTTGCCGTTTGTCTAATGACTAATGAGCAAACAAGCAAACAACCAACCAACAAAGAATCCCTACCCAACTAACAACCAACAACTAACAACTAACAACAATCAACAACCAACAACTAACAACTAACACTTAACAACCATCAACAAACAACAATTAAGCTGCATCGCTTTCTTGTTTGTTGTCTTTGTCCGCATAAGCTTGCAGACCACGGGCGATCGAAGCCGGAACTTCTTTGATGCCAATAGCAACCTTGGCGGTAACTGCATTGAGAGCGCCAGCGATTTGGGCGTAGAGTTGCTCTTTAGAGGGCAAGTCACCGATCGCCGTCACATCGGCTTCAGTCAAGAGTTTTCCTTCTAAAACCCCACCCCGAAGTTCGGTTTTTTTGGTAGTTTTTTGGAACTCTTTATAAGCCTTAATAGCCCCACTCAAATCATCTTTGAGCAGCAGGAATGCCGAAGCATCTTTGAGTAATGGTTCGATCGATTCCCACTTTTGATCACCATCAACAGCCCGTTTCATTAGGGTATTTTTGGTGATTTTGCAAACTGCGCCACTGGGTCGCAAGCTGCGGCGCAAATTGGTAATCTCAGCAACGGAAAGTCCTTTGTATTCGATGACAACTGCCATCTGGGACTCACTCAAAAGCTGTTTTAGATCGGCCACAATGGCCTGTTTATCTTCCTTTGTTCTGGGCAAATGTTTTCACCTCCTCGTCGGCTGTTTTTCAGACTTTCAGATCCCAAAATTTTATCGCCTCCAAAATCAAAAACCCCAGCGATGCTGCCAGGGTTACACATAATTCTGGTGCGATCTGGACAATCAACTCCGGATCGCGTTACCTAGAAATTCTCGCATAAACCTCGGCAGGCAATTAAGCTTTTGGCTCCTGCTTTTTTCGGCTGCTTTTATTTAATTGGAATCAAATTTTTGCTGTAATTGAACACTCCGAAAATATGCCAAAAATATGCCAACAATATGCCAACAATATTAGGCAACAGTCGCTTCTGCTTTTAGGTCACGCAAGAGGGCAATATCCACTTCAATAGATGGACCCATTGTGGCGGATACATACAAACTGCGCCAGTAGCGACCTTTAGCCCCTGAAGGACGGTTACGATCAATACAATCTTGCAATGCCTTCAGATTGACTAATAAATCCTCCGCTGAGAAGGATGCCTTGCCAAATAGAACGTGGACAATCCCCGTGCGATCGGCGCGGAACTCTAGTTTACCAGCTTTAAACTCATTAATCGCCGCCGCCAAATCAAAAGTAACGCTTCCACCTTTGGGGGATGGCATCAAACCACGCGGACCGAGTAATCGCCCTAACTTAGCCACTTGGGGCATCACATCCGGGGTGGCAATTAGCTTATCAAAGTCCATCCGGCCTTGCTGAATTTCATCAATCAGTTCTTCTGAACCGACAACATCAGCACCCGCATTCGTGGCTTCTTGGACTTTTTCCCCACGAGCAATCACGGCTACACGCACCGTTTGACCAGTTCCTTTTGGCAGGACTACAGTAGTCCGCAATTGTTGGTCGGTATATTTCGGATCAATTCCTAAACGAATATGCGCTTCGGCAGATTCAGGAAACTTGGCTGTTGCCGTTTCTTTTAACAGTTTGAGAGCTTCTAAAGGCTCGTAAGGTTGCTCCTCAACTTTTTTCTTGAGGGCTTGTAGTCTTTTAGATACTTTTTTTGGCATTTATCTCTCCTGGGGTCACTAGCGAGTCAGGGACTCTCCCCCTAAATTTTCAAGGGAATTTGGGTTGTTAACTCTGAGTTGTTTAATCAACAACGGTTACACCCATATTTCTCGCAGTACCTTCCACAATTCGGGTGGCTGCTTCAATATCATTCGCGTTTAAGTCGGGCATTTTGGTTTGGGCAATTTCCTGGAGTTGCGCTCTGGTAATTGAGCCAACTTTTGTCCGGTTTGGTTCGCCCGAACCTCTGTCAATCCCGATCGCCTTGCGAATGAGAACCGATGCTGGCGGGGTTTTCAGAACAAATGTGAAACTGCGGTCTTCATAGACACTGATTTCCACTGGCACCACTAGACCTGCTTGATCCGCAGTTCTGGCGTTGTATTCTTTGCAGAACATCATAATATTAACGCCATGCTGACCCAAAGCCGGGCCGATTGGAGGTGCTGGGTTGGCCTTTCCCGCCGTAATAGCCAACTTAATTACCGCAACAACTTTTTTTGCCATTGATTGTATTTGCTACTTTAGCTCAATTTGCGAACTTGATTAAACTCCAGTTCCACTGGCGTATCCCGTCCGAAAATAGAGAGTAGGGCCTTGAGTTTACTACGCTCAGGGCTGACTTCAATAACTTCGCCGTCAAAGTCTTTGAAGGGGCCTGAAATCACCTCAATTTTTTCTCCGGGAGCCAGGGAAGTTTTAACAACTGGCTCGGAGTCTTGCCGTTGTTTAAAGATGCGTTGCACTTCAGACGGAGAAAGGGGCATGGGTTTAACATGGCCACGTCCTCGACCATAGCTGCGCTTCTGTTCGGCTCCGACAAAGTTAATCACATGGGGGGTATTTTTGACAACCTGCCAGCTTTCATCGTCCATCGCCATCTTCACAAGCACATACCCAGGAAATATTTTTTCCTCTGTGGGCATCCGCTTGCCATCTTTACGAATTTTGACAGCAGCTACCTGCGGAATCTCTATCTGAAAAATTCTGTCACCTATATCCAGGGTTTGAATCCGCTGTTCTAAGGTGGCTTTTACCCGCTTTTCACAGCCGGAAGCGACCTGAACGGCATACCAGCGACCCTGATTGACTGGGGTCACTGATTCTTGATCCAGACTTTCCTGTTCTGGTGAATATCCTGATTCGTCCGATGCAAAAGTCATCAGAACACCTGTTTAGCTGCCCAATCGAAAAAATTATCAACTAGATATATTAAGCTTGCTGAGAGAATCACCATTAATAGGACGGCAACAGACTCACTAATGACCTGTTGACGGGAAGGCCACACTACTTTAGCGAGTTCCTCTTTAGTTTGATCAAAAAAGCCTGCTGGGTCAAAGCCGCTTTTTTGGGTATCTTGAATTTCTGCTTCGGTTTTCTTGGCCACAATTTTTTCCCTCTTCCAGTTAAGAGTCCCAAGACTTTTGGTTTTTTGTTGATTCCGGCTTGCCGTGATTCACGGCAGACTGACGGACAAATTACCCAAGACTTTTGACTTGATGATCCTTAAGTGTTTTTTGCGCTTTTGAACCAACGCGATCGCCAATCTGCCCGAAAGTATTGGTTGTTGTTGACTAGATGACCTAGCACTTAACACACTTTCGGGCAGACTTTATAGAGCGATGGTTCAGCGCGCCCTGGAGGACTTGAACCCCCGACATCAGGTTTTGGAGACCTGCGTTCTACCAACTGAACTAAGAGCGCACACGCTGAATTCAATTCAACCGTAGCTCAATGTTTCCAGTTTAGTATAGACTTGCCCGATTGTCAACGATCTAATCAATAAATTTGATCGTTTTATTTCAGTTAAGGTTATACAGGGCGATCAAAGCGCTGTTTCAGACGAGTTGCCTTACCAACGCGATCGCGCAGATAGTAAAGTTTGGCGCGTCGGGCTTTACCGCGACTCACCACCTTAATACTTTCAATGCGAGGTGAATGGAGCAGGAATACCCTCTCTACACCAACACCTTGGAAAATCCGTCTGACGGTAATGGTTTCATTAATGCCACCATTGCGAATGCCAATCACTGTCCCTTCATAGGGTTGGATTCTTTCCTTACCGCCTTCACGGATTCTGACGCCAACCCTTACGGTGTCACCGACATAAATGGTCGGCAGATCCGATTTAAGTTGCTCCGCTTCAATGGAACGGATAATTTCTTGAGCGTGCATAATCCTAAGTAAAACTCACAGTCTTCCATTATATATCGGTGAGTGACAGAAAGTCTAGTAATTTGCCAAAAGTTTTCGATAATTTCTTTAGCACCATCTCTAGCACCATCTCTAGCACCATCTCTAGCACCATCTCTAGTACCAATTTTGTCGGAGCGGATCCAGTCAAGAGTTTAAGGGCGATCGTCCCTGATTTACAGGGAATTTCCAGGGAATTTCCCGCCAAATCGAGCCAAAATGTCGTCAATCCTTGACTATATGATGTAAAATTTAAAAAATTATGCAAAAATTACCATTGCGTTTAGGAATCAGATAGAGTATATTGGACATCAATTTGTTGTTCATACAAGGTGGCAGAAACACAGTTGAAAATTGCAACGTTAATTGGCTACCCTTGGAGATCCTTATGGTATCTGGATCTTCAACTCAAGCGGAAAAGACATTTCGACCCGGCGCTCTCCTGGACGAATCGGTGTGAGGCGCCTAGTATGTGACTGATCAACCTACTAGGAAAGGTTGGTCAGTTATTAGTGCAATAGTTCCACTGGTGAGATGACTCTGAACTCAACAGCAATGCAAAGAGACGAGAGTTGATCCAGACCTAAAAATTTTCTCATTGATGCTCAAAGCCCTGATTAGCTTTTGAGTCCCATACTATGTTTTTGCTGGGGATTGCGGGTTATCGCAAACCCTGGAAAGACTCTGGCTTCATAAGTTCAAAATCACTTCAGAGCAAGCGGCAGACGCAAAAAACCGCGACTCGGAAACAAATCGGAAACGAAATGGGTGCTTGTTGACCTTTGACTACAAGGATAATTCCGTCCTTAGAGACAGTCAGCGATCAATTTTGACCCGTGATGATGAACCGTTATGAACCGGCAAAAGTGTGGATTCGCGATCGGTTTGAAACCAACTCAACTGTTTGTAGCACTATATCTGAGGTTGAATATGTCACCGAATTTTGGCTTGAAAATTGCCCCCGCTCCCATGTCGGAGCAAATTAATATTGTCGATTTAATTGACAGCTATTTTACCGCTTACAACTCTGCGCGTTTGCGGGAAATTTGCCATTTGCTCCAGCAAAAAGTATTTCGCGAAGGTGTCACCGTCGGGCTGAGTCTGTCTGGTGCCATGACTCCAGCGGGTTTTGGGGTTTCTACCTTAGCGCCGTTGATTCGTCACGGTTTTATTGATTATATCATTAGCACTGGGGCGAATTTGTATCACGATATTCATTATGGCTTGGGTTTAAGCCTGTATAGTGGCAATCCATTTACGGATGATATCAAGCTGCGGCAAAGCGGACAGATTCGGATTTATGACATTATCTTTGATTACGATGTCTTGCTGGAAACCGATGCATTTATTCGTCGCCTGCTGATGTCTGAATCTTTCCAAAAACGGATGGGAACCGCTGAGTTTCACCATTTGTTAGGCAAGTATATTTGGGAAACAGAGAAACAATTAGGAATTAAAAATTCTTGCTTGTTGGCTACGGCTTATGAATGTGGCGTACCGATTTATACTTCCTCTCCTGGGGATAGTTCTATTGGGATGAATGTGGCAGCAGTGGCTTTAGAAGGTTCTCAGTTGATTATCGATCCAGCGGTGGATGTGAACGAAACAGCAGCGATCGCCTACTCAGCGCGGGAAACTGGCACGAATGTCCCTGGTAAAAGTGCGGCGTTGATTCTCGGTGGTGGCAGTCCGAAAAACTTCCTGCTGCAAACCCAGCCGCAAATTCACGAAGTGTTGGGTCTGGAAGAACGGGGTCACGACTATTTTATCCAAGTCACCGATGCACGTCCAGATACCGGAGGTCTGTCTGGTGCCACTCCGAGTGAAGCGGTAAGCTGGGGCAAAGTAGATCCCCATGAATTACCGAATACGGTTGTGTGCTACACCGACAGCACGATCGCCTTACCGTTGATGACCGCGTATGTGATGCATCAATGCGCCCCTCGTCCGCTGAAGCGTCTTTACGATCGCCGCCCGGAAATGGTGACTAAACTGAAATTGGATTATCTGATGGCTAAGGCTGAACAGGCGAAAAAGGAAAAATCCCCAGAAAAATCTTTGGCCAAAGTTCTGCAAAATGGACACAGACCAAAGCAAGTCGCCACTTATCCTTGCGGAACCCCCATCCGTAATGGTCATACCTAGCGTTGTGATTCGGTAATTTTGATCGTAATTTCGATCTAAATAAGCCCTCTTGTCTGAAGATAAGAGGGCTTATTTTGTGATTTGGTTAACAAGGGGAATGGGAGGGTGTGGGATGTGGGGCCGCCATCGGCCGCCATCGGTGTGGGGGAACAGGAAAGAGGAAAGAGGAAAGAGGAAAGAGGAAAGAGGAAAGAGGAAAGAGGAAAATTCTATGCATCTCTCTTCTATGCATCTCTCTTCCCCCTACACCCTACACCCTACACCCTACACGACGGCGGCTTCCCCCTACACCCTACACCCTACACCCTACACCCTGTTGCCTTATGAGTAGTATTGTGCTGAACAGTAGACGCTTTTGAATTGATAAATATGACTGTAGATTTTTTGACTTTATCGTTGCCAATGTTGCCAATGTTGCCAATTTTATTGTTAGGAATTTTAGCCTTTTATGTGGCGGCGAATTTGGGCGCCAATGATGTGGCTAATTCAATGGGTACGTCGGTGGGTTCTAAGGCTTTAACCCTAAGACAAGCGTTGATTGTGGCGGGGATTTTGGAGTTTACCGGGGCGGTGATATTTGGTCACGAAGTGGCGGAAACTTTGGCGACCCAAGTGGTGAATACCCGGTTTTTTGTGGGTCAACCGGAAGTGTTGTTGCTGGGGATGGTGTCGGTGATGGTTGCTTGTGGTTTGTGGCTGCAAATTGCTACCAGTTGGGGGTTGCCAGTGTCTTCCTCTCATGGGGTGGTGGGGGCTTTGGCTGGGTTTAGCTGGGTGGCGGCTGGTTTTCAGGCAGTAGACTGGCAAACTATTGGGGTGATTTCTGTGACTTGGTTGGTGACACCGTTGGTCAGCGGGGCGATCGCGGCTGGTTTTTATGGGGTAGTGAAATATTCTATTTTAGATCGTGCGGCACCGATGCAACAATTGCAAGAATGGACTCCTTGGTTAAGTGCGGCGTTGTTTGGCATTTTTGGGGCGATCGCCTTGCCGACTGTAACTGCACCTGTGAATCATTGGATCGGCGATGAATTTGGTGTAATTTTACCTCCCCAAGATTTACCGTTACTGTTAGGAACGTTTGCCGCTGTCACCGTGACGGTGATGATTTGGCGTAGTGCTGAAGCCGGGAAAAATATAGATAATAATATAGATCATAATTTAGATAATAATTTAAAAAAAGATGGCAAAAATGCCAGTGCTAATCGGTGGTTAGTCGAGAAACAATTGGCTAAATTTCAGGTGATCAGTGCTTGCTTTGTGGCGTTTGCTCACGGGTCGAATGATGTGGGAAATGCGATCGCGCCTTTAGCGGCCATATCCTATATTTTGCGAACAGGAGAAATCCCTGGGGCTAATTTTCAGATTCCGGTATGGATTTTAATTCTTGGCGGGACTGGGATTGTCACCGGGTTAGCAATTTGGGGCAAAAACGTGATTACCACCGTGGGAGAAAAGATTATTTCTTTACAACCTAGTGGCGGATTTTGTGCGGAATTAGCCACAGCAACCACCGTATTAATTGCTTCCCGTTTAGGCTTGCCGGTGTCCACTTCTCATGCCTTAGTTGGTGGAGTAGTCGGCATTGGTTTAGTGCAGAACTTTCGGTCAATTCGTTTAGAAACCATGCGGTCAATTATCTTGGCGTGGTTAACTACTGTGCCTTTTTCTGCGGGATTAGCTGCGGCAATTTTTTGGTTGTTAAATTGGTTAATTTATTAATCATAAACATAAGAAACCGGGTTTCTGAGGGCGCATCTTACCGTTAACTCTGATATCCACAACAGAAACCCGGTTTCTCATAGTAGTTGGCAGCGGATAGGTTGACTATTTGGTTTTGGAATAGTAGTTGGCAGCGGATAGGTTGAACCCCAGAAACCCGGTTTCTTAGCCCCCACAACCCAATTGGCAGCGGATATATTTGGGGAACAGATAGAATAGGGCTAAAAAAACAATGGATATATGTAGGCAAGGGATAGTTTTTCCTGGTAAAATAAAATATTCCTATTAACCAGCGGAAAAATATGACTGTTAATCATCCCGAATGTGCTAACTTGAAAGACCAAGTTAATGCCTTGTTAAAGTTGCTCCAGCAAGAACCAAAACTGCGATCGCAATACAATACTATCGCTGTTGAACATTCCTTAAATAAAGCTATTTCACCTCGCTTTGAAATTGTGTTTGCCGGGGCATTTAGTGCCGGAAAGTCGATGTTAATTAATGCGCTGTTAGAACGAGAATTATTATACAGTGCCGAAGGACACGCGACGGGAACCGAATGTTATATTGAATACGCAGAACCCAATCAAGAACGGGTGGTTTTAACGTTTTTAAGTCTAGGGGAAATTCACGAGCAATTCGGGATGATGTGCAAGAATCTGGGATTAAGTACCTCTATAGATCCAGAAAATATCGATCGCCCCGAAGTAATCGATAAGTTACAAGAAATATGCCAGGAGATTATTAAAAAAGAGGGGGGAGAAAGTAAGTCTGAATATGCCAAACAAGCTAAAGCGTTAAGTTTACTCATAGAAGGTTATCAGCATAACCGCGATCGCATCAACTCGGTTCATAATGCCATCTATTCTATGGATCAATTGGGGTTTTCTAACCTGAGTAAAGCGGCAGATTATGCGCGACGGGGTAGCAATAGCGCGGTGTTGAAACGGTTAGAGTATTACTGTCATCATCCCCTGTTAAAAGATGGGAATATTTTGGTTGATTTGCCGGGAATTGATGCACCAGTAAAAAAAGATGCCCAGCTAACTTATCAGAAAGTTAAAAATCCGGATACTTCGGCGGTGGTGACGGTTTTAAAACCAGCGGCTGCGGGAGATATGACCACAGAAGAGACGGAATTACTGGAAAAAATGAAGAGTAATCCCGGAATTCGCGATCGTGTATTTTATGTGTTTAACCGGATTGACCAAACTTGGTATAATGCTCAATTACGACAACGGTTAGATCAACTAATCCAGACTCAGTTTCGCGATACCAACCGCATTTACAAAACCAGTGGCTTGTTGGGATTTTATGGCAGTCAAATTAAACAAACCAGTGGGCGCGATCGCTTTGGTTTAGACTCCATATTTACCGAAAGCGTTAAAGGACTTGGGGGACAAGAAGAAACACCCCAATTTGTCAGCGAATTTAACAACTATTGTGCCAACTCTGGGAAACTTTCCCGCAGTGAATTTCGGGTTTCCGTGAATGGGTATGAAACCCCGAATGAGAACTATGTGCGGATTTTGAGTGAGTGGGGGACACCTTTAATGGATCAACTCATTCAAGATAGTGGGATTGAGACATTTCGGGAAGCGATTACTCAGTATCTTACGAATGAAAAGCGCCCCCAACTGTTTACTACTCTGGCTGACGATTTACAACCAATTTGTATCGGGTTAAAAGATTACTACAATAGCCAACGGCAAAACCTAGCCAGTCAACCTCGCGAAATCGATGCGATGAAAGCGCAAGAGTTGGATCGACTCAACCAGCAATTGCAAACCATTGGCAGTGAGTTAGAGCAATATTTGGCGAAAAAAATTAACCTAATTATTGCCGAAGAAGATCCAGATTTTGAAAATGATTTTAATCGGCTGAAAAAACAAATGGTCGTGCGACTTGATGAGTTACTGCATCAGTTTTCTGTGCTGGAAGCTTATAAAAAAGCAACGGGTAGCCATAGTCGGAATGCCACGGCGCCTTTTTTGGCGGTTTTGGTGGAAGCATTATACTATCTTGCCAATGAATTAGAGGATGTTTTGGTGGAATATGCTCACATGGTGGTGACAAATTTCTGTCAGCGTCTTTTGGACTCCGTGAAAAAAACCGATAGTTATCTGAATTTGTATCGGTTGTTGGGCAAAGATGGGGGAATTGAACAGCAGTTTAAAAAGTTAGAGGAGACTTTGTTAAGTTTGATTGCTAATGAAGCGCGGCGAGAATGCGATCGCTATGTGCGGGAAAGTCCCCGATTTTACGATGAAGGCACTTTTTCTATCTATCAGTTTCGCCAAACCTTGCAACAAACTTCTCAAAGTTATGGGGCTGAAAGTATCATCAAGGCAGAACCGGCAATTCGCCAATTACTCAAGTTAGATTTTGAGCCCAAAGTTTCTGCCACTATTCGCAGTCATTTCCGGCAAGGGATGAACCAAACTCTGAAAACTCAAGTGTTACCTTTGGCGGAACAATACAAGTTAGATATTCTCCAAAAGTATGATGTGGCGCGGGCTTATTTAGAGAAAAGCTTGGAAAAGGAAGCAGAGTTAAAGATTGCTCAAAATCAAAAGAACCTCGATGTTGTTGAAGAAAAAATTGCCGCTTATAATCAGGCGGTTCAGGGGATTAATGCTTGTTTACAATCGATGAATTTATACGGTCAGCAATTGCCGGTGATTTCTGACAATGTTTCTGGTGATGAGTTTGCCGATGCCGGTGAATTACGGGAAAATACTGACACGATTTCAGCCGATTTAATCGGTTAATTTTAGAGAGTTCAGTAAAACTACAGAGACACAGAAAACACCAAGAAAAATGTGATAGGAGGGCAAAGAGTTGCCCTCCTACTGTGATAGAATTACTCAAACACCTAAAATTATGTCGGTAGTAGTTATGAATCAACAAAACTTTCAAGCTTTGGCCAACGAAGAAGATGTCATCTCGGTTAAGGAAGACAATATGCATAGTTATGTTATGGGTTCTCCCATGTTTAAACTGGTCGATATGGTGAGAAAGTTATCTGGTAAGTTGGTCGGGATGAATGAAATCGATTGGGATAAATCAAATTACCAGAAAAAAAAATGGATTACTGATGGAGTAAAATGTGAAGTATTAAGTGTCAGTGAAGGAAAATGGAAAACTGGAAAATTGAGAATTAAACTCGTATTTGAATTTTGTCCTGATGAACCTAAGTCGAGTACGGCTAGTAAGTCACCTCTGGATGATTTACGAGGCTAAAGCAATTTACTCTTTGAAAAATGCTTGTTGAATCAGGCAATATAAAGAAGAAAAACCACAGAGACACAGAGAACACAAAGAAAAATGTGATAGGAGGGCAAACCCCTGCCCTCCTACTGTGATATAATTAATTATCTCATCTAAAAATTTTGTCGGTATTCGCCATGAATGAAAATAAATTTGAAGCTTTAACTAATCAAGGAGATGTCATATTGGTTCAGGAAGAAGAAATGCGAGGCTATTTAGGTAATTGTTCCATGTTTAAACTAAGTGATATTGTGCGAAAAGTGTCTTGTCAGTTTCTAAATTTAAAGGAATAGTTTTGGTGGAAAGAAGATATACCAAGAAGAAAATGGGTCAGTGATGGAATTAAGTGTGAAATATTGAAAGTAGGTGAAGGGATATGGAAAAAGGGAAAAATGAGAATTAAGGTTGTACTTGAATTCTGTCCCGATGAACCCAAGTCTAGTAATTCACTTCTTACGGCTAGTAATTCACCTCTGGATGATTTACGAGGCTAAAGCAATTTACTCTTTGAAAAATGCTTGTTGAATCAGGCAATATATATAAACAAGAAAAACCACAGAGACACAGAGAACACAGCCTCACCTAAGCGGACAATTTGAGCCTAAAAAACTTAGCATCCATCTTTGTGTCCTTTGTGTCTTTGTGGTGAATTTACTGTAACATATTTTAATCATAAAAACCATGACAAAAACACCTAGAATTAAAATTCCCCCAGAAGTGAGACAATTTGTGTTAAATCGAGATAATTTCCAATGTCGCAGTTGTGGCAGTCGGGAAAATCTTCAAGTAGATCATATTATTCCTCTTGCCAAAGGAGGGGCGAACGATTTGAGTAATTTACAAACCCTATGTTCTGTTTGTAATAGCCAAAAAAGCGATCGCCTCGATCCACGGTTTAAACGACTTTTTAGTTAAGTTAAAACCGATAAAATTCGCTATAATGATTAAACTAGCCAAAAACCACCAAAATTAATCAAAGCATGACTACTGTATTATTCTGGGATATCGACGGCACTTTAATTGATTCCTGTGGCGCGGGTCGGATCGCATTGACGGAAGCAGCCAGTCAAATGATTGGCGAATCCGTGGATTTATCCTCAGTGAAAATGGCCGGTTTAACAGAGTTGGCGATCGCCATCAGTATTTTAGAAACTTTGGGGTTAATGGCCAGTGAAAAAAATCTCAAGAAGCTGTTAAGCTTATATAAAAAAAATATTGCCCCTTGCTTGCATCGCACCCAAGGATATATTATTGATGGAGTGAAAGAAATTCTAGACAGTTTACAATCGTGCGAACAGGTAATTTCTATTTTATTGACTGGCAACTGTGAAACGGGGGCTTGGGCAAAGCTTGCTCACTATGGTTTAGACCATTATTTTAATTTAGGGTCATTTGGGGAGAACCATTGCGATCGCACCGAACTGGCTAAATATGCCTTAGCTTTAGCGCAACAAAAAGTAGCAAATCTCAACCTCGATCGCTGTTATGTGATTGGCGATACCCCCCATGATATTCGCTGCGGTCAGGCGATCGGGGCGAAAACCATTGCGATCGCCAATCAACATTATGGGGTTGAAGAATTAGCCAGTCATAATAGTTCATTAGTTTGGGAAAAATTTCCCACCCCTCCATCATTTATGGCGCAATTGGGTTTAATTCCATAAGCCAAGAATCAACCGGGTTTTTTATGTGAATCAATCTGTCAGAGAAAATCGCCAAAAACCCGGTTTTGAGAATATTTACAGATACTTCAGCAAATTTCTTTGTATTCAGGTACTATTCAGGTACAAAAAACCTCTAGATTCCCGCCTTCGCGGGAATGGCAGGTCTTAATTTTGTACGGCATAAATCCGCAAAACGCTGTATCACCAGTCCTTAGCCGCTGCTTTTTTATTTAAGCCAAGCCAGTCAAAGGCAACGGCTGAGGCATTTGTAACACTTGCTCATAAAGGTGTTCTAACTGGGTAATATTCCGACTCAGGGTATAACGTTCTAACACTCGTTGGCGGGCTTTTTGTCCCATCAACTGAGCTAATTCTGGGTGATCTTTAAACAGTGGTAACAAAGCTTTTAGCTGTGTGGTCACACCCTTGGTACTGAGAATTACCCCCGCCCCATCAGCGATCGCCTCCCCATCGGCCCCCACATCGGTGGCAATACAAGCCAATCCGCAAGCCATCGCCTCCAATAGTGAAAGGGAAAGTCCTTCGACCAAAGACGGCAGAATAAAGACATCACAGCCACGGAGAATTTCAATGCGCCGCTGTTCATCGGCCACATATCCTAACCAAATAATATTGTGTTCTAGGTTATAGGAGCCTTGCAAAGAAGTGGCATAAGGCCCATCTCCCATAATCAGCAACTTGCACTTTGGCCCCAAATTAGATTGTTTCCAAGCTTTCAGTAACGCTTCGACATTTTTTTCCAAGGCAATGCGACCTTGATAAACAAATAAACGTTCGCCTTGAAATTCATCTTTCACCGCAGAATATCCTGGGGAATACTTTTGTACATCCACCCCATTGGGAATCACCGCCACTCGTTCCGGTGGGACATTCAATTTCACCAAAACATCCCGTTGAATATCAGAAAAAACAATCGTCTGATTGTAATTGGCCAAAAAAGGCGCATAAAGCTGATAAGTCAGATGTTGGGTACTAGAGGTTAAAGTCCGGGGTTTGCGTTCAAAAGGGGGATGAAACGTAGACACCAAGGATATACCCAGTTCCGCACAGATTTCCGGCAGTACGAAATCCAACGGCGAAAGCGTCAGGGAGGCATGAACCAAATCCGGCTTGAGTTCTCGTAAAGCCCGTGTCAGGACTTTACTGGATTTCAGGGTAGGAATGGTATAAATTGTCGATTTGTACAAGCAAGGCAAGGGCACTTCAGAGACGATCGGCCACTGGGCTGTTTTGTTAAAAGCTTGCTGAGGACTTAAAGAAGGAATGACGTTTTGAGGTTCCGCAGACTCTTGAGCAAAATGGAGAAAACTAACCTCGTATCCCCGGTCAAGCAGGGCATTAGTTACTTCGCGAGAATAAGTAACATTTCCACAAAAGGGTGATTTTTTTCCCAACCAGGCAATGTGCATGCAACTTCTGATTCCCAAGGTTTGTAATGAATAATAACGCGATATTTGGTTTTAGCTAAACATAAAAAATCGCGATCGCCCGTCAATATCGCACATTCAACGGATATCTGTGCGATCGCGATCTAATCGCTACTGAACAAAGACATTCCACGAATCACTCGTTAATTAACGAGCGATCGTCAATTTGCCAGTTTGTTTACCCGAAATATACCAAGTTAATCCGCCTCCGGCCATGACAATTAGGGCCAAAGTCAAAAACACCACCTGCAATCCCACCAAAGCTTCCGCCACCCCAGCCACAGCCAAGGGCAAACTCAAAGCAATATTCACCACATTATTTTGTAAGCCAAACACTTTACCACGCATCTCTTCGGGGGTTTCCGCTTGAATAGTGGTTTGCATCGGCACCCCGACGATCGCCGCACCAAATCCCAAAAAAGTAATCAAGACTAAAACAAAGAATAGTTGCTCAGAAAACAAAGCCAACCCCACCAGAGATCCGGTCATTATAAATGAGCCAAACAAACTCAGTTGACGGTGGGTAAAGGCGGCGCCAAAATGACCCAAAATTGCAGCCCCAATTCCCATGCCTAATCCACCCGCAGCCAGCAAAAAACCAAACTGCTCTGACTCAATATTGGGAATCACTTCTGCCAAACGAACCGCCAAAACTGCCAGGGCAGCAAAAACGCAGAACAAAATCACCAATTGCAGCATCGCCGATCGCACCCGACGATTTTTCCCCAAATAAGCCACTGCATCGCGGATTTCCTCAAACACATGAACCGATTCTTGTTCTGGGGTCTTGGGGATTTCGGGAATGCGGATCAACAGCAGCAGAAACCCCGCAAAGCAATAACTCCCCCCAACCACCAATTCTCTGCCAGTAGTCAAACCATTACCCCAATTGGACAATAAATGGTTGGCAAAATTCAACACCGGCTCCCCAACGGCAAAACCAATAATCACCGAAGCCATCATGGTCGTGGTATAGAGAGAATTAGCGGCCAAGAGTTGCTGCCGCTGAACAATTAAAGGAATTACCGCTTGTTCTGCGGGGGCAAAAAATTGGGTCAGGGTAGAAACGAAAAAGGTAATTACCAGCATCAGACAAAATCCCAAAGGGAGCTTTCCGAGTTGCAGTCCTTGAGACATCCACAAAACTAATGGCAAGACCAATACCAACAATCCCCGCAACAGATTAGTTGCCACCAATACAGTTTTCTTTTGCCATCGATCGACAAAGGCACCGGCCAAGTAACCAAATAATACTGCGGGGATGGTAAAGGCAATCATAATCGCCGATACCCAACTGCTAATACTTTGTCCCGGTTGCTGAAACACACTGGCAATAATGGCAATCATCAATACCAGATAGACTTTATCCGCTAGCTGGGAAAAAACTTGACCACTCCAAAGGGCTAAAAAATTGGCATTTTTCAAGACTGGCCCAAATCCGGGCTGTGATTTGATCGATTTACCCTGGTTACCCTGGTGATGATGGTCATTGTCACCAGGACAATTGTGATGGTTGCGATCCTCATGCTCATCCGTTGGCTGCCGGGGATCCGGTGATGAGTTGCCATTAGGATAATGAATTCTATTGATTGGTTGATTACTGATTGCCTGGTCTATTCTCTGGTCATCCTGACTGAGAAAATGGTCAGGAGAATCCGAGGTTGAGGTTTTTGATGGAAAATCAAATAATTGCATTGTGTGAGTGATGTCTGAACAAGGTTTCGTAGTCAGAGCGAAAATATGTTCTGGTTTCGCACTGGTTCTACTGTATTCGTTTCCGAGGTAATTTTGCTAAAAAATTGATTTCAAATAAGTATCTAAGAGTATAGGCGATCGCAGCGATCGCTCCAAATGGACTTGGGCATATTGTCGTAAAAGTTTTTCAATTGTCAGCCAAACTTGGTTAAAGGATAAGTCCCTCAATTTTGAAGGTAACTGACTTAAGATCGCTTCTACCGGGGGTAATTCGGGATGGGTGAGTTGCTGAAGCATGGCTAATTCAACTGCATTAAGCTTGCTGTTAATTGCCGGTAAATTTTGAGTTTCGAGGGTTGAATTTAATCGTGAATTTGATCTTGACATAATCGGCGGTGAGTTTTGCATCATCCATTCAGAAGATACAGTTCCGCCACCGAGTATACTGAAGCCGACTTGCCAGTTAGTTTGGGTAAAATTCGGCTGAAGTTTTTGTTGCGTGAGACAACAGTGATGCACTTGAGGGGCAATTCCCCCCAATGCCAGCAGATGATAAATCCCGTGAGTTAATAATGGAATTACCGGCATAAAACAGGGATGATTATGGACTGTTGGCGATCGCGAAATTCGGCTTAAATGTTCTCCCAGCAGGAAAAACAGTTCCGCTTGGGGTTGATCGCTGAGGGCTTGATAGAGGGCTAATTCTGCCAAATATTGACCCGCTGCCAACTTGCCCAAGTCTTTACTCAGACCGGGATAAGACTCCACGGTTTCTGCTTGAGTGATTCTATCAAGCGATCGCCCCTTATAGATTAACAACTCATTCACCACAAACAAACCACTGCGACCGCCCATTGTTGATTTTGGCTTACGACTCCCAGGGGCGATCGCCTGAATTAAGCCTAATTCTGGGGTTAAAATCGTCAGCAACCGATCCGACTCCCCCATTGGCATCGACTTCAGATTAATCCCCCGCACCTTATAGCTTCGATCCATCTTTTCTCTTCATCTATATTGCTTGAATTGATTGGTTTTACTTGTGCATTTTTACTGTTAAATTGCCTATTATTAAGGCAATTTATTCACCTTATAATTGGGTATATAGGCAATGGATAAACAACGATTTTATCGGTTTTATTTATTTCATAATAAACACTATTTAATTATACTTTATTGGAGATATTTTTCTACAAAATATCGAAGCAGGCAACAAATGCAAAATCAGCCAATAAAATGCGATTAATTTTATAATTAATCCTGAACAAATCAGAATTAATATTCATCAGACTGACTCAATGGGGGTTCAAATTTTTCCCGTTGACGTAGAATATCCGGCCCGCGAGAAGTCCCCAATCTCGTTGCCCCAGCCACAATTAAATCTAAAGCTTGCCCTGGGGTACGAATGCCCCCAGAAGCTTTAATTCCCACATTACCTTTGGTGATTTCTTTGAGCAATTTCACATCTGCCACCGTAGCGCCCCCATGAAAGCCGGTACTGGTTTTGAGATAAGCCACCCCCGCATCCATGCAAATTTCCGCTGCCAGTTGTTTTTCCTCTTGAGTCAGTAAAGACATTTCCAAAATCGCCTTCACCAATTGGCCGGTTTCCTGGCAAATTTCCGCAATTTCTCGATAAACTTCATTGGTTCTACCGGACTTCAGGGCGCCTAGATTAATCACCACATCCAATTCTGTGGCCCCATTCTCCACCGCTTCTTGGGCTTCGTACAGTTTAACCATTGGCGTAGGGGCCCCGCTGGGAAAGCCAATCACGGTGCAGACTTTGACGGGTTTGCCATGCAAAAGATTACTGGCAAGTCCCACATAAGCCGGATAAACACATACCGTGGGGAAATGGTACTTAAGGGCTTCATCACACCAATACTCTACATGTTCTGGAGTGGCTGTAGGGTTGAGCAGGGCATGATCGATAAAGGAAGCCAAATCGATATCAGTGTCAAATAAAGCTCCGGTCATGGTTGCATCTCTAAGTCATGGATGTTTCATTTGTATCAAAATTTTAAGAAAAATAAACACAAAACCCCGGCTTTTCTTCAAGCCGGGGTTTTATCGGCAGGCTGCTGGTCATAAGTCATAAGTCCAATAACTAATCACCAACAACCAACAATCTTGCCCGCTCGCGAAGCTTTTATGGCAACAAACAACAACCAACAACCAACAACGAACAAACAACAATCAACAACCAACCATCAACAATTACTGAGTGCGTTGAATATATTGCAGAATGCCCTGGGCGATCGCCTCAGCAATGCGGGTGCGATTGTCTGGGTTAGCCAAAATCTGCGAATCATCACTGCCGGTGACAAAACCCACTTCCACCAACACTGCTGGCATCTGAGTATTTCGCAACACATAAAATCGAGCCTGCTTAACCCCCCGGTTATTCATTCTCATGGTTTGCAGAATACTATTTTGGATATATTGCGCCAGTAAATTACCGCTTTGGTAATAATAAGTTTCCACCCCATTCACTTCTGTGCGTCCCCCACCCACAGCATTGGCGTGAACACTCACAAATAAATCCGCACTGATGCGATTAGCCAGTTGGGTTCGAGGCGCCAGGTCAATGGTGCGCTCATCCTGACGAGTCATCACTACTTGAATGCCACTTTGCTCCAGCATTTCAGCCAGCTTCTGGGAAATATCCAAAACCACATCAGTTTCCCGAAGTCCCCCCAGACCGACGGCGCCGGGGTCAGTGCCCCCATGACCAGGGTCAATTACAACCACCAAACGCCCATCTTGGGTTCTGGGGGCTTGAATTTGGGGATAATTTTCCGGGGGTAAGGGAGTGGTGGGACGAGGCGATACAGAACCCTGACCGGAGCCAGAAACTCCTGCTTTTGGTTGCAATTGCAGCGCAATTTGATTCGGGCCTTGTGACACAACCCCCATGACGTGGTAATTCGGGTTAGGCTGCACCATCAGGGTGACGGTTTCTGGTTCGTCTTCTCGTTCCTGTAAAGATAAAATCGGATTATTGGCATTAAAACCATTGGGCAATCTTACCCCTTCTCCGAGTTGAGCGGAAAAAATCTGAATGGCATAGTCTAAGGTCTGTCGATCCCAACTAGCGTTGTACTGGATTGGCCGATCGCTTCTAATCAATAATTGCGTCCCATTATTCACCAACTGAACCGACTCAATGGTGGCAAAGCCATTGCCTTGGGCAATTTCCGGCGATCGCTTCTCCCCAGAACTGACTAATGGAGTAACCGATGGTCTGACTGCCGTATTAATCGGTTGAGGTTCAGGTAATTGCACCGTCCAGTTATTCCCGGACACTGGCTCGAATTGCACCCCTGAAGGATCCAGAGTATAACCGTTCGCCAATTCCACCACAATTCTGGCCATATTCGGCTCAACTTGTCCCACGCGCACTTCGCGAATGGCACCGCCGACGGACTGCGATCGCAAATTGCGGGGAATATCGGCAATACTAATTCCCGGCAAATCGATCACTAATCTAACCGGGTCAGAAATCAATTGGGCTTTAGGCTGAACCGGAGTGGCAGTCCTAAAAGACAGTTGATTTTGGGTTGCTTGAAAGCGCCAATTTTGCAGTCGGCTGGCTTCAGCGGGAGAACTCAGGCAAACAACCCCGATTAAACTAGGCAGGATGCATTGCCAGAGCAGAGTTTTCCAAAGTCTGGAGTCAGAAAATTTTCCGAATTTTTTGTCCGTTGGCTGGTTAGTAGTTTTCATGGCACTTTTCTATATAAACTGTTTTGGATATGATACATTGGCGATGATTTTCGGCGGAAACCGAGACTGAGTTTAGTCGTAATCTGGGCTTTTTTTAATGGATTTTGCTCAGGTTGTTATCTATTTCTTTCGGCATGATTCGGTCAATGAATTGTGATAGACATTAAAAATCCCCGAAGACGATTTTTCAGCATGACGTGAAAAAACCGAGCGGGGTTCATTAAAATATAGACGCGATCGCGCCTATATCTGGAGTAATGGTTGTATATCTGGATACGGTATTTTCTCAACGATCTGGAGAACTTCACTAATTTTTAACAATGTTTATGATATTTAGCATATTTTGGCTTAAATTGTATGCCGGTTTTCTCTCCTGATCGCGAGGTTTTGCACACTATATAATAAATAGTTTCATTAATGCTACCGTAAACGATTTTACAAATTTCGTTGCATATACTGTAAAATCCCACGAGCGATCGCCTCAGCCATCACACTGCGATAAGCGGGGTCAGCCAATTTCGCGGCATCTTCCGCCCCTGTGACAAAGCCCACTTCTACCAAAACTGCTGGCATCTCGGTATGTCTGAGCACATAAAATCTGGCTTCCCGTACCCCACGATTGGGCGCCCCAGTCGTTTGCAGAACACTATTGTGAATATATTGAGCCAGTAATTGACCACTGCGACTCTGGAAATAGTAAGTCTCAATCCCATTCACATCAGGACGAGTCATATCGATCGCATTGGCATGAATACTAATAAATAAATCCGCATTGACGCGATTCGCAAGCTGTGTCCGAGGTTCCAACTCAACTTCTTGGTCATATTCCCGCGTCATCACCACCTGAACTCCGTTTTGTTCCAGGATATCCCTGACCTGTTTGGAAATGGACAACACCACATCAATTTCCCGCAGTTCACCAATGCCGATCGCCCCGGTATCATTGCCCCCATGTCCCGGATCGATCACGATCACCGCTCGTCCTTGTTGAATGGGACGAGTCTGTGGACTGGGAGTAGTTTGCCTGGGTTGGGGAATCGGTCGGGGATAGGAGGAATTATCTCGGTTATTGCCCGGTACAGGTGTCACCACCGTTGCTTGTTTAGGTTGCAGTTGCAGCGAAATCTGCTGACTATTGGGCTGGTAAATAGAATTAGAAGCAATCAAAAAGTTGGGATTGGGCTTCACCAATAGGGTCACGGTTTCCTCGTCGTCTTGCCGTTGTTCCACCGCCAAGACCCCATTGCTGGCACTAAAATTGGGCAGTCTCACTTCTGAACCAATCTCCGCCCCAGGAATCGTGATTCGATAAGCCATCGGCGTATCCCAGCCACTACTATAAGTCAGTGGGCGATCGGCTTTAATCACCAGTTCTGTACCATTTTTGCTCAGTTCAACGGACTCAATGATGCTTAAATCACTGCCTTGGCTAATACTCGGTCGCATACCGCCTTGGGGCCATAGAAGCACCGCACCGGCTGAACTCACCTGAGCATCCCAAGCTTGGGCGCGATCGCTCATATCCAACGTCACACGCACCACTGGGGCTGAACCCAAACCCGGAGTCACTTGCACCCTGCTAACCCCTAAGCCGCTCATATTCTGATTCGGAGTGCGAAAATCTGGGGATAAAGTAGCACCAAATATACTAATCGTCATCCAAGAACCATCCGCCGCGAAATTCTTTTCTATCCGTGGCAGTTGTCCACTGGTACTTAACACAATCCCTTGTTCACTCACCTGAACATTCTGCACAATGGTTTGAGCATTGGTAGAACCGGCGCCCCTTGACCCGTTAGAAGAACTGTTGGCAGCCCCGTTGGGAGCGGGTGACCCCCCAGTGCCGATCCGTTGAGGCGTTGGGATTTGCACTGTCCACTCACTCGCGGAAAGTCCATCAAATTGGACCTGAGTCGGATCAACCGTATAGCCTTCAGCAAATTCCACCACAATTCTGGCGGTGTCGCTTTCAAACTGTCCCACGCGAATTTCTTTAATGGCACCGCCCAGGTATTGAGAGCGTGGTGACTGCCCAATGGTTGTACCGGGCAGATCGATCACTAACCGAGTCGGATTGGCCAACAGTTGGGCTCTGGGCTGAACCCCACCAGCGGTCGTAAAAGATAATCGGTTTTGATTCGACTGAAACTGCCAAGATTGCAGCCTTGCCGCCTCTGCGGGGGTGGCCAGCATTAATAGACCGGCAAGGGTCGGCAGGACTCCCTTGAGTAAGATATTTTTACCCACTTGAGTCTGGGGAAAGGCCTTAACACGCAAGCTAGGGGTGACATTATTCATATTTTCGGACACCACATATATTCTCTACTTTTGGCCACCAGATAGATAGGATTCAAGAAATCCATTTCCGCACTAAATTTTTCCGTAACCAGAAATCAACCAAATGTTTCCAGAAGGTTGGTTGACACAGCACCCCGGAAGACAAACCTCTAATATTTTAATCAGGATTTTCATCAGATGAGGCATTCCTCAAAGATCAATATCTGATAGGGTACAATGTCGATCGCAGTTTCTCAGTATATATGACCCATAGAGATTTGACACTGTAATCCATAAATGGCCAGTGGCTATTACTGCTTCATGCGAAATGGTGGCACCTCAATGCTAATGGTTTAATGGTTGAGAATCTCCTGGCTATGCTTACGAAATTACAAACGGCGATCGTGCGGATCCGGATGGTCAGCAGAGATTTCTTTTGGGACTTCCCCAGAAAAGAAACCGAAACTCCGGGGCTACCTCCTACCCCTGTTCCCTTCTCTTTCTTAACTAAAGCGCTTTTCACTGTCTGAAAACCACACCCCCCAACCCTCTTAAAAAAGCAGAGTTAGGGGGATTGATGTTTTTGCCAGAATTGCTCCAGAATTGTTGATTAAAAATCTACCCCCCGCTTTAACTCAACCCCTTGGTTAGCATAATGCTTATGGCAGTAAACTTCTGAGTGAATGCTGGCCAATTCAAAATAAGCGGGGATATTTTGACAACGACCTGTAATAATAATTTCCGTATCCCGTGGTTTGCGTAAGAGGGCTTCCACAATGGGTTCAACCGGGAGTAATTCTAAATCCACCGTAGGATTTAGTTCATCCAAGATAATCGTTTTATATAGACCAGAGGCGATCGCTGCCCTAGCAATTTCCCAGCCTCGTTCCGCTTCCACATAGTCGATTTCTTGTTGTTTTCCCCGCCACACAATCGCATCTCCCCCGCAACGCTGATGATCCACTAAATGAGGATAACTTTGGCGCAAAGCCGCGATCGCCGCATCCTCAGTGTAGCCGCTGCCCCCTTTCAACCATTGCATAATCAACACTCGGTGAGATTGGTCTTGGGAAATGCCTTTGCCAATGGCTTGCAAAGCCTTACCCAAAGCACTGGTAGACTTGCCCTTACCTGCCCCGGTATAAATTTCAATCCCACTTAACCCCTGTTCCGCCGCTAACGGATGATATTGCGGCTTCATTTCCGAATGTAAATCAGCAATTTCCAGTAACGCCGCCGGGGTATTGCGACCCGTGGCAATAATTTCGACATGTTCTGGTTTATGCTGGAGGGTGCGGACAACTTCATCGACTGACAACAATCCCAAATCTAACAGGGGGTTCAGTTCATCCAAGACCACCACGGAATACAACCCAGAGGCGATCGCCCCCTTGGCCACATCCCAACCCCGTTGGGCTTCCATGCGGTCAAAGCGGGTAATTTCATCGGGACCAAAAAATTCTGCCCGACCTGTGCGAACTTGGTCAATCAAATGAGGAAAGCCCTGTTGCAAAGCAGCGATCGCGGCATCTTCCTCGTACTCTCTCCCTGGCCCTTTCAGAAACCGCAGCAGTAGCACTCGACTCTGATCCGGGGTATTAATTCCCAGGCCAATTGAGCGTAAAACCACGCCCAAAGCGGCTTGAGACTTCCCCTTGCCAGCCCCATCATACACATGGATTTGACCTATAATCCGGTTTTGAACTTGAGCGGTGCGAATGCCGATCCCAGCGCGTGTCATAATTTCGTCTCTTTATCCGTTGTGAATAGTATCAGTAGTAATTCGTTAAGCTAATTGGGAACGCACAACTATAGCATGATTATTGCCTAGTTAAGATAATTTCCTGTTTCTGTCTAGTTTAGAATATCAGAAAGAACTTATGCAGCGTAACCGAGATGTTTTCTTCCTGTCAAGTTAATAAAAAAATCGATTTTTGCCGACTTACCAACCCTTTTTAGTTTCCCCGAACCGATTAAATCATGGTTAACTTTTTCAGCCAATGCCTTTTTCCGTTTTTCTATTTCCTTATTGTATTTTGATTGCAATTGTGAAATGCTTTCCTCAATTATTCCTTTAAAAACCGTTTTTTTTCAAACTTTTTTTTTGTTAATTCAAATTACAATAGAAGCATTATTTTTTTATAAATTTATCAAAATATCTCGAAAAAAAAGCTTAGAATATTCCATCCCAGTCAACTTATTCTCTAACATTATTGGTTGGTTAATTTTTTTTGTATTTGTACCATTGGCAAACTCAGAATTTCAATTTCAATTAATGAACTTTATTTTATTTAATAAATTACCACCCAATCCAGAGTGGCTTATACTCACGTTCTTTATTGTAGTATTTGCTTTGGCATTAACCTTAAAAATTACGACATTTATGCTAATGGAGAGAATTAGTAAATATTCGGATGAACTGGAAACCCCAACCCAAAAAAAATATAGACATTTATCGCTATATCAAATAAAATACCGCAAAAAATATCAGGTTATTATTTGGGGACATTCCTTGAGTCATGGAATTATCTTATTAATTTTAATCTTAGTCAACTGGAATTCAAAATGAGTCCAATATTTCAACAGATAAAAGACTACGTTAACCTTTTTAAGCCACCGAAAGCTATTTCATGGCAAACCATCATACTGCTGAGTATGTTTTCTGGTTTATTTGCATTTTTTGCATATATTTTACCTGGCAATAATGGGATAATTGCCGCTAATTTTACGGCAAATTTTGCTTTATTATTTTTAATAATAGGTGTTTTTTGGCTGCTAACGGAAAAACGTTCAAAATTTTTTGGCATTAAACTGAGACCCATTATAGTTAGCTTATTAATTTGTGTATTTTTATTTAAAACCATAGAAATTAATTTCGTGTTTGTGTTTGGGCAATTTGCCCCAATCCTTTGTGGACTGATGGCGATTATACCGGAATTTTTTAACAATTTTAAACCTAAGCAACCTCAGCCAGAAAAGCTCAAAGAATTAATCAACATTTTTTTGATTTACTTATTAATCAGTTGTTGGTTTACTTTTTACGTTTTTATCCAAAATTGGGCTGAAATAAATTATCCTAAAAACTTTTATATTAATCAAAATTTTAGCCAAAGTTTTTTTGTGGTGCAGACATTACCAATTCAGGACAAAAGTTTTTCTATAAGTAGCAAAATATCAGAAGATATTTTAAATTATTTTGAAGTATATCTAAACAAACAATTAAATGCTAAACCTTGGTCAAGAGTTGAAGCTTATTTAAAAATGTTAAACTCTCAATATTTGAAAAATAAAATTAATCAAGTGTTAATCAATCAAATAGAAGACAGCCAATGGTCAGTGAGACTTGAAGTAGAGCCGATTGACGGCATCAATCCATCAACAATCTCAGAATATAATTTAACCTTATGGGTAATATTGTCAGGAAATAATGATAATCCAGAGCAATATAAGCTCAAAAAAACTTGTAAAGTTAGGCAAAGTTTTATAAATCCTTCTAGTTCCCACCCCAAAGCAGTTGCTGAATTTATTTGCGAAAAAACAAGCGTGATTCAGCCCCGTCATAATCCTTAACTTTTATTTAAAACCTATTTATTTTTTAAACTCCCCAATTATCAAAAATATGGGGAGTGTTTAGGCTTTCAATCACCGTTAGATCACCGATTAATCAGCGAGCAAATCCTATAAACTAACCCTGCTTAAAAAATATTTGTTAATCCCACAATGTTACTTCCTTGATTAGTCCGAGATTACTCAAAGTTATTGGCATCCCTTAAACATTGTTGAAACCCGATTGATTACGCATTAACTCTCGTCATCATCATCGTCTTCATCATCATATT
>NZ_LIUQ01000008.1:67973-113421 GCF_001276715.1 Planktothricoides sp. SR001 | reverse complement strand
CTTCATCATCATATTCGTCATCATCTTCATCATCATATTCGTCATCGTCTTCATCATCGTATTCGTCATCGTCTTCATCATCATAATAGTAATACTCTTCTTCGGTGTCTTCCTCTTCTTCATATGCTTCATAGTAGTAGTTGCGATCGTCATCCTCGTACCAGACATCAGGGCTAAAATCGAGGTCAGTCAACGCTCGAATTGTCCAGCAGTCCCAACATAAATCAGGATCAGTCATATAGTTATATGGAATATAACAATAACCTTTGTCTCCCCAGTCCTCTCCCCAAGAGTTACGCACAATGAAGGCTTGAGATTTATCAGAATAGCCAACGCAGAGCATCGCATGGGCTCCGTGAGTTTTTCGCCCTTCTTCCGTATCTAAATTCGGCATAGGGACAATTCCCTGGCGACGAGCATGATCAAAAGAATTAAATAGTAATAGTCCAAAAGCAAACGGATATCCCTCGGCTAAACAATGTTTCATCGCGTACAGATCCACATTAATTTCTTCCGCTTCTTCGATGAGAAATTGTTTCGCTTCTTCATACGCTTCATCGGCAGGCCGCTTGTTGACTAATTTTGGATCATAAGGCCAAGTTTCTTCGGTGCAAGCACCCATTTCTTCTAATACGGCAATGCTGCCAGAAATGGTGCTGCCTTGATCTCCTTTGATGCGATCGTATTTCCGGGCATTGAAATAAACAAATAGACGGCTCACATCTCCCGAAAAGCCTAAAATTCTTTTGGCAAGATATTCATAAGCTCCGACTAAAGCATTGGCGGTACAACTGTTGACACTGGATTGATCTTCAACTTTGGTCATGTGCTGACGGAGGTCAACTTTCGGGGGTAATTCTTGAGATCCATAGCGACTGGTGGCATAAGCTCTGGCTTTTGGGGGGGCTTTTTGCGATCGCATACAGCCACCGATTTTGATTTTTTTACCAGTGGACTTTTCCACTAAATAAGATGCCTGATAGGTTTTGGCCATAAAAATATCCTCTTTTTTTCTTTAAGGGGAGTCAGTAAATACAGGGTAAAACGAAGATCAAATTCTGGCAACTACACAGATAGTTAACAGAGTAAGTTTAACCTTCCATCGAATTTTTGCTGGATCAGATCAAGGAATTATACTTGATAATAAGACCGATACCAGTCAACAAAGTGACGAATTCCCACTTCAATTGGTGTACTTGGCTTAAAGCCCACATCTTTGGATAAATCCTCAATATCCGCATAAGTGGCTAGGACATCTCCGGGCTGCATAGGCATCATTTGTTTTTGGGCTTTTACTCCCAAACAATCTTCTAACACTTCAATGAACTGAAGTAATTCCACTGGTTGATTATTGCCAATATTATAAATCTTATAAGGAGCCGCACTACTTCCAGGAGAACCACAATCAAAAGCATAAGCTGGATTGGGTTGAGGAATATGATCTAACACTCTAATAATTCCCTCAACAATATCATCAATATATGTAAAATCACGGCGCATTCGACCTTGGTTAAATACTTTAATTGGCTGTCCTTCTAGAATTGCTTTAGTAAATAAAAAATAGGCCATGTCAGGGCGTCCCCAAGACCCATAAACTGTAAAAAATCGTAATCCGGTGGTGGGTAAACCATATAGATGACTGTAAGTATGTGCCATCAATTCATTGGCTTTTTTGGTAGCAGCATAAAGGCTGACTGGATGGTCTACGTTGTCATTTACGGAAAAGGGCATTTTGGTGTTGGCACCATAGACCGAACTGGAGGAAGCAAATACGAGATGTTTGACTTGATTGTGCCGACAACCTTCTAGAATATTGACAAAGCCAACTAAATTGCTATCTACATAAGTATGGGGATTGGTCAGAGAATAGCGGACTCCGGCTTGAGCGGCTAAATGTACGACTTTTTCCGGTTGATGACGGGCAAATAAGTCGGCCATTCCTGCGCGATCGCTTAAATCTAATTGCTCAAATTGAAAATTATCCAACTGATTTAATTGGGATAATCTGGCTTCTTTTAAAGCAACTTCATAGTAATCATTTAAGTTATCGATACCAATAATATTAATTTTTTGTTTTGAGATATTTTTGGCAACATAAAAACCAATGAAACCGGCGACTCCAGTTATTAATAGTTTAGTCATGTTTGTTGTGATTAAGAGATAAATATGTTATGATGAAATAGTATAATAATTAATTTAGGTAAAAAAATTTTTGAGATTTTGTGCCTAAATTAAAATATCCGGGAAAATCGATCGCCGAATTAACTCGGCTGAAAGACAAGAATGCAACTATCCTGGCGGCGATCGCCTAAGTCAATCGGATTATGCTTAATCTGATTGATAAGTATATCCTAGAGGAAACAAACAGCTTAAGCTAACGACTATACTTATGTTCAACCTAGATTAGATTAGCTGCCACCGGGGGATAAAACTAGAATGGACGGGGATTGGTTAAACCGAATCCCACTTCCAGCCTAATTATAGTTAAAGTATAGACACGGTGTCCCCTGTGGTTTAAAAATTTTAAGTGATTAGCCCCAAGGGGAGATTTGCCTGGATTGGCCGATAGTTCCGGCTGCTTCTGTATATATAAACTAATACTGAATAACCGATAAGTAAAACTTGACAATGATGCCAGCATATTCTAAAAATCAGAAACTTTTCATCCCCGGTCAGGGAAACAGCCCGTTGATTTCATCCCTAAATCTACCGATCGCACGGATCGCTCTGTCTGCTTGGATTGCTCTGATAGTCTCATTACCAGCGATGTTGTATCCGCAACGAGGAGCGATCGCCCAGCAGATGCCCTCCCCAAAACCAACGGAACCAAACGCGGCTCAGACAAATCCCGCGCCCACCAATCCTGCGCCCACCAATCCCGCACCCACAAATCCCGCGCCCCCCAATCCCACCCAGACAAATCCTCCCAGAACCGTCAGCAGTCCACCCCCACCACAAGGCTTTCCTCCAGCAGCGCGAGTTTCACCGCCCCCGGTAGAAACCGCTTATACCCTCGGTCCGGGAGATGCCATTCAGGTGGATATTTTCAACGTCCCCGAATATAGTGGCTCCAATGGGCAGTATGAAGTGCTAGTCGATGGCACCATCAACATGGCGTTGATTGGTACGGTGAGGGTAGAAGGCTTAACCATCAGTCAACTTACCGGCTTGCTACAGCAAGCATATCGGCCTTATTTACAACGCCCAGAATTACTCACCGTCAAACTGCTGGCAAAACGTCCCTTACAAATTGGCATTGCCGGAGAAGTCAGACGGCCAGGTTCCTACACAATGGGAGGCACTGAGAGTGGCCCCGCAACCATCGCCCAAGTGATTCAACTCGCTGGAGGAATTACCCAATCAGCGGATATTCGTCAAATCCAACTGCGGCGGCGTCAACTGGGCAGACCGGATCAGCTAACCACTCTGGATCTAGCAGGCTTAATTCAACTAGGAGACCTCAGTCAGGACATTTCCTTGCGGGATGGTGACACAATCTTTATCCCCACGGCAACCACTTTTAATCCCTTTGAGGCCAGTCAATTAGCCAGTGCCACCTTATCCGGGGAAGCCACCGCACCGATCAATATTGTCGTCGTCGGGGAAGTGTCTCGTCCTGGTTCCTACACTGTCACCAGGGTGGATGGCACCGGCGGCACTCTCACCATTAGCCGCGCCCTGCAAACCGCTGGCGGAGTCAGCTTATCCGCTGATATTGGTAGTATCCAACTAATTCGCCGACCCAGAGCGGGCGCTCCCCAGTCCATCTCCGTGAACCTTTGGGAGATGGTAGAAAGAGGAGATCTGCTGCAAGACCTGATCCTGCAAGAGGGAGATACTATTGTCGTCCCCACGGCAGCCCCAGAGACGATGACCGAAGCCCGATTGGTGAAACTAGCAACATCAAACTTTGCCGCTGATACCTCACAACCTTTGAAGATTGCGATCGTTGGGGAAGTGACCCGTCCGGGAACCTATACCGTAGGAGCCGGTGGAGGAGGTGGTGCCGATCCGAATACGGGGATGGCGGGAGGTTTGGTTGGACTCACCAGGCTGACCCTCGCCTTGCAAACTGCCGGGGGCGTAACCTTATCCGCAGATATCGGTAATATCCAGGTGATTCGGCGACCAAAAGCCGGTACAGAGCAAACCATATCGGTAAACCTCTGGGATATGGTGGAGCGAGGAAATCTCACCCAAGATATCATCTTGCAACAAGGAGATACCATTGTGGTGCCCACGGTATCCGCAGAGAATTTTGACCCAGCCCGTTCTATACAATTAGCCACAGCCAACTTTGCGGCAGATACCTCTCAACCGTTAAATATTGCCGTGGTCGGTGAAGTCAACCGTCCCGGCACCTATACGGTGGGAGCAGGAGGAGGCGGAGGCGCCCCAGGTGCGGGTGGCGGAATCATTGGCCTGACCACGGTGACTCGTGCGATTCAAACAGCCGGTGGCATTACACCCTTGGCGGATATTCGTCAAATTGAGGTACGTCGGCAAAGGAAAGATGGGACTCAACAATTAATCGCTTTGGATCTCTGGCAACTGCTGGAAACTGGCGCACTAACTAACGATGTTATTCTCCAACAAGGAGATACCATTGTGGTGCCCACCGCTACCAGTATCGATTTAGCGGAAGCGCCTCAAGTGGCTTTAGCCAGTTTTTCTCCCGCTGCGATCCGCGTCAATATTGTTGGGGAAGTTTTAAGCCCGGGGACGTTGGAGTTGCCACCGAATACTTCTTTGAACCAAGCATTGTTAGCGGCTGGCGGCTTTAATAATAGTCGCGCTCGTAAGGATGATGTGGAGTTGATTCGGTTGAACCCGAATGGCACGGTGAGTAAAGAGGTGGTGCCCGTTGATTTCAGTCAAGGTCTGGATGAACAAACTAACCCGACTCTGCGTAATGGTGATGTGATTGTGGTGGGGCGTTCTGGATTGGCTAAAACCAGAGATACCCTCGGAGAAATCGGCGGAACCATTGGCGCTGTAACCAATCCGGTGCTGTCTGTCTTTGGCTTTTTAAACTTTTTCCAAATGTTTGGTGGCTCGAGCAGCAATTAATCGTCCTGTCGTTTTGGATGTTTTCTCAGAAAACTCCAAATTTTTTGGCTTGTGGGTTGTTTAGGCTGTTTTGGATCAGTCTACAATCCACAAAGCCATCCCAGGCGATCGCCATGTCGATCGCAATCTCGATCAAGTATCTTTTAGGATAGGGGTTAATCAAAAGTTATTTATGGGGTATATGAGGTAACAATGCAAACTGCACCAAATTCTCAACCGTCATCATTCGATCAAAATGGTAAACAGCCTCAAATCGTGCCTTTGTCATATTTGGCAGAAGTCCCAGATGCGGATGAGGAAGAATTGGATCTGGGGCAGTTGTTTGCGGTGATTCGGCGTCGAGCTTTTGTGATTTTAGGGGTGGCGATCGCGGTGACTGGGGCAGTTTGGGTCTGGACCGATAACCAAACCCCCCAGTATGAAGGTAAGTTTCAACTCTTGGTGGAACCCGTGACTGGGGAAGGGGCTAATTCCCTCTCATCCCGCTTGGGTGCGTTAGCCGGTGGTTTAGGTATGGGGATTCCTGGATCTAGTGGTTCGGGAGTGGATTACCAAAGCCAAATTGCTTTGTTAAGAAGTCCCAAACTGATGGAACCGATTATTCAACAATTAAAACCTAAATATCCCGAAGTTGAATATAAAACTCTGGTTACAGGTGAAAAACCCCCATTAATTATTGAGCAAAAGAAAGAAGCTACTAAAATTATTGAAGTTCGCTATCAAGATGAGGATCCGGAAAAAATAGACTTTATTTTAAAAAAATTAGCCGAAAATTATCTGAGATATAGTTTTGAAGACCGGCAAACAAATACTCGGAAAGGTATTCAATTTATTGAAGAACAATTGCCGCAATTAAGGCAAAGAGTGGATACGCTGCAAGGACAGTTACAAAAATTTCGCCAAGATTACAATTTAATCGATCCGAAAATTCAAGGGGAACAACTAGCGGGACAAATTACTAAAATTGACGATCAACTTTTAGAAGCTCAAACCGCATTGATTCAGCAACAACAACTTTATACAACTTTGCGGCAACAGGTGGGCTTAGATCCGGATGTGGCGATCGCTTCTTCGGTCTTAAGTGAAGCACCGAGCTATCAAAGCCAACTGAGTAAACTTAGGGAATTAGAAAATCAGATTGCCAAGGAATTAACTCGGTTTACGATCAATAGTCCCCAGATCCAAACGATGCTGGAACAACGCCAACAACTCGAAGGGATGTTGAGTCAGGAAGCCCAACGGGCTCTGGGCAGAGAAATTGTCACCGTAGCCAGAGTCCCCGAAGCCCAGGCTTTCCAAAACTCCGTGCGGGTGGGACTGATTCAACAAATGGTCGCTGCCGCCAGTCAAATCGAAGTGTTAAAAATGAGAAATCAAGTGCTGGCTCAAGCAGCAGGAATGTTGAGCGAATATCGAGAACAATTTCCGATTGTCATTCGCCAGTACACGGATTTAATGCGGGAGCTAGAAGTCGCCAGCCAAACCTTGAATCAACTTTTGGCTCAACGGGAACAGTTACGCCTAGAAGCCGCCCAGTCAGAAACTCCTTGGGAAATTATTGCTCTGCCGGAAATTCCCCGTAATGAAGATGGGGAATTGATTCCATTTTCGCCGAATTTGCTACGGAATTTGGTGTTAGGGGCGATGTTGGGTTTAATGTTGGGTTTTGGGGCAGCATTGTTGGTGGAACAGTTAGATTTTGTGTTCCATAATCCAGAAGATTTAAAACAAGCGACGGATAAGCCTTTGTTGGGGCTAATTCCCATTAGCGATCGCGCCAAACAGTTGGCAAGTTCTTCGTGGATTGCCGATTCTAATGGCCGAGAACGATTACAAGACGATCGCGATTTCGGCTTTTTGGAAGCGTTTCGGGCGTTGAATACCAATATTCGGTTTTTAAGTACGGATCAGCCGATTCGGGCGATCGCCGTTGCTTCTGCGGTGGCAGCGGAGGGCAAGTCTACAGCAGCGGTGAATTTAGCCCAGGCAGCGGCAACAATGGGTCAGCGAGTTTTGCTGGTGGATGGGGATTTGCGTCGGCCCCAAGTCCATGCTAAGTTGGGCATTCTCAACCGACAAGGGTTAAGCAATGTTTTGGCCACGGATTTGCAGGCAAAAGACGCGATTCAGCGATCGCCCATTGAAGAAAACTTATTTATCTTAACTGCTGGGACGCTGCCGCCTGACCCGATTCGCTTGTTATCTTCCCAGAAAATGCAACAACTGATGCAGCAGTGGTCGCGGGAATTTGACTTAGTAATTTTGGATACACCGCCTTTAAAGAATGTGGTAGATGGTCGGGTACTGGCGGGTTATACCGATGGGGTGGTCTTAGTGGTGAGTATGCGCCAAACTAATCGCAATACGATTCTGCAAACCTTGGCTGAGTTGAAAACTTGTGGCATTAAAGTGTTAGGAACGATCGCCAACGGAGTCAAGCCTCGCAGTGTCAGTTGGTACGATTATTCTTATCAGTACAATGCTCAAAATGATGCCGCATTTTTATCCGAGAATACGGTAAAACAATCAGAAAAAATGGATAATGGATAATTGATAATTAACAATTGATAATTGATAATTGAAATAGATAAATATTAATCAATAGACCTCTGGCAAAATTCCTATGCATCCCCCCTTTTTAAGGGGGGTTGGGGGGATCGAAATATTTATGAAAGCAAGAGGTTTAATATCAATTATCAATTATCAATTATCAATTATCAATTATCAATTGTTAATTATTTTCCTAACTTAATTGGACAACCACTTGATTATCTAAGAGTATTTGATTGGTAAATAAGTCTTCTACGGTAATTCTGAGAAAGCGGCGATCGTCTACTTCAAAGAATACTTTAATGCGATCGCTTCCGGGATTTCCCGGTGGGTCTAACTGGGCAATACTGCGAGCCCCGTCTCGGTCATTTAACGGTTGTACGGAAGTTTGACCGGACATGAGGCTACGAGTGACTAGGCGATCGCCATCAAAATAGACCTCCGTTCCGCCAGTTTCCGCCCCCAACTCACCAATAATTAACTCAATACTGGGCTGATTTTCTAAGGACGCCCCTAACACTAATTCTACCGGCTTTTCCATCGGATACGGTTGCCCCGCTTGAATTAATTTATGCCAATTATGGCGAGAATTGCGCCGATCCCAATAGCGAATCCCATAACTATGATAGAGAAAATCTTTAATTTCAATGCCTTGGTTCAGTTGTAACGCACCTTGGGCGATCGCTTCAAAGGGGCGACGAGAGCGAATTTTACTGCGATCGAAATATTGGCCAATCCAACTTTGCACCGCTGGAATTTGTACCGTACCACCCACCAGCAAAACCGCGTCAATATCTGACACTTCAATACCCTGACGTCGGGCTTGCTGAAGCACTTGATTCATCGACTCATCTAACTTCTCAAAAAACTGATTTTTTTGCAGAATCTTCTCAAACTCATCTCGACTTAAACCCAGTTCAACACTTTCAAAAGTTTCATCATTAAAATAAACCTCACTTGCCTGCTTTTGTAGGGATAACTGAATCTTCAAGCGTTCAGCTAACCGAGTCGTCAAAGAAGTTTTGGGAATTTTTTTCGTCTGCACAAAATAATCTAGCAACCAATTATCTAAATCCGTTCCCCCTAAATTTTGCCCTGCTTTCGCTAAAACTCTGGCGTTTTTCACGGGTTGTCCAGAACTTTCGCTAAACAGTTTTTCGCCCCATTTGAGAATAAATCCCAAAGGTTTTTTACCACTGCTACTATCCAAACGCACCAAAGATAAATCCAGCGTACCGCCGCCAAAATCTACCACTAGCAAAAGTTCTTGTTCTGCCATCCCATAACCTAACGCCGCAGCGGTCGGTTCATCCAGCATTCTGACTTGTTCCACCTGCAAAGATTGGCAAACTTTTCCTAACCAATGGCGATAAGCTTCAAAACTATCTACTGGAACCGTCAGGATTAAAGAATCTACGGGCAACGGCACTTGACGCAATGAATTTAGGAGTTCTGAAAAGAACCATTCACCGACTTTTTCAAAGCTGATTATTTGACCGTCAAGTTCCGGGAGAAAACCTTGGATATCTGCCCCAATTCCCCGTTTAAAAGAGCGAAAAAATCGGGGGTCAGATTTGACATCAAAGCCTTGGTCGAGAACGGCTTGACCCACTTTCACCTGATTTTCGGCGGCATTTTGCACATAAACTAAACTGGGAATTAAGGGCGGATTTTGCCCTAACTGGGATGATAAACCCGGTAATTTAATGGTTTCTGCTTGCTGGGTCGCTTGATTCCAGCGAGTAATGACCGTGTTACTGGTTCCGAAGTCGATCGCTATTGACATGGGGAAAAATTTCAGAAATTAGGCGTTTAATCGTCTTATTCTAAGACTGAATCGGTCGGTGATTCAAGCATGATGGGCAGAGAGAGGTCGCCCCAGAAGCCTGTTTTCTGGGATTTTTGGAGTTTTGTTGGGATTTTGGGGGGTGGGCTGGCTGGCGATCGCGAATTATATCAAGTCCGTGTATTCGCTGATTATCTACAAAGCTCTGTCATTCCCGCGAATGCGGGAATCCATGTATTCGCTGATTATCTACAAAGCTCTGTCATTCCCGCGAATGCGGGAATCCATGTATTCGCTGATTATCTACAAAGCTCTGTCATTCCCGCGAATGCGGGAATCCATCTTAATGAGAGAGGATTGTTTTTGTAACCGATCGAACGGACTTGGTATTACCTAGCCTGGGTCTTAGCTTTATGGTTAACTGGTTGATTTGGCTGTGTTAAAAATAGGTAAAAACGGGAAATATCGTTAAATTAGCCGTAATTTGATCGAGGGAATTTTATCAAAGGAATATTTGAGCGCTCGCTCTGTGATTATGTTATAATTATCAGTAAAGATTAATTAATAAATTATCATCGGCGATCGCTGAATAAAAAAAATGCAAACAGAGCCAAATACCGCTTATAAATACCCAATTAAAAGTCAGACAGAATTGGAAACAGAGTTTAAGAGACTCGCAGAAGAATGGCGAATCGATACAGGGATGCTGTCATTGGTGACACAGAAGTCAATGCACCCAGCTTATCAGAGAATTATTGGCATGGGACAGCCTGTGGTTCCATTAATTTTGCGCGATCTGGAACAAAAACCAGACCATTGGTTTTGGGCATTGAGGGCAATTACTGGTGATAATCCGGTAAAATCTGAACACCGTGGTCGGATGAAGCTTATGGCGGAAGCTTGGATAAAATGGGGAAAAGAACACGGCTATGAGTGGTAGATTGGAGTACCGTAAACTGTTGAGATTTCCTAATTTAGAACGGACTAAATATGAAGTAACCAGCGAGCAAACTGTAGATGATAATTGCTTTATTTGCATAATTTTTATTGCATAATTTTTATTTCTGAATAAAATCGAAAAATAGCGTGGGAATAATCAGCGATCGCTTGTAATGTGGAAGTGTTGTTAGAGGCGATCGCGGATATCCCGAATTTGAGCGATCGCCACTTAATCTTAATCTATTCAGGGTGCCCCAGAAACCGGGTTTTTGGGGTTTTTGCGGAAATTTTGGGTTAACCCCAGGAAAAAACCCGGTTTATCAGCAGCGCTGATGGATCCCCGCCTGCGCGGGGATGACATTTTCCGGGTCGGGATGACATTTTCCGGGTCGGGATGACATTTTCCGGGTCGGGATGACATTTTTCGGGTCGGTTTTGGCGGAAATTTTGGGTTAACCCCAATAAAAAAACCCGCTGTCTGATATCCATTCAATCGTGACTATTGAAGAAACAAGTTCAGAGTATATTCGGTATTGTGTTGTTCTTTGCTAATCACGAGAAAGTAGTTGTCCGGCGCTAAATTCCTTCTAATTTCCCCAGCCTGGGAACTATATGCGCTAGCACTGTCTAACCGTTCACTACCGTCCATCACTCCATTGCCATTGGTATCTACATAAAGTTCCATCCCAACCTGACTTGTCACATCACTTAAAGATAGCCTGACATCCTTCGTGTCACTGAGGTTAAATTGATAATATTCAACTCGGTTATCGCGACTTAAGAAACCTTTATAGATTTTATTATCTTGCAACAAGCCAATATTTTTAGTCAAGCTAGTTTGATTAACTAACTGAATAGTATAATCGCTATTTTTGTTTTCAAATTGAACCTTGACAATATAGCGATCTGCCGCTAAATTTTGGCTAATTCTGCCAGATTGGGAACTATAAGCTCTAGCAGTGTCTAACCGTTCATCATTATCAATCGAGTCATTGCGATTAGTGTCTACATACAACCCCATCCAAACTTCACTGGTTACGCCATCTAAGTATAATTTGACATTGCTATTCTTATCGATACTAAAGAAGTAATATTTTTCTTGTATATCATAGCTAACCCGATCATTATACTCTTTTTTTCCATTCAATACCCCGATGGAAAATTTGGTGTTACTGTTGCTTGTATCAGACTTAACGGGAGTTTGTTTGATTGGATTATTTCCAGTTTTTGTTGGCGTGGGAATGGGTTCTGTTGGCGGAGTTGGAGGTGACTTTTCTTGGGAAGTTTCGGTATCCGTTAAACCTTTCTCAATCTCCGGTTCAGGTGGATTTTTCGGTTTAGTTTCATCGGGGCATTTGAAAAAATCTACCTTCAACCAATCCCAAGTCAATTTGCAAAGCAACTCATCTCCAGTCCATAATTGAACAAAAGAAATCGATAATGCCAATACAGGAATTGAGCCAATAATCACTTTACCCAGTAATGGAACGCCTTTATTACCACCACTACCACTACTTCCACCTGATGTCATATTTAATTATCAACTCCTGTTATTATTCTGGTTTATTGTCTGACTTGACTAATCCAGCAATCAAAAACGCACCACCCAGTCCAAACAGAATCATGGGGGATTTTTGAATCAACATAGCTTGACCAGGATCAATTTTATATCCTCTGGCATTCCAGCCTTCTCCTTCTGTAATCACAAGGCAGTCATTGATCATACAAACTACTTTCCCTGCTTTATAAGTGGCGAGTCCACCGAATAGACCAAGCATAATTGCCACTAAAATCAGACCGGATTTACTCATTTTTGATAGATGGCTTTTTGGAAGTTGAAAAATAGTCTAGCAAGTTCAAATATGTTTTGTCGGTAAGAAAAAGTGATAAAAAGTGATAAAAAGTAACAACTTTTGTCGAGAGATAATTCCAGAAACCGGGTTTTTGAGATTTTTGGCACAAAACCCGGTTTGTTATGCTCTTTCGGGGCGCCCCAGAAACCGGGTTTTTGGGGTTTTTGCGGAAATTCTGGGTTAACCCCAGGAAAAAACCCGGTTTCTCAGCGTTTCTCAAGACCGATGAATGGTAGAATTTTTTTGGTTGGCTTAGTTAAATTACAGCGGTTTTCTAATGAGTAAACCACACCCGTCGGGGGTTAAAACCCCCGCCTCATAGCGCAAGTCGGATAAATCCGACTAATCATGCTTAGTACGGGTCAACGGCCATTGACCCGTACAGAATTTTAGTCGGTTTTAACCGACTTGCGCTATTAGCCAGGGAATTCATTCCCTGGCGGTTGATGATTTAGCCGCTTGGTTGGCTCAGTTAAATTAATCATCCGGGAATACAGGGCAACTATCAGGCTACGATAGTCAATTTGAAACCAGGAGGTGACAGATGTGGAGTTGTGATGATGTGGCTGATTATTTTATCAAAAACTGGGTTATTGCCTGTAATGATTCTAATGTTGGGTTTCGTTTCTCAACCCAACCTACAGAATAATGTATCATTATTATCTAAAAATACTAGATCCCAAAAACTATGATGAGTGTTGACGAAGCATTGACCCTCGCAGAAACGGTTTTAGAAGCAGAAGAAGAACCGCTGAACGATGTTCAAGAAATCATTTTTCGGGAATGTTGGCAAGGACGCACTTCTTATGAGGCGATCGCTCATGTTTCTGGCTATGATAAGGAATATTTAAAATGCGCTGGGGCAAAACTTTGGCAACAATTATCAGACGCTTTTGGGGAAAAGGTGAAAAAAAGTAATCTTAAATCAGTAATTAGGCGCTACGCACAGCAACATCATTTAAAACCGCGCAATTTAGTCATTGAAGTTAATCTCAGTGGGGCTAGTATTAGTGGAGACAATATTGGTGGAGAAAATATCCTGGGTGATTTGAGTGAAGCACATTTCTGTGTTAATGATTCTCAGCAAAAAAAACGCAGAGGAAAATTCACCACCTCAGTCAAAATTTCGCCACCGCCACTTCACTTCATCGGAGAAAATCGATCGCTTTCCAGAGAGAACCTATCAATGGCATGGGTGGGAGTTTGACTCGGAATCTGAGGTAAAAATAGCCGAAGCATTAGACCGAACCGGGGTGTTATTTTTCCCCAATGCTCAAGGCAGGCTAACTTCGGCAACAGGTCGAGAAAATTCGGTGCCAGGGTTTTTAATTTGTTATCAAGGCAAGTGGGGATTATTGGCGGTAAAAAAGGGGATATCGCCGGAAAATGTCGGCGAAATTATGCCCGGAGATGATGAGCGATCGCGCCTTTTTCAATCATTGAAATCTCAGGGAATTCACCTGATTGCTGATTACGATGTTGCAGAATGTCTAAAAGAGAGCGATCGCATTGTGCAAGATTTTTTAGACCATTTGAGTAATGCCTAAATCACCTCAATTCTCAAATATTAGCAAATATCCTTGCGCTTTTGCACCCACAAAGTCAAACCCAAATATATCCCCGTATGCAACAACAACATCCCCCAATTTGAGGCTAAGTTATCCCAAGTTGCATCATAAATTGGAGTCGGATCAAAAGGGAGGGGAATGGGGTTCAAATTCGCATCTAAATAATTCTCCGCGTTTGGCACCATTGCATTGACATTTACCAAAGAACCATAAGCCCCCACAGACCAACGACTCAACATGAACCAAGAAATCTTTTCTGCTGCCCCTTCCATTTTAAATAACACTCCAGAAAAAATAATTTGTGGTAGCAATAAAAGCGGCAACGCACTATTGGCTTGAGAACTATTTTTGGCCACGGCAGAAACCAGCAATCCCAGACTGATACAAGTAAATAAAGAGAGAAATGTGGTAATAGCTAACCCTAAAGACCAGGACATTAATTCCGGTTCTGGAGATTTGAAGCCCAGTAAAATTGTCCCGGTAATTAAGAGGGTTTGCCCTAGGGCTAAAAGCCCTAAGACGATCGCCTTTGAACCCAGGTAAGCCCCTAGTCCTAAGTTTACTAATCTTTCTCGAAAATAAATCGCTGCTTCTTTGACAATTTCTTGCAAAGATGCTGAAAATCCCACCCAAAGTGCCGCACAAGTAAACACAAATAATACTTTAAGGGCTAAGGGGGCTAAGGATGGTTCTGGTTCGCCAATTAAAGGATTTTTATCTGGCAGGGCTAATGTCATTAAACCAATTCCTACCGGGGCAGTAAGGAGAGATAATCCTAAGTTGATCTTGTCACGGAGAATTAGTTTTAAATAGCGATTAGTTAAAATCGATAATTGCTGCCAAGGTGAAGCTTTGACTTGTTTCGGTTTGGCTGATTTTTGGGCAGAACTTTGATGACTAGAATTTTGAGTATTTGGCGGTTGACTGCTGAGATAATTAGTGATATACTGGTGATAGTAAGGAGATTTCAGAAAATCAGCAGCCCATTTTTTCACGTTGGCTTCGTTTTCTAGTTGATTGTAAATATCAGCAAAATTACCGCTGGTGATTTTGAAGAATTGAAAGGCGTTTTTGGGTTCGCCAAAGTAGCATAACCGCCCCCCAAGTCCCATAAACACAATGCGATCGCACATCATAATACTCGCCGTAGCATGGGTGACTAAAATAATCGTCCGACCTTGATCCGCTAATTTTCTCAACAATTCCATCATCTTTTTATCCAAACCCGGATCTAAACCGGAGGTGGGTTCATCTAAAAAGAATAATTTGGGATCGGCTAACAATTCTACCCCAATACTAACTCGTTTACGCTGTCCCCCACTCAGGGTAGCTACCAAGTTATTCTCCAAATTTTTCATTTCAATATCTTTGAGAGTTTTTTCCACGACTTCTTTTAGATCGATATCTGGGGGTAAGCGCAATTTAGCGGCATAAGTCAATACTTCAGTCACGGTTAATTGACTGTAAATAATGTCATCTTGGGGCACATAACCAATTTGATGGCGATACATATTAAAGTTTTGCCGCAAATCATCGCCATTTAGATAAACTTTTCCTTCCGTGGTCGGACTAATCCCTAATAATGTCTTCATTAATGTAGATTTTCCCGTCCCACTTCCCCCCACCAAAGCCACAAACTGCCCTGGTTCGATCGCCAAATTAACCTGGTCTAGTAATCGTATCTCTTTCTTCTCTTTTTGATCGTAAACTATTCGCAGCAAATTTTCTGCATCTAAGCGAATTTGGTTGCCCCGATCCAGAATATGCAGGCGATCGCCTCGCAAGACCAAAGTATAAGGGCCAATTTTAATCGTATCCCCATCAGTCAAATCGGCTTTATCTTGGACTCGTTGATTATTAACAAAAACCCCATTGGTACTAATATCTTGTAATAGATATTTCCCCGTCCCTGCGGGTTGAATAATAGCGTGGCGCCGGGAAATAATCGGGCTTTCTAAATGTAGCTGCGCGTTCACCGGGTCGCGACCAATAACCAATGGCTGATTTTTCGGATCATTCAGATCAACTGAAGACTGGGACGGGGGAACAACCGCTTGATTTCCCATCGGATTAAAATAAGTCAAAATAATCTGGTCTTTGGGATTTTGACCGATCCGTAATTCCATCCCATTGGTGAGTGCCAACCCATCAGTAAAAGTAATCCGAGTTCGGTCTAAAAATAAGCCATTGGTACTGGGTTTATTTTTATAGCCATCATAAATATGGTAGTCATTCCCCACTTGCCGAAGCACCGCGTGCTCGCGGGACAGAATTTTCCACTGCTGAGGATCGGGAACTAGCAGGTCTGCGTCTCCTCCCGGTCTGCCTAAAATATGCATGGGTTTAGTCAATTCCAACCGGATGGTTTGTCCTTGGTTGTTCAGAGTTAAATAAGGTCTGCTGCCGAAAACCGTTGTGGGAATTTGGTTATTCATCTGCTTTACTCCTTGATCGCTACCGATCACCACTTTTTGACTATTATCAGAACTTACGCAAAGCCTCTATCAGTAAGGTGCCGTTCCGTGCGGTAACGCACCAATAAATTATATGTCGAGTAGCTGCGGACAATAACCGTTGATGGGTTGGTTGAATGCTGGAGGCAGCGCGATCGCCTTTGCGGTGGATCCACCGCTGGGGTAGGGCAAGGTTAACAGAATTACCACCGCTAGGGAAATTAGCAGGGGTCTTTGGGGGCGATCGGGGTTGATTTTCTCCTGCCAATGCCACAGCAACAGAATCACACTCAAAGCAACTCCTAAATAACTATTAGACACGAGTGCTTTACGAAAGCCAGAATTGTCTATTCAAATACAAACCGATAAAATTCGGCACCACACACTCCAGGAATTCACCGATTTTTTCTATTTGCATATCAGAGTATTTCTTAGTTTTTACAGCGTTTTTCTGCTGAATAGACCACAGATGCTTAGTAAGGGCGAAGCATGACCGCATATAATCTCTGGAACAAAATAAAAAATTTTGTACCGGAATGCTTCGCCCTTACGGATATTTGTGGTTGACCAACCTGAAAACCGCTGTAGGGGGCGAATGCAATTCGTCCTACAGCAATTTTATCTTGGTGAAAATAGAAAAATGCTTATGGGCGAAGCATGACCGTAACAAATTTTTGCTTTTAACCCCTAGATTCTTGGCGGTCATGCTTCGCCCCTACAAAAAAATAAAAAAATGCCTAAAAAACCATAACTAATTTAGCATAATCAGCATAAAAATATATCTCATTTATTTTTACAGTTATTTATTTTAAAATCGCAATGCTTACGACCCTACAATAGATGCTCTTTATAGTTAGCAATGGCCTGCGGGTTCTATTTGGCTATGATACTGGTGGCACAAATCCAGTAAATCTCTTGGTTACCGTGCCACTTCACATAAAAGCTGAATAGCGGAATTGTGAGATAACCGAATATCAGCTTACCGAATTAGAAAGAGTTTCGTGATGTTTAATAATCTATTTACTCGATCCCCCCGTTACCAGGTGGGAAGTTAATGTTTTATTATTGTTTTGATTTTTTAGATAATTTTTAAATAAAAAACGATGTAATAAATGGTATAAAAATGTAAAATTTTCATACCATTTATTACACAATAAAATTCATGCATATCGTCATATCAATATCCAAAAAATTGCTGTTTTAAGTAATTAAACAAAGCGGTGAGTGCCTCCTGCATCGCATATTCAACCATTCTGTCCCACACCCATCTGACAGATTCTTTGATCCATTCTTGAAAAGACCATTTACTTGCTAAAACAGCTTTTTTTTGAGATTTAGATAACTGGCGATAAGTTCTGATAATTGCTTCTTCTTCAGCAGTTAGCTCATCCATTTGACCCACCTGATAATAAATTTAGATAAATCAACCATATGTGAAATAAACCCAATTTGATTCAGCAAAAAAATCTCCTCCTTTTACATATAGCCTAATGTCAAATTTTAAGTCATATTTACCATTTCCCAGGTGTAATTCACTAGAGGGCATAAATATTTCAAAATCATTGTAAATGCTTCCTTCATAGGCAGGAGTAAAATCTTTACCAACAGATACTTGACCAGCCGTTGTCCTATAAGAATTGTTGAAATCCTTTAATTTCTCCCCAGAGCTATAATGGAAATAAACAGCCGCACCACAAGGGATATCTTTGACATTATCAACATCAAATTTAGCATGAATTTTCATGCCTGTTGTGCCATTTTCATCAACTTCATTATGCTCGACCCAAACTTGATGAAACTTTCCTTTGGGAGTAACAGCACCTTTAAACCAATTCCAAAAATCATCAAAAAATGATGATACCTTATTCCAAATAGAGCTTAGTGTGGTTTGTAACCAATTTTTCAATGATTGTTTACTAGCAAGAACAGCTTGCTTTTCAGATTTTGCGAGTTGTCTGTAACCGTTTATTATTAATTTTTCATCGCTATCTAACTCGTCGTAACGCATAAAAACAATAACTCCTTTTTAATCTTCATTTTCTTGGGCTAATTGATCTCTGACAAATTCTCTTACTTCTGGATTAGAAATAAGCTCTGTGGGGTCAGCCGGATTAAGGGAAAATTTCCACCCGACATTACCTGCTGATTTAATAATTGCAGCTAACAAAAACCAAAGACGAAATCGCTTAATAGCTGAATAATATTCAATTTGCTCAACTTTAATACCTAAACTGCGACTGATTTTTTGCTGAATATCCTGACACTTACGATCTATATTGTCTTGTTGTTCGGGAGACGGAAAATTAAATTTGTCATTCCAGCTACCTGGACCCATTTTATCCACTTGATTTAGTCCAATGACTAATCTTCCTTTTAAATTACCCATCACATTTTGAACAATATCTCTGAGAATTTTTTGATCTTGTTCTAAGGCTCTAGTATTGGCTTGTAGAACATATAGAACTACATCAGATTGAGGTAATACTCTGCGATATATTTCCATATATCGTCGATCTAATTCAATATCTTCCCCCATACCGGGCATATCAATAATTGCTAATTTACCCCCATCAGGAAGCCTAACAACTCTTTCATTGTCTTGGGTTGTTCCTGTATCGCTATGACTTACTTTTTCTTCTAAGTTAAAAAGTGAATTAATCGTGGTACTTTTACCTACTCCCGCCTTGCCAATAATGGCAACTTTAGGAGGTTTGGCTAATTCATCCTGAAAGATACGTTGAAACTGTTTAAATTCTTTTTCCCCTAACACTCCCCGCAACTTATTAATCAATTCTTCTTGTTCTGGAGATGCTTTTTTGCGAAAAAGTGACATAACACAACCTCACTTATAAAAATGGTTGATGAATTGTATATACAAGCCGATCTAAACCATATCTTTTAACAGTAGAACAAGGTATAATATGTTCTATGGATATTGGTAGATAAGGGGAAAATCGCTTATGAGCCAGACTGATTTTGTCGGGGATAATTTCCTGTTGTTCGGGGGAAGGAATATTATTAACTTCATCCCAATTTTCTGGGTGTACTCGGTCAATTTGATTAATCGCCAAAATTAAATGAGATTCTGGTATTTTTTGACCGTTACTGGTTAAATCTAGGATGGCTTCTTGATCGACTCGTAACGCACGAGTATCAGCTTGAATAACCCAAACAATCACATCTACTTGATGAAATGTGTCAAGAAGTTCTTGTAAACGATTTTGGTGAATAGCTTCGCTGGCGCCAACTCCGGGAGTATCATGTAGTTTCCACTTGGGAAGTTGATTCCCATTTAAGGAGGAAACAAAATTTCCCTCATGTTGAAAGATATATTTAGTACAATCTATAGCCGGATCTGTTTTCCAATCGAGTCCAAATAAACTATTACATAGACTGGTTTTTCCTGACCCTGCTTGACCAAAAACTGCTAACGTTCTCATTAGAATTGTTGCAGAATAGTGGATAATTCATGTGGGGAATAGAAAACAAACCGAGAGAACTCCTGTTTCTATGTTAAACATTAACGGGGGTCTTACACCTCTCAGGTTTCCATCCCACTATCCTCTTTATAAGCAACTTCTTGGCAAATTGCAAGATGGTAGCTATACTAGAAACATCACTAAAATTACAGATTTTTTTAATAATTAGTTAATCCAGACAGTTATAAGTCAATAAATAATGGTAATATAGATTATGAAAACTGAGGAAGCATTATATTTTGTGACAACGGCATTAGAGGAAAAACACCTACCTCGATTAAAGAAACTTGAAAAGATTATTATTCGTCAAGTTTTACAAGGAAAGTCGTATCCTGAGATTGCTAAAGATGCTCATTATCAATTGCAATCCATTAGAAATTCTAGTTCTGTGTTATGGCGAAAGTTATCAACGGCTTTTGATGAACCCGTCAATCAAGATAATTTAGAATTAGTTTTGAGACGATTTATCGGAAGAAGACATCATCATATTCATCATAATCAAATTATTTCAATTAATCTTGAAGGGGCTAATCTCACTGGTGCAAGTATTGGTGTTGCTAATGTTAGTGAGGCGAGACAACTAGGACACCTTTTATTAAATAGTTATAGCGAAGGTGATTTGTATCAAAATGATTTACCAGATCGGAACGATGATCCGGAAATAGAATTGAAGACGGTTGATGATAAAAATGATTATATCTGGAATAACGTTAGATTTAATACTGAAGTAGAAGCAAAAATTGCTGATATTTTAGATCGAATGAATATTATTTTTTCACCTAATACTATTCTGAGAATGATCACAGCTAAAGGCAAAATTACTAAAAAAGTTTCATTTTTGATTATCGATCGGGGTAAATGTGGAATATTGGATATTATTCCTGATGAGGATAATGATTTAGAAGATGCGAATCATTATATTTTAGGTCAAGGTATTGATTTGATTCGCTATTATACTGAGAATATTTGCCAAAACAACCCTGAATTAATTATACGAGATTTTTTAAAAGGTTTAAGACAAGAAACATTCAATGGCTCAGGAGAATAAAGTTAACCGCCACTATTACCCTAAAATTTCCGGCAAGAAATATATAAATAATAATTAAAGCATAAGTCTATGAAGAGAGACATCTCCTTGTTTCCATTCAACTAAATTTACCCAGTGGGGAGAATTTAAAATTCATAACTTAGAACTACTGAACACCTGTTTCTTTCAGCAACATTCTGGTAGTCCCCTAACGACCAGGTTGTGGGATATGCAGGGCAATCAAGTCGCGGAGTTTTCCGGTCATCAAGGCAGGGTAAATAGTGTAAGTTTTAGTCCCAATAGCGAATATCTGGCTACGGGAAGCGATGACAAAACGGCGCGGTTGTGGCGGGTGGAAAGTTTAGAGCAGTTGTTAGGGCGGGGCTATGACTGGTTAAAGGATTATTTGGCGACCCATCCAGAGGCAGCAGCGCGGCTGAAGCGGCGTTAGGGGAGTGTGGGGGCAGAGAAACCGGGTTTTTTAATTTAAGTTTATTTTTGGTAGCAGAGATAGTCGCTTTCAACCCGGTTTCTTGGGTTCTCTCGCGGGGTTTGAGAAACCGGGTTTCTTGCCCAAATCTCGGTATTATGGCAAAAATTGTCGCTTTCAACCCGGTTTCTTAGGTCCTTGGGTCTTCTCGCGGGAGCCGAGAAACCGGGTTTCTTAATTTAAGTTTATTTTTGGTAGCAGAAATAGTCGCTTGGGTCCCGGTTTCTTGGTCAAATACCTGTAGGGGCGGAGCATGACCGCAGATAATTTATTGCTTAAAATATTGTAGGGGCGAATGGCCATTCGCCCCTACGGTCAAGAACACGCCCGTATTGCTTAGAATATCATTCCGGCAGATAATTTATTGCTTAAAATATTGTAGGGGCAGACGGTTTGCTGAGGCAGAATTATTTGATATGCAAGCCAATTTTATCTGCCAGCAAAAAAAGCACGTCATATCTAAACCACCCCGACTAATACCAAAGGAGCTAAATCAATGCCTTGCCAATCTGCAATTAGTTCGGTGATGATTTCAGGAGTTGCCAAATTACCGCTAAACCTAGTGAAATTCCCCGTGGGAAAGTTCAGAAAGAAGCTGATAATATTACAGTGATCTTTGACGCCGAAACCGATTTCACAGTCAACTCGCCAGTTATCGACACTGGTGCCATAAGCTTCAACTGCTTTTAATGCTGCGGCAATTTCCGGCGCATATTGATGACGCAAGGCCAAGAAATTAGCTGGGTCTTTGGCCAATTCGCAAAACAACTTAATTGCCTCAAAGGTGAGATGAGTTTTTTGATATTTTAATGCGGCAAGAGATTGGCAAATCTCTAAGGCGGCGATAAATTTTTGTTCATTTGATAGGTTCATTGATTTGGCCTCTGAGTTATTAGGATAGACCAGGGATATCTTTGTTGAGTCAGCGTGTGAGCATCAGGTTGATTCATCCCTTGGCTCACCAGATAGGACTCCAGGATTTCATGCCTTAATAGAATTTCATCGATAGCAGTTTCTGTTCCTGATGCCATTCTAACCCAGGCTTCTGCCATCCGCGAGTCTGGGGCAAACTCATAGCGAGATACCCCACTGCCAAAAGCATAATCTTTCGCCCGTCGAACGTCTTCGATATCCAACTGATAGCGATTGGCAATTTGACCGATATCATCAACGCGATCGACAATGGCATCATAGGCTTTGATGGCATCTTGGAGATACCGACGCTCGTAAAAAGTTAGATGACCCCATCGGTCTGGGGGTAGATTTTTCCCCGGTTCGGGGTTGGGCAGAAAGTTAGACAATGGAATCAGCGTAATTGTGAGATAAGCGAATATTAGTTTACCGAATAGTGGGAGATTGGCTGGGGGTCGAGAAACCGGGTTTCTTAATTTAAGTTTATTTTTGGTGGCAAAAAAAAATTGTCGCAGAAACCCGGTTTCTTGGGTCCTGGGGTCCTCTCGTGGGGTTGAGAAACCGGGTTTCTTGCCCAAATCTCGGTATTATGGCAAAAATTGTCGCAGAAACCCGGTTTCTTGGCGCTGGGACTTATAATGGATCGAGCAATCTTCCAGGAGAATTCGGGAGCCAGCTAACGGTGACAGAAGCTAAAACTTATAAAGATACCGTCAACTTGCCTCAGACCAAGTTTGACATGAGGGCAAATGCCGTAGTCCGAGAGCCAGAAATCCAGAAATTTTGGGCAGATAATCAGATATATGAACAACTGTCCCAAAATAATCCAGGGCCACCGTTTATTTTGCACGATGGCCCGCCCTACGCGAACGGCAATCTACATATTGGTCATGCTTTAAACAAGATTCTTAAAGATATTATTAACCGCTACCAACTATTGCAAGGGCGGAAAGTCCGCTATGTGGCGGGTTGGGACTGCCACGGTTTGCCGATTGAGTTAAAAGTCCTCCAAGCTATGAAGCCAGAGGAACGGGAAGAACTCACTCCGTTGAAGTTGCGGCAAAAAGCCAAGAAGTTTGCTTTGACTACGGTGAAACAACAGAGTAAGGATTTCCAACGCTATGGGGTTTGGGGCGATTGGGAAAATCCCTATTTGAGTTTGCTGCCGGAATATGAGGCGGCGCAAATTGGCGTTTTTGGCCAAATGGTGCTCAAGGGCTATATTTATCGCGGACGGAAACCCGTTCACTGGAGCCCTAGTTCCCAAACGGCTTTGGCAGAAGCGGAGTTAGAATATCCCGAAGGCCATACTTCTCGGAGTATTTATGCGGCTTTTCCGGTGACGAAGTTAGCGCCAACAGTGCCGGAAGATTGGCAGCAGTATTTACCTAATCTCTCGGTGGCCATTTGGACTACGACCCCTTGGACAATTCCGGGGAATTTGGCGGTCAGTGTTAACCCGGATTTGAATTATGCCCTGGTGGAAACTCCCGAAGGCAAGTATTGGATTGTGGCGGCAGAGTTGGTCGATCGCCTCTGTGCGACTTTATCCACCCAACTGACGGTGATTTCCACCATCAAGGGTCAAGCCTTAGAACATTGCACTTATCGTCATCCTTTATATGACCGGGAAAGTCCTGTAGTGATCGGTGGGGATTATGTGACCACGGAGTCGGGGACTGGTTTAGTGCATACTGCCCCCGGTCACGGTTTGGAAGACTACGCCGTGGGTTTGCGTTATGGCTTAGATATTTTTGCCCCGGTTGATGGAGATGGCAATTTTACCGAGGAAGCGGGACAATTTGCTGGGTTAAATGTGCTGGACAAAGGCAATGAGGCGGTAATTGCAGCCCTGAAAGTAGCCGGTTCGTTGCTGAAAGAGGAACCCTACGTTCACAAGTATCCTTATGATTGGCGCACGAAAAAACCCACGATTTTCCGGGCTACAGAACAATGGTTTGCTTCGGTGGAAGGTTTCCGGGAAGAGGCGTTAAAAGCTATTCGTGAGGTGAAGTGGATTCCCGCCCAAGGGGAAAACCGGATTACCGCAATGGTTTCGGAACGGTCTGACTGGTGTATTTCTCGCCAACGGGCTTGGGGGGTGCCGATTCCGGTATTTTATGAGGAAGAAACTGGCGAACCGCTATTAAATGAAGAGACGATCGCCTATGTGCAAGCGGTGATTGCCCAAAAAGGGTCGGATGCTTGGTGGCTGATGGCAACGGAAGCCCTGCTGCCGGAATCTTATCGCAATAATGGCAAAAAATACCGCAAGGGCACGGATACGATGGATGTCTGGTTTGATTCCGGTTCATCCTGGGCAGCAGTGGCGAAACAACGCCCGGGTTTAGTTTATCCCGTGGATATGTATTTGGAAGGGTCTGACCAGCATCGCGGTTGGTTCCAGTCCAGTTTGTTGACCAGTGTGGCAAATAATGGGGTTGCGCCCTATAAACAGGTGTTGACTCACGGTTTTGTGCTGGATGAACAAGGCCGCAAAATGAGTAAATCCATCGGGAATGTGGTTGACCCGGCGATCGTGATTAATGGGGGCAAAAACCAAAAAGAAGAACCCGCTTATGGGGCTGATGTGTTGCGTTTGTGGGTGTCGTCCGTAGACTATTCTTCTGATGTGCCTTTGGGGAAAAATATCCTCAAGCAAATGGCGGATATTTATCGCAAAATCCGCAATACTGCCCGCTTTTTAATCGGTAATCTCCATGATTTCGATCCGGCAAAAGATGCGATCGCTTATGATGATTTACCAGAGTTAGATCGGTATATGTTGCACCGCATGACGGAAGTGTTTGCGGAGGTGACAGATGCTTTTGAAACTTATCAGTTTTTCCGCTTTTTCCAAACGGTGCAGAATTTCTGCGTGGTAGATTTATCTAATTTTTATTTAGATATTGCCAAAGACCGACTATATATTAGTGCGACAGATAGTTATCGTCGTCGTAGTTGCCAAACGGTGTTGGCGATCGCCCTGGAAAATTTGGCTAAAGCGATCGCCCCTGTTTTGTGCCACATGGCAGAAGATATCTGGCAAAATCTGCCTTATTCTACCCCTTATAAGTCGGTATTCCAAGCCGGTTGGGTACAGGTAGAAGATGAGTGGAAACATCCAGAAATGTCGGAACTTTGGCAAAAGCTGCGGAAGGTTCGCGGTGAAGTCAATCAAGTGATGGAAGAAGCCCGGAAAAATAAGGCGATCGGTTCTTCTTTGGAAGCTAAAGTTTTACTTTATGTTTCTGATACCGAATTGCGGGAAAATTTGGCCAAAATGAATCCGGCAACGGATGCGGCAACGGATGCGGCAACGGATGCGGCAATGGATGCGGCAATGGATGCGGCAACGGATGCGGCAACGGATGCGGCAACGGATGCGGCAACGGATGCGGCAGAACCCACTCCGTTAAATTCGGAATTTTCCAAAGCGTCATTAAATCCAGAGAAAATCTGGAAAACTATCTTGGAAGTGTTATCAGATTATCCCGATTATGCGGGTAAATTCTTCACGGAATATCAACGAGTATTGGTGATGGTGATGCTATTGGCGATCGCCTCTTTAGCACTTTATATCACTATCGCGGTAATCAATACCCTGAATGAAATTTTCCTGGCGGAAGGATTCTTTAAATCTGTCGGTTTGGGTTATTTAATCTGGTTTGGCTATCGTTATTTACTTAAAGCGGCTACTCGGAAAGAATTATCTGAGTTTATTCGCTACTGGACAGAAGAAATTCTGGGCAAACCATCCGTCAAGGAAATTGCCCCAGAACCGGGATTAGAAATCAGCGATTCTGCCTTAGAAATAGCCCCAGAACCGGCCACAGAAAATACCCCAGAAATTCCTTCTTTACTCAAGGAAAAACTGCTACAACGGGCAAATCGTGGCAGTCAAAAGTTGGAAGTTCGCGATGAGTTTCCCATCCAAGAAGCGATGTTAAATCCACCCACCCCAGTTGAAGAAACGAAGAATTCGCCAACCTTTATTCCTTTGGGTAATGGGGTGGATGAATTGCGTTATCTGTTGATTGCTTCCCAAGTGGAATTAGTGGATTCTGCCGCTAATTTCGAGCAATTGGAGTATAAGATGATTGCTGATAATTTGGCGATCGCTGTGGTGAATGCCGACGGTGAAAAGTGCGATCGCTGTTGGAATTATTCCCCCACTGTTGGTCAGTCATCGGAAGATCCCACTATCTGCGATCGGTGTGTGGCTGCCCTAGCGGGTGAATTTTAACCGCTGAATCTTTCATCACGCGGGGACAGAAACCGGGTTTCTTGGCAAAATCTCTGTCACCCCACCAACCTGTTCATAGAAACCCGGTTTCTTGGTTGGTTGGGCGACACGGGGACAGAAACCGGGTTTCTTGGCAAAATCTGGAAATTTGCAGCAACAATTCTCACAGAAACCCGGTTTCTTAATCTTTTTAGGAGATAACAACTATGATGAGCATAGAAGAAATTCAAAACGACATTCAAACTCTGCCACCAGAAGCGCAAGACTTACTCATTGACTTCATTCAACTTCTCAAAAAACGTTATCCAGAAACCAAGACCGAAAACACAGATGTATCCCCAGAAAGCAGATCCTTTTTAGAAGATGCCCATGAATTTATCGGATGCCTAGAAGGGGGACCCGGCGATTTGGCCACCAATAAAAAATACTTAGAAGGATTCGGCACAGAATGAAACCAACAGTAATTATTGACACAGGGTTTCTGGTTGCTCTTTTAAACCGTAGCGAACAATACCATAGTTGGGTCAAAAATCAACTCAACAATATTTCTTCACCAATCATAACCTGCGAACCTGTGATAACTGAAACCTGCTTTTTGTTAAGAAAAATTTATGGTGCAGAAACAACCATTCTAAACTTGATTAACAGCCAAAAGCTAAAAATTCCGTTTAGACTCATCGATGAATTTTCGATGGTTCATCAATTAATGCAACGTTACCAGTCTGTTCCGATGTCTCTAGCAGATGCCTGTTTAGTGCGTATGGCAGAGATTTATCCGAATAGCCTTGTCTTGACCCTTGATAGTGACTTTAGAATCTATCGGAAAAATAAAAATGAAATCATCCCTTTAGTGATTCCTAACGAGCGATAATTATCACAAGTAGACAAAATATCGGTGTGTGGCGGCCTTAGCGGGTGAATTTTACTCACTGAATTGTTAACGCATAGAAACCGGGTTTCTCACCTTTCTTCTCAGTCTAAGAGGCAAGCCCGATAGTAATATGTATTAGACAAGAGTGCAAAATTCCTAAAAGCCGATGGCGGTTTTAAGGGGGGTTCGGGGGAGCGAAATATTTATTTTGCAAGAGGTCTATTAGTCTTAATTGTTAAGGAGAGAGCGTTTTTTTCTAAAAAAGCGGATGCCAAATGTACCACCAGCTATAGCGCCTAAAATTGAAGAGGGTTCGGGGACTGGATCGGCTGTATGTACCGTCACGCTCCAATCATCAATACCGCCTACAACAGTATAGCCTGAACAATTGCGACAGCTACTGTTGGCGCGGAAGAAACCCCAGGTGATTTCCGATCCATTTTTTGTAAAATCTGGATGAAGATTATTGACATTACCGTCAGCAAAAGCCAAGCTAAAATCTGATGCTTCTAAACCAGTATATGATTTCTGTGTCCAGTTCCGTTCCGGAATATAATGATAAGCTGCTAAATAAGTATTGCCGTCTTGCACTAAAATAAGTCCAGATCCCTGACCTTGAGATCCCCGGTTAGTAAACGCAAACTCTAAATAGTCAATTGACTCAATTGCTCCTTAAGTTTGAGGATTGTATGTGGCTCCAACCCACAAATGTGTGCTAGAAATTGAACCATTCTGACTGGAACTTCCTCGATTAACAGTCTGATTAATCTGCCGATATCCAGAGGAGGTTCCACCAATGTGGTTAACAGATACACTGCCACCTGTTCCAGAAGAACGAGAAATTACCGTCCAATCTTGATCGTTAAACACCGAATCGGAAAAGACAAACGTTGCGGCTTTGGCTGGCAGGGAGACTCCCATCGCAATTCCAGCGGAAACAATAGCTGCCAGGGTAGAAAGTTTCAAGTTCATAATTGCACCTTGAATTGAGTCTTCAGTATTTATACTCAATCTAGCTCTGTTAAACTTTCCTCAGTGTGATTTCAGTCATTTTTTAAGATGATTTCGATTCTAAACTTTTGGGAAAAACCCTGAAACGATTACCACAAAAACGAATCAAATAAATGTAAAAAAATATTTGAATTTATAAAGATTGTTTGCGAATTGTTAAATAAAATATCAAATTTATTTTGAGGTCGAATAATGCTTTGCTGCATCGGAGTTGCAAGAAAGTTGCTGATAGTTTTAGGTAAGTGAGCGCTCACCAATCAATATATTGCAGTGGATAGCGGATCTGGCAGCGGATGTAGCAGCATCTAGAATATCTTTCAGAGGCGATCGTGCAGACGAGTCAGCTTGAGACGATTCTCATAAGTGGGTTATAATAGATCGGGGATGACAAGCATCAAGACAGGAGACAGGAGTTCAAATTTATTTGGAAATCTTTGATTTAATCTTCCTGGATAAAATAGTTGAGAAACTCGATCGCAAGCACAATGTCCAAGAATACGAGGTAATAGAAGTTTTACTGCGGTTTTCACTTATACGATAAGCATGAAAAAGGAAACCGTCAGAATGAAAACGTCTATGCCGCTTATGGTCAAACAGACAGTGGACGATACTTGATTGTTTTCTTCATCTATAAGGAAGATGGCAATGCCTTAATATTATCTGCGAGGAAAATGACCAATGCCGAAGCCTCTATTTTCAATGCTATTTCTTATTAAGAGATCGGAGAGTTTTGGGATGACCATGATACCGCCTATTATTGGGACAAAACTTATCCAGTTGAATGTACAATTAATCTTGACCCTGAATCTCAGGTGAGATATTATGGCATCGATCGCAATTTATCAGACCAAATTTATCGGACAAAATTTATCAGAGAAAATTTATCAGACCAAATTTATCAGAGAAAATGCGATCGCCCCTATAATTACTTTCCCAGGGTTGGTCTATGATCGGAATATCCCACGAACAGCGATCGCGCTTATTGCTGCCCGAACCGCTGAATTTTAATTGCCCAAGGGTTAACTAGGGTTAACTAAAATCAAAGCAGATTTGGTTAGTTTATCTAACATTATTCTGGGGTATTCTGGGGAAAGATTGAATCATTATTCGCTAAAACCTTACTGAACACTTAAAAGTAAAAATTTCTTTATATAAAATGAGCGTAACCCCCATCCCCTAGACACAGTAGCCTAAAATATACCCTACAATAAAACTGTCCACCGATGGTTTCCACCACCCACCAATGATTAAATGAGGATTGCTCAATGACTCGTGGCATTTATATTACGGCAAATGACCGGGTAATGGATCAGGCGATCGCCTTACTGAATAGTATCCGAGCTTACGATAGTGAAACGCCAATTATTTTGATTCCTTACGATGATAAGTATCAAACCGTAGCCGCACGGCTGGAAAAAGACTATGGGGTGCAAATTTACCCAGATTTAGCTTTTATCGATCGCCTATCCAAAAACTTACAACAAATTTTTGGCGAAAATTTCTTTGCTCGACCGAATCAATTTAGAAAACAAGCCTGTTGGTTTGGACCCTTTGATGAATTTTTATACCTGGATACCGATATTGTAGTGTTTGAGAAAATCATTGACTGTTTAAATTACTTATCCGACTGTGACTTTCTCTGTTGTGACTATCAACATTTAGGCGGCATCACCAATGTATTTACTCCAGCGGTGATTGAAAATCAGGTGTTCGCCCAAACCGATTTACAAGATTTGTTTAATTGTGGCTGGTGGGCGGCAAAAAAATGCTTAATCACCGAACAAGATTTATCCGAAACTTTTCGAGAATGTGCTGCCCATCCAGAATATTTTGATTTTTCCCAAAAAACATCCGATCAACCGATTATTAATTATATGATTTTAAAGCTAGTCAAACGGCGGTTTAATCTTGTGCGGCGTCCTGGTGGTGCCCCCGGAAGTTGGGCGGGCAGTCGCCATTTCCAACGCCAAGGAAATCAACTGATTGATGGAAAAATTGGTCAACCTTTGCAGTACCTCCACTGGGCGGGGATTAGAATTGAACCAGGTTGTCCCTACTGGGATATTTGGGAACATTACCGATATCTCAACGAGCCAAAACCGGAAACAAGCCCCCAAATCGTTGAATCAAAAAATCTGGGTAGTAACATAAAAAAAATGCTGAAATTTTTTTTACAAAAAATGTAGTAGCAGTCATATATTTGATAATTAAACCAAATCTATGATTTTCGTTATTTCTGGCGAGTGCAAATCTTATAAATACGTTTAAATACGTTTCTATTTCTGGTTTAATTTGGAAAAAAAACTGCCATTCAAATTCATCTATATTCATCTATTATTCCTTAATTAAACCGGATGGTGATTCTTAGAAAATCATAACCCAAAAAAGCCGATCTATAAAAATAAATCAGCCAATTTGTTTCGGCAATCCTCTGCTGAAATCAAAGGTAAAACCCATCATCGATGGTTAAATGATTCACCATCAGAGGGCAAAAATGCTATCATATGTGTCATCAATCAATTTCACCTTCAGGGAAAATGGACAAATGACGATTAGCGGAGCATCCATTGCTAGAATCGATCGGCCAGCCAGAAAGTATAGCTAGAAATTTTTTGTAGTTGCATTTTGACCAGCAAAGACCCAATTGGCAACGAATTAAAACCCCTCCACATTGAAGTGGCAGACCTAAAAAAAGAAGACCTCCGAGGAGCGTATCTCAGAGGTGCATATCTTAGGGATGCCGATCTCAGTGGCGCTGACTTAAGTGAAGCCTGCATCAGCTATGCCGATATGATTGGCGCAAACCTGACGGGTGCTAACTTGAGTGGGGCGATTTTGACTGAATGTAACCTGAATATTGCTAACTTAAGTGATAGTAAATTAACTGAGGCAAATTTGCGGGGCGCAAAGCTTTTGGGTGCAGACCTGAGTGATGCGGATCTCCGAGGGGTGAATTTGCGATCGGCGACCTTAATTAGTGCCAATCTGAGTGGGGCGAACCTCAGTGGAGCTAATCTGAGTGGGGCTGACTTAAGTGAGGCGGATCTCCGAGGCACGATTTTGCAACGGGCAGTTTACGATCTGAGAACTCGTTTTATTGAAGGCTTCGACGCCCAAAAAGCCGGTGCTTACTGGATTACTTCTAATATCTCGTTGCCACAAGTGAACCTGAGTGGAGTGGATCTTAGTGAAGTGAACCTGAAGCGATCGGATTTACGGGGTGCCAACTTAAGGAACGCTAAATTAATTGCCTGCAATCTGGAAGCCGTGAATCTATTCCGAGCTAACTTGAGTGGCGCCGATTTGCGAGAGGCGAATCTGAAAGGAATTAACCTGCAAAAGGCGGTCTATGATATTAAAACACAAGTGTCTGATGGGATCGATCTGGCATTGTTCGGTGCTTATAAAATTGCCCCTAATGTTTCTTTGTTAGAAGTCAACTTAGCTGGGGTAGATTTGAGTGGGGCAGATTTACGGGGAGCTAATTTAAATAATGCAAATTTAAATAAGATTTTGCTGTTAGATGCTGACCTCACTAAAGCGAATTTAAGAAAAGCTTCTCTAGAAAATGCGAATCTGAAAAATGCCGATCTCAGATGGGCTGATTTGATTGGGGCAAATTTAAGTCAGGTAGATTTGAGTCAAGCAGATTTACGATGGGTTGATTTGACAAGAGTTGACCTCCGAGGCGCAAATTTACGATTGGCCGATTTGCGAGAAGCGGATTTAACAGGTGCTAGTTTAAATCAGGTAAATTTAAGTGAAGCGGATCTCAGAGGGGTGGATTTGACTAGAGCGGATCTCAGAGGAGCTAATTTGAGCAAAGCGGATTTGAGAAAGGCCGATTTGACTAAGGCGAATTTACAATGGGCGAATTTGGAGGGAGCTAACCTTGACGATGTAGATTTGAGTACCACATTTTCCTAAACTTGTTGAAATTGCTGCCGAACTTGACTCAGAATTTTTTCATCTACGGTTTCAACATCGTAGGCACTGCTATCTACGGCGGTGATGATTAACCAGGGCTGAATTTCATTGATGCGGTAGCCGGCAAATTTTCCGTCAATTACTTGAGTAATGTCTGCTGCTAATTGTAATAATAATTCCCCGGATATCAATTCCCCGGATATCAATTCTTGAGCATCGGCAATTTGATTTTTTCCGCTGTTTTTCCCAGACATTCTAGGTGGCTGATTTGCTACTTGCTGGTTAAAAGGGGGCGATCGCCTGGAGAATATCTATCAGGTTCACCCCTAGGAAACCATCAGTAGTTTGGTCAGTAATTGTAATGCCTTGCATGACTTTAACTCCTATTTATTGATATTACTTAGAATGAATTTAAGGGAGAACCGCCGCCACCTTGTCTCTTGAAACCCGATCAAAAACCCGGTTTTTTGACTCTTTGCAGGAAATCAGAAACCGGGTCTATTGACAAATATTGTTGGCATACAAAAGTTATCTTTGAAACCCGGTTTCTTTCCTAGAGGGTAATTAAGTTAGAACTCCCCAGCCCATTGTCCGGGAAAATATCAGATAAATTCGTCTCCCTGGCTAATCGGCTAATTCAATATTCGCTATATTCCTTAACTAAATAGCGAACGCTCATCGGACTGATAGTAGTCAGTAGAGTAATAAACCAGATCACTCCTATAACAGCAATTTCACTTTGTCTACCGGGAAGGATAAATCGATAATTTCCTGCCAGAGATGTGAAAAAGTCAAAAACTATACACAATAGCCAAGGTGCTGCTAAAATCCAGCGTCCTTCGCTGGCTTCTTCCCAAACATTTATCGTGATTAAATTGAAACAGAACACAATAACGGCTCCCACAAAAGCAATGCCGTAGACGCCAAAGCTGTTAGCATTCATATTCAGAGACAGAGTAAATTCTGGGCCAGCCACTATCGAAACTACTCCCAAAAATGTTGTCACTCCGTCCCAAATCATGCCGATCGCAAATCCAGTAATTAAGATTGGGATTATTTCTTTGTCTCTCATTTAATTTCAACCCATGAGTATTAAAGTCGCAATCAACAAGGCGACAACAAAACAAAAAGTAGCTATGATCGCATAGAGTCGGTTGCCAGATATGGTTTGAATATTCCAATCTGACATAGGTTTTGGCAGATACCCAAACATATTGCCTAATTGCTGAATGGTTGCTGCCCATCCCGCCAAGAAATCATTTCTGATTGAACCGGGGTTTTCGATATTAGCTATATTCGCCAAAGTATCAAATATATTAATTGCCAATTCTTGATGAGAATTTACCAGGTCATAATCTTCTAATTTCGGATCCCTTACTCGGTCAATATTTTTGAGCAGCATTTGATGCTGATATGACCATAATTCAAAAGTTATTTGGTAAATTAGATAGACTCTTAATCTGAGAAAAGTGCCATGTTTTTGGTATTCCTCATCAGTCTCTTGGGCAATTCTTAAACCTTTTGAGATTATGGCCTTCAATTCAGGTGTGTTGTGAGGTTTAGGGATTTTTTGCCGCAGTTGCAGCAGCACGCTGACAAATGTGTATCCTCCACCATGCGGATCTGGATTTAAATTTTTGACTATCGTCATGGCAAGATGAATTTAACTAATCGATCGGCTAAGAATATCCAGCGGTTTTGTTTAGGATGATTGGCAACCAAAAAACCCGGTTTTCAGAGAAACCGGGTTTTTGTATCTCGAATCACTCATAAAAATTAAAACCGCTATATAACAAGGTTGTTTTTCTTACCCAATGATGTTGTCCAGACGATTTTAGCGGAAAACTATAATATTTTCAGTATATTAAAGTATAATTAAGTATAAATTGCGATCAAATTTAATAAAAATAAAAAGTATAATTTAGTGACATAGGTATGACAAAGTATGTTACAGTATGATCGTCCTACCCTCACCAGCACTCCCAAAAAAAATCTATGGACTTTCAGGAAGTCTTAAAATGGACAGATGAGCAAATATTCGCCAAGACTGGGGAACACCTGGATTCTCTGCAAGCAACTATCCTGCAAGGAACTTGGCAGGGACAAAAATATCCAGAAATAGCTGAAAACTACAAATGCAGCGAAATTCACGTTAAGAAGAAAGCGGCGAAATTATGGCATATGTTATCAGAGGTGTTGGGAGAAGATATTCATAAACTTAATTTTCGGGCTATAGCCGAGAGATTCCACATCTCAAATATTTCAAGTGATTTTGTTCAAATTGGCAATCAATTTGGCAATATTAATATATGCGGGGAAAAAATACATAATTCCAAAGTGCCATCACCCTCTAAATCACCCCAAAACTCTCAACCAAGTCCCAGACAAACTCAAATTGATTTAAGGGACGCTCCGGAAATATTTAGATTCTACAATCGCACACCGGAACTGGCCACCCTCAACCAGTGGTTTTTAACAGATCGCAGCCGACTAATTGCCATATTCGGATTGAGTGGTATTGGCAAAACTGCTCTCGCTGTTCAGCTTGTAGCACAGATTCAAGATAAGTTTGATTATATTATCTGGCGCAGCTTGAATACGGCTCCCACCCTGGCACAATTGCAAGCTAATATCATTCAATTTCTAAATACAAATAATAATACAAATAATCCTGCATTTACAGAAGAATTGAAGAATAATTCAGCCACCTTGCTTGATTATTTTCGCTCCGATCGCTGTTTGGTGATACTCGATGATGTGCAGATGATTTTCAGTAACAAAGAATTAGCCGCTGAGTATCAACCGGGCTGGGAAAATTATGGCTTATTTTTTGAGCAAATCGCCGAATTATCCCATAACAGTTGCTTGCTGCTGCTGGGCTGGGAAAAACCTAGATCCGTGACTAAATTAGAGGGAGAAACTGCCCCAGTGCGATCGCTGCAATTGAATGGCTTGGGACAGGCCGCAAGGGAAATTTTCCGAGAAAAAGGTTTAAAAGATGAGGACAAATGGGACGAGGCGATCGCTCTTTACGGGGACCACCCTTTATGGCTGAAATTAATTGCCGCCACCATCAATGATTTATTTGGCGGTAGAGTTGGGGAATTTTTAACCTACGATACGCTATTTTTAAGCGAGGATTTAATTGCCGTTTTAGATCCCATGTTTCAGCGCTTATCGGATGTGGAAAAAGTGGCGATCGCCGCTTTAGCGAATGCAACGACGCCGGTTTCCCTGGCTCAATTGCAAAAGTCAACCAAATTATCTCCCTCGGATTTATTAAAAGCCATGCAATCTTTAAGCCGTCGTTGCTTAATTGAAAAACGGGATGAAGCCAAAGAAACCGTTTTTTCTATGCAGCCAGTAGTGAAAGCTTATGTCAAAAGCCGGAGAGACTAGAGAGAAAAAAACCCGGTTTCTTCAAGAAACCGGGTTGCTTTAATTTATGAATAATTTAGAATAAGGCGTCTAAATCGATCGCCTGGGAACCGCCCCGCATTAACTGTCCTAATAGTTTACCTAACTGCCACCAAACCAAGCCACTGGTGGCCAGGGTCATGGGAATGGAAAAAGCATAAGAGATATCTACAGGAAAGGTAAAGATTTGTAGACCAGAAGCAAGAAAAACACATATGCCGATCGAGATGCCAAAAAAAGGCAATTGTAGTTCTAACTTATTCACTTCTTCGATTAGGTTAATGCTGCGATCGCGCGACCAGTTGCGTACCATCAGTTCCAACGTCGCTTTAAATGCAAGACCTGATGTCACTCCAGCAAACAAACTGGCAAATACTAAAAAATAGGGGGGGTCTAAATACACCGGGAAAGTTACTCCTTTATTTACAGGATCAAAACAGAATCAGATTTGATTCTAATGTTAACTGTTGATTGTTGATTGTTGATTGTTCATTGTTGATTTTTGTTTGTTATTTGACAGACATCTCGCTAACTAACAACCACCAACAATCAACCACCAACAATCAACCACCAACAATCAACCACCAACAATCAACCACCAACAATCAACAAAATTATTTTTCCGTAGTCAAAGCCGCCACAGCGGGCATAAATGCCGCCGCGCTTTGTCGGGAAAAATTCGCCAACGCATCCATCGCGGCATTAAACAGTTGATTGGGTTTGATATCATCTTTAACCAACTCCCAAATCCGTTTAACTTCTTCCGTATGCAGTCGGTCATCTTCAATCAAAGCCAACAATAGCTGACGGCGGAGAAATTCGCCCTCTTCAGACATGAGGTATTGCAAACCCAGTCCCGCAGTGGGCAAAATGTCAAAGTTGCCATCAGAACGAGCGATGGTAATCATATTTTCCAGACGCTGCCACTGGAATTTGCCATCTTTAAATAGCACTTCCAGCAGTCTTCGGCGTAACTGGGGTGACTCACCTTTCAGCAGTCGTCGGGCTATATAAGGATAGCCGATATCGACGATTTTAAAATTCGGATCGACGCTGAGGGCTAATCCTTCTTGGGTGACGACAGAACGAATAATTAAGGCAAATTTGGCAGGAACCCGGAAAGGATATTCAAACATCAATTCCGAGAAGCGATCGGTCACGGTTTTAAAGTTAAAATCCCGGACACTTTTGCCCATAATATCTCCGAGCACATCTTCCAGAGCGGGGATAATCGGCGTAATATCAATATCGGGAGTTAGAAAGCCTAACTTGACAAAATCTTTGGCTAAGTCCGTATAGTCTTTATTGATTAGATGTACCACCGCATCTACTAGAGTTTCTTTGGTGGTTTCATCTAGCTGATCCATCATGCCGAAATCAATATAGGCCATTTGACCATCGGTGGTGGCAAAGAGATTTCCCGGATGGGGGTCAGCATGGAAAAAGCCAAATTCTAATAACTGTTGCAAACCAGTGGTGACACCAATTTCCACGATCGCATTGGTATTAATTCCGGCTTCTTCTAAATGTTGAGTGCCGGTGAGTTTATAACCGTTAATCCACTCCAGGGTTAAAACATTATCGCTACTGTAACGCCAGTAAATTTTGGGAACTTTAACTTGGGGATTATTTTGGAAATTCAGGGCAAATTTTTCCGCATTGCGAGCTTCATTGGCATAATCAACTTCTTCAAACAGTTTGATGCCGAATTCATCCACAATTAGGGTTAAGTCATGGCCTAAATTTAATGGCAACCACGGAGCTAACCATTTCGCCCCTAAGCGCATTAAATATAAGTCCAAGGTGAGAATGGGTTTTAAATTAGGGCGCTGTACTTTCACCGCCACCATATCGCCGTTATCCCGTAACCGGGCTTTGTAAACTTGCCCTAGACTCGCTGCGGCTACGGGTTGCGGGGAAATTTCTTGATAGATTTCTTCGACGGTGCGGTCTAGTTGTTTTTCAATGATTCTGAAGGCGATCGCATTGTCAAAGGGTGGCAACTGGTCTTGTAACTTGACTAATTCTTCTAAAAAGTCTTTCCGAATTAAGTCTGGTCGAGTCGATAAAGCTTGACCGACTTTGATAAATGTCGGGCCAAGTTTTGTGAGGATTTCCCTCAGTTTACTGGCTCGTTTTAATTTGCTTTTCTCAACTTGACCCGTCCATTGGTCTAAGAGGATTGCCAGAAGCCATCCCAGAAAAGAAAAAATAATCCGCAAAGAACGCCATAAGGCTTCCCAAGGACGGTAGCGGTAGTAGTCGGCGATCGCTTGGGGATCGTACTGTTTTAACAGAGCGAGTTGATGCTGACTCACGCTTTTATTGGCCTCAATGATCAGAATGTTAACTTTTGGACACAGGCGGCGGTCTATGTATTTTCAGGCTTTTGGTGCAGCCAATCCCCGAAAAACGCCTCACAAAAATGCTATATGGCATTGATTAAGAGATTTTTTTAGCCCGCCCAAATTTATATCAGTGTTTATGCTTTTCTTAATTATACTACACAAAAGTATATATTTCGACAAAATTCAGTAAGTTTCACTCTTGTCAAGGAATAGTTTCCGTCATGGTTAGGATCGGGCTTGGGATCGGGATAAAGAATTCTTTAATCCATTTACCACTGACTCGATTTCTCCTAGGGAGAGTTCAGGAAACATGGGCAGGGATAAAACCTCTTGACATATCTTCTCCACCCAGGGCAACTGACCCATTTGATAGCCCAAGTGCTGATAAACCGGCTGCAAATGCAAAGGGAATGGATAATAGACCGTTGAGCTAATGCCTTGGTTTTGCAGTTCTTGGCGCAGGGAATCGCGCTGATTTTCTGCTGGATTGTTTTCCGTTAATTCTTGACTTTTGACCCGAATCGTGTATTGATTCCAAACCGCCCGACTACCGGGAGTTTCTTGAGGCAGAATTACCCCAGGCAAATCAGCCAATCGCTGATGATAATCCGCAGCCACGGCACGACGGCGATCGTTCCAGGAATCTAAATAGGGCAGTTTAATTTGTAGTATTGCCGCTTGCAAGGCATCCAAACGACTATTGATGCCAATTTTTTCGTGATAATACCGTTGAGTTGCCCCATGATCTTTAAGGACGCGCATTTTCGCCGCCAGAGTTGGATCGTTGGTGGTGACGGCGCCCCCATCCCCAAAAGCCCCTAAATTTTTGGTGGGGAAAAAACTAAAACACCCAAGATGGCCAATGCTACCAGTTTTTTGTCCCGCCCATTCGCTCCCTGCGGCTTGGGCGACATCTTCGATTACCGCTAAACCATGAGTTGAGGCGATCGCCATCAACTGGGTCATATCCACCGGCTGACCAAACAAATGCACCGGAACGATCGCCCGCGTTTTCTCCGTAATGGCGCTGGGGACTTTTGACGCATCTAAATTAAATGTCTCAGCCTCGATATCTACAAAAACTGGGGTTGCCCCAACCAAACTAATGGTTTCAGCGGTGGCCATAAACGTGAACGGACTGGTAATCACCTCATCTCCAAGGCCGATATCTAAAGCCCGCAACGCCAAATAAAGGGCATCGGTGCCATTGGCACAGGAGACACATTCAGCGGTGCCAATATATTGGGCAAACTGCTGCTCAAAATCTTGCACCGTCTGACCGCCAATATAGCGACCCGATGCCATCACCTGTAATACAGCGGATTCTATCTCTGCGGCAATGGTTTGATATTGCCGCGATAGGTCAAGAGGAGGAATTGTGTTCACATCACTTCACCAGAATTTTTACCTATAAAAACAGATTTTCTGAAAAAAGGGAATCTGGCGAGGACAAAATTCTGGCGATCGCGGTTATGCACTAAGTTCGACTTTTGTCAAGTTCAAAATTTACTTTGTGAGGTTCTCTCTGATATGTACGAGGGAAAAGGGATAAGGGATAAGTGGTAAATGGCAAGTGGCAAGTGAAAAGTGGCAAAATCGATCGATATATCGATATAATGGGCGATCGCTATTCAAAATGGAGAAATGACTTTACAAATTGGAGATATTGCCCCTGACTTTACTTTAGCCGATGCCAATGGCAACTCGGTTTCTCTATCGGATTTTCGCGGCAGTCGGGTGATTTTATATTTCTATCCACGGGATAACACCCCAGGATGCACCAAAGAAGCTTGCAGTTTTCGAGATGCATACCCAGATTACCAATCTCATAATATAGTAATCCTAGGGGTGAGTACCGATGATGGAAAATCACACCAAAAGTTTATCAGGAAGCATCAATTACCATTTCCTTTGCTTTGCGATCCGGACGGAACGGTGGCAACCCTGTATGGGAGTTATGGATTAAAAAAATTTATGGGCAAAGAATATATGGGCGTATATCGTCATACATTTGCGATCGCCCCTGATGGTAAAATCGAAAAAATTTATCGTAAAGTTAAACCCGAAACTCATGGGGTAGAAATTTTGCAAGAACTCATTGCTTAAATGTTTGTAGGGGTGCAGAGGGGCAGAGGGGCAGAGGTGCAGAGGTGCCTGCCTTCGCTAGAGGGTTTCCCTTGCTCCAGAATCTCCCTATTTTTTAGTTGATAATTAGTTTATAAAGTTAAGATATGAAAAATTTATTGCGATTTGCTAAATCAACGATTAAACTATTATTGCGCCATCCCATCACCGGAACTTGTGTAATTCCCGTGTTAGCCGATGGGCAAATTGTTTTAGTAAAACGGCGAGATAATGGCCAGTGGGCTTGTCCTGGCGGCATGGTTGACTGGGGGGAAAATATTCCCGATACCGTTAAAAGAGAATTATTAGAAGAAACGGGTTTAGAGTTAGTTAAAATTAATCGCTTAGTTGGGGTTTATTCAGAAGTAGACCGCGACCCCAGATTTCATTCAATTTGTGTGATTGTGGCTGCCGAGGTTCAAGGTGAGTTTAACATTGATGATCAGATTGAGATTACCGAAGTCAAAGCATTCCCTGTGAATGAGTTACCTTTCGGTGAACTGTCTCACGATTTCGATCGCATTTTGCAAGATTATATCAATGGGAAAACTAGCTTGACTTAAAATTTGCTTGATTCACTTGCTTGATTAACAAGCGGGTTACAGGAGTGAGTTCCTTTATTTGGTAGGGATGAGAACACGGACTCTGTAGAATTGATTTCTAATTATTACAATCCCATTGCTCTGTCCACTTTAACCCACTATGATTGATTTGGCGCGAAATCATTTATTTTATCTATCGAGTGTCAATGCCGCTACCAGTTCGTAATTCTCGAATTAAGTTGTCTCAGGGGCTATTATTTTGGCGAGAAGTTGGCCAAGGATCCCCGATAGTATTTTTGCATGGTTCCGGGAAAGACAGCAGCCAATGGTTGCCAGTGATGCAACAGTTAAGCCGTCAATCCCAATGCTTTGCACCAGATTTATGGGGGTTTGGGGAGTCGGAAGCGATAGATATTCACTATTCGATCACCCTCCATGTGGAATCTCTCGAAGAGTATCTCGATAGCTTGAATCTCTCCAAAATATATCTCGTCGGTCATTCTCTGGGGGCTTGGGTGGCGGCAAGTTATGCCCTGAAGCATCTAGAACGGGTAAGTGGTTTGGTCTTGTTGTCCCCAGAAGGGGTATTGACTGACGATTGGCAGAAAAATTGGCAGCAGCAATATTGGCAACAACAGAGAAAGGCGATCGCCTCTTGGTTGTGGCGATCGCTTTCTAAGTTAGTCAACCAATTGCCTTGGGACTTGCCCCTACAACGGTGGCTGCAAAAATTAGCCCTGAATCAAGCTACAGACCCCACCACCAAGCTAATATTTCAACGTCGTCGGGCGGAAATTGAGGCGGAATTTTTACAAGATCGGTTGAATTCTCTGAAAACCCCGGTTTTGGTTTTATGTGGCGATCGCGACAAACCGCAGACCCTGGAAATATCTCGCGCTTATGCCAGTCTTTGTCCTCAAGCAGAACTCAAAATCATCCCCGAAGCCGATGGATCTCTGGCGGAAACTTTGCCCGATCGCGTCGCTGAGGCAATTCAGCAGTTTTTGCCAGCATAGAATTGTTGTTGGTTGTTGGTTGTTGGTTGTTGGTTGTTTGTTGTTTGTTCTTTGACTCAGGCAACGAATAACGAATAACCATCAACCATCAACAATCAACAATCAACCATCAACAATCAACCATTAACAATCAACCATTAACAATCATTTCCATCCCCCAAAAGACTAAATGCGGGTCAAAAATGGCGCGATCCGCGATCGCCGAATCACGCGATCGCAGATAAGCCAGCAAACCGGGCCCACCGCCTCCCGTCACCACGATTTGACTTTGGGGATAATCTTGCCACCAAGCGGCGATAAAATCGCGCACTCCCGCCACAATGCTATAAATCACGCCACTTTGAATACTAGACGGGGTATTTAACGCCCAGCGATCGGGGAGTTCCTGGGGAATTGCCACATCTGGTAAACTCGCGGTTCCCGTCCATAAGGATTTTAGCTGTAACCGAAACCCCGGTAAAATTGCCCCGCCAACTAACTGGCGATCGCTATTCACCCCGGTAAATGTCATAGCAGTTCCCGCGTCCACCACCAACACCGGAAAGCCAAATTTTTCCCCAGCCCCCAACGCAGCTAAAGCCCGGTCAATCCCCAAAGTTGGATATAGTCCTTTTAACGGTAAATCATCCAAAGCGATCGCTTTTGCCTGGGCATATCTTTGCCAAAGTTGCGTCTGTTCTGGCACCACTGAAGCGATCCACAGCGACGCCCCCCTGGATAAGGGGGGAACCGGCAAAATTTCCGGCCATAAATCATCGGCAAAACCGCCTTTAATTAACTCCTGAACTATTTCTGGGTTAAGATGCGGCGTATCCCAAGCGGTGAGTAATTCTTTCCCCTGGAACTCAGCCCAATGCAAGTGAGAACTGCCAATCATTAAAGCTAACCAAAAATGATGATTTGCCGTGGTTGGGGGGTTCATGGTTGGTTGTTGGTTGTTGGTTGTTGGTTGTTGTTGGGTAGGGATTCTTTTGTTGGTGGTTGGGAAATTTGGTTATAGGATTTTTATACCAAATCCGGTTCTATCGTAGGGGCGAAGCATTGCAGTGTATGGGCGAATGGCCATTCGCCCCTACTGATTAAAATATTAAATTGACTGCCGGAATGCTTCGCCCCTACCTGCCGGAATGCTTCGCCCATATTGCTGTAATCAAAATATTTGATATTTTGGTATTATTGAATTTTCTCCGTTCTGAACAAAATCGGATTCACCTCATACCAAGCGCCTTTTTCATCCCGATATTCATACACTAACAAAGTTCTAATTAACTTAGAAAAATCTCGATCGCCCGATGAATCTTTCGTCTGGTGGACGCGATTTAATAACTCCCATTCATCCGGGGTAAGTTGAGCCGTTTGCCCAGCAACTTGATTCACCACCACTGCCTCTAAACCGGCAGAGGATAAAGGAAACTTTTTCTCTTTAATAATCCAACTATTTAAAATAATCAGTAAATTTCGCACATGACCGCCGCTGACTTCACAAAGTTGCTTTAACGGCTCTTCTCCATCAAAAATTTCCCCAATTTTCGTGAGTTTTTCCGCTTCACTTAATTGGGAAAATGCGCGGGATAATACCATAAGATAAAGTAAATTTATTCCGGTTTGATCCACCTCACCATCCCGGTTTTTTACCCGAATCATCGGTAAAATAATGGGGTCGTTTTTAAACTTTTGTCGGATGACCGTATATTCATCAGAATAACACAAGGCCAAAGGCATGGTATAAACCACATGACAAGCAAGACGACTGAGTTGATCGCCGCGATCGCCAAACAAATAAGCGGGCAGGGTTTTCCCTGGACTTTTTTCTGTATTAATTAACTTATCCAAGCCATCGATTATAATCACTAAACCATTTTTGCCATTAGCTTTTAAGGTGTCATTAATAGGAATAAATAGCCCGTTATTTAAAACATCAAGAAATCCATCGGTTTTGGGTTCCAGGTAATTTCTTAAGCGGTCTTGTAAATTGGCATTTTTGCGAGATTGGGCTTTAATTTCGCCGATAATCGTGGATAAACCTACATTGACATTATTATCAAAATCAACCCCTAACTCAAATTTCCCCACACCGGGAATTTCCCCAGTCTTCACATCCAGCTTAATTTCGGTAAATAGCAGATTTTTGGCCTTTTGCATCACTCCTTGCCAGCCGCTTTCTGCTTGTTTCATCAAGGTTTCTAACTCTTGGGCAGTCCGACGAGCGATCGCCAACAAAATATCACTCACCTCCACATTACCCATATCCAAATCATCGGTAGCTTCAAAATAGATTACATGATAATTTTCCGCTTCTAACTCACTTTTCAGGCGATATAACTCTGTTGACTTGCCACAACCAATATGTCCCGTAAACAAATGACAAGTAAAATCCTCACTCCAAGTAATCTTATCTTTTAACTCCGCAATCAATTCTCCCCCGCGCACCGCCGAAAAATCAACATAATAACTTTTATCTTCCTGCTTAGAAATATCCAGGGTTTTAGCGGGATTCGTCGCATTGTAAAATTGTTGTGGCTTTAGTGACATAATTTATTTTTTCCTTGGTTTAAACCTTTTTATTCGCTAGATACTATAACCTCTTTTTGTCCTTTGTGCCTTTGTGGTGAAAATAAAACCACCGCATATCGCGTATTGGTGCGTTACGCTTCGCTAACTCTTTGTGTCCTTTGTGCCTTTGTGGTGAAAATAAAACCACAGAGACACAGAGGACACAAAGAAAAAACCCACACTCCCCTATCTTCCCACCCCATCACACAAACCCCGGTCACTCTCACTCACCTCCGCACTATAGGTCAAATAATCCCTAGCCCAATCGCACCCATGCACCAACAAATCATCTAAATCCAAATTCCATAAAATAACTTTCCCGTTACGACTCCCAGAAGCAAGAGTCTGGCCATCGGGGGAAAAGGCTACACTATGGACCAAACCTTGATGACCTACCAGGGTATGCAGTAATTTTCCCTCGCGACTCCAAAGTTTGATGGTCTTGTCATTACTCCCAGAAGCGATGGTCTGGCCATCGGCGGAAAACTCCACACTGCTGACCCAACTTTGATGACCTTGCAGGGTATGCAGTAATTTTCCCTTGCGACTCCAGAGTTTAATGGTCTTGTCACCACTCCCAGAAGCGATCGTCTGGCCATCGGGGTCAAACGCCACACTGCTGACGAACTCTTGATGACCTTCCAGGGTATGCAGTAATTTTCCCTTGCGACTCCAGAGTTTAATGGTCTTGTCATGACTCCCAGAAACCAAGGTCTGGCCATCGGGGTCAAACGCCACAGTATTGACCGAATCTTGATGACCTTCCAGGATATCCAGTAATTCTCCCTCGCGACTCCAAAGTTTGATGGTTGCGTTTTCACTCCCAGAAGCGACAGTCTGGCCATCGGGGGAAAACGCCACACTAAAGACCGAACGTTGATGACCTTTCAGGGTATGCAGTAATTTTCCTTTTCGACTCCAAAGTTTGATGGTCCCGTCATTACCCCCAGAAGCGATGGTCTGGCCATCGGGGGAAAACGCCACACTAAAGACCCGACCTTGATCATCTGCCAGAGTATGCAGTAATTTTCCCTCGTGACTCCAAAGTTTGATGGTCTGGTCATAACTCCCAGAAGCGATGATCTGGCCATCGGGGGAAAAGGCCACACTGTTGACCTCACCTTGATCATCTGCCAGAGTATGCAGCAATTTTCCCTCTCGACTCCAAAGTTTGATAGTCTTGTCACCACTCCCAGAAGCGATCATCTGGCCATCGGGGGAAAACGCCACACGGCTGACTAAATCTTGATGACCTGACAGGGTATG